>CAZOFO010000001.1:0-9084 GCA_964579265.1 Microcaldota archaeon
CTTCTATTTCATCCCATCTTTGTCCTTCCATTCCTTCTAGTCCTAGATCTAGTTCTGCTTGGTATATCTGGTTTCTTGCTATTGGTTGAGTTGCTTCTTCTCCGCCCCTTGTTATTTGATTGAATTGTATGGTGTTATTTAGTGGGGTGTCTAGTGTGAAATTCATTGAGTAGTCGTCGTCCATGGTTGGTGTTGTTCGGAGGTACTGGTATTGTTCTCCTTCTACTTCTGCTTCTACGGATACTTCTGCTTCTCTTCCTTGTATTATATCGAATCTCGATCTACCTGTTTCTCGTGTTTCTTTTTCACCGTAATGTTCTTCGTAGTTTGCGTCTTTGACTTCTACTGTTGCTCCTCCTACTCCGTCTTTTGTTTCTTCTTTGATTACGTCTACTGTAAGTGATCTCATTCTTGGTTCTATTCTGTAAGTTTTGGTTATGGTTGATTGTTCGTGAGGGTCTGTTACTTCTACTGGGTAGTTTCCACATTGGTATTCTTTTCCATCCCAGTTTATGTTAAAGCAGTAGTCTCCTTCTTCCACTGATTTGAATGTTACTTCTCCGTATTCATTTGTTTCTTTTGTTGGTCGCCCTGTGTGGGTTCCGTCTTGATGTTTCAGATCTATTTGAGCTTCTTTTACTGGTAGGGAAGTATCTGTATCTGTGTAGAGGGTTAGTATTATATTGCTTACGTCTGCGGGTTCTGCTTCCTCTAACTCTATAGTGGCTGATTCTCCGCCTGTGATTGTTTTTTCTATGTTGTCTGTTAGGTAGTCTTCATGGAAAACTGCAGCTGTGTGTTCCTTTCCCATTTCCAAGTGTGGTCTTGTTATTCCCGTTGAATCTGTTTCTGGTAGTTCTACCCATCTATTGTTTATTTCTGTTTTTATTAGAGCGTTGTTTATTCCTTCTTCTGTTTCTTCGTCGATCACTTGTATGGTTGTTTGTTCGTGGGTGGGTACGTCTAGTATTTCTGTCCTTGTTTCTTCTTCTACTTCTCTTTCATAGGAGTCAAATAGCCTTCCTCCTGATTGATTGTCGGGTAATACTTCTGGATAGTAAGTTGTATTTACAGGTAAATCGAATGTTACTTCTCCTTTTGTTCCGTTTCCTGTTTTTGTTGTTCCTTCTTCTATTACTTCTTCCGTGGCGTTTGGATATACTAATTGTACTGTTTTTCCTCCTATTCTTTCCTCGTCTTCTTCGCTTTCTACTATGAATATGAGTTCTCCCATCTTTTTATCAAGTTCTTCGTCATCTTCATCATCTGTTTCGTTTTCTTGTTCTCCTACATTCTCCATTGATATGCATTCTCTTGATGGTGACTTTTCCTTTAACTCTTCTATATTGTATGATCTTTCAGTTTCGTATTCTGAATCCACTGATTTGAATTCATATTCAAAACCTTCTTCAGGTTCGAATCTACATTTTCCTGTTCCGCATTCCTCTCCTAAGTCAGGTCTTGAGAATCTTCCTTCTTGTATTGGTATGTATTCTATTCTTTTTGCGGACTGATCAAAGCATATTTCCAGTTCATCTTCTCCTAGTAGGAACCCACAGTCTATTGTTAAAGTTTCCGGATTTTCTCTGTCTGCTTGAGCCTTTATGATTGTGCTGTCGTTGGTGCATCCTTCTTTTGTAGCAGTTATGTTATACTCTTCTTCCGGTGGTAATAATAAATTGGCTAATCCTTCTTGGTTTGTTATTTGTTCTTCTGTTATTTCTCCTTCCAGTATTGCTTTTACTTCTGCTTCTTCTAATTCTTCCATTTCATCTGTATCTATTACTTCTATAGGTATCTGTACTTCATCTGGATCCTCTATTTCTACTGGTTCTTCTGGCTGCATCACTCCCATTAATCCAGGGATTGCGAATGCCAATAATATTATTATGATGGCTAGGTATACTGGTAGGCTTGGTATTCCTCTTTTCTCTAGTGGGTCTACTGCTTTGTATGATGGTATTCCTTTCCTGTCAAGGAAGTCTATTGTTTCGAACCATTTGTCTTCTATTTTGTAGTATATCTCTTTTGGATCCATTTTTTATACCTTTATTATTTTTTTATCCCATGTCGTCTGCTATCATGCATTTTTCTGTTTCTGGGTTGTAGATTGATCCTAGTGGGCAGGTTCCTTCTCCTTTTTCTGCGCACATGTATCCTGATGGTGCTGCTTTTTCTCCGCATGGTATCATTCTTTCTTCGTAGTTCTCATCGCTTACTTCGCAGTGGTTGTTTATTGTTGCGTTGTTGAAGATGTTTTCTCTTATTAGGTAACTTTGGATTGTTGTGTCGGTATTTACTGTTTCGTCTCCTGGTACGCATCTTAGTTCTTCCTCTATTTCTTCTGAGTATCCTGCTCTTTCTCCATCGTATATTGGGCTTGGTGTGTAGATATCACCTGCTTCTAATGGTTCTGCCGGTTCCATTGCCACGTTTAATACTCTTGATCTGAGTGGTGTACTCGAGTAGCTTGATACGCATGGTCCTTGGTACCCTTCCTGATTTATTCCTGTTGTTTCGGGCATTTCTTCCAGGATGTCTTTTGTGTTCTCTGTTAGTTTCTGCGCTGTTATCTCAAAGTTTCTTTCTCCTGGTTTGTCTTCTATTGTGAATTTGTATGTTTCATTGTTTAGTATCATTGATTCGTTTGCGGTTGCTTCTTCTATTGTCATTTCTCCTTCTAGTGGTCTTGTTGTGTCTCCGTCTACGTATCCGTAGTTTGGTGCCATTCTACAGTTAGGGTAGTCTGGACCTTCTACTACTCTTATTATTTCGTGTTTGGAGGTGTCTCCTACTTCTTGGTTTAATCCTTGTCCTATTAGGTATTCGTTTAGTTGGTATCTTGTCATTGTTTTTACATCTGTGATTACGTTGTCGGCTCCTACTTGGACGTTGTCTACTATTTCTGTTTTTTCTTCATGATAGGTTTGTTCCGGTCCTGATGGTTCTACACCTAGAATTACATTTTCGAATTCTCTTTCCAGGACGCATGCTGTGTCATCCCATAATCTTGAAAATGCGCAGCCTATGTAGTTGGCACTGCTTGTTACCCAACCTGTAATAGCTGAGAGTACCCCTACTCCAAATGCTATACCAATACCTGCTAATAGAGTTTTTAGTAATCCTCCTAGCATAACAGCCCCTGTTACTACTTTAATAGCTAACCCTCCTGTTATTACTGTTAGGATTATGATTATTGCTGCTATTGCTACCCATCCTGCTATTGTTGCTCCTGTTGATTGGTCGTATTCTTCTGATCCGCTTATTCCTTGGAAGTATTGTTCTGGGTCGTCGTCTCTCCAGTTGTCGTACCAGATTAGGTCTTCTTTGGATACTGTTCCTTTCCATCTTCCGCTTGCTCCTGATATTTCTGCTTGGTCAGGTTCTAGTTCTTCTACGTCTTGATCTGTGTTTATTGCGAGTTTGCAGTTTCCGTAGTATCCGTGTCTGCATCCTTCTGTGTATATTCCTCCTTCGTATTCTCCATCTAGTTCTTCTACTACTCCGCTGTCATCTGTTATTCCTTCTCCACTGCTTGCTCCTGGTTCGTCACATCCTGCTATCCACCATCCATCTTCGTTTGGTCCTTCGCAGTATGCTTGTAGGTTTATTCCTGCGGGTACTGTTTCTCCGCTGGATACGTCGTATATTGTGGTGTCGGGCATTTTGAATTGGTTGAGTCTTTTTGCTCTTGATGCTGGAACATTGAACATTATCAAGGCTAGGGTTACTGCTGCTATCTGCACGAGCAGCGTTTTCTTCAACAGTCTTTTATTGTTTTTTTCCATTTTTTCCCTCGTATTTATAATATTTTCAGGGTTTTTATATCTTTATTCTTCTATTGTTAGTTGGAAGTGTAGTTCTTGCAGTAGGTTAGGTGCATTTGCTTCGTTATCTTGTGGAACTAGTAGTGTTGTTGGTCCTTCTGGTTGGTATAGTACTCCTCCAGGTGGTAGTCTTACTCTTTGTGATCTTACTCCTTCTCCAAAGATGTCTATGTATCCTCCTGGTCCGCTTATATAAGGGTTTGCTCCTAGTTGACCGCTTTTTCTTAGGTCTCTTGTGTTGTCCGCTGATACTATTATGTAATCTACTTCAGTTATGTTTTCTTCGTCTCCACCTTCTCTTAGTAGGATCTCTTCGAAGTCCGTTTTCTGTTCTAGTTCTACTTCAGGTGCTCCTAGCATTGTTTCTCCTAGTTGTTCCAGTGCGTTTAGCGTTGCTTCTCCTCCTGGGCACTGTGGTGCTCCTTGTGACCAGCAGTAGTACCTTAATTCTTCCGGTGCTATTGTTAGTCCTCCCAGTGTTGGGTCATCTCTATTCATCATTTCTAGTGCTAGTCCTGATCTTGTTTCTCCGAATGCTAGTTCGAATCTTTCTGTTAGGTTGAGCAGGTCTGAAGCGTCTTTTGCATGGATGTAGATTTTTTCTTCGAATCTTCCTCTAAATATGGCTGGTGTTCCTAGTGAGTAGTCTCTGTCTTCTAGTCTCTGGCAGTTATCGTGTTCTGGTTCGTCTTCCGGATCGCATATACCTATGTGTATTCCGTGTGTATATTCTTCGAATTCTCCTTCACTTACTACTGGGAAGTTTTCTTTATCTGTTCCCCACATTTCTCCAAGTGCTCCTTGAACATCTTCCTCTATAGAGTCTTGATATTGGGATAATGTTTCATCTTCCGTTATTGTTTCGTCTATGTATATTGGTGTTTCCATTTGTTTTTCAAGTACGTCTGTTTCTTCTAATGTTCCGTAATCTATGTCTTGGTGAGGCATCCATAATGCTGTGTTCCTTACTAGTAGTGGGTTTTCATCGTCTAGGTGGTTGAACCATATGTGGAAGCGGATATTTCCATCATCATCTGTCTCGTTGACTATTATTATTTCGTTTCTTCCCACGTCAGGCATGTTCTCTGGGTTTGGATCTATAAGGAATTCATAGTCATTTGTTATTTCACCTTCATCTCCTGGTTTGCCTGTTTTTACTGTGTATTCTTCTTCTGAGAACTCATCCATATCTCTCAGTGTCTCTCTCAGTATACTAGATGCTTTTAGAGGTGTTATTTCCCCTAGTTCCACCATTTGAACTTCTGATCTTCTTGCAGGAGTGTTTATTCCGTATTCGAATGCTTGATCTAGGTTGCAGTATCTCACGTTGCATCTGTATTCTTCTGCTTCGTAGCTTTGGATTGGGTTTCTTCTGAATCTGTTTCCTCCTAGTTCTCTCATTGGTTGTGATAGTGATATGTCTGTTGTTATTGTTTCTTCGTCTGTTATGCCGTTGTTTGTTCCTTTTACTGTGAATCTTACTTGGAAGTTGTATCCTGTTCCTCCTTCGAATGGTTCTGGTTCTAGTAATATTCTGTCTTGTCTTACGCTTATATCTACAAATCTTTCTAGCATATCGTCTTCTATTACATCTTCATCAGCTGAGATGAGTTCTACTGATTCTTCGTCTATTTCTATGTTTCCTGGTCCTATTCCTGGTGCTTCTACGTAGTTTATTCCTATCTCTGATGGTCTTCCTTCTTCACATTCGCTTCTTGCTATTCCTACTGGTTCTTCTCCTGGAGCTCCTATTAGTACTTCGTCTGTACGTTGCTTGGTTAGGTCTATTGGGCATGTTTCTCCAGGTACTATTCCTGTTTGACCTATCCTTGGAACTGTGAAAGTTGGTTCGATATCGAAGGATGTTGTATCTTCTTTTATGTCTCCTCCGGCTATGCTTATATCTATCTCACCTTCTTCTAAGTGGCAGTCACTGTCTAGATCAACTCTCAATACGTTTCTTCCTTCTCCATCTTGAGTTAATTCGGCTTCTTTTGATAAGGGTATATCATTACAGCCTTCTAGTGAACCGGTTATTTCGCTATCTCCATGTCTTTTTATCTCGAATAGTTGGGTATCGTCTAATACTGTTCCTCTTTCCGTATCTCTTATTATGATGTCTATGTGATCGCTCAGTGTGTATCTGCTTTCCGGTGAGATAGTTGTGGTTGTAGATATTTCTCCTCCTGTTTCGTAGTGTACGTGCCCTAGGTCTATTCCTCCTGCTTCTCCCTGTATCTTCACGTCTGATACTGGGTATTTTGGAGTGTTTATTATCTGCAGTTCTACTTGGTCGCCTTCCTCCAATTGGTTTTCTTCTGTTAGGTTGAATGCTAAGTAATCTTCTCTTAGGGTTATTTCTTCTTCAGGTACTTCTGTTGTTTCTCCTTCTGGGTCCGTTATTTCTAGTTTTTCAAGTTCTACTGGATCGAATTCAGTGTTGTTGAATTCAGGTTCGAATACCATTTCTCCATCGAATGTTCCTTCTACTAGTGCTATGTCCCAGAGTGCTGTAACAGGTTGTCCTTTACTTACGGGTTCTTCTCTATTTATTGTTCTGTCAACGTAGAATGGACCTTGTTCTGATCCATCTTTAAGATTCAATCCGAATTCTATTGTCTTTTCTTCCGTTTCTATGTATGTGTCGCTTTCTTCATGGTTCCAGCTTGCCTGGAAGTTAAGTTCTATACTTTCATCTTCAGAATTTATAGGCATAGCTACTATTGGAACGTTGAATATAGGGTCTCTATCCGCTTTGTCGTAGATTCCTTCAATTGTTATCTCTTGGTTTTTTCCAGGGAGGTCTTCAGGTGTTGCTTCCCATCCTGCCCATGAGTTGACTTCTGGTGATTTGTATATGTTGACATCGTCTTCGGTCCATATTCTGTATTCTACTTCGTCCCATCTTTCTCCCATTATATTGAATAGATCCATCTGGAATTCGGCATCGTACCTTGTTCTTGGATTTATATTAGCTCCTTCTCCGTATTGGTAGCCTTCGTATTCTTGAAGATGGTTGAATACTACGTCTCTGTCTATTGGTTCGTCAAGTACGAATTCGATTGTTTCGTCTCTATCCATCCTTACATCTTGTGTTGGTCTGAATTCTTCTCCATCTATATTTGCATTTGCGCTAACTGTTACCAGTCTACCATCAGGTACTCTGAATGAGGTCATTCCTGCTGTATCTGTTTCTTCTGGTGTGTATGTTTGTCCGAATTTATCTTCTCCTTCTACTGTTACTCCTTCTACTCCTTCGTTTTCTCTAGTTGCTCTTACTCTTAATAGTCTCATTATAGGGTCTATTAGGATTGTTCTTGTAGCGACTGATTCTTCTTCTGGTCTTATTGTTATTTGATGATCTTCGCACGGGTGTGTTTCTCCTTTGTAGGTTAGTTCTACGCAGTAGTCTCCTTCCGGGACTTCTGGGAAGTTCACTTCTCCCAGGTCGTTTGTTTCTTTTGTCG
Source organism: Microcaldota archaeon (assembly GCA_964579265.1). GTDB lineage: Archaea > B1Sed10-29 > B1Sed10-29 > B1Sed10-29 > B1Sed10-29 > B1Sed10-29. The sequence goes on from CAZOFO010000001.1 coordinate 7,295, forward strand.
GGTAGCCCATTTGTGTTCCGTCTTCGTATTTTAGATCCACCTGAGCTCCTTGTACTCTTTCCTGGACTTCTGTATCTGTTTTTGAAGTTACTTCTACATCTGCCATTTCGTAGTCTTCAAGTTCGTCTAGTTCAATGGCTCTTGATTCTCCTCCTGTTATATCTATTTCTTTTGGTGCGTATCCTCTTTTGAATAAGGTTGCTTCGTATGTATATTCCTGTAGGTTAGGTACTGGGTCTGCTCTTCCTTCTAGGTTTGTATGACCTATATATACTTCTTCTCCTTCATCGAATATTCTTATATGAACATCTTCTAACGCTGATGCGTCTCTACTTCTCACTACTTCTATTGTTGTTTCTTCATGTCTTCCTACTTCAACGAAACGGGTTTCCACTTCTTTAGTTACTTCGTAGATCTCTTCGGTTAATTTAGAGGAGGTCTCTCCTTCTGAAAGTACCTTTATCTTATAGGTTTCGTTCATAGGTGGTTTGAGAGTTACTCTTCCTTTTGATCCTTCTGATTCGCTTGTTTCTCCTTCTACTATTGGAGTGTTAGTTGCGTTTGGATATACTAGTTGAACTGTCTTTCCTCCCAGTGAGTTTCCTTCTTCGTCTCTCACCCATATTAATTCTTCCCCATGTTCTGGATCTATATCGTCATTTGGTCCGTCATCGTCCTTTTCAACCATTGGTATGCATTCTTCGTGTTCGTATCCTTCGAGTTGACTGGTTGAATACGTGCTTTCTGATATGTATTTATCGGTTTCGAATTTATAGCTGAAGTCTTCATCCAGCTCCATGAAGCATTCTCCAACTTCCTCTAGCTCGCATGTTCCTTGTTCCACTACTAAATCTCTTACACCTAGTTTTTCGTAGTGAACTGGTTCTGTTACTGCTGGATCAAAGCATATGACTGTTTCTCCTGGTTTAACGTGTCCTTCACATTCTAATGATATATCTTTCTCTAGTTCTTCTCCTTCCTCTGGAACGTGGTAAATTACTTGGCTTTCGGTACAGTCTTCCTTGTTTGCGGTTATCTCGTACGTCTTTCCTCTCTCCAAGGTTAGGCTTGCTGTTCCTTCAAAATTAGTCTTATCGGAATCTATGAATTCTCCTTCTTCCAGTGCTTCTATATTTACATCTTCTATTTTTTCGAATTCATCTGATGCTGTTATGAAAACTGTTACTTCTTCTGGTTCATCCACTATTTCTGGTTCTGGTTCCATGAATGGCATGTATGGGAATGCTATGTAGAGAATTATTATTATAAGGGCGATGAATACTGGTAGGCTTGGTATTCCTCTTTTTTCTAACGGGTCTATCATGCTGTAAGCTGGTATTCCTTTGCTATCTAGTTTATCTATACCTGCAAACCATTTGTCTTCTATTCTATAATATAAGTCTTTTAGGCCGATCTCAATTCCTCCTGTTTCTCTTTATCTATTTTTAATACTTTTTCTATTAAATATCTTTCCTTCATTTAATTCAATACTTCTTTTCTTTAAATACCTTTTCCTTACTACTTTACATATTGTGCTAGGGACATGTTACTCTATCACCTGCTACATATTCCGCACTTTTGTATTCCAGGTGTAAATTCGTATCTACACCTACGTTTTTCCATGGGACTTCGAGTGACACATTTCCGTCAGTGCTATTTTGAACTGTAATTTCTCCATGATCATATCCAGTTGTAAAATTTGTTGTAATTTCACTACAAATTACTCCAAGATCCTTGTCACCTGTATTATCCTTTAGATAGTCGAATGCTTCTTCGGTATCTTCTATGTG
>CAZOFO010000001.1:9184-15266 GCA_964579265.1 Microcaldota archaeon
ACCAGTTGCAGCTGACTCTATGGTCTGAGAACCAATGCTCTGTTCAGCAGAGACATAAGAATCACTTATACCTTCACTTATCCTTAAATTATTCTGTATCATAGTTATAGATATCAGGATAGCTATAATCACAACTGCAGTTCCAACTAAAGGTGTGAACAAACTAAAACCTCTTCCTCCCTTACTTTTATTTTTCCCGTTTTCCATCTATCTCCCCTAATCATTATTTATATTTCTCTATTTATATTTCTCTTAGAGACCAATACCTTCACTTTCGTAAACAAACTTGAAACCGCATCGTATTTCAGGTACCATATATAATAGAACCCCAATATTATTAAAATTAATGTCAATCTGAACGTGAAGGAATGCATGAGTTCAGCAAATCCCCAACCAAAGTTCGCACCGGTCCACATCACAAAAAATATTCTAAGAGGATTCACAATCACTATCAGGATAATCCCGGAAACAACACCTATCAATCTCTTTCTTATGGAACGGTCAAAAGTACTTAAGATTATTGCTGGAAGAAGAGCTAACTCTATATCACCAACACAAAGATCAGTAACAGCACCTCCAATCGATTCAAGAATACCAGTATGCTCAGCGGAAGTAAGAACAATGACAGGAATCGAATCCTGAATATATTCCACAGAGTTACTTATACCTGCGATCTCCAGCAACCCCGAAGCAGCCCAGGCAGTAAAACTTCTTAGAAAACCCAGTCCAACAAATTGAATAAAAAACCAGAACAAGGTATATAAACATAGAATACTTATTAAGAATAAAGCACCCTTCCTCCACTCAAATAAACCACCATCGGAATCACCCTGGGAACCCGGACCCGATACATATTCCAGCAGAGAATTAAATAAAGAGGAAAAAGATGAATAAAGAGAACTCATAAAACCCTTGAAACACTTAATACATTTGAAAAAATACATGGAGATACCGATAAAATGCCGCATGAATACACCACAAAAACAAAAGGGGAAGACACATATTTAATAATTAACTGCAAAGGAGAAACAAACTGCTCCATAGCCGACTACCCTGAATTCATGGACAAATGCGCTAGATGGAGCTTCAAACACGACGCCGACTTAATAGTGATTCAAAAAACATATGAAAGAACCTATAATAAAGAACAAACCAAGATGATTAAAGAAATAGGAGCACTAGCAGACGAATTCGAACAGAAAAAAGTATGGGCTCCAAGCAGGCTAAAATCAAAGAAATGCGGAAGATCACACAAACCAAGATACAATACAATCGTCAAAATAGCTAGAGAACTACTAACAAGAGATCCTCTCCAAGCTTATATACAACTTAGAAAAATTGTGAAGAAAGAAAAAAAGAGATTAAAAGAACTAGATGGAGAACAGAAAAAATGCAGCAAAGCATACCTTAAAACTCTCAACTGGATACTCAAGAAATTCAGCGAAACAAAGATCGTTAAAGAACTAAAACTACTCATAAAAGAAATGGGAGAAATCCCAAGAACAAGAGAACCCTACCACTCAGTATTCGAAGCAGAAATAAAACCAGGATTCGTATCCAGCAGAGTATTCCACAGAACCCCTGAAGAAGTAGAACTACTCGACTCCTACGAAGTGGAAGATGCTTCAGTAAAAATATACAGAAACCCCGAGAAAATAGAAAACCTCTACTACATCCAACCACCGGAATACGATCTACCCCCTGACGAATACTTCTTACTCTCAAAAACAAGAGAACAAGTAGCGGGCTACAGACCTGAAGAAATATCATTCAGCGAACCCGGAGAAGCAAAAAAATACTTCCAAAGAACCTACTCCCAAACCATAGAAGATCTAGCCGAAGAAAACAACATAGACATCTCAACCAGCAAAAGAGACAGCCTAGCAAAAATAGTAGCCAGATACACAGTTGGATTCGGAATGATGGAACTACTCCTACAAGATAGGAAACTCACAGATATCTACATAGACTCGCCAATGGGACAGTACCCAATATACCTAACACACCAGGACCACGGAACCTGCCAGACAAACGTCATATTCACGGAAGAAGAAGCCGAAGGAATAATCACAAGATTCAGATCACTATCCGGAAGACCATTCGACGAAGCACACCCAATACTGGACCTATCACTGGAAAGACTCGACACCAGAGTAGCCGCAATAAGAAAACCTCTTGCTCCAGAAGGAAAAGCAATCGTACTCAGACTACACAAAGTAACACCATGGACTCTCCCACAATACATAGACGTAGACATGGTGAATAAAACCGCAGCAGGACTACTAAGCTTCCTGATAGACGCACAATCAACAACATTAGTAACAGGAAGCCGTGGAGCAGGTAAGACATCCATGACACAAGCACTAATGCTGGAAATACTGCCTTCTTTAAGGATAATACTTCAAGAAGATACCTTCGAGATGCCTGTAGACTACATGAAGAACATCGGGTTCAACATACAAAGACTCAAAACACGTTCACCAATAGAAATGGCAGGAACAGAAGCAGAAGTACCACCAGAAGAAGCATTAAGAACCGCACTAAGACTAGGATCATCAGTACTGATACTTGGAGAAGTAAGATCAAAAGAAGCACAAGTACTATACGAAGCAATGAGAGTAGGAGCCGCGGGAAACGTAGTCATGGGAACCATACACGGAACAGGAGCATACTCAGTATGGGACCGAGTCGTCAACGATCTAGGAGTCCCAAGCACATCATTCAAAGCAACCGATGTCGTGGTAACCTGCAAACCAGTAAGATTCAAAGGATCACTGGAAAAACAAAGAAGATTAGTGGGGATAACCGAGATAGGAAAACACTGGTACAAGGACCCGCACAGAGAAGGAGAGCTCATAGAAATACTCGATTTCGATGCAAAGGAAGACGAACACTACATAGTGGAGGAGAACCTGGACGAATCACAGTTATTCCAAAAAATATCAAAAGATAGAGGAATAACACAAGAACAAATATGGAACGATATCAATGCCAGATCAGAAACCAAACAATTCTTAGTTGATATGAAAGAGAAACACAATATACCAAAACTACTAGAAGGAGAATATACAGTTTCAGCAAACACCAAATGGAACCTGATTACAGAACAACAAAGACAAGAACACGGATCCGTTGACTACGAAGAAGCAAAAAAAGAATGGAAGGAATGGGTGAAACAAGAACAAGTAAAAGGATTAGTAGCCAGGAGGAAACAACGTGAATCCGCAGCAAAGATCTAAATCCGAAGAAAAAGCCTACAAACCAGGAGGATTTGGAAAAGGAGAAAAACCAAGTGAAAAAGAAGAAAAAGAAAACTGGTACACAAAATTCGCAAAAAACCCAAGAATAAAAGGAGGAGAATGGACCTCCGAGAAATACAAAAACGCAGTTGATTTTCTAGGATGGGACCTAACTCCAAATGAAATAGCTGCAGCAACAAAAAAAGCAACCATTATGGCTCTAATCCCAACCATAATAGGGATACTAGGACTATATTACCTGGTTTTCATAAGAGATGCACTAGGCCTCACAGCGATGATGTACATAACAATGCCACTAATCCTACTACCAATAATAGTGATGTATTACTTCAACAAATATCCAATAAGCGCTGCAGAACAACAAAGAGTCGAAGCACTGACCTACATACCGGAAATAACCAACTATCTAGTAATGTCGATGAAACTAACTCCCAACCTAGAGAAAGCAGTGGAATTCGCAGCAGAACACGGAAGAGGAAAAATATCAGATGACTTGGAAGACATTGTCTGGGGACTAGAAGTAGGAGAATACAGAACAATAGAGGAAGCACTCGACGAACTAGCCTACAAATGGGGAGAATACAGTGAAGAATTCAAACACGGATTAATGCTTATCAGATCGAGTACAGTAGAACCAAACGAAGCTCAAAGAAGACAACTACTGGACAAAGCAATGGAAAGCGTACTGGAAGGAATAAAAGAAGACATGACAAAGTATGCAAAATCAATGAAACAACCAAGCATATACTTATACTACGTAGGAGTACTACTGCCTCTTATATTAGTTATAATGCTGCCGATCGGATCAATGATGGCTGACATACCTCTAGCAAGATGGTGGGTCCTAATACTGCTATACAACATCCTTGTACCAATAGGAACATTCGCATTCGCAAAACACATCCTAAGCAAAAGACCACCGGTATACATACCTCCAGAAATCCCGAGAGACCATCCAGGCCTACCAGAAAAAGGACATACAAAAATAGGAGACACAACCGTACCTGTATGGCTACTCGCAGGAGCAGCAGCTGTAATCATTTTCACATCCTTCTTCTTCGTACTCGAACCTACACTAAACCCGGAGCCGGATCCAGATGCACCAGGAGCAGCCGATGAAGAATACATCCCGTTCTTCAGGCTATCAGGAGGCATACTAGCACTGGCTGCAGCATTATCTCTATATGCTTATGGAACCAGCAAGGACCGTAGAGAAGTTCAAAGAGAAATGATGGATATGGAAACGGGTTTCAAAGACTCAATCTATATCTTATCAAGTCGACTAGGAGAAAACAGACCAATGGAAGAAGCACTAGGGTATACAGGAGATTTTCTTGGAGATACTCCTATAGCTGAATTATTTAAAGAGACAATAAGCAACCTCAGAACAATGGGAATGACCCTGGAAGAAGCATTCTTCGATCCCAACTACGGATCACTAAAAAACGTTCCCAGTGACCTAATAAGAGGCTCAATGAAAGTAGTAGTAGACTCAGCTAAACTAGGAGTCAAACAAGCATCCAGAACCCTAGTATCACTTTCAATGCAGCTGAAAGATACAGCGGAAGTTAGAAGAAAAATAAGAACCCAACTTGAAGACATAACTGCTATGATGAAATCAATAGCATACTTCATAGGTCCACTAGTACTAGGAATAACCACATCATTACAAAGAATAATAATAGATGCACTAGGAGCAATGGGAGAAGCAGACATGGGAGGAGTAGAAGGAACAGGTGAAATGGGGATAGGAGGCATGGAAGGAATATTCGGATCAGCAGAAGTACTAGAAGCAGTTCCAGGACCCACCTTCTTCCTCCTAATAATAGGAGTATACGTAGTACAAGTAACTCTAGTCCTAGTCTACTTCACAAGCAGAGTAGAAGAAGGATCAAACAACCTAGCTCTAAAAATAAATATAGCCAGAAGCCTACCAATAGCACTAGTATTCTACTTCATCTCAGCATACATGGCCACACAAATGGCAGCAGTAATGGCATAAACCTAATCAAATAAAGAGGATAAATATGATAAACAACAAAGGACAGAGCGGAGCAGTATTCAAACTACTTATAGCAGCAACATTCGCTTCAGCACTACTTGCAATAGTATACGGATACGTACAATCAATAAGACCCCCAATAACAGGTATAGATGCAGCAGAATCAGTACTAAGAAGCGCATCAGATGCACCAAGAGAATGCTTTTCAAGAGATCCAGTACAGTTTCAAGAAGGACAACCCTACAGAGGAGATATGTTCCAAAACATGTTAGGCGAAGAAATAAATACAGTTACAGTTCACACCGATCCACACTTCGTCTCAGATGAAAAGATAATCAAATACGATGCAGAATCCTCTCTCTCAGCGGAATGTGATGGAGGATCATGTGACCTTTACCTAGGAATTACCGACTGTGACAGATGACTATAAAACCAAATATAAATATCTCAGATGAAAAGATTTATAAACACTACGAGTATTATTTATAACAATAAAAAATTGAATAATTGAGGTGATTAAAAAATGATGAAAGGACAAGCGTTCAGCACATTCAAACTACTGATAGCAGCAGTAGTAGCAGTAGCAATACTTGGAATACTACTACAAATACTAGGACAAATAGGAGCACCAGTGGGATTTCAAGATCAAGCAGAAGAACTACTTAGAGATGTGAGAGGTAGCCCAGGGGTCTCGATGGCAGGTCCAGAAGTAGAAATCAGCGAAGGATCCTACTCTGCGGATATTTTCACAGAAGCAGCAGGAGGATGGCAAGTAGTATACCAATGCGCTGATTATGCATTCTTAGATTGTGATGAAGAT
>CAZOFO010000001.1:15366-113853 GCA_964579265.1 Microcaldota archaeon
ATGGCAAGTAGTATACCAATGCGCTGATTATGCATTCTTAGATTGTGATGAAGATGATCCTGATGGTAGCTTGGATGCTGAAACAGATGGAAATGCAGAACTATATGCCTGTTGTAATGAGGATGAAGACCCAAATAGATGCTATCTAGGAGTAGGTGTAGACGTAGGAGACGAGTGTTAATAAATATTATCAAAGATGATTTAAGATGATGGATGACTCAGGAGACGTAGGCTGGACACCAATATACCTAATGATAATAATAGCGATAGCAGTGATACTTCTATTCGCAATAATAAAACCAATGTTCCAAGAAGGAGCAAGATACGCAGAATACGGGCTCTCATCCATAGCACCTCTATTCCTGTAACAAAACCAAATACCTAAATCCACATTTCTTTTATTCTCTATTATCCACTACAACCACGATCAGTTTTTTATATATAGAAACTCTTTTACTAAATCATGAAAAAAAATAAAAACAAAACAAAGAAACTAAACCTCAACGACAAAGCACAAGAATCAATGCCCATCCAACTACTACTAGGAGTGACCATCCTAACCTTTGTACTAACCATAGGAATATACAGCTACAGACAAGTATGCGCAACTCAATACGATCAAAAAGTAAGTTCAGGGTTAAATGAACTTGGAAGCGCCATAGAACAAGCTTACAGAGGAGGAGTAGGGACCACACCACCTTCAATAACCATAGATACTTCTGTACCAGCAGGATGCGATGTAGGTTTTGAATCAATAAGGATAATGGACGGTCCATCAGACGCATGTAGAAGCAACCTAGGTAAAGAGCAATGTGTAATGGCAGTAGCAGTATCATTAGACGACAGAGGAAATAGATACATATCTTCAAGAGTATTCATAGATATAGGGGACACAAATATAGACATGGAAGGAGTTGATGATAATTGTAGAGAAATGGATCTAGAAGAAGCATACGAAGATCCATTTGACGATGAAGAGTTTTGCGGATGGCAAACAGGTACTTTCTCAGTACAAGTAACAAAGGAAGATGAGGATTCAATAAAAATAAAACATCTTGGATAAAAAAAATCGAGGAATAAAATGAAAAAAGGAATATCAACCTGGCTAATGACAAAAGTCGTGATGCTAATATTTCTAACAATGACATTCGCAATAATACTATCATTCACAGGCCTAGTACAACAAAGAGCTACAGCAGATGCAGCACAACATCTCACCGTTAGAGTAAAAGATTCAATACAAGCTCTACTAGGTCTAGGAGCTCATACAGGAACCAGATTCGTTGTAATGCCCGAAGAAATCCCGGAAGATGCTGAAAGATCCGTTCCTTATACGCTCCACATAATGAAAGAATCAGATGAAGAAGTATATATAGCTGTAACTGAAGGAGAATATAGCAAAGGAGAAGATATTGAAAGTTACATAACAGCCTCAACCTTCAAATTCGAAGGAGATTACGAAATAGAGTTATCATACGATGATAGTGACTACGATGAAAGTGATCTGAAACTTAATTCATCATCCTGGAGAGCAGTAAATATAATTAAAGAAGGAGAAGTATTCAAAATATATGGGACTCCGAGGTGAAAAAAATCAAAGGATTTATAGGTCCAATAGGAGATGATCTCCCCTCACTCATAGCCGTAATGCTAGCCCTCACCATCTTCTTCTCCGGACTGACCTTTGCAATGAGAACATTCAACAGAAAACAAAGAGATGTCAGGTTACTGCAGGGAGGACTAGATATAAGCAGATCAATAATACAGGATCCAATAATCGATATAGAGGGCGATATGGGGAACCCTGTTGACAAATCTGAAGCACGGACCATAGCAGAGAATAATGACCTTGCCTTTAATGCTGACTATGGAAGCGGTGATATAACTGGAGAACCATTTCCCGATGTTGAAACGTACGATGAGATAGATGATAACTGTGGAGAAGAATCACTTTACTTTTCCTATCTCATCTCCGTGGAAGAAGATGATGATATAGAACTCGAAACTATCAGGATATGTGTGTGGGACATACAATGAAAAATAAAAATGTGATTAAAGATGAATAGAGGACAAGGAGCTATAATGGACGCTTTATTCTTCCTATTCATATGCGCAGTGGCTTCAACATTACTATTCTACATCTCAAGTATATACGGACAAGGAATAGATCAACAGATAAGTGCAGTGTATAATCTAGAGTATACAGGAAATGCTTTAGTATCTCTACAGAGCACGAATAACTTCTTATTTTGGAATGATATAAGGAGGAAGGTTGCCGATGGTTCAGGAGCGAGTGAAGAAGATGTAACTGACTACATAGATAATGAAGAGGTTTGGGGCGAGGTACTCAATTCCTCTCCAAGTAGATATCCTTTCCTATGCTTCGAAGATTGTGAGATAGTTGATTTTTGCTATCCAAATTTTGATTCAGACAATATTTATCAATACGATGGTGTTGATAGAGAAGAAGATTTCTTTAGTGAAAACTTCACTGCCTACACTTCTTCTGTAAATTTAGGTGATGGTTGTAGGGCAATATTCAAAGTTTACTACTAATCTAATTATTTCTTCTTATTGCCACTATTCCTCCAAGTATGGTCACTATGAATATAATCAGTAAGACCTGGTTGAGCGGTAGTACTGTACTTTCATCTTCTTCTAGCTGCAGTATTTCTCCTTCTTCTTCTAATTGTGATTCTCTACCAGGTGTTGAAGGAAGTTCGGCTAGCAGGCCTGGGTCCCTCTCTTCAACGGGCACATCCACATCGGGTTCGGGTGGCCTTCCTCCAAATTCAGATTGTTGAGGAACTACCATGCCAGGGTTTGTCATACCTGCTCCTATATCTCCAAATTCAGGATTCATCTGGAATGGGAATTCATTGCTTATTGAGATCTCCCCTGTTTCAGGATCATAACCCATCATTCCTCCAGGACCACTTGCTCTTAGAAGAGGTATTGGAGGTCCTACAGCTTCTCCGTCTGGATCAAGGAACTGGAACTCAGGTTCACCGTCTGGTCCTGGGGATACATCAAGTGAATATCCGTCTTCAAAGTGTATTCTACCATCTCTTACTTCGTCTATTTCTCTGCATACTACTTCTCCTTGAGGATCTTCCCAACATAGTTCATTGTCTCTTACAGTTATTGTTTGGTCCTGTGCTCCATCTATTCTATTTAGGTTACAGAATCCACCTAATAATTCCTTAGCCTGTTCTTCTTCTACTTCAGGTAGGTTGAATTCTCCTCCTAGGCTCATCCCTCCAAATTCAGGTTCTTCATCTTCTAAGCATCCTTCTTGTATTTCATAGCTTTCTGCTCTATCTGCGGTGAAACTGAGTAAGTCATATATTATTATATGGTTCCATTCGCTGAAATCTCTTTCCATTGTTGCATTATTAGCTCTTACTTCTTGTTCTCCTTCCATTCCAGGAGTTATTTTTCCATTTTCAAAGCTTAAGAAACCGCTTTCACCTACTTCGAATGTGTAGTTAAGCGCTGGTTCATTATCCGTATTTCTCTGTATCTCTATCTCATTATTTTTATACATCTGGATATGAGTGTCATCGAATCTTAATACTTGTCCTCTCCCTATGTGGTCTTTTACAGGATCCGTGAACCTTGCCACCGTTGTGTCTCCATCGTGCCATAATACTGCGTTTTCAGTGTTAATTGTCTGGAGATCTCCAAATATGTTACTTGGTGGTCTTCTCCCTACTACATCTCTTACTGCTTCTCTTGCATTTTGGTCGTCTATTCTAACTTCGTCTTTCTCTATCTCCATTAACTGATCTGGACCGTGTTTAACATTTATTACTCTTTGCGGTATTGTCATGAGTTCTCTATCGTTGTCCCATCTTATTCCTGTTGTTTGCGGTGCATCTAGGATGGGGTTTCCTTCGAAGTCCAGTAAGGTGTATCCTTCTGCTACCATGCATTGGAATATTGGTTTTCCTTCTGGTGTCCTGTCAACTTCCTCGCAGAACTCTATGTCTTGATGTTCTTCTAGGAACCATTTTATGTCTGATTCTCTGTCAAAGTGAACTTGATATAGTTCTGTTCCGAATAGGTTTACCATGCTTTCTCCTTCTATCTTTCCACTTAGTGCCATTATGTTTTCGTAGTACTGTGGACCTAGATTTCTTAGTTCTTCTGTTGCTTCGGGAGCTATGGATTCTAGTCCGGGTATTCCTGCCAGTCCTTCCCCTAGATCTCCTTTTATCTGTTCTAAGAGATCTTCTGATCTTGCGTCTTCTGTAGGCATTTCGCTGAATGCTAGTAATTCGAACATTGTTTCTTGACAGTCCTTCATTCTTTCCAGTCCATCTGTTCTTAGTTGTTGATACTGTCTTGTTCCCCAGTATTTTGCCAATGATGCTGCTATAGACATTCCTGCTAATACTGCTGGTGCAGCGTAAGGTGCTTTTGCTGTTACTACGGCTGATCTTTTTGCTGCTAGGCTAGCTATGTCGAATGTTGTGTCTCCTACTAGTCCTCCCCACATCCATCTCCTAGTGTCCTCTATGCCATCTCTTAGTTCTTCTAGTTCTTGTCCACATGGGTCTCCTTCTCTGTATGCTTCTCCAACATCTACTAGTTTTCCGTATTCTGTTTCTTGTATTCTTTTTGCTTCATCTTCTCCTAGTGATGCTATTCCTCTTGCGAAGAAGTAACCCATTGTTGCTTTGAGAGCTGATACTGTTCTACTGCCTGTGAATAGCCCTCCTGCTGTTATTCCTCCTACTCCTCCTGCTGCGAGTGATCCTAGGAACATTGTTCTGGTTGTGGGTGTGTAATCAACTAACCAGTCTCCTCTCTGCTGTGCCCAGTCTTGTTCCATTGTGGTTAGTCCTGCTAAATCCAGGTCTTTCACTATTAAGGACATTGTTGAGAAGAATTTATCATTCCCTTCAGCATATGATTTTGGATGTTCGAATGCTTGGTAATCTGTCATTGTTGGGTTGATGCTTTGGATCATCCATCTTTCTCCTGTCATGTCTCCTATTCTTTGTGGGTGGATCATGTTTACTGGTTGGTCTGTATAGGTTTCTGCGGATGTTTCCTGATCAATTATTTTTACGTATCCTGGTCCTGGGTCCTCTTGTACTTTTCTTCTTACTACTTCTGCATCATCAGGAGGCATTATCTCATTCATATCTACTCCGAAGAAATCCATCAGGTTATCGAATGTCCCTGCTGGGTAGAAATCTTGTCCGTATGATCTTTCAGTTGCTCTGGCCATCTCGAAATATGCATCTTTGTCTTCTATCACTCGGTCTGGCTCGGCTTCTATTGATAGTCCCATGAGTTGGAAAGCTGGTTCAGGTGCTCCGTAGAAGGCCATTGGTATGAATGATAGAGTTAGGAATCCTTCCATCATCCTTACACTATGTTTAAAGGTTCTACCTGCTCCTACTGCGAATCCTCCTAGTGATAAGCCTCCTTCTTTGAAGGCTTCTCCTATTGCCATTGATTGTTGCCATGAATCCATCTTGTCTCCTATCATTCTTGCTGTATCTCCTCCTGACATCTCATATCTTCCTATATCTCCTATTGAATCTTCTAGATCTCTACCCATGATTTCATTCTTGAATTGATCCAAGCTTATTTCTCCATTATGGAAAGATTCATCTACTGCATCAGATATTTCATCCATATTGGCTTCTGCAGGGTTTAGTTCTTGGCCTATTCTATTAGCTTCGCTCTTTATTCCCATGTTATCCATGTCATTTGCAGATATATCGACCCAAGTATCATCATCAAATACTACAGTACCACTATCTCCTCCGTCTTGTATTGTTATGCTTTCTACATTTTTATTGTCGTATTGTTGTTCTATAGGGTCTCTCATTTTATTTTTAAGATTTCCTTTTTCTTGAGTTATTTCTGATTTTATTTTTGATGATTTGGCTTTCATGGATAATACATCTTCCTTACTATCTATTGCGTCTAGTTTTGCTCTTGCTAGTCTTGCTCCTTTTATTGATGATTTTATACTAGCTATGCTCGTTATCATGGATGCTCCTTGAGCTACTGCGTATACTTGGTCTCTGGATTCCAGTGTCTCTAGGTATTGTATGAATTTTCCTAGGTGGTGTGGGAACATCATTAAGGAGTCAGGTCTCTGTAGGTGGGAGATGGAGTAATTGCTCTGTATTACGTTTAAAGGTGTTCCGTCTAATTTTTCTTTTAGTTCTTCTATGTCTTCTTCTCCTTCTCTTAAGTATTCTTCTGTATCGTTTACTTCGTCTATTATTCCTAGTCTTCCTCCTGCATCTATGAAGGGTGTTATGGCTTCATGGAGACCTTCTTCTGCAAGATCTGCTATCTGACTTACTTCTGCTTCTTTTTCTTCTAGTTTTTCCTGTAGTTCTTGAGCTTCTTCTGGGTTTACGTGTCCTCTTTCACATGTTTCATCCGGGTATTCTGGGCATACTCTGGTTGTTTCATCGAGTAGGGTTGTGTAGGACATGTGTCCAGAGGTTACCATGTGGCTTAGATGAGGCACGTCATCTGGTCTTATTGCTCTATGTTCCAAGAGATCGTAGAGCATCACGGTTTCTCCTTCATTGGTTGTTATGAATTGATCAGTGGCGTTCTCCACTCCTGGGGTATTTGACACTCCTGCTTCTTCTCTGGCTCTAGCCTCTTCATAAGTATCTTTATCTCCGAATCCATCAAAGGTTATGTCTCCTGTTTTATCCAGAAGTCTTTCTATATCCCGGAAGCATAGTTCTACTATTTCAACATCGTCACTGATTTGTTTTACCTGGGTGGGTCTTATCTCCTCTTCATTTCCCTGTGGATTTTCAGGAGAATTTTGCTGAATTTGAAGGGTTTCGCCCTCTTGTTCTGTGTTTACATTTGCTGAGACTGGTAAGAAAAGTACCTGTAGACCTAGTATTGTTACTAAGAATATTGATGCTATTCTGAGGGTGTTTTTCTTCCAGTTGGGCTTCATCTTTTTTGACCTCTTATTATTTTGTTATAGAGATTTAATCTTTTTATTTTTTGGTTATCTTTCACTCTATTTTTCCATTTTTTCTTTGATCTTTGGGTAGAGGAACCATGATACTGCTCCTATCACTATTACTGCTATGACTATCATTACCCATAGGGGTAGGAAAGGAGGTTCTTCTGGTTCTGAGATTTCATGAATTACTATTCCGTCTCTAGCGTACGAGGATTCGGTTATGTATTCTTCTCCTTCGTAGCTACACTGGAATTCGTATATGTCAACTATACCAAATAATGTTTCACTTATCTCTGGTTCTTCGCATTTTGTATAATTGATCTCTTGAGGAGATATTATTGCTGTTATCTCCTCTCCTTCTTCTAGTTTTTCTTCTCTTCTTTCTATTTCATAATCTTCAGGAGATCTTATTCTTCTTACAGTAATATTGATAGATTTTTCTTCTTTAATCTCTACTGTAGAGTAACAATTACTGCTTTTTTCGTATTCTTCAAGATATTCTTCTCTTAAACTACAATTTAAGTCTTCTTTGAATTCTACTAAAAGATCTGAAACGGATTCCATTTGATAACAGTGGATCTCGTTTCCTGCTTCATAACAGTTTTCGAATCTCAATAGTTCGTTACGATCCATATCTTCTTCCAAGTCCTCTGGATCTATATATTCGTCCATTCCTCCTTCTAATCCTGCACCTATTCCTGTTAATAGTAATATTGAGATTGCAAGTGTCATTATCCCTGTTTTCGTATTCATCTTTAACACCTTTTTTAGGGCACTGGGGGTATTCCAGTGTCCATACTTATCACTACTATCGCTACGTATAGTATTATCCATCCTATTAGATTAAATATGTAGTCTATGAGGAAATAAGAGATCACTGAGGGCATGGTCCATTTTTCAATGATCTTTGAATGAATTATTTTAGCTCCTAGATAGAATATATGGAATATCAAGCCAGTTATTAGGACCCAGGCTATGAATCCAGGTATATCAACTATGAAGCTTGATCCTGTAAGAGCATACCAGGCTCTAATCAGCAACCAGAGGATTAAAGACAGTGTTAAAGTGGTTAATAATTTATTTTGCCATTTCTCAAGCTCTTTCAATCTCTCTGAAAACTCCTTGAAGACCCATTTTCCCAAAAATATGAAAGGATAAGTAATTACAGCTGTTATTAAAGCTAAAACAAGTAAGAAAATAGGACCATGTCTCAATGATCCTGTTATAAAACTCATGAAGAGAAACAACAGTGGATTTTCCACTACTATGCTAAATAATTCTGAGATACCTACTTCCTCAACAGCCATACTCTATAAAAGTAACTCTTTCTTTAAATAATATAGGTATCCTGAAGTAATGATAAACAAATAAAAGAGAAACCCTCTATAAAAAACAAAAATTACAACTATTGAAAAATAGTTAAATCGGAGAAAACTGAAAAAATCAGGAAGTGTGATAAATGGTCACCGTATTAGGAGCAGAACTCAGTTTATTCTGGATAACGATTAACATTATAGCAGTACTCGGAGCTATAAGCTACGGGTACCTGATACTCAGATTCACCTTCCCAGATATAAGAATGCTCCCTAATGAAAAGAAATTCGGGTTTGCAGCTACTCTAGGCCTTATAATGGTTATACCATCACTAATAATATCACTGGCTATATTCAAATCCAGCATATACTCCTTCCCTATACTAGGAGCATCAGCAGCAGTATTTTCAGTAGTGCTAAACCTTTGGGCAAAATCCAGCGAATCAAAATCTAAAATCGCTATGCCAACTAAAAAAGCTCCTAAAAAGAAAAAAGAACCGGAACCTAAAACCACTAAAAAACCTGAAGATAAGGAAGATATTAGTAAAAAAGTATTAGAAAGAATTGAAAAGAAAGAAAAGAAGAAAGAGGAAGCAAAGAAGGAAGAAAAGGAAGAAAAACCAGATATAGAGAAGCCAGAAGAAGAGAAAGAAAAAGCAGAGGAATTGGAGGAAGAAGTTGAAGGAGAAAAGGAAGAGAAGGAAAAAACAGGGAAAGGAATAGTTGGAAAAATAAAAGGGTTCTTTGAAGAAAAAGAAATTTCAGAAGAAGAAACTGAACCAGAAAAGAAATCATTAGAGGAAAAACCATTAGAAGAAAAACCTGAAGAAGAGGAATTAAAAACTGAAGAAGAAATAGAGGAACCTGAAGAAATAACAGAGGAAGTAGAAGAACCGGAGAAAAAATCAGAAGGTATATCTAATAAAGTAAAAGGGTTATTCAAAGGAGAAGAAGAACCTGAGAAGGATTTAGAAGAAGAGGAAACTAAGAAGGAAAAAAAGACATCTGAAAAACCTGAGATAGAGAAAGAAGAGGAGACAGAAGAATCAGAGATAGAGAAGCCACAGGAAGAGAAAGAAAAGATAGAGGAACTAGAAGGAGAAGTTGAAGAGGAAAAGGAAGAGAAGGAAAAAACAGGGAAAGGAATAGTTGGAAAAATAAAAGGGTTCTTTGAAGAAAAAGAAATTTCTGAGGAAGAACCTGGATCAAAAGAGAAATCGTTAGAGGAAGAACCATTTAAAGAAAAATCATTGGAGGAAAAACCTTCTAAAGAAATAGAAGAAAAGAAAAAACCTGAAAAAAGAGAGAAAAAAATAAAACCAGAAGAAGAACCTGAAGTGACTGAGAAAGAAGAAGAGATGGAAGAACCAGAAATAGAGAAGTCAGAGGAAGTAGAGAAACTGGAGGAAGAGCCTGAAGAAAAGGTAAAAGAATTGGAAGAAAAACCTGAAGATGAAGAATCTCTAACAAAGAGGTTAATGGAAAAAGAACCTGGGGAGAAACCATCTGAAGAAAAAGATAAAGAGGAGAAACTTGGTTTCAAAGGAAAACTATCTAGACCTAAAAAAACAGAGCCTGAAAAAGAAGAAAAAGAAAAACCTGTACCAAAAGAAGAACAGAAAGAAACGGAAAAAGAGAAAAAAGAACCAGAAGAAAAAGAAATGAAAAAAGGACCAAAAAGAAAACTTAAATACTTGATAACAAAACTAAAAGAAAAAGGAATGTCAGAAAAGCAGATAGAATCAGAAATACTTAAACAAACAGAAAAACTAGAATTAGAAAAAGAAAAAATAAAGGATATAATAGGAAAAGAGATGGGAGAGATAGAGGAAGAACCTGAGAAGGATTTAGAAGAAGAGGAAACTAAGAAGGAAAAAAAGACATCTGAAAAACCTGAGATAGAGAAAGAAGAGGAGACAGAAGAATCAGAGATAGAGAAGCCACAGGAAGAGAAAGAAAAGATAGAGGAACTAGAAGAAGAAGAACCTGAAGAACCGGAGATGACTGAAGAAGAAGAAATAGAAAGAATAACAGAAGAAATCGAAATACCAGAAGAAGAACCTGAAAAGGAATTGAAAGAAGAAGAAACTGAACCAGAAGAAGAAATAGAGATGGAGGAACCAGAGAAGGAGAAAGAACCTAGATATAAACGTAGAATGACTAGAATAAAAGAAGAATCTGAAGAAGTTCCCGAAGAATCGAAAGAAGAAGGGGAAGAACCTGAAGAAGAACCTGAAGAAGAATCTGAAGAAGAACCTGAGATAAAGCCTGAAGAAGAGGAAAAAAGAAAGAAAGAGTTGATAGAAAGAAGAAAAAGAGAAAAATCAGAGGGAAGAAAACCAAGAAGCAGATACTTAAAATATAAAAGTAGAAGAAAGAAAACTGAAAGCAAAGATGAAAGAGAAAGGACTCCAAGATATAAGAGAAGAAGAAAACCTGAAGAAGAAGGAGAAGAATCTTTAGAAGTTGAATCTGAAGAAACAGTTGAAAGCACTCTAAGTGAAGATATAGGAGGAGGTGAAGGAGAAGCACTTCCTTCTTTAGAAATGGATGAACTAGAAGGAAGCACGGATGAAGACTCTGAGATAGAATCAATTTTAGGAGGAGGATCAGAAGAAGGTACTTCCGATGAATTAGAAGAACTTGCAGGTGTAAGTACGGAGAAAGAAATAGAAACAGAAGAAGAAGAGGAAAAAGGTAAAAAATGTCCTAATTGCGGATCAACTAACAGCACAGTCATATATTGTCCTAACTGCGGAGAAGGATCCTGTACAAACTGTGCAGAAAAGATAAAATCTCAAAAAGGATTCATAATCTATGAATGCCCACAGTGTAACAAACAAATTATCGTACAAAAAAACGAGGATTAATCTATTCCTTATTCGCCTTCTTTGTCACATAAGGAAAAGCAAATTTATCTCCAGATATATGTAAAGGAGGTCTGACTATATCTACTTTTAGATTTCCATCATCATCGACTTTTTCTTCATCAACATGTATCTTTCTTACTTCTCCTATTATCTGAACGTGATCTCCTGTCTTTTTCGCTTCTTTAACTATACACTCTATATTAACTGGACAATCCGATAGTAAAGGAGGACCTACTAGATCACTTTCTTCAGTTTTCATTCCTGCTTTCTCTATCTTCGAGGTTTCTTCATCCCAGTCTCCTCCTGCGGTCCATACTTCTTCGAGCATTTCTTCAGTAGGGATGTTTACTACAAATTCTTCTTTTTGAACTATGCTCCAATAACTGTGTTTTTTTGTTCCAACCGAGATCATCAGTAATGGAGGTTCAAATGATATTGGTCCATTGAAAGAGAAAGGTGAAACATCTGCTCTTCCTCTTTTACTCATTGTTGTAACTAGTAGTACTGGCCTTGGAGCGAGTAATTTATGAAAGTTTCGATTTTCTATCTCCATCCTTAATACCTAGTTTGTTTTTTAACAATTGGATTATTTAACTTTTCCGTAAATAATCTTCGATTACCCAAATAGGAAATGTGTTTCTATCTCTGTTTCTACTCCTCTATCTTCTATCATTACATCTTTAACTTTGCTTTCTTCAAGATATTCTAATTGTACTCTTATTGTTAGAGCTTCTTTTTCATCGAAGAGACCTCCCATCCTGTTGTAAAATCTCTTTGTAGATTTTACTTCTGCAAGTATTCCCTCTGTCCCTGACTTAATGTCTTTTTTACCTACTGAAGTAACAAATATTTCTTCTCCTTTTTTCAGATTTTCTGCTGTGGTTACATTGTCAGGAGTCACTAATTCCATTGTTTTAACTTCATTTTCTTTTAGTTCTTTCATTTTTTCTTCAAGTATGCCTAATAAAGTCTTCATTTTAACCACCTCTTGATTTGTAAGCTTTTATTTATCTATACATGGAGGATACTGGCTCTTCTTCGGATTCTTTATATTTCTTTTTAGCTTTTTTAACTCTGTTCACTAATTTTTTCATTTTGTTTTCTATATCCTGAGCCTTTTCCCTAAGTTCTTCTGTTTCTATTTCTGTTCCGAATTTTTCATTTATTTTCTCTACTATATCTGCTGCTGCTTCTGGATCTGGAAGATTCCTTCTTGATTCTGCTAATAGGCTCATTGCTGGATATTCTTTCTCAGCTGCTTTTGCCAACATTATTCCTGATACACCCATGGCTACTCCTTCTTTTATCGGTTCTGCTTCTAGTTCTTCCAGTTCTTTTCTGGTTTCTTCTGTTGAAGCTATCCCATAGAGATCTTCTTCTCCTTTTCCTGTTGTTCTTCTCATTCCTCCGACTGATATTATTTTTTTTATTCCTTCTTCTTCTGCGAATTCCAGTATTTTATCGGATAGTTTCTGCGTTATTTCTCCTGGAACTATTAATTCTCCTATTAATACGCATATGTCTTTTTCAGGATGTTTGTATATTCTTACGGGTAAATTTGGTTTTCCTTCGTGGATAAGTGCTACTGGTGGAAATTTATCGGATGATATCTGTCCTACTTGTTCCATTTCTTCTTTTTCCACTATGTAGTTTGCTGATATAGTTCCTACTAGTCCCATTCCTCCTGAAAATCCTTCTATCATTGTTGTGTCTTCTAGATCAGTATCTTCATTGATTTTTATTTTGATCATGATTACACCTTTTTTTGCTTTTACTTTTCGGTATATACGAATAGATATAGATATTTAAGTCTTTTGTTCTTTCCCTTTATTCTCTTCTTTTTTACAGTGTTTAACCATTTCTTTAGCTTTATCCTCTTTAAATCCTTCTTTTTCTATTAATTCTTTTATTATTTCCTCTTCTTTTTTATCTCTTAGTTTTCTCTTTATTTTTTCTCTTAATCTTCTTTTTACATCGTTAAATATTTTCTTTGATTTTTCTTTTGGAATTCCTAGTAACCATATCCTCCTGATGAGTTTTTCTTTTTCTTGAGAATAGGTTTTAATGATATTTTTAGCTATTTCTTCAGCTTCTTTCTTTTGTTGTTTTTCCAAAAATGGGTATTTATTTATTAGTTCTTTTATTTGTTCTCTTAGTATGTTTTGTTTTATGATTATTCCTGCTTGGCTTTCTTTGAATCCTTCCATTCCCTTTGCTTTTTGAAATAACCTGTAATTATATTCTTTTTCTATACTTAGTTTTTTTATTTTTCTCAGTTTGTCTTCAAATGTTTTTTTAGCATAAAACCTTTTTGTAAGGATCCATGCGATTATTGAGGACACTATGGAGATTATAAGGACAGATATCAATAATATGATGAGTTGGTTGGTGTCTTGAGTGTTTGATTGCAGGATATTTAGAGGGATTGTATTTTCTAAATGGAAAAATATTTTTCCTATCATATTTTTGTTTCTTCCTCAATTTTCTCTGATGATTTGATGAGGTATCGGTAAGGTATTAATACGAATATGAGTATACAGTAGCTTATTATATACATTAATATTGATCTAGGCGCCTCTAAGATTATTATTAAGGATGAGGCGGTAGCGGATATTATATAGGTTATAATCATTAAGAAGTAGAACTTTATCTCTCCTATTATTCCTTTTTTAGGTATTATATTTTCTTTTGAAATCATCTTGTAATATATAAGTGATGCTAGAAAGAAAGCTATGTATATATTGGCAAATCTTAGCACTTCTCTTTCTAGACTGATTATTGAAATGATTAGCATTACTGTTATTATAAGGACTGAGATCAATATCTGTTCTGAATGTATTTTATTTTCTTTCATCTTTATCTTCTTCTTATTTATATTAAACTAATTGTTTCTTTTACTTCTTTCTATTGTATATAGAATTTTTTATTTTTTATAGATTGTTATTATCAGCTATAAACTTATTCTTTCTATAGCATGTTTAACAGGTTTGTTTTTCTTGCTATGTTAAAGATCGCTAGGGATAGAGGTAGTAAAATACATATATAGGTTATTGTTTTTTCCATTTCTTTTTCTTGGTATGATACGAACATTGAAGCTATTATGGAGTATATAGCTATATAGAATTGATTTCCTTTTATCGCGTTGTTCTTTATCTGTTCTCTTACTTGTTCTTCGGTTCCTATCCCTAGCTGTGTAATGGAGCCTATTTCCAATGAGGATATGACTGAGGTTAGTGTTCCGAGTACTAGTGGAACTATTACTCCTCCTGCAAGGAGAAGTGTGTATTTTTCTACTGTTGTGGATAGTTTTCTTTTTCTTTTTATCTCGTGTAGTTTTTTTGCTTCTTCTGCTGTTTCTTCCAGTGATTTTGATAGGTCTGATCCTGATTCGTGTCCATTTATCAGTATCTGTGTGGTTCTTTTTACTAAGTTTGAGTTATTTCTTTTCTTCATGTTTTCTAGTGCTTTTTTTACTGTTTCTCCTGTCTCTATTTCTTTATAGGTTTTTTTAAATTCTTTTGATAGTTCTCCATGTCCTTTAGATATTTCTTTTAGAACTTTTTCCGTGTTTTTGTATGATGCTATCGAGGAAGCGTGGTATAGGCATGGTGCTAGTTCTTTTTCTATTTTTCTTTTTCTCTTTTTATTCTTGATTTTCTTAATTATGTTTTCTATAGGGTTCATTTTTGTATCTATCTTGTTTTTATGGTTTTTTACTCGCTATGTAGATGAACATAGTTATGTTTACTACTGGGAAACCTATTGAGGGTATTATAAATGCTTGTATGGGTGTTATACCTAGTTCTAAAAAGCTTGATCCTACTATTATTAATGCTTGGAACATTGCTGGTATTATTGCTGATGTGGCTATGAATATTAGGGAATAGAAAAGTAGTTTTTGGTTGTATTCTTCCATTTTGTCTTTTATTTTTGATTCTTGTTCGTTTGATAGTTTTTTTAATGCTTCACTGCTTTTCTCCGGGTCTCCTGAATATGCTGAGATTAGTTGTTTTGTTGCCCTTTTCACGAATTTGGACTGGTTTTCTCCACTCATTTTACTCAGTGCTTCTGGGTAACTCATTCCTTTTTCCACGTTTCTCTTTACTTTTCTTAGTTCTTTTCCTGCTTCTGTTTTAGCTTTTGAGGCGTGTTCCATTGTCATGGAAAAGGGTATTCCTATCTTCAGTTCTGTTGCTATGGTTCTCAGGGATCTTGTTAGTGATTTTTTTAGTCTGTATTCTCTTTTCTCTTTTATTTTGTTTGGTATTTTTATCATGAGGTAGTATAGTATAGAGAAGATTATGAATCCGTATCCTATTGCTCTTGTTGATTTTATTGGGATTAGTATTCCGCTTAGTATCAAAGTTATTGATAGTGTTGCTGTTATCGATATTAGAATATAGTTTTTTGGATGTATATTCGTTTTTTTAAGGTCTTTTTTTATTTTCTTTTTTCTTTTCTTTGGGATTAATTTTTCAAGTTGTTTGAATCTTTTTTCAAGGAATTTATTTTTTTTGTTCAGATCCATTTTTTGTTCCGTTTATTTGTTTTATTATTTCGCTTTGATC
Source organism: Microcaldota archaeon (assembly GCA_964579265.1). Classification (GTDB taxonomy): domain Archaea; phylum B1Sed10-29; class B1Sed10-29; order B1Sed10-29; family B1Sed10-29; genus B1Sed10-29. Next base: position 31,088 of record CAZOFO010000001.1, read on the forward strand.
CTTTTGATAGCTTAATTCAAGCTTCTTCATCAGTTTAGAATCTTTTAAGTTCTTTCTTATTATTCCTTTATTTTTTTCGTATATTTTTAAAGGTTTTTTTGTTTTTTTATCCATTACTGCTGCTTCTATTATTTCTCTTTTTTCTTTATTATCTTCTTCCTCTTGGTATTCTATCCATCTTCTTTGAATAAGAATTAAATCTATTGTTACTAGATCGTTTTTATGTATTCCAAGGCTTTCTAATCTTGTGATGGTTTCTTCGGCTGAATTACCGTGGAATGTTGCCATTGAACCTTTTCCTTGTCCTGCTAGCATTGTATCCATTAGCGCTTCTGCTTCTTTTTTGTCTCTTACTTCTCCTACTATTATTCTGTCTGGTCTCATCCTTAACGTATCAGCTACTAGTTCGTGCATTTGTATTTTGAGGTTTGTCGAGGTGGTTAGTCTTATCACGTGGTCTTGCGGGGGGCTTATTTCAGGGGTTTCTTCTACTATTACTATTCTTTCATTTCTTGGTAGGAAGTGTAGAATAGTGTTTAGGGTCGTGGTTTTTCCGCTTCCTGTGTTCCCTGCTATTAGGATGTTTGTATCGCATTTTATTGTTTTTTTAATCAGGTTCATTATTTTTCTTGGTATTGTGGAGTTTTGAACCAGGTCTTCTGGTTTGAATTGGTTTGCAGTGAATTTTCTTATTGTCATGCAGTTTCCTGTTGTAGCTAGTGGTTTTATTGCTCCGTGTATTCTTCCTTTATCTATGTTAGCGTTTAGTCTTGGTTCTTTGAAGGTTATTCTTCTATTCAGTTTTCTTGCGGATTTGTTTATGAGGTTTTTGATTTTTTCTGAGTTTGTTATTTTTAGATTAGTTTTTTTCCATCCTTCTTCTCTATGGTACACGTATACTGGTTTTTCAGGTGCTATTATAGATATTTCTTCTAGTTCTGTGTCTTTAAGTAGTTTTTCCAGTATTGATAGTCCGTTTATTTCTCTGTTTATGTGTTTACTGAGTTTTTTTACGTGTTCTTCAGTTATTTTCAGATTCATTTCTAAGCATTCTTTTTCTACTTCTGCTTCTATCTCTTCTTTTTCCGTTGAGCTGTCTTTTTCTCTTATTCTTTCCAGTATTTTGTCTATGACTCTTGCTTCTTGTATGCTGTAGTTCTCTTCTTTTACTTTATAGGTTCCTTTTTTTGTTTTGTCTATTCTATAGCCTATTTTTTCTTTCAGTTTTTTCTTTTCTTTTTCCGTATGAGTTATTTCTAGGGCGTTGTAGGGGCATGCTTCAATGCATTTGTATTCTTGTTGGTCAGCGCATAGATCACATTTGTAGGGTTTTTCTTTTCCTTCTATTATTGCTCCATTTGTTTTTTCCACGCAGAATTTGCAATTACTGCATTTTTCTGGTTTTATAGTTTTTGTATTCTGTTCTTTTATCTTTTTGAATGCGTTTTCTGGACACTGGTTTTTGATTCTTTCTTTTATGTTGGATGATTCAAAGAAATCCAGTAGTCTTTCTTTACTGTGTTTCCTAAGTTCTTCTGTTTTGTTTGGTAGTTTTGGACATGCTTCAAAACATAGTAGGCATTCTCCAATACATTTTTCTCTATCTGTTTCTACTTTCATTGACTAGTTACTTTCTTTTCTTTTTAATTATCTTTTTTCCAATTTTTTGAGTTAGAAAGAGTTAATGTCTATTTTCTTGCCTTTTTCTAGTTTTTCTTTTTCTGCTTTTCCTGGTGGAAGTTCTAGTATGTATCTGCTGGGTTTTTCTGGTTCTAAGTAAGCTTTGAAAGGTTTTATTTCTTTTTTTATATCTACTATTTCCATTTCTTCGTTTATGAAAACTGCGTCGAATTTAGAGAATACGAAGAATGAGTGTATTGCGGCTCCTTTCTCCTTTTCTTTACCTAGATCAAATAATAGGCCTTTGTTTATATTTTTTTTGAACATCAGTCCTCTTATTCTTTTCAGGAATGAGTCCGCTTCTTCTATTTCTGTTTCTATTTTTGTTTTCATGTTTGAATCAACTTATAGAATATGAATGCTGTGGAAAAGTAAAATAGTATGCTCATAGGTATCCCTATTACTGTTCCTATTAGACTCATTTTCGTTAGTCCTGCTATTATGCCTATTATTCCTGTTATTTTGAATATTTGTTCTAGTTTTTTACTTATTTTCTTTTCTTTCTTCTTTTTTTCATTCAAATTAACGAATGATATCCCTATCATGAATAGAGCTATTCCTTCTATTGCAAATCCAAAGATTAAGGGCAGTGTTATTGCTCCTATTATGCCTATTATCCCTGCGGTTTTAATTGTCCCTGAATCATCGTAGTCCTCACCAAATTTTATGATTCCTAGGTAAAAGAATATGTGTCCGAATATAGTTATTAGGAATAGTAGAAGAAGTATTAAAGACATATAAGCACTTCTTATGGTTGAGACAAGATTTTGGATTGCCAGTGATCTTATAGTTATTATTATGCTGATAGCCAGGATCACTAGTAATATGTGGTTTATTCCTGCTATTAATCCTCCTAGACCACCTAATTTGTATGAGTTCATTATCTACCTTCTCCTTTTGTAGAATATAAGAAAAAATTTTAGAAAGAGATAAAGGGTTTTTACTATTTATTGTGGGGTCGTTCTTTTTTTAATGCTCGAATTCTATTCCACCGACCCAGCCAGCGGCTATGTTGTAGAAAAATGCACTTAGAGCTCCTCCTATGAAGCCCCAGATTACTCCTCCTATTATTCCGCCTATTAGGCCTAGTGCTGCTCCTGCTCCTCCGAGCATTCCTACGCCTAGTGCTGCTCCTGCGGCTCCGAATCCTATTGCCATTATTATTCCGTAAATTATTCCCCATATTAGTCCTATTACTGCTCCTACTTTGGCTACTGACATTACGTCAAGTTTTTCTATTTCTATTGTTGGCATTTTAATTTCACCTCCGTTGGGTTTTTATTAGTCTTTATTTTTGGTCTAAATAAGACACTTGCTTTTTAAATACTTTTCTTTTATTCTTCTTTGAACACGTCTTCTTTTATTTTTCTTCTTCTTAGTATTGTTATTGCTCCGAAAGAGGTAAGTACTATACCTGCTATTATTCCTAGTATAATCAGGAATATTGATATTGATGGAATGGATAGTGGTTCCTGGATGAATTCTTGATGGTCGGGTATTAAGCTCAGTGAATAGACGACTGAGATCAAGCCCACTAGAATTGTGGTTGCCGGTACTATTGATCCAAGAGGACCTATATCTTCTATTCTTTCCATGTTTTTCCTTAGTTGTTGGTATCCTTTTTCTGTTTCTCCTCTGAGTTGTTTTACTCTTTCTCTATTTTCATCTGCTTTTCTTTTTGGCTCTTGAATTTTGGAGTCCACTTCTTCTTTTATCTCGCTGAAGTTTAAGTTTATTTTTAGTTCTGTTTCCTCGAATGTATCCTTGACTTTTTCTTCAAATCTGTTTATCATCTCATCTGTCTTTTCTTCAAATAGTTTTTCTACTTTTCCTTCTAGTTTTTCTTGTAGGTAGTTATGGTACTCTTTACTGACTTTTTTATATACGTCCTCTGCTCTTTTCTCGCTTAATCCAACACTTTCCAAGGATTGTATTATCTCTTCCTCTGTTTTGTCTTCTACGAGCATCTCAAGAACTATTTTTGACAGGTCTTTCGAACTTTTTTCTTCTACATTTTCTTCCGGAGACATTGAATCACTTTATTTAAGTTTCATTTTTAAATCTATCTTTCTGTTATTCCTAATTGAATAAAAAACCCTTTCCTTTATATTACTTAACCTTTTTTTATTAATTGATGAGCGAGGAACAAAATAACATTGAAAAGAGGAAGAAATCGAAGGAGGAAGAGTCTTCCGATTCAATTAAACCTCCTTCGATTGAGAAGAGTGAATTATCTGAGTCAGATAGAAAAAAGGATTTAGAGAAAGATAGGACTGAGGAAGATGAAGGAGAAAGTGAAATCTCTTCTATTGATCTTTCTGATATGGAGAAGAAGATGGAATCTCGAGAAAATGATGAAGAAAGATCTAGGGATAAGGTAGAAGAGAGAGAAAGGAAAGATGAAGTAAAATTAAAGGAAACAAGGAAAAAGGAATCTAAAACATCTGAAATTGAAAAAGATGAAGTGGAAACTTATCCAAAGGATAGAGTTCAAGGGAAAGGTAATGAAGATCTTTTTACTTCTGTTGGGATGGTTCCTTCTAAAGGAGAAAAGGATTTTGAAAAAGAGGATTTAGAGATACTTAAAGAGGATTCAGTGATACTTGACAAGGAAAAGAAAAAAGAAATAAAAGAGATAAAGAGAAATGTATTCCACGGAGTTTTCAAAGGAAATTATGGAGAAATACCTTCAGAATTAGCTTACAAAGCAGCTTTAAAGGCTTCTGATAAAGGTTTAGATCCTTCCAGAGTACTTAGGACGCTTATTTACTATGAGGATGTTTCTGATAAGGCTTTTGAAAAGGCTTCTGATAAAAATCTAGATCCTGTTAGTGTAGCTAGAGTTATAGAGGAGTATGAAGATGATTACTGGGTCTTCGAAAAGGCTAAGGAATTGAGGATGGATCCGGTTAAGGTCATGAGAGCTAAAAATAAATTTCCCGATGATTGGAAAAGTATACTGGAGAAGGCCAAAGAGACTGGATTTAATTACTTGGAAGTAGGTACAGTTAAGAAGAATTTGCCGGATTGTTTTGAAGAATCTCTGGAAAAAGCTTCTGATATGGATTTGAATTTATTTTCCACTGCTCTATGTATAAAGTTCCATGGAGAGAAACTGGAAGAGGTTCTGGAAAGAGCTAGGAGGAATAGAGTTGATCCTCATAAAGTTGCTTTAACTATGGATAATTTTGATGAAAGTATAGTTAGAGATGCTCTAAATAAGGTTTGGGATACTGATCTTGATCTGTACTGGACGGCTAAGTGTATTGATGAGTACTCTGAGAAGAAAACTGAAAAGTTGTTGGAGATGGCTAAGGAAAGAGATGCTAATCCCTATATACTCAGTAGGATGTTAGCTTAATAGTTTTACATCGAGCACTACTTCTTTTTTCCCTGGAGCATAGCTCAGTACTTCTCTCTTATCAAGTATTTCGAATTTTTCTATATGTCTCTCTATTTCCTGTTTTGGTTTTTCATAGTAGTTAGGTTCTTTCCCGAGTGAATAGTAATGTATTATTGCTTCTTCTGAAGTGTTTTTTAGAACGGAATCAAGGTATTCTTCCGAGTAGATTGGCATTGTCATTATCGCTCTGTCAAATTCGTATCCTTTCAATTTCTTCACGTCTTTGTGAACTGGCTCTATTTTTTCTGTAAATCCATTTAGAAGGATGTTTTCTTCTAGGTATTCATACGCGTCTGGGTTTAGTTCTACTGCTGTTATATCTATATTTTTTTCTTTGTTTTTTTCAGCTATTACTAGTCCGAATGGACCCGTTCCTGCGAAGAGATACCCTATTTTCTCATCATCTTTCACTTTGTCCGCAATTATCTCTCTTTCTCTTGATAGTCTTGGGTTGAAGTACGATTTATTTAGGTCTACTTTTATTCTTACGCCATGTTCTTTATGGGTTGTTTCTGTTTTTTCTTTTCCCGCTATTGGGTATACTTTTCTGATTCTGTATCTTCCTTTTGTTTTTCTTTCTCTTTTACATACTGTTTCAACGTTTGGATGTACTTTCATTATTGCTTTTCCTATCTCTTTTTCTTTCTCTTGAAGTTCTTCAGGTATCTCTAGCACTGCTATTTTCCCTATTATGTCGAATGAAGTTACTAGTTTTTTCATTTCTTCTTCGTTGAATTTTTCTTTTAATGCTTGTTTCAGGCTTTTTGGTTTTCTGTTTTTTGATTTTATTTCTTCTTTTACTACTTTTACTTCTTTTTGTAGTTCTTTTTTTATTTTCTCTGGATTTGTGTTTTCTTTTAATGGGAATATTATTTTTCCTTCTTTTTTCTTTACTTTTTTATCCTGGTCTAGTGCCTTTTTTTCGATGAGTATTTTACGTATTTTTTCCGCTTTTTTCTTTGGTGTCTTTATGCAGTTGCGTTTCACCATGAGTTATATTTTATCATGTTCTCAATTAAATGTGTGGTATGGAGGATATCTATGTTTATAGGTTCAGTAGCTGGATTTATTGAGAAGTATTATGTGGAGCCTATTGTGGAGGGGACTGGGTATAATGTAGTCAATACTCTAACCTATATATTTATACTGGCTTTGGTTGTATTTTTGGTGTTTAAAGCTCTTGATAGGCTTGATATTGGTCTGGATAGAGATCTTTGGATTAACTTGATTCCTTTTGTTTTTCTTGGAGGCGTTTTAAGGGTTTTGATGGATTCAGGAACGTTTGAGTTTCTGGGTTCTTTCCGATATCTTTTTGTTTCTCCTATAATCTTCTTCTTGGTATTTTCCCTGGCTTTCCTACCTTTATTAATTGTTCACTACTTTGATTTAAATAGGAATTATCTTGGTTTCTTTGGCCTTTTCTTGCTGTTTCTGTCTTCGGCAGGCGTATTATTTCAGATTGTCAGGCCTTTATTCTTTCTTTTGATTCTCGGGGTAGCTATCCTGGGTTGCTTCTTGACTTATTTCTTGTTAGCCTTTGGCTTGAATCTAGATAGGTTTAAGAATATAGTTAACTGGTCTCCTATCTTTGCTCATTCTCTTGATGCTTCTTCCACGGCTATAGCAATTGGAGTTGTCGGTGGATACGCCGAGCAGCACGTGGTTCCTGCTCTTTTCTTTGAACATGTTTCTGTTTTCTTTTTCATTCCTCTGAAGTTAGCGATAGCTGCTGCTGCGGTCTATTACATAGATGAAGTTTTTTCTAAGAAGTGGTCCTGGATCTTGAAGTTCACTATTTTCGTGGTCGGGCTTGGTCCCGGGGTTAGGAACGCTCTGGCTGTTTTGATGGGGGTTTAGAAGTCTTTTTTATTTAATTCATTTTTTAGTTTGCCACCAGGCTTTGTTTTTTTCTTTTAGTTTTTTTAGTTTTGGTCTTTTTTCCGTTAGCGTTTTCTTTTTGTTTTTATATAGTACTCCTATTGGTATGTCTTTGTTTTTCTTTCCGCTGTTGGTGTTGTAGTCCCATTCTCTTGCTTTTTCCAGTGCTTTTTCTCTGTTTTTTGGATCGTGTCCATTTTCTTCTAGTTTGTACATGTTTCTTTCCAGGAACTCTTGCTTGTTGTTGTATATCAGGCAGGGGAAAGCCGTGTCTATCAGAGCGTATCCGTCGTGCTCCATTGCTTTCTTCAGAACTTCTTTCATGTGGTTCATTTCTTTTGGGTGTACTCTTGCTACGAAGCTTGCTTCCAGCTCTATGGCTAGTTTAAGAGGGTTGAGTGGTTGGTGAGGTGTTCCTTCTGGTTGTGCTTTTGATTTGAATCCTTCTTCGGATACTGGTGTGGCTTGTCCTGTTGTGAGTGCAAATACTTGGTTGTTGTGAACCACCATTGTGATATCTGGGTTGTATCTGGCTGCGTGGATGAAGTGTGACATTCCTTCTGAGTAGGTGTCTCCGTCTCCACCGAATCCTATTACTTTTTGGTTTGGGTTTCCTATTTTCAAGCCAAGGCATGTTGGCAGTACTCTTCCGTGGAGTGTGTATACTCCTCCTACGTTCAGGTAGTCGAACATCTTTCCGTGGCATCCTATCCCTGTTGCTATTGATATTTCTTCTCTATTTAGTTTTTTATTTTCTATTTTTTCTTCTATTGCTCTTTTTGCTGACTCCAGTACCATGTGGTTAGGGCATCCTGGGCACCAGGTTGATTCTGCTTCTGTTCTAAGTTTTTTACCTGTCATTTTAATCGTTTTTTTATTTCTTTTTTGAGTTCGTCTGATTTGAATGGTCTTCCATCGTATTTTAGTATCTTATTCTCTTCTTTTACTTTGAATCTTGTTTTTTCAGTTACTAGGTTTCCTAAAGGTGCTTTTGAGTTGTTTTCTATTAATATGATGTTTTCTGCTTTTTCAATTTCTTTCTTTATCTCTTCTGGGAATGGTCTAAGGTACAGTATCTGTAGGAATTTTGCGTCAAGGTTTTTGATAGCGTCTTTTATCGCTCCTTTAGTTGATCCCCAGCTTATTATTAAGTTATTTGAGTTTTCTTCTCCGTGTATTTTGTATCTTGTTTTTTCCTTCGCTTCTTTTTTGATTTCTTCTTCTTTTCTCAGTCTTTTATCCACCATTTCTTTTACTTCTTCCTGGTCTTCCGTTGTTATTCCTTTTTCATTGTGCTCGTAGCTTGTTGATTTCACAGTGTTTATTCCTGGTACTGTTCTTGGGCTATTTCCATCTTCTGTTTTTTGATAGTGGTTGTATAGTTTTTCTTTCTCTTCTAGATCTATGTTTCTTTCTGTTTTGTTTATTTCTGGTTTTTCTTTTACTGTGTATTTTGATTCTGCTAGATGTTTATCTGTTAATATTACTGATAATGATCTGTATTTTTCCGCGAAATGTAGGGCTTCTTCACTAGCTTTCATTGCTTCTTCCGGATCTCCTGGAGCTATCACTATCCTAGGTATATTTCCGTGGCTTCCTTTAACTGCTATTTCAAGGCCTCCTTGCCCTGTATAGGTAGGTACTCCTGATCCTTCTCCTTTTCTCTGTGCTAGATATACTGTTAGTGGTATTTCGCTGATTCCTTGCATGGATAGTGCTTCCTGCATCAGGTCATATCCTCCTCCTGATGATCCTATCATAGTTTTTGCTCCTGTATGACTGGCTCCTAGAGCTGCATTAGCTACTGATAATTCGTTTTCTGGTTGGAAAGTCATTATATTTTCTTTTTCTTGTTTTTTTGATAATATGTGTAGCATAGGGGTAGCTGGTGTCATTGGATAGGCGAAGTATAGGTCTAAACCTGCTTTTATTGCTCCTTCTGCTGAAGCTTTGCTTCCGTCCATTAATTCAAGTTCTTTTTCTTCGTCTTTTTTTATTTCCTTCAGATTTATTTCGTGGTTATCTGCTTTTTTATATCCTTCTCTTGCTGCTTCAATATTTTTCTGAACTATTTCTTGTTTTTTTCCTTTAAAGGCTTCTTCAATTGTTTGTTCAAGTTTTTCCAGTTCTATACCTGTTTTTTTGGCCAGTGAGCCGGTGTAGTACATGTTGATTGCTTTTCCATATCTTTTCTTTATTTCGCTTGAGTTTTCTTTTTTTATTTTAAAACCATTTTCTACTAGTCTTTCTCCGTGTTTGTCAATCGTTTTTCCGTCCAAACTTACTATTCCATCGATTTCTTCTTTGTGAGACTGTGTTTCTTGGTCTGATATTGATATTACGTCATAGTTGTGGTTTCCTCTTATCAGTGATCCGTAGTCTCTGTAAATAAATACGCTATAACCTAGTTTTACAAGTGTTTTACCTATTATAGAGGCTGTTTTATCTATTCCTTGTCCTGCTTTTCCTCCTATTAGTATATTAATTTCCATTTTTTCACTCTCTCAAATTTATTCGTTTTTTGTCGTTCTCCGTTGTTTGTGGTGATTTTATCATTGTTTTTTTAGTTTTAGAGGTTATTATTGGAAATCCTTCCTGATTTAAAAACTTTTTTGTCCACAATAGACGGATTTTAGAGTTTTTGTTTCTAGATGTTTTTGAGTAAAGAACTTATTTATGGAGAAAGATAATCCAATTGTAGTTTTTGTTTTCTTTGCGCCGATGGTCTAGGGGTTACGACACGAGGTTCCCATCCTCGTAGCCCGGGTTCGATTCCCGGTCGGCGCATCTTTCTAGAGTTATTTAGTTTAACCAAAGAGTTTTTCCTTTATCTGCCCTAATAGTCCTTTTTTCTCTTCTGTTTTTTCTTCTATCCTTCTTACCGGACTCACTCCTTTCCCTTTTACCAATTCTTTGTCTTCTATTATTCTTCTGAGTCTTCTCTGCGGGTCACTTGCTTCTCCCTTCATTATTTTTTGAAATGTTTCTTCTGCTTCCTTTGGTTTATATTCTTCCAGCATTTTCTTTGCTGCTTCCATTCCTCTCCTATTTGCATCTCCTTGTCTTAGTTTTGTTCTTCTTTCTAAATCTTCTATAACTTCCTTTTTACTTTCACCTTTCCTTATTCTAGTTATGCTGGTAAGATAAGATGCCATAGCTTCTTCCACTTTATGCGGAAGTTTTTTCCCTTTAAGCGCTTGATGTATCCCTTCATGCATTTTAGCTATCTCTTTTGTTTTCTCGCTTTTTTCCGGGTTTATGTAGATGTATCTGCCTTTCTCTGTGTATCCTCCTTTTTGAGTTTTTCTTTCCTTCACTTTCTCTAGGAATTCGGATATTTCCCATTTTGCTTCTTTTTTCTTTGTGTCGGTCAATCCTAGTGCTGTTGGTGGGACTCTCACGACTTTTTTAGGGTCTATCCCGTGTTTTTCACATATCTTTTCTATCTCTTCCTTTTCTTCCACTCCTTTTTTTCTTATCTCTGTTATTGCTCTATCCATTTTTTTGGGATCAATTCTTCCTTTAGCCATTATAGGTTCAGGATTTTTTAGAATATTTTCTTCTCTTATCTTGATTGAATCTGCTTCTTCTCCTGTTATGTTTTTTAATCTCTCTTTTAGAAATTTTTCGCTCTCTTCTTCTTTCTTTTCTACTCTTTTTTTTGCTCTTTTTATTCTTTTCTTCTTATTTTTTCTTTTTCCTTTCCGTTCTTGAACCATGTTTAGAATTAGTTCTCCAATGTTTAAAAACTTTTTGCAAAATATTTTTAAGAGATTTAGAAAAAAGACTATATAGATGTAAAAATGGATGTAATAAAAATTAAAAACCAAATGAGATTCAAAGAACTTGGTTTGTTTTTCTAGTTTTCTACTTTATCTTTTTCTTTATTCTACTACTTTTCCTACTGCGCTTCTTGCTCTTACTTCTTCTATTTCTATTTCGACTTTTTGTCCTTCGTTGGCTTCAGGTACGAATACAACGAAGTTTTCTACTTTGGCTACGCCGTCTCCTTCTTTTCCTTCACCAATAATTTCTACTTCGTATGTTTCTCCTTCTTCTACTGGTTTCTCTAAGCTGAAGCCAAAATCTTCTTCATCTTCTGCCATTCTTTTACCTCCTTTCTTTCTTTTAGAAGAATATTCTTTACATTTATTAGGAAGCTTCTGTTTAAAAAACATCAGGGGTTTTGGAAAAATACTTAAAATAAACAGGTATAAATAAGCAAAATTTTTATAAAGAGGAGTCCTTTAATCTAAATGAGGTGGAGAATATTAATGAAAAGAAATTAAAGAAATTAAGGAAAATGCAAAGAACACCAAATATCCCAGAAAAAAAGAAAACAAAAAAGAAAAAGAAAGGAAAAAAGTTTCCTAAATGGTTCACAGAAAAAGAGAAACTTAGCAAAAAAGAATCTTTTGTAGCTCAAAATTTTCCAAAAGAGATGTGGAAGAAAATAGGAGATCCAAAAAAGAAGTCCATGGATGAACTTCAAAAGATGTACATTAATAAAGAAGAAAAAAAATTGGATAAGATAAAAGAACAGCAAAGAAAGAAAAAAGAGTGAGAAAATGATCTCCAAAAATAATAAAGGACCCAAGAGACCTTCAAGAAGGCCTGAGAGGCCAAAACCTCTAGAACCACCAGAACCTCTTAAGAATAACTCCAGTGATAAAAAGCTTCTCTAGAAGTATCTGGATAAAGTCAGTACCTTGAAAAACTAACTCTACCCGAATTATATCTATTAGGAGAAAGAGATATGGACATAAAAGAAGAATATCAAGAAGTGAAGAAGTTCTTGAAAAAAAGATACAGCGATCTAGATACTGCTGCAGAAGAGAACTCCAGAGATCCCTACACTACATTAATAAGCTGCATTATATCTCAAAGAACCAGGGAAGAGAGAACCAAAAAAGCAAGTGAGAACCTGTTTAATAAAGCCAGTTCCCCTGAAAAAATGAAAGAATTAAGTGAAGAAGAGATCAAGGAATCTATAAAACCAGCTGGAATGTACAACCAGAAAGCAGAGAGAATAAAAGAAACTACAGATCGAATAATCGAAGAATACAGTGGAGAAGTGCCAAAATCACGAGAAGAACTTATGAAGTTACCAGGAGTAGGTTATAAAACTGCAGACGTTACCCGTTGCTTCGGATTCAACGTAAACACTATACCAGTAGATACTCATGTTAATAGAATACCAAAGAGACTTGGATGGGTTCCTGAAGATGCTTCCAAAGAAGAAGTAAAAGAAAAGCTTGAAGAAATCACTCCTAAAAAGGAAAGAAGTTTTTTCCATGTTTCCTTAATCCATTTTGGAAGAGAAATATGTCTGCCTAGAAAACCAAAATGCGAAGAGTGTCCCTTCACCAATTTTTGTAAATACTATAAAGAAAAAAGATAAAAAGTTCTCTATGATTTAAATCCTATCTGATTTGGTCCGGGGGAATTTCATCTAACAGAGGATCTTCTTCTGGAACTATTACCTTGAATACTGCTATCGGGTTTTCCAATCTCCATTTTCCATCTTCTCTTATCAAATTGAAAGGTCTTTCATACTGCTTTTCACGATCATCTCTTATGTAGGGGCTATCGAATGACATTGTTATCCTAGCTTTTACTTCTGCTCTACCTTCTTCGAAATTTATATCCTCTCTTAATACTTCAGCTTCCCATAATTCTATTTCTTTTATTATCTCTTCTTCTAAAGGAGTTATTTCTTCTCTCCATTCTTCATCTGCTTCTTTAGCTGCTTCTTCCATCTCCTCTCTATATCTACTTTGCATGTACCTAGTTAATTTTTCATATTCGAAACTACTTACATCCTCTGTAAAGGCTTCTACTACTCCTCCTGGTGTATCGGGATACTCTTCGGAATATCCTTCTGTTTCAACTTCTGGTATTCCGCTCCCTGTTGAGATAACGGATGTTGTTCCTACAGCTAAGATAGCTATTATTGCTAATGAAGTGACTCCCCCAATCCATATTTATGCCTCCTTCAATTTTTTCATATTTTCAAATCCATTTTTAGCAAGGGTCTTTACATTTATAAACTTTTTGTGAAAATCGAAAAGAATAAATATAAAAATAAGATAATAAAGGGTTTTGCATGGTTTCTACGTTATGCAGGTATCCTGCTATGCTTTAAATTACTTCTTTTATGGGAGAGGTTCTCCTGTTTGTTCTATTGGGTCTGCTGGAAGTTCAAATTCTTCTTCTGGTATTTCTCCACCTACTTCGATTTCTTCGAATTCCATTTTTGTTTCCATTGATACTTCTTCTTCTGGAGTTCCCATATCCATTTCTATTTCTGCTAGTACCACTATTCCTGTTTCTTTGTCGTAGCATTGACTTGTTTTCATATCCATGTCTATCTCTGGTAGGCTTTGAAGTCCCTGGAATCCTCCTTGTATGTCTTCCATATCCATGTCTATCTCAATTAACTCGCATTCTCTTCCAGCTACTTCTCTTTCACCTACTGCGAAATCCATGTCTTCTCCTTGTTCTATCAGTTCTAGAGTTTCTTCTTTTTCAGGATTTACTTCGAAAGGTTGTAATTCTTCTCCGTCCCCTTCTTGGCATATCCATTCGTTTTCTTCTTCCATGCAGAAAAAGTTTTCTTCTAGATCGAACATTTTTACTCTTTCAATCTCTGCTTCTTGTTCAGGAGGCTCTATATCTACTTCTATTTTTTCTTTTTCACCTGATTTTACTCTTCTTATATCTCCTTCTATTTCTTGCCCCATCATATTTTCTTCTACTTTCATCTCTAGTTTTCCTTTGGCTTCATAGCTGTCTATTTCTTCTTCTCTTTCTATACTTGCTAATATTATCTCTTCAACTTCTTCACTTTCAACATCTCTATCTCGTACATCTTCTTCGTCTGTCTCGTTTTCCGGTACTCCATTCTCTGTTTCTTCGTCGTCTACTTCTTCTTCTGCGAACGGACCTATACAACCTATACCGATCAGAAGAAATCCCACTAATATTATAGGTATTATCTTTTTGTTCATTTGTTCACCTCCGTTGAAATTTTGTTATTTTTATTCTTTTTGAGTTTCTTCTCATAGTCTTCTGTAACAGATGATTCCTCCTATGAGTGTTATTATATGAGTTATCATTCCACCGAATAATATGCCTAGTAAAGATCCTGCTATTATCCATAAGAAGTTGTCTTTTTCAGCTCCTTTCTTATTTAGATAATAGAGATATGTCAATAAACTTATCGAGATGATTAATCCTATTAAAGCTACTGATATTATTGCTAATGGCTCTATCTCCATTGGTGAGATTTCCACTACTTTTTTATAGAAATATAAGGTTGATATAGATTCTAATAGGCCTAAGAATGCTCCTACAATCGATATATTAAAAGGTATCTTTATTTTTTGATCCATTATTTAACCATCTTTATATATTTCAAGGGAGGAGGAATCTTCTTCCTCCTTTTTCTTAATTTAAAGATTACTGGTTTCCGGTAAATCCATTATTATACCTTTAAACTTCATCTAAAGCTTCTTTCATGAACTTAACTGCTTCTTCATTGTCCGCAGAGAATCCAAATCCTGATTTATAGGTCTTCTCCTGGTCATCATTGTAGAAGCCTTTCGAGAAGTTTATGAATTCGGTTTCTCCTTGTTCTCCAGTTACTTTTTTCCTGGATACTTCAATGAAGTTATTTCCGTATTCAAAAGTTTTTTCTTTTATAGTCTCGTATTCAGCCATCTGTATCACCGATTAAGTTATTGTAGTCAATTAATATAAAAGGCAAGTGTTTTTATCATATACAATTAAGCTCTATTAAATGAACAGTGGAGTTTTGATATAAAACAAAAAGGTGAAAAAATGAATTCAAAATACGTTGCTTCCTTTGAAGAAATAGATTCAGAAAAAAAGGAATTGGTAGGGGGAAAAAACGCTAATATAGGAGAACTATTAAATAAAGTAGAAGTGCCTGTCCCACCAGGATACGTAGTGACCACTGAAGCCTACAGGGAACACTTGGACGAAAATAGACTAGTCAGAAGGATTAGAGAAAAATTAAAAGAACTGAAAGATCCGGAGAACACGGAAAAGCTCAGAGAAGTTGGTGAAGAAATAAGAGGAATGATAAAAGAAGGTGAAATACCTGAAGAAGTAAAAAAAGAAATAGAAAAACAGCACTCTAAACTCAAAGATAAACTAGGAAGAGAACCTGAGGTAGCAGTAAGATCAAGTGCCACATCCGAAGATCTAAAAGGAGCGAGTTTTGCAGGTCAACAAGAAACCTATCTTAATGTAAAAGGAATAAAAAATGTCTTAGAAAAAATTAAAGAATGTTTTGCTTCTCTTTACACTGATAGAGCAATATACTACAGAGAAAGAAAAGGATTTGACCATCTAGATGCTGCTCTATCCGCAGCAATACAAAAAATGGTTCATTCCGAATCATCAGGAGTAGCCTTTACCCTGGACCTTAGAGACGGGGACAATGATACAATAACAATAGAAGGGTCCTGGGGACTAGGCGAATACATAGTAGGAGGGAAAGTAACACCCGACACGTACTTCATAGACAAAGAAAAACTTGAGATAAAAGAAAGGAAAATAGCAACGAAGAAGAAAAAATTAGTTAACAAGCCCGAAGGCGGTACAGTAGAAGAAAAAGTACCTGAAGAAGAACAAGAAAAACAGATATTACCTGATGAAAAGATAAAGAAACTAGCTAGATATACAAAAGAAATAGAAGAACACTATAACTTCCCACAGGATATAGAATGGGGTTTTGACAAAAAACAGGAAAAAATCTATATATTACAATCCAGACCCGAAACAGCTTGGTCCGAGAAAGATATAAAGACCAAGAAAAGATCAAAGGGAGAAGTAATACTGGAGGGAATGTCAGCAAGCCCAGGAATAGAACACGGAAAAGCAAAAATAGTACACAATGTTGAAGAACTAGATAAAGTAGAAAAAGGAGATATCTTGGTAACCGAGATGACCAATCCTGATATGGTTCCAGCAATGAGAAGAGCAAGCGCAATAACAACAGATGAAGGAGGACTAACCAGTCACGCTGCAATAATATCAAGAGAACTAGGAATACCTTGTGTAGTGGGTACAGGAGAAGCTACAGAAAAAATAGAAAATGGAAAAATAATAAGCGTGGACGGAACCCACGGAGAAGTGTTTAAAGGAGTAGTAGAATCAGAAAAACACGAAGAAGAAAAGAAACCCGTTCCAGAAACAGAAACAAACATCTACGTGAATCTAGGAGTTCCAGAAATAGCTGAAGAAGTATCTAAAAAACCTGTAGATGGAGTGGGATTGATGAGAGAAGAATTCATACTATCAACACACGTCAAAGAACACCCACTGTCACTCATAGAAAAAGGAGAAGAGGAAAAATTTATAGAAAAACTATCGGGAGGAATACTGGAAGTAGCGGAAGCATTCGACCCTAGACCAGTCGTACTCAGACTCAGCGACTTCAAAACCAATGAATACAGAAACCTAAAAGGAGGAGAAAAACACGAACCACACGAAAGCAATCCAATGATAGGATGGAGAGGATGCTCCAGATACATATCAGACAAATACCAACCAGCATTCGAACTAGAACTAAAAGCCATAAAAAAGGCCCGTGAAAAACAGGATAACATCCATCTAATGATACCGTTCGTAAGAACAATAGAAGAAATAAAAGAAACAGAAAAACTAATGGAAAAACACGGATTAAAAAGAGGAGAAAATCTAAAAATATGGATGATGGCAGAAGTACCATCAAACGTTCTACTAACCGAAGAATTCGCCGAATACTGCAGCGGCTTCTCAATAGGAACAAACGACCTCACCCAACTAGTTCTAGGAGCAGACAGAGACTCCGAGATACTGGCGGAGCTAGGTGCATTCGACCAGAGAAACGAAGCAGTAAAAAAATCAATAAAAAAGATAATAGAAAAAGCACACAAAAAAGGAAACACCGTAAGCATATGCGGACAACTTCCAAGCATATACCCGGAATTCTGCGAATTCCTAGTGGAACAAGGAATAGACTCCATCTCAGTAAATCCAGACACCATTGAAAAAGTCAAAAGAATTGTTGCCAAAGCAGAAGAAAAACACAAAAACTGATAAAATGAAAAAATTAACAGGACCAAGAAATCTTTCAAAAAGAACAGAACAAATAGAAAAATCACCAATAAGAAGAATAACACGTCTACTTGAAGAAGCAGGAAAAAAAGAATCAGTAATAAGCTTTGGAGGAGGAGCACCAAGCCTTGCACCACCACAAGACTCAGTAAACCACGTAGCTGAAAAAATGAAAAAAGAACCACAGAAATCAATTTCATACGGTTCTACACCTGGATTACTTGAAACAAGGGAAAAAATAACAAAAATGCTGAAAAAAGAAGAAAATATAGACATAGATCCAGAAAAAGAAATAACAATGACCCATGGTGGAACCCAAGGACTATTTGCCACTCTACAAACTTTGATAAACCCAGGACAAGAAGTAATGATACCCAACCCCGAATATTTAGGCTACCCACAAGCTATAAAAATAGCAGGAGGAAAGATAAACTGGGTAAAAACAACCTGGAAAGAAGATTTTCAAATAACTCCGGAAAAAGTCAAAGAAAACCTAACAGAAGATACCGAGCTAATAATGCTCATCTCCCCTGATAACCCGACCGGCAGGATGCTCACCGATGAAAATCTAAAAGGGATAGTCGAAATAGTTGAAGACGAAGATCTATGGCTTCTTACGGATGATATCTACAAAAACATAATCTACGGAGAAAAGGAATTCACTAACTCCAGGGAATTCGGAGCCAGAGAAAAAACCATAACATGCAACAGTTTCTCAAAAACAGGATCCATACCTGGAATGAGAATCGGCTACACCTACGGACCAGAAGACTTCATCTCAAATATGACTAAACTACTTCAATATGAATCACTGTGCATGGCAAAACCACCACAAATATTCATAAACCATTTCCTAAGAGAAAAAGGAAAATACAAAAGAAAATACATAAATGAAACAGTACTACCAACCTACAAAAAAAGAAAAGACGTAATGAAAGAATCTCTTGAAAAATACCTGCCCAAAGCAAACTTCACAGAACCAGCAGGAGCATTCTACTTCTTCGTGGATATGAAAAATTACTTAAAAAACTTCAAAGACGAGGAAGAATTTTCCAAAAAACTATACGAAGAAAAAGAAGTAGTAGTAATACCTGGCAGGTACTTCGGAAACGAAGGAAAAGAACACGTTAGATTTACTTTTGTTTCAGAACCTCAAAAAAAGATAAAAGAAGGTATAAAAAGAATATCAGAATTCTTAGAATAAATAAAATAATAACTTTAAAACAGCCCCGTGGTGTAGCGGTCAAGTCCTATACCATAAAAATCAATAAAAAGGTAAGGGCTACGTAAAAGCATAGCAGGCCCTGGACCTGCTGACAGCGGTTCGAATCCGCTCGGGGCTATCTAATTTATCTCCAAATCAAACTTTTTTAATCTGCTCAAACTCGGTCTAAGAGGATAAGTATCTCCATCAATCAATAAAACCATCTCTTCCAAACTCTTATTAATAACTAAAGTATACTCTGAATCATCTTCTTCTCCCATAAATACCTTCTCATGCAGCTCCCCATCATGCTCTAATCCACCGTACAAAGCAGCTCTCAATATCTCACTAGCTCTATATTCATCAATAAAGATATTAAACTCTTCATCCGGAGATCTCTTACTTCCGTGTCTATTCCCCAGTCTTTCTTCCAGTATATTCTTATACCTCTTTACACCTTCTCCCGCAGGATGCGTTGTAGCTATAAATACATCCGAGTTCGAACTTCTTCCCTTTGATCTATTTTCTCCTACTATCATCTAATCGCCCTTGGGGTGAGCCTGATTATCAAACTTCTTTAAGCCTTCAAAACTACTTAATTAAGCCGTCCTTTAAATAACTAACGAAACTATTGTAAAAAATCTACATAAATAAATAGAGTATAGATGGAAAAAATGAACAATATGTAGATAAACACCTTTTTTATAACGAAATCCGTAATTTAATAGTCACTGTAAATACATCTAACAATATTAAATAACTACAAAAATAAAGAAAAACAAAATTATTCTAGAAAATAGAAGGGTCCGTGGTCTAGTGGCTATGACGTCGCCTTCACGAGGCGAAGTGCAGGAGTTCGAATCTCCTCGGACCCATCAAAAACCAATTCAATTTTAAAAAATCATGATCCCCGAACGTTTCCGAATTGATAAAATCCACATCAAAACACGTAAAAATTACCTATATACTCTATCCTAAATTAAAAAAATCACTAAATGTTCAAAAATCGACTTAAAAACCCAAAGTTTTAAATAGTTCCCCCCTCTCAAACTAAATAATTAAATCCCCAGCATGAACTGCTCCCCAAAGGGCAGGTAAATGCTGGGCTCTCCCTTCCCTTTTTTTTTCCACTAATTTTCAAAAACTAGTCCTTCTTCCCCAATCTAAAAAGTAAGTCTGAAAAGTTCTAGAGCATCTATCGCAAGTTTTTTAAAGTTCAAAAGCCAAACATAAACAGGGTGAAGAGGAGTGACTCGAGCTATAATATATATAGACGGAAACAATTTCTACCATAATACCCAAAAAGAAGGGCTGAACCCCAACAAAATAGATTTCAGAAAACTAAGCAAACATGTCGCTCAATCATTTGATTGCTCCTGGGAAGAGACCTATTACTACAACTCCATACCCAGCATAGATACGAATAAAGAAAAATACCATTCCCATCTAGGATTCCTCAATAGCTTGAGATACCTACCTAAATTTACGGTTAGAACCAAAAAACTTCAAAAACCGTCGGAAGAAGAGATTCAAAGGAAGAAAAAGGATTTACTGGAAAGGACCGATATCTGCTATGACTGCAGAACCGCGATAAAAGAAAAATACCAGAAACATTTAGAAGATCTCTCCAAAAAAGAAAAAGGAATAGACGTAGTGATAACCACAGATATGATCAAAGAAGCATTGAAAAACAGGTATGATACCGCGATACTGATCACAGGAGACTCACAATTTATACCTGCACTAGAACTTATTGAAGAAGAAAATAAAAAACCAGCAACATCATTCGTTTTCCAAGGATACGCAAATGAACTCAGAGATAAATTCGACTACCATGTACTAAAGAAAGAAGAATTAAAAGACTGCTACTACGAAGAATAATGATGTTTAAAAAAATAATCCAAATGCTCCGATAGTCTAGTGGCCAAGGATTCGAGCCTCTCGTAAACTTTTAGAAAAAGTTTAATCAAAAAATTCTAAAGTCTAGGGATAGCTCGAGACCCGGGTTCAAATCCCGGTCGGAGCATCTTGATCTTTTATCTCAATATCCTGAAAAATATTAATTTTAATTACAAAAATTCCCAATTCTGATGCTAATCAAAAACAGATTCAGTAAATTTTAAATACTTCGAGTACTTACTTTTACAGGCATGTACCCCAGAAAAGAAATAGATGAAAAAGACATAGAAATAATAAAAGAACTCCGGCAAGAAGGCAGAGCTAGTTACAGGGAAATAGCTGAAAAACTAGATGTTTCCCCCGGAACAGTAAGAAACAGAATAAACGAACTCGAAGAAGAAGGAATAATAAAAGGATACCACGCAGTAGTGGACTGGGATAAACTAGGTTATGAAGTAGCTGCAATAATAGGTATAGAGATAAAATCACGTTCTCTTGACCAATTAACAGAAAAACTAAAATCCATCCCAAACGTTTACGCGGTTTACACTACCACCGGACAGTACGACTTATTCATAGGATTCAAATGCAAGTCAATGCAGGAACTAGATGAATTCGTAAAGAACGAATTAGCCCATCCCTCAATAGCTAAAACAACTACATTCATAATACTCGACGAAGAAAAAGAAGCCAGAACATTCCTCGAAGATTGAAAAATCTACAAAAAATAATCCTCTACCTACAAACACTAGTTCTTTTAAAAGATAAGTTCTTTCTATTTCTAAAGGAAAATCTTGTACTCAATAAAAAGCAGTGAGAAAAAGATAAAATGATCAAAATAAAATTCGAAGACGTCAAAGTAATATTCAGAGACCTCGGAGAAGTAATGATGTACTTCTCCTCAGCCTTTCTCCTTCCAATAATAGTTTCACTTATCTACAGAGAAGGATCAAATGAACTAATCTACTATCTAGCCCCTGCTATACTTACTTTCACTTTCGGTCTACTACTAAACAGAGTTTTCCACACAAATAAAGATACCGAGAAGACCCACGCCTTCAGCATGGTTGTCATAGCCTGGTTCATCCTACCTCTTTCAGGAGCAGTACCCTACATGCTCTACGGAGTACCTTCTGGAAGCGCTTACTTCGATTCCGTTTCAGCATTCACTACTACAGGGTTAACACCACTTAGAGAACAAGGAGCTTATCCCGCTAGCTTAATGTTCTGGAGAAGCACACAAGCCTGGATAGGAGGAGCAGGAATAATAGTTCTAGCACTAGTAGGAATATTCGCATATATAAAATCCTACCAGCTATACAAAGCAGAAGGAAGAGAAGAAAGGCTAAGACCCAGTATTAAAGGAACTGTGAAAAGGATATGGTGGATATATATAGTTCTAACTTCAATAGGAGTATTATTGCTACTAATATCAGGATTAACTCCTTTCCAGTCAGTAAATTATTCAATGAGCGCTATAAGCACCAATGGAATGGATATGGCGTGGATGCAACTTGAAGAGATGAATAACTTAGGGGCTGAAATATCAATAGCTATCATAATGCTTCTAGGATCATTCTCATTCTACATACACTACCAGTTCCTGAAGAAAAAATGGAGGTCCTACCTCGGAGATATACAGGTTAAACTAACCATAATACTCCTCCTATTAGGAGCAATGGTTACCCTACCTCAATTCATGTCCATGTACGGATCCGCAGACGGAGTAAGGTACTCACTATTCCACTCAACTTCAGCGATAACTGCAGGAGGATTCCATTCGGTTTCAGGAGTTGAATGGACGGAAGGCATCAAGATCACTCTTGGCCTACTCATGGTGGTAGGAGGATCGGCCGGATCGACCGCAGGAGGACTTAAAATAATAAGGTTCTGGATATTCCTCAAATCCATATACTGGAAGATAAAAGAATACGCTTTGCCTGAAAGAGCACACTTCTCAAGGAAAATAGAAGGAAGAGAAACCTCAGACAAACAATTAAGAACTACATATCTATTTATATTGCTCTATATATTATTCATAGTTCTCGGTGGACTAGTAATAACGCTTTCAGAGCCAGGGGTATCTTCAGGAGATGCTCTAGTAGCCACCTCCTCATCACAAGGTAACGCGGGTCTCATGATAGGAGTAGTGGAACCGGGAATGAGAAATGTAACCAAGGCGGTACTAGTCTTCAACATGGTGGTGGGCAGAATAGAAATAATACCAGTGCTACACGCAATAGGGTTCCTGCTCAGATATAAAAAGACCCCTTCCCTAAAAAAATCAAGAAAGATTTGAATAAAATCAACTGAATAAAAAACTTTAGAATAACATTAAAAAGGTGATTAAATGTACATCGTTGTAATAGGTGCAGGAAAAATAGGAAGACATCTCACAAGAATATTGATAGAAGAAGGACACGACGTAGTAGTAGTGGACCGAGATGGAGACGTATGTCATGAAGTAGCATCCGAATACGAAGCACTAACAATAAGAGGAAATGCAACAAGACCAAACGTACTAGAAGACGCAGGTATAGGAGAAGCTGACTCTGTAATATCTTTAACAGGAACTGACGAAACCAATCTAGTAGTCGGAATGATAGCCAAACAAATGGGAGCAAAAGAAGTAGGAATAAGACTAGGAGCAACACACTACGACGAAGAAGTTCTCCATAGATTAGGGATAGACAGAGCTATTTATCCAGAAGCTAACGCTGCAGGATACATATCTCAAATTATTACAAAGCCAGAAGTAGTAAGTTTATCATTCCTAGAAAAAGGAGAAGCAGTAATACTTGAACTAGAACCTACAGAAGGATCAGAGATAGCAAATGAAAAGGTAAAAAAAGCAGAAAAGCCAGAAGAAGCTTCAGTAGTAGCTATATATGAAGACGATAAACTAGTGATACCAACACCTGAAACAGAAATAAAACCAGGACAAAAAGTACTAATGCTAACAAGAAAAGAAAAAACAAGCGAAGTTGAAAAACTGGCTTGAAAAAACTTCTGGAAAAGACCAAGCTCTAAAAATATCGATAGAAACAATCAAAAGAAGAGGCGATAAAATATGACCGAAGATACACTAGTTAATGAAGGAGACGAAATCAAGTTTCACGGAAAGATAGGAGACTGGGTATGCGTTAAAAAAGGAAAATTCAAAGAAGACACCGATCCAATGGAAGTAGCTAAACTTCTTGCCAGTGTATACGACTCTTTCAAAAGAAAAATATGGGACTATGTTGGAACAGGGATAGATCTAGAAGAACTCGATCAAATCGCCTACGATATCACAGGAGCAGAGTACGATGAAGATGAAGATGAATACAGAATAAAAGGAAGAATAAGCAATGACCAGATAACTCAAGCACTTCAAGATCTGAAAAATAAAGTTCCAAGAAGAATAGATATAGAAAACAGCGAATTAAGAGAAGTAGCAAAGACTTACGTCACCAGAAAAACACTGGAATTGCTAAAAATAAGAATAGAGCCCGACCCAGATAACTTCGAAGACTACCTTGAAAAAAAGAGAAAAGGAATGATTCAAGAGTAACCGGTAAATAACTGGAAAAAACAAAGAAGATATAACTCTCTCTGACAAAAATAGTTACACGATTCAAAGGTAAAGGGGTCATAGGGTAGCCTGGTATCCTACCGGCTTTGGGTGCCGGTGACCTGAGTTCAAATCTCAGTGACCCCATTTCAATTTGAAAAATTAAGCTTTATTTCAGTATTTGCAGGGGTGGCGGAGCCCGGTCAAACGCGTGGGACTTAAGATCCCATGGCTTAGTGCCTTCAAGGGTTCGAATCCCTTTCCCTGCATATAATATACTGCAGAGGATCTTCTAAGGTATTCATTCCCAACATACTATTAGTTTAGAACTAGTTTCAATTTCCCCTGGATCTCTAACTTCTATATTAAATTCCCATGCTTCTCCTGAAGAATTCAAAGGAGTCATAGCTTTATCTAAATCCACATCACAGTCTTCAGGTTCTGCTTCATCCCAATCAACATCTAATTCTATCCCCCTGGTTCTGCTTGATTTCTCCATTCTTTCAAACGATTTTTCAAATCTGGTGGTGTTATAGGGATCTGTCTTCACTAGGCTTATCATCTCTTTTTCAACGTTTTTTCTTACGGTTGTGGTGGGATTTGTTTCTATGTAATCGGATTTTCTCTCTAGTTCGAGGTGAGGAACAAAGGAAAGTATTCCTGATAGAGCAAATCCTATCATTACTACAGTTATTATGAATAGCTGTCCTTTTTTCATTTATTCCACACTCCTACTACTACTTTTTTCGGATCGTAGTTAGGTTTTACTCTGGTAATGTTTAGTTCGACTTTGTTGTAGGAAGTTTCTACATCGGGACCTAGAGTTACTTTGTATTCGTTTTCAGCGTCTGGCAGGTAGTCAGTTATATTTAATGTTTTCTCTTCTGATTCCTCTTCTGAAAAACTCAGTGTACCTGCTTCTATTTTTTCAGTTTCATTTTCCACTAGAATCGATGTTTCTCCTTCTCCAGTCTGTGTGGCTTCTACAATCAGGATATTTTTCTTTCCTCTTTCATTTTTATCTACATCGAATTTTACTTCTTCCTCTTCCCCCTCTGATAGTAATAAGTTCTCTATACCTGTTTTTACTGTATTTATATCTTCTTGAGTATGTGTATTTACTATGCAGCTGCTGGTGGCCACTGTTTTTTCCTCAGGAAATTCTCCGGATTTTCCAACTAAATTTTGAAGATAGCTTCCGTTATATATTTTTACATTTGACCCTAAGCCTTTTGGAGTCAATCCTTCTATCTCCGGGACTTCCCCTTCCTCAACCAGGCTCTCTCTTATTAGGTTATTGTTACATAGTGATAGTGATATGCTTTCTGATTGTCTTTTTAACCTTGGTGTGTTGTAGGGGTCTGTATAGCTTGGTGTTGATGTGATTTGCACTGATGCTAGAAAAAGTGTCAATAGGTGTATTGCTAGAAATGCTTCTATTGTTCTTATTAATCCTTTTTTCATTTTTTTCACCTATTACCATGTTTGAATTTCTATTTCAGATTCTCTATATTCTTCTCCTGTCCATATATAGCTTCTTGTTCTTTTTGTTCTTGCTCCTGCTGTTTCATTTGCTTGGCATTTATATGTTTTATCGCTTTCTATTTCGCTTACTTTGATCTTTAAAGAAGTTTCTACAGGTATTTTTTCCTCTAGTTCACTGCATCTTGTCTGATTTATCTCTTCTAATTTTTGAAGGTCCAGGATATGTGGATTGTTCCCTTCTTCGTAGTACGTTAGTCCTAGTTCCTGAACTTGGTTTATGCTGCTCCAGTTTCTAGGTTTTCCAGGGTTTTGGGTAATTGTTTGAGATATTAATATATTTTCAATCTGGTCTGGATCTCTTTGAGTTCTTAAAGTATCTAAAGGATATGCTGAAGCTCGCATGGCTATTATATATCCTGTTATAAATATCATTACAGCTATTATGAAGTCATAGGTCATTATTCCTTTTTCATTCATCTCTTGGTTTCCCCTCCTTCCTTAGATTTATTTTATTTATCCTACAGGAGAACCAGCTGCCTGAGCATCTGGTGATTCTCCGATTATTATCTGATATTGGTTTTCCGGCATTGCTTTTACTCTTGCTCCCACTGAAGAACTTTCTCTTACTTCTATTTTTTCTGCAGTAACGTCTAATTTGTTCTCTCTACAGGGTTCACAATTCATTTGCACGAAGATAATATCTTCACTTTCTATATTTCTTAAGGGATCTATATCTTCTTCTGCTGCTATCTCTCTAACTTTTTCTGCTATTTCTTCGGTGGTTACGTCTTCTCCTATTGTGTATACTGCTTGTCCTGATTCTTCGTCTACTGCTCCTGGAGCTATTACTGTTATTTCTTCTGATATTGATCTGGTGAATGGTGGTGGGGCTAGGAAGAATTGGAAAAGTATTGTGGTTATTATTACTAGTATGACGGAGTGTTTGACTCCTGAGAGTATTGATCCTTCTCCCATTTGACCTGCTATTAGTCCTGCGAAGAATCCTTGCACTAGTGATAAGTGGAAGAAGTAGGTTTGGAAGTCTTGTGGTGATAAGTCGGTGGGTGTACCTCCTACTACTTCTGCAGCCTGGTTGAGGTCTGGTGTTGCTGGTATAAAGGATACTGTAAGGGCTGCTATTATTCCTAGGAATAGGAAGAATATTAGGTATATTGATATGGTGTATACTCTTAATTTGCTTTCTCTCTGTTTTTTCATTCTTTCTATCGATTTTATGTCTCCTGCGACTGTTTTCAGGGCTTTTGCTATGTCTCCTCCTGATCTGTGGCTTTCTATTATAACGGTTATTGCTTTTTTAGCTAGGTAGCTATCGTTTCTTTCTATGAATTTTTCCATGGCTTCTTCAAATGGTACTCCCCAGCTTATTTGGTTTGCTGTTTTTTCCATCTCTTCGGATAGTGCTCCGTAGCTTCCTTTTGTAGATGTTTCCAGAGCTTTTGGTAGAGTTAAGCCTGAGTTGATTGCTTCTGAAACGTCTCTTAGGTAGTCGGGGAGGTATTTTTCTATCTGTCTTATTCTTCTGTATTTCCAGTACCTGTAAAAAGTGTAGGGAAGTCCAATTAGCATTATTGAGAGTATTGTTATTGTTTGGAAGTATTCTGTACCTGCTAGAGTTACTACTGACAATATTAGGGCTATCATTCCGATTATTGTTATAAGAATAGTTATTTTTTCAGTCCTCTCAAGGTCTTTTATTTCTCTTTTTAAAGATTTTTTAAATTCCATTTTTGACACTTATTTTTACTATGCTCCTGTTTCCGGTTTGCTTCCTTTTAACATTATTATGAATAGTATTGATAGTATTGGGAGTAGAATATAGATTAATAAAGTAAATAGGTCTCTTAGAGGTATTGGTAGTCCTCCCATGGTTCCCATTATAGTAATCATTATTACTGCGAGTACTGGTCCCGCTACGAATACGGTTGTGTATACTTCAGCCATTATTTCCAATGAATCTATGTATTCTCTTTGTTTATCTTTGTGTTCTTCCATGTACTGGGTTGATTTTTCAAATAAGTAGTCTCTAGTGTTTCCTCCTGTTCTTTCTATTGATACTAGTCCCCATAACATATCTTTAAATTTCGGGGAAGGTGTTTGTCTTGCTGCTTCTGCTATTGCTGTGACTGTATCGTATCCGAATACTTCTATATTTCTTGATATTCTTTTGCATTCTTCTGATAGTTTTCCATATTCTTCGAATTCTCCTACTGTTTTGAAGACTTGGTATAGAGGTATTCCTGCTCCGGCTGTAGTTGCCATGTGTCCGGCAGCGTACGGGATGTGTTTTTCGATCTCTTCTCTTATCCTATCCAGACGGTACGAGGGGTATATAACGAAAGCTATGAACACTCCGGCTATATAGAGCATGGAAAGAGTTATTGTAAGTAGGGCTAGGATTATTCCTGTCATCTCCAGTATTTGTGTTAATAGAAAATAGAAGAAGGTTATTGCTAGGGGGGTGGTTATCATTATGGTGAATATTGCTGTTGATATGTATTCTTCTATTGTTACGTATATCCTGGCTCTTTGTAGTGTTGGTTTTAATGGTTTCATTGTGTCTTTGAGCCATTCTATATCTAGTACTCCTATTTTTTTCATTATCTTATAGGCTAGGATCCTGTACTGTTTTGGAAGGAACATTTTATGTTTTCACTTCCTCTTCTTTTATTTTTTCCATTAGTTTTTCAGGATTGCTCTGGTACTGTGCTATTACTTCTCCTACTTCTTCAAATCCTGTTATGTTGTTTTCCTGCATCCATTTTAGTATTGTAGCTCTTCTCTGCAGTTCTCTCCACATTTCTTCTTTTGATATTCCTTTTTCATCGGATATTTCTTTTAGTATATGGCTTTCTTCTGATACGAATTCGAAGTAATCGTCCGAGGGTACGTAAGTGAATAGTTCATTGGTTATTGGTTGTCCTGTGTCCATATCTACATCTACTACTTCTACCAGTGATTTTACTCTTCTTGCATCTATTTTTTCTACTTTGGAAAATCCCAGTATTATTATCACATCGAGGTGTTGAAGCAGTCCAGGAGAGAGATTTATTGGTTCTGTTTTTAATCTGTTTATTACTGCTTGTATGGAGTCTGCGTGCATTGTTGCGAATCCAGGGTGTCCTGTTGCCATTCCCTGGAACAGGTTGTATGCTTCTTCTCCTCTAACTTCTCCCACTATTATATGGTCTGGTCTTTCTCTTAATCCTGCTTTTACTAGATCGAACATTGTTACTTCTCCTTGTTCTGTTTTTCCTTTTTTTCCTGTTTTTGTAGCTATTTTGTTTATCCAGTGTTCGTGGGGAAGTCTAATTTCAGGTGTGTCTTCTATTGACACTATTTTACGGTCTCTTGGTATGAACATGCTTAGAGAGTTCAGCATTGATGTTTTTCCTGTTGCTGTTCCTCCGGATACTAGTACTGAGTTTTGATATTCTACTGCTACCCATATGTATGCTCCTATTATTGCTGGGACTGTTCCAAAGTTCAGTTGATCTATTATTGTGAGTGGTTCTTCTGTGAATTTTCTTATTGTAAATGTTGATCCTTTCATCGCAATTTCTTTTCCTGCTGAGTAGGTTGCTTGTAATCTGGATCCGTCTGGTAGTGCTCCTTGTAGTAATGGTTCCGATACTGATATGTGTTTCCCTGTTCTTTGAGCTAGTTTTGTAACGAATCTATCTAGTTCATTACTGTCTTCATAGGTTACGTTTGTTTTTAGAGATCCATATCTTTTGTGGTATATGTATATTGGTATATTTTCTCCGTCGCATGAGATATCTTCGATTGATTTATCGTGCATTAAAGGTTCTATTTTTTCTAGTCCTAAGAAGTCTCTGTATATGTAGTATAGAAGTTTATTGTATTGGTCTTGCGTTATCTCTATTTCGTAATTCTTTATTATCCCGCTGAGTTTATCTTTTAGATATTCTCTCATTTCTTGTCTTTCTGTTGCTTCCATTAGGTTTACATCTAGTAGTTCTTTTAGAAGTCCTTTTATCTTCTCTAGTTTTTCTTTTTCTTCCTCAGTTAGTGGTGGTTCCAGTACGTCGTAGAGCAGTCTTTCTTCATCTTCGTTCCAGTGCAGTCTTGCGTATGCCCAGGGTTCTATTAATTCGTATCTTTCATCTACTTCTTCTAGTTTTGGTGGTTGCCAGGAAGGATTTATTTTTTCTGCTTTTACTTTTTCAGGTATGCTGAATAGTTCAGGTCCTCCTCTAACTTCTTGTATTGGTTTTACTCCTTCTTTTAGTCTTATTTTTCTAGTGACTTGTGGGAATTCCCATACTTCTGGTTTTTGGAATTTTTTCTGTTCTTTTTCTTCTTCCTTTTTCTCTTTTGCAAAACCTCCTTTTATTTCTTTCTCTTTTAGTTTTTCTAATCTGGGTGATGTTCTCGTTTCAGGAGGTTCTCTTTTCTTAGTGGCTAGTTCTTCTTCTTTTGTTTCTTCTTTCATTCTTTCTCTTCTTTGGAATATGTTTTCTCTTTTCGGAGGTATTTCGGTTGGTTTTCTTTCTTTTCTTTCTTTGTTTTTTTCTTGTATTTTTTCAGCTGCTTTCTCGTGTTCTTCTTTTTCTTCTAATTTTTCTCCTGTTTTCTTTATTATGTCTTTAAGAGCCACAGTGATTCACCATCTCTATCTTTGTTTCTTCTGATCCTTCCTTGAATATTAAACATCTTTCACCTGGTGATACTTCTCCTGAAATATTTTTTTCACTGCATTTTATGTTTGTAGTTTCTATATTGTTTTCTGCGGGCATGTGAGTTTCCGTGTTTATCGTTATTTTTCCTTCTTGGCATTCTAATGAGGATGCGTATCCTGTTTCTATTCTTGGGAGGTTTAATTTTATTTCAGTGGTTTGATTAGTGTTTTCCATGGTTGATACTCCGTAATGTAGTTTTTTATTTATGTATTGATTTATTTCTTCTACTTTCTCTCTTATTCTTTGGTCTCTGGCATTTTGGGTTTGAGAGTGAACTGTGAAGTAGGCTGTTATTAGTATTGTTCCCATTATCGCGTATCTTAGTGTTATTGTGGCTCCTAACGGTGGCATCTTTATCCTTTTTTTGATTTTTTATTTTCTTTTTCAAGTGTTTATTAATAATTAAATCAATAAATAAGTTTCCTTTAAATATTTCCTGTGTTTTTTCTTGAGTGTCTTGGAAATTTCTCTAGTTATTATTTTCTCTAGCAGAAGTCAACGGATATTACTGGTTCGCCTTCTTCAGTTATTTCTTTCTTTTCGAGTACTACGGTCACTCTAGGACCGCTTCTTCCTTTTATACAGTTTCCTTCCCAGGTTAGGTTTGCATTTGGGTAACATAGTGTTACTTGTGCGGTTCCTGGAGCTCCTGCTGCTCCTGTGTATACTCGGGAATGTTTTCCTATCTTTCTGTTTAGTAGTTCTTCTCTTTCGTTTCGTATGTATGTGGTTTCTTCTGTACATGTTTCCAGTATTTGTTCGACTTCATCTGGATTTTCAACTTCTAGTGTCATTGATTTTAGTACTGGTGTATTCCCTTGTTCTTCTGAGTCTAGCTTTATATCTAGTTGATATTGTTCGTGTTCTCTTTCCCATGTCAGGTTGTATTCTTCTTCTCCATCGAGTTCCTGTGTATTGTTTTCTTCTCTTTCAGTTCCTGGTGATCCTGTGATATTTACTATTATATCTTCATCGTTTAATTCGTAATCTAGATCTACAAGGTTTGGTTGGGAACTTGCCATTGTTCTTGAATCCAGTTCAAGGTGTCCTGGGCTTTGTATCCCTGTATCTACTTCTAATTTCACTTCATCTATTTCTGGATAGTCTCCATTTACTAGTTTTGTTTCGAATTCCCATTCATATCCTTCGACTCTGTTTCCTTCTTCATCCACGAATTCTGATCCGGATATAGTTTCTCCGGGACTCGTGGCGTTCACCCATACTGATTCCCACCACTCGTCATTTTCATCCTCTCTCCCTCTTACTCTATACTGTATCTCTGTTTCCTCTGGAAGTTCTCCTTCCCACTCCAGTAACCCTATTCTAGGTTCTATGTCTAGATCAGTTTCGAATACTTCTGAATTGTAAGTTCCGCTATCCGAGATATTCATGAATGTGTGGTTCATCCAATCTATTTCTACTCTGGCTTCGTGTCCTTCTTCCCTTTTTTCAGAATAATATTGGAAAATTATTTCTACTTCTTCTCTTTCACTTACGTTTATTTGATCGGACCATGTTTCCCAATCCTCTTCTTCATCAGATTCATCTTCATGAATTTGTTTTCCATCTACAATAACTCTTACTTCAGCATCTCTATAGAAAGGACCACCACTTCCTATTAATTTATATCTATATCCTAAAGTAATTTCTTCGAGGAATCTCACGCTTCTTGTTTCATTGTAAAAAGTTTCCCATTCATCTGGTTCTCCTTCAGAAGGAGGTATTGAATCATTATGATGGACTGCTTCTTCAGAGAGGAGAGTTAATGTTTCGTTCTCAACTTCTGTGTAGTTGAATGTTCCGTTTTTCCATTCTTCTTCGCTTTCCACTATGAATTCGTCAAATTCTCTTTCCAGGGAGACTTCTCCGTCTCTTATTGAGATATTCTGTTTTTCAGTATAGTTTTCCCAGTCTCCTTGGGTTTCCCAGGTTAACCTTGGTTTCCCTATCTCTTCCGGTGGAGAAATATGACCTACAGTTGCTACGTCCTGCCGGAAAGAAAGTACTATCTTATTATTTTCTTCATCCAGTCTGATGTTCCCTTCAGGTAGATGCAGGGGAAATGTATTTCTAGCTCCTACTTCACTATTCAATATCCTTCTAAGTTCATAATCAAAACTTTCCATTTGATTAACGAGATTAATGTTTTTTGGACCGTCACCTAGTCTCTCTACATGAGGGTAGGCCCAGAAATATGCTGCGGAAGTAGTTACGACTACGATCGCTATTAACATCACGTAAGATATTACAGGGGTTATTCCCTTTTTCATTTGCAATTTAGACACCTTATTTAGGTTTGCATCTTCTGAAAATTTATATTTTATAACCTTCAGAATTATAAGTAACTAGATAAATAAAAGGGTTTAGTGGATAAATAATTGGAAATTCATTTATACTGGAAGTTTTTTAAGTTTATCCAAGTGAACAGGATCAGATATGAGTGGACATAAGAATTCGATGATAGATAAAAGAAAATCAGAAGGGAAAAAACTAAAGTCGATAGGCATAATACCTGACGGGAATAGAAGGTATGCTGAAAAAAATAATATCTCCTACAAGAAATCTTACCAGAAAGGGTTTGAAAAAGGTAAAGATGTTCTTAGATGGTGTAGAAAGCATCCTACGATAGAGAATGCAGTTATATATGCTCTTAGCACTGAAAATCTTTCTAGATCAGATGAAGAGCTAGAAGTCCTTATAGATCTTTATAAAGAAAATTTAGAAGATCTAGCTGAATCGGAAGAGATACATGATCACGAGATTAATGTTAAGATAATAGGAAGAGAAGAACTGATTAAACCTATAGAAGAACAAGTTAAAAAAGTTGAAAAGGCAACTGAAGAATACCAGAACCATAAATTAAGAATAGCTATTGGATACGGTAGTAGGTCTGAATTGATAGATGCTGTGTCCAGATTGAAACAGAAAGATAAAGAGATAAATGAATCGAATATTGAATCAGAACTCTACTCGGATCTTAATCTTGATATGGTTATTAGAACAGGAGGATATCAGAGACTAAGTAACTTTCAACTATGGCAAGCTGCTTACGCTGAGTTATACTTTACTGATAAATTATGGCCCGAATTTGATAAAGAAGAGTTTGAAAATTCGGTAAATTTCTACGAGGATACTAAGAGAAAGTTCGGCAGGTAATATATCTATAAATTATTCCTTTAGTCTAACTATCTTTTCTCTACCTTTCTTGGATCTGTCTATTTTTTCCTTTTTCTCTAGCTTGGTCAGTAATTCACTTGTTTTTGATGCGGAGAAACCTATTTTTTCCCTTATTTCAGATTGGTATGCTTCCCCTTCCATCTCTTTTAAGACTTCTAATACTTCTTCTTCATCGCTCTTAATTCTTTTCTCAGACTTATCTCCTTCATCTTCTTTTGGACTTGAAGTGTAATCCTCTCCTTTTGCAGCTTCACTTCTTTTCTTTAGGAAATAAGTTAGAGAAATCATAACTGCAAGTACCAGTATAGATAGATATATCACCAGGTCGCTGACTTCTTCCTCTCCAATTATTGGATCGTAATCTTCGTCTTCTTCTGGATCCGTAACGTTCTCTTCAGTCACATTATCCTCGATCAAGTAATCCTCAGGTGGGAGTATCTCCCCGTATTCGTCGTATTCAGGCAGAGGCTCTACAGGAAATATCTGTTCGGGATCAGGTGTCAATGCAAAGTCTATTGTTCTGGAATCGTTTTCAGCTAGAACCAGGTTTTCTGAAGCAGTTAAGTTATTGTAATGAACTTTAAATGTGTATTCTCCTTCTTCTAATTCTATAGAGTATCTTCCTGTTTCATTAAGAACCTCCTGGTGAGTTACTTCTTCTCCATTCACTTGTTCAGTCACTTGTATAATTGCAGGAACTGTTTCCAGATCACTCCATCTATAAACCGTTCCACTAACTTCGGCTCCTATGCCAGTACCAATCAGGAGAGTTAAGATTAAAACTAAACTTATTTTTTTCATCTTCTCAGTACCTCTCTACACCTGTTTTTATTTTGTACTTTATTTTATTTAAAAATATATAAATCCTTTTCCCTTATCTCCGAAAGGTTTTTAAATACCTAAACCAACATTTGAAAAATAAAAAACTCTCTAAGAGTTTTATTCAGTTATATGAAGATTTATGAATATTTAAGAACTATTATGAAACTTTAGAAATCTTCATGAACTTAAATAAACAACGAAAGGAATATAAAGATCAAAAACACTAATATCCATGAATAGGATATCATAGGAGGTGTCCAACATGAATTTGAGTTCCGGAAAAATGTTTGCCATAGCAATCTCTTTAGTGCTGGCAGTATCGATGATCTCAGCTACAGCAGTACTAGCGCAAGGCCCACCATCAAATAGAGAAAATGATGAAGAAGTACCAGGCCCGGGTAATGGAGAAGAAAATGAAACCAATGGAGAAGGAATGCCAGAGATAGGTCCTCCAGAAGATATTGAAAACGTAGGGAGAGGCAAAGGAATAGGAGAAAGAGTAAGAGAAATAGTAGGAGAAAAAGTAGAAGAAATACATGAAGCGATAAAAGGAGAAAACGTATCTGGAGGAGAAATTGCGGGCATAGCTCAAGAAATAGGAGTAGAAGTAGAAGACGTTGTAAGAGTAGAAGTAAGAAACATAAAAAATGAAACAAGAAACAGAATCGACCAGGAAGAAGATCAAGGAGAAAGAATGAGAATGCAGGTACAGCAAGCTAGAGCAGGTAGATACGACTACGCATACGATAGATTTGCTACAGAAGCAAGAGAAAAAATAAATGAATTAGAACAAAGAGGAAAAGAAACCGAAGAACTAGGAGAAATACTAAATGAAATATCAGTTGCCTACATGGAAGCACACAGAGCTGAAGACCCTGAAGAAAGAGCTCAAGAAATGAAAGAAAAAGCACAACAATTCAGAAATAAATTTGAAGAATCTGCAGGAGATGAAGCAGAAGAAATAAGAAACAAATCAAGAGAAAGAGCTCAAGAAGCAGAAGAACATATGGAAGCAGTGAGAAAAGAAGCATGGGGAAACGCTAGAAATGCAGCTCTTAATGTATTCCAAAACAGGATAGAAGCAGCAGAAAACAAAATAGAAGCATACCAACAAGCAGGATTTAATACAGAAGAAATGGAAAGCTCTCTAGAAGATCTAAGAAATATGGAGACTGAATTAGAACAAGCATACGAAGGAGGAGACAGAGAAGAACTTCGAGAAGTAAAAGAATCCATAAGAGAAGAATGGAAAAGCATAATGAGAGCACAACCGGAAGAAAGAGCACAAGAATATGAGGAAACAATAGAAAAACTGAACCGAACACTCAGAGATAGCGAAGGAATAATCGAAGCCGCTCAAGAAAGAGGAATAGATGTAGCTGAAGCAGTAGCATCACAGGAAGGAATAGAAAACGGTATAGAAAGAGCTAAAGAAGCTATGGAAGAAGGAAACTATGAAGAAGCCAAACAAGAAATAGAAAACCTAAGAGAAGATTTCAAGGAATACAGGGAAAAAGCAGCAGGGATTGCACAAGAACTTAGAGGAGAAATGCAAGAAGGAGTCCCAGGAGGTTGATAAGGATGGAAATCAGTAAAATAATCCCAATCCTGTTAATAGGAATACTATTAATAGGAATAGGCTGCATCGGTCCTTTTGCAGAGGAAGAACCTGAAGAAGAAGTTGAAGATCCGGAAGAAACGGAAGAAACCATTGATGAAGAAAGACTAAGTGAAATGGAAGAAAGTTTGGAATCAATGGAAAGAACTCTGGACTCCGTGTTGATGGAGCTCGAGGATCTGGATCTAGAAAACTTCACAGTGGAAGATGAACTGTAAAATCTCTTCCTCTTAAACCTTTTTTTATTATTTAAAATTCTTAAAAAAGTATTTTATACCCATTGGCCAGAATCTTGGTCTTTTCAGAATCTCTTTTTTGAGTTTTCCAGGGTGGTCCATGTCTCCATGTTCTTCTATCAATCTATCGATGTTATATCTTTTTATTTTCTTTATCAGTTTTTCTTTGTCCGTCCTATTGAGGAATTTCCTGATTTTCAAATGAGTCTTCAAATCTTTGTTTATCTCACGCTGTTTCGATGTGTAAAGTCCAGGTTCTCCTTTTTTGATCGCTTTAGCTAGATTTTCTGCGGATTTACATCCCATTACAACTCCTCCTCCTGTAGTTGCTTTTACTTGACCTGCTGCGTCTCCTACTAAAGCCCATTTATTACCAATTATTTCTTTATCTGGATTAAATATTGGTATTGGTGCTGATCCTGTTCTTTTTATTTCTGATTCGTTTATTTTTATGTTTTCTTTTTTTATAAATTGTTCTAGAGCTTTTTCTAGGTTTCTATTTCTTGTTCCTATCCCTATCTTTGCTTTGTTTTCACTTAGAGGTATTCTCCAAGCGAAGAAATCTGGAGTGTATTCTCCCATGTATATTTCCGTGTAATCAGGGTTTATCTCAGTTTCTGTGATCACTTGGTAGGTGTAATAGAATTCGTTGAGTTTGCTTTTCTCTCTGGCTACTGAGGAGATGGCTCCGTCTGCTCCTACTAGAAATTCCTCTTTATCTTTTCTTTTTGCTCTTTCTCTTGACTTCCACTTTCTGCCTTTTTTTATTTTCACGCCTTCTTTTTTTGCTTCTTCTCTGAGTTTCTTTTTGAGTTTCTTCATATCTAGGACATGTGCTTGGGTTTCTTCTCTTTCCACTGTGAGTTCTTCATCATCTGCTTTTACTTTGCATCCTTTCACGCTGTTCAGGATCGCTTCTTGGTACGGTAGATCCAAGCTGTTTAGACCTGTTTTGGAGATGAGGCCTCCGCAGGTTTTCCTTTGTAGTTCTTCATTCTTTTCCCATGACTCTGTTTCCACTTTGTCTATTTCACCTAGCTTTTTCCCTAGGTAGCTACCTACTATTCCTCCTCCTATTATTTTCACTTGCATTTTTTCCAACCTGTTTTTTAATTATCTTCTGTATATATAGGGTTTTGTGAAGAAC
Source organism: Microcaldota archaeon (assembly GCA_964579265.1). Classification (GTDB taxonomy): domain Archaea; phylum B1Sed10-29; class B1Sed10-29; order B1Sed10-29; family B1Sed10-29; genus B1Sed10-29. The sequence goes on from CAZOFO010000001.1 coordinate 68,039, forward strand.
ATGTTAAAGAGTAACTTTTATTAATGAGGGTGTTTAGAAGTATTATTGCTTGGCGGCCACAGCGGAGGGGTAATACCCGGACTCATTCCGAACCCGGCAGTCAAGTCCTCCAGCGACCTTCTGAGTACTGCTCTTTAGTGGGAAAGGTGGTACGCTGCCAAGCACTCTTTGTACTCATTTTTTCTATTTATTAAGGTTCTTTTTTCATAAAGAATTATTAATCTGGAGTATCTTATTTTTCGTGGCGCCGTGATGAGGACACCAGGCTGTTTGATTTCATTAGATGAAATCGACTTTGAGTACCGAGCGGCGTCTCTGTCTTTTTTAATTACTTTTATTACTAATAAAATCTTTAATTACTTTTATAAAGAGTCCTAAGAATAGAATGTATATTGGCCACCACATTTCTTCGCTGCTTGAATATATGTGACCCCATAATATTCCTAATACAAATATCGTTAGAGTATATAGTATTATGAAGGATATTGAGTCCTCTATAGATTCAAATATATCGTCAGCTATGGTTTTGGCTAAGCCCATGTTTTTCTTCTGTTCTTTGTGTAATAAAATACTTTATCCTAAGTATTTTCTTTATATCTCTATTTTTTGTTTTGTAGGTGTTTCTATTTCTTCTATCTCTGTTTCTTCTCTATTCATTTCTTTAGCTTTTTCCAATACGTGGGTTTTATCTTGAAGTCTTTCTAAGGCTTCGTTTGCTTTTTCCAACGACTTACAAAGTTTTTCTATTTCATCTTTTGTTTTTATTACTTCTTCATTTGTTCCGTTTTCTCTTATTCTTTCTTTCGAGTCAAAACTTTCTTCAGATTCTCTATTGTTGTCTTGAGTAGCTTGGTTTTCTTCTTTGTTTTTATAAGGGTCGTGTAGTACCTTTGCTTGGTCTTCACCATCGTATTGTTTTTTTCTCATTTCTTTCTTTTTTTGTTGGGCTTCCATTATCTTTTCTTGGGCTTCTTGTTCGTATTTTTTCATTATTTTGTTCATCAGCGGCATTTTTTTCTCACCTGCGTCACCGTTTTTTCTCCTGTGTTGACAGGAGATTTTTAGATATATAGGATAAGGGAAAAATCATTTATAAAACTTTTGTTCAATTAGGTTTAACTTTTTCAGGTTGATCGATGGTCATCGTGTTGTTTTTGAATCTCTTTTGTTTATAGGAGGTGTATTTTAATGTTTTTTCTCTGCAGAGTTTCTTTTTATTTTTTTTATTCTTCTAGTTCTCTTTTTATTTCTTTGAAAGTGTTTATAAATGTGTATGCTTCTTTTTTTTCCATATAGGATTTGTTTAATGTTCTCTTGAATATTTTTTTAGTTTCTTCAGTTTTTTTGATTTCTTCTAGTTCTTCTATTACTTCTTCTATGTATTTGAACAGTGTTTGTTTTTCTTTGGATATATCTGAAGATTTTGATTCTTTTTCTGCGTTTCTGAGTTCGTATAGAAATATGGTGGCTGCATGGGTTATGTTCATAACTGGATATTCTTTACTTGTTGGTATGTGGGCTACTACATCGCATTTTTTTAGTTCTTCGTTGTTTAGTCCTTTTCCTTCTCTTCCTAGTATTAATGCGTTTTCTCCTTCTCCTTTTTCTATATTTTTTCTTAGTTTTTTCGGGGTTAGGTAGGTTCTTTCCCATTTGTAGTTATCTGGTATTTGTCCAGTAGTGCCTATCAAGTTTTCAACTTCTTCTTTAACTTCTTCTAGGTTTTTTAGTCTTCTAGCGTTTTTGATTGTTTCGTAGGCGTGTTTTGCTCTTGCTTTTACTTCTCCGTTTTCAACTTCGCATTGGGGATTGATTAGAATTAGTTCTTTTTCTCCAAAATTATTCATTGCTCTTGCAAGTGCTCCGATGTTTCCGGAGGTCTCTGGCTCCACGAATACTACTTTCATATCTTTCTCCTGCTTTTCTTTGTTTTCTGTTTTTTGCTCTTTTCTTCTTTTTCCTTTAATCTCTTTTCTATTTCTTCAATTTTTTTCTTTTTCTTCTTTGTTCTTTCTTTTCTTTTTAGTTCTCTTATTTTTTCATTTGTTCTTGATATTTTTGAACCTAGTCTGTTTACTTTTTTTACATTTCCATTTCTTCTTGCTTTAGCGTGTTTTTTCTCTAATTTTCCAAGTCTTCTTTTATTCCAGGATAATCTGAGTTTTGTTAAAAAGCCCATTTTGTTCACCTCTAGTATATTTTTATCTTTTACCTTCTATTAAGTGCAGGTAGTCCTTTATTTCTTTGTTTTTTATCCCGCATCCTGCGAATTTTGCTGCATATAGACTTCCTTCTAGTATTTCTCTGTTTTTTTCCGGGAAGTAGTTTTCTTCATAAGCTATTGCTATTATCTCTGAACTTCTCATCACGTTTATTTCTTTTGTTTCTTCTCTTATTTTTTTCTTTTTCTGATCATTTATCTCTATGTCTATCTTGGATTCTGATTGTATGTATTCTTTCAGTTGATTTATGTTTTCTACTAGTAATCTAGTTGTTCTTTCATCTATCAGTAAGTTGTGGGTGTTTAATTCTTTTAAAAGTGCTATGGTTCTTGCTTCTCCTTCGTGGACTATTTCTATCGGTTTTTTATTCTTTTGGTTTATTAATAATTGATTGCTATCTTTTTTTATTTGTTCAGATTTCTTTTTTGCTTTTTCTGTTTTTTCTACTTCTATTATACCTTTATCTATTAGTTCTCGAAACTTTATTGCTTTTAATTTAAATTCTTTAGTTTTCATTGGTTTGTTTACTATTTCCTCTTTAACTGAATGAGGGACTATGAATTCGGTATTGTGTTTTTCTTTTAGATAAGGAAGTATTCCTAGGGCACATATGTTTCCAAGTGATATTAGGCTACTTGAATCGCAGATTAATTTACTCATTTTTCTCTCCTTTTTTCTTTTATTATGTTTTTTGACTTTTGATACCTTTTTTCTATTGGTATGGTTAATGTGTGTTCTTTTTCAGGTATTCTGGTTGCTCCTAGATAGGGTAAGAGTTTTTCTTGACTGGTCCCTGTTATTTCTACTGAGGATTTTAGAGATAATCCTAGTGAGTATAGTCTACTAGCTTGTTTTTTCCTACCGTGGTCTATTACTCCTTCGATGTAGTTTCCGGCTTCTTCGTTGAATTCTTTAATTATTTTCTTTATATTTTCTAGCATTTCTCTTTTCTTTTTTGTATTCTCTTCTAATTCTTTCTGTATCTTTTCTTTGAATTCGTTCCATCCTGGTTCTTCTCTGTAGTGTGGTTTTCTCAGGATCTTTGATAGGGCGTAAGCGATTATTGACATTTCTATTAATTCTTTTTCTCTTGTTATCATTGCTTTTTCTGTTATTTGATTGCTAATTTTTCTTAATTTTCTTGGATTGTCTTTTTTGAATGCTTTTTCTATGGATTTTAATTTTTTTTCTTTTTTCATTATGTCTTCGCTTTTTATTTCTTTCAGTATTTCTTTTTTTTCTTTCTTTTTTCCAAAGTTCTTTATTTTTTTCATTATTTTCTTCATGTTTTTCTCTCCTTTAGAATTTTTCAAGATGGGTTTGTTGAGTCTCTTCTTTCATTTTTTTATTTATTTTCTCCACTACTTTTTCTACTCTTTCTTTGCTGAAGTCGTGTTTTTCCACTAGTAGTTCTTCTATTTCTTTTTTGTTTGGTTCTCCCCATTCTAGTTTGTATTTGTCAGTTATTTTGGGTTCTTTGAATATTTTCCTTATTTTATCCAAATCTATCTCTGGTTCTTGGTTTTTTTCTTCATAGGCTTGTTCTGCTTTTTTTCCTTTTTTAACTTTTTTCAATGCTTTTTTTGGTCCTATCCCTTTTATTCCTTTGTTGTAGTCTGTTCCTGTCATTATTGCTATTTCTATTAGTTTTTCCTGGTCTATACCTAGTTCTTGAAGTGTTTCTTTTAGTTTTATCTGTTCTGGTTTTATCTCTTTGTATTTGTCCTTGTTCGGTATTTTCCTTTTTCCTGTTATTGTAAGATTTCTCACTAGTATTGGCGTGCCGTAGATAAGTGAATCGTAGTCTTGACTGCTAGATGCCCATACGTCTCCTTTTTTACATATGTAAGATGCTTGGGCTTCTCCTTCTCCAGGGGCTTGTACTATAGGTATATTCATTGCTTCTAGAAGTTTTTTTGCTGAATCCACCATTTCTTTTTTCAGTTTCACTGATCCTTGAGCGTGTTTCCTTGCTTCTTTTTTCTTTCCTTTTTTTAGAGCTTCTTCGTATTTTTTTCTAGCTTCTTCTCTCTTTTTTTCTCTTTCATTTATCTCTTTTTCTTTTGGTTTTGGTGGTTCGCCGTCGAATACGTATACTGGTTTAATATCTTTTTCTATTAGTTTTCCTGTCCTGTACAGAAGTCCTGACAAGTGACTGGTTATTCTGCCCTGGGAGTCTTTTAGAGGTTTACCGTTTCTTTGCCTTATTATTGATAGAAATTGATAGAGGGTGTTGTATGCGTCTATAGAGATTTTTCTACCTTTGAAGCTCTTTATCTCTTTTTCTTCCTTGGGTACTATGTCGCCGATTCCTACTCCCATAAGGATCCCTATTATACTTCAGTGGTTTAATAGTAATAAGTCTTTTTCCAAATTTATTATTTGAATATCTCTACATTATTATGAGGTTTATGGAATGTAGGTTTAAATAAGTCTGAATCATTATTTTAATAAGGAGGAGTTATGATGGGTAAATCGTCTAAGAGAAAGAAAAATAAGAAAAAAACAGATAGTAAGAAAAAAGGACTTGAGATGGTTTTTGATTATGTTAGAAGAGTTGATTATAATCTGAAGGAGCAGGTAAAGTATATAATGGCTTCTGATGAGTCAAAGGTTCAGAAAATTAATAAAGTGGATCGTTTATTGAATGAAGCTACTATCCCGGATAAGAAAAGAGAAAAGATTCTTGAAGATGTTAAGGAAAAACTTGAAAAAGAGAAGTATTGATTTATTTTCATTCTTGTGGTGGTGACGCGGGGACCGGGATTCGAACCCGGGAGACCGTAAGGTCACTGGTTTAGCAAACCAGCGCACTACCACTATGCGACCCCCGCTTATTAGATTTCTTTTACTTCGTTTTTATCTTTATATGTCTTATTTGTTTTTATACTTATTCTTTCATTACTTCGAATGCTTCTTCCAGGTTGTTAACACATGTGACTTCTATTCCTGGGGTTTCCTGGTATTCTTCACACTGGCTTGCTGGAATTAATACTTCTTCTATGTTTTTTTCTTTAGCTACTTCTATCTTTTCGTCTAGTAGTGAAACTTTTCTTACGGATCCTCTAGATGTAAGTACTCCTGTTGCTGCTTTGTTATCCTCTAGTTCTTCTCTTGTTATTATCTGTTTTAGAGCTATCCCGAGGGACAGAGATCCGCTTGATCCTTTTATTGATCCTTCTGAAGACACGTGTATTAGTAGGTTTGTTCTGTTCAGTATTTTACCTGTTTCTTCTTCCACTGCGTCTTTCACATCTCTTGTTGATAACTGGAATGATGAATCGTAATGGTTATTGTTTGTTTTTATGAATATATCTCCTCTTCCAGGGGTTGTAGATACTGTGAAGTTTATCATTTTCCCAGTCTCGTTGTCTGGGTGTATCCCTATTCCTTTTACACTTGTTTGTTCTTCTCGTAGCAATAAGTCTTCTGTATCTGTTCCCCATGGTTCCCTGATTACTCTTTCTTTTGTTATGTATTCTATTTCTTTTTCAGGGGTTTGTCTGATCTGCTGGAACATTATTCCTCCTAAAAAAGTTATCTCTGCAAGCACTATTATCGCTATTATCTTCCATACTTCGCTCCATGTTAGTTTCATTTTTTCCCTTTTTTTTCCTTATTAGTTTTAAGTGGTGGACGTGCCCAGAGGTTGCTGGATCCTCATCGTAGTCGGCTACCCAACATACACCTCATCTCTGCGACCTTCTAGACACCCTGGATGTATGTTAGGGCTGCTCCCGCCAGGGCCTGACCCGGTTCCATACACCTAGAGTCCTAGAAGACAGAGAGTCGACGGTGTATGATGGACCGCTACGTTTATTAGATCCAGCTTCCGCTGGAACTCGCCTCTCCGTATCGGGGTTTTGAGATTAATAGGAGACCCCTAACCTCCCGGCTCCAGTCCACCGTATTAATTTTTTCGCTCCGGGTAGTTAAATCCTTTTTCTTTTTTATGTTTTTCCAAAAAGTACTGCAATTATTTTACAAGCTGTTTTGGGTTAGTTAGGGGTCCTTTTCTCAGTCTGTAATTTGGAATTCTCTTTTTTAGACTGGCTTTTACCGAATCTTTTCCATGTTTAAACATAAGTAATAAAAAGTAGTTTAACCCAAATTTAATATGAGGTGACGCCATAGTGGAATCAATGGTAGAAAGAGCAGATGATGCTCATGAAGAAAAGAAAGAACAACAGGCCGAATTGATTGAAGGGCCCAACATACAAGTGATCGGAGCAGGAGGAGCAGGAAACAATACAGTTAACCGATTAGCTAGAATTGGTATTGAAGGAGCAGAAATGATTGCAGTAAATACTGACAAACAGCATTTAGGATTAGTACATGACTCGGTTAAGAAAATACTTGTTGGACAAAGTGTTACTCAAGGACTAGGAGCTGGTGGAGAACCTACAGTAGGAGCAAAAGCCGCTGAAGTTTCTCGAGGCACTCTAGCAGATGCTATGGAAGGAGTAGACATGTTGTTCCTTACCGCCGGAATGGGTGGTGGAACAGGTACAGGAGCCGCTCCAATAATAGCTGACGTTGCAAAGGAACAAGGAGCAATAGTAATATCAATGGTAACATACCCATTCAAACTAGAAAAAGCTAGACTAGATAAAGCGGACGAAGGAATAAAGAAACTGAGAAATGCAGCTGACACTGTAATTGTAATAGATAATAACCGACTAGTAGAGTTAGTACCAAACCTTCCAATGGAACAAGCTTTCTCAGTAGCTGATGAGGTAATTGCAAGAGCAGTAAAAGGAATAACTGAAACAATAACAACACCTTCTCTAATCAACTTAGACTACGCTGACGTTAGAGCAATAATGCAAGAAGCAGGAGTGTCAGTAATATCAGTAGGGGAAGCTAAAGGACACAGTAGAACTGAAGAAGCGGTTGAAGATACTCTAAAGAACAGCTTGCTCGATGTTGACTACGCTGGAGCACAGGGATGCTTGATACATATAACAGGCGGACCGGACATGACTCTAGGTGAAGCTAACGAGATAGGTGAAGAAGTAACAGAAGCAGTTGACCCAAGTGCAACAGTTATCTGGGGAGCTAGAGTAACACCTGAATACGAAGGAAAAGTGGAAGTAATATCCATAATGACAGGTGTACAATCACCCAATATTAGAGGACCGATGGGTGAAGGAATGGAGTCTTCTTCAGAGAAACAAGTAGTTAAAGAAGGAGAACTAGGAATAGATTACCTGAAGTAGGTTTTATTAGAAGAAAACCGGAAAAAGTAGTAGAAGGATTCAGGGACCTGCTGAAACAGGTTTTCCTGGTATCTTTATTTTTATCTTTTTTATCCAATTCTTAGTTTTTGCATTAGTTCTAGAAGAAGTAAGGAAGTACATTTATTATTAGCATGATAGTGACTATTACCGTTAATATTAACGATACAATTTTACCTGTTTTCTCTGAATCTATCCCTGCTTTTTCACCGTAGAAACCAGCTATGTCTTCTGTTATCCTTGCTCCATCAAATATAGCGAAGGGAAGGTAGTTTATAACTCCTATTAAAAAGTTAAGAAGAACTATCCAGGTAAATATCTCTATTATATGGTTTTTTATGAAGTACCCTGGTCCTAATATTCCTTTTTCCTCTTGTCTAACTGATATGCCTAGACTGCCGTACATATCCGTTTTTCCATCTATCTCTCCTTTATCTGTTTCTAGAGTTATCTCTTGTCCTGGTTCTTCTAATTCGTATATCTCTTCAATATTGTATATCTTTGTACCTGTTTCTAGTTCTCCATGGAAAGGAGACTCTTCAGGAACTTCAGTTACTTCCCAGTACTCTATATTTTCTATTGCTTGTTGTTGTAGTCCTGGGGCTATGAAAAGTTGTAGTGGAAGTAAGAAGACTAATCCTATTGCAAATGCGGTGATGAAATTATTCATGGATCCTATTGAATAGACTCTTGTTCTTTTCTTTTTAGATGTTTCCTCTAATTCTTCTTCATCTGGTTCGGTAAATGCTCCTATTGGAATTATACCTAGTGTTAACAGTCCCACTGATTTTACTGCTATTCCTTCTACCCTTGCTACTATGCCGTGTCCCCATTCGTGGACTATTAGTAGTATTACCAATCCTATTAGAGCTGATATTGGCACTTGTAGGGGCACACCTGGAACTTCTACTCCTGGTATGACAGGAGCTACTCCTGGCATAGCTGCTTCTCCTGCTAAGAGGTCACTTATTATCATTCCAGATTGGTGTAAGAGAGCTAGAAATGCAAATCCTCCTATACCTGTGATTACAGTTACTATCCCTGAGACACTTGTACCTATTGCTCCTGATGGGATTATTATGAATGCTATGGATGATATCAAAAATACTATGTAGTATAGAATTATTTTTCCTGCTTTTTTCTTTTGTTGGTAGAGGAGAAATATGGCTGAGATTAATCCAAATGAAAAAACTATCCCTAGATCAGCTATTGTTCTCCATAGTTTTTCTTTTTCTGATAGTTTTTCAATGATCCCTAGGCTTTTTTTAGTCTTCCATAGGCACAGAGGTCCGTGTATCTCTGCATTTGTTTTCTTTTTAAATATTAGAGCTGGTACTGTGGCTAATATAGCTATTACTATTAGTATTATCGCTGTTGATGAAATCATTGTTTTTCTCTTTTTTTATATTTTTTAACTTTCTTTTATCTCTATTACGTCTCCTATTGTAGCTTTCTTCTTTTTTTTCTTCTTTTTCTTGTAATCTTTTGAGCTGGAGATCTTTCTGTATAATTCTATATCCAATTCTTTTTTTATTTTCTTTATTGTTTTTTCCAATGGCTTTATTTTTTGGCTTTCTATTTTCTTGATGGTCGATTCTTTTTCGTTTATCCTGTTGGAGAGTTCTTCTTGAGTTATTCCTATTTTTTCTCTTTCTTTTTTTATTTTTTTTCCGTATTTTGGGATTAGTTCTTTCTCTGGCTTTTCTTTTCTACTTTTGTTTTTCTCTTTTTTCTTCTTTTTCTTCTTTTTTTCCTTTTTCTCTTTTCTTATTTCTTTTCCATGGTCTCTACAGTTTTTACATACTTTTAATTTTGAATTACCTACTTTAGTTATCCATCTTTGTTTTGTTTCTTTTCCACAGATTTCGCAGTCTTTCATCTGGGATCATTTTTTATTTTTCAATTGTTTCTTTATTTTCAGAATCTTGTTTTTCTTTTTCTATTTTTACTTCTAGGATATTGTTCTTGTAGTTTTTTTCCTTTATCTCCTTTATTATCCCTGCTATTGGACATTCTTTATACCTTTCAGGTGTTTTTATTACTAATTTGTTATTCTCTATTTTTGTTTCTATTTCATCTTTTTCTAGTTCTTCTTTTATCTCCATGAGTACGCTTACTTTGTCTCCTTTGTCTATCACGTCCAGCATTTCTGAGGTTTCTTTTGGTTTTCTTTGTTGTGTTAGGCTGGATCTTATTTCAACGGGTTTTTCTCCAGTTTTTTCCATAGAGAAGTTCACTTCTATGTTTTTAGGGTTTCTTATTTCCCCTTTTTCTTTCCTGAGGTTTTCTTCGAAGGTTGAGTCCATCATTTCGTCCATTTTCCTCTGCATTTCCTCAAAGATTTCTTCTATTGGGGTTCTTTCTTTTCTTTCATTTCCTTCGTTTTCCGATTCCATCTTAATCTCCTCTTGATGTGTAGATATTTAAAGATTTTGTGGTTTAAAACTCTTTCTCTGCCTTACTTTTTCATTTTTTTGCATTTTTTTCCTTTTTATAGTTTTTTATTGTTTCAGGTTTTTAGATAGTTTTTTAAGAGCTTTTCTCTTCTCTTTTTTGTTTATTTCGGATTGTTCTATGGTTTTTTCCAGTGTCTTTGTTGTTTCGTTGTATCTTTTTTTGTTTACTGGGTACGGGTATCCGTCTTTTCCTCCGTGTGCAAATGAGTATGTTGCTGGATCTTCGAAACTTGGTTTTTCATTGTATATCAGATCTGATATTAGTGCCAGTGCTCTTAGTGTTTTTTTACCTATCCCTTCTATTTGCACTAGTTCTTTATAGTCTTTTGGTTGTATTTCTTCTGCTTTATTAAGTGCTTTTTTTATTTGAGGACTCATTTTTACTTCGTGTCTTGGTGATAGGGTTTTTTCTTTTTTTGTTTGTTCTATTAGGTTCGGAGGTTGTTCTTTATTTAGTGTTTTTTGTCCTTTTGGTCTGAAGTATTTTTCTATTTGTTCTCCGTCTTTTACTAAATCTACACTGATTTTTCTTGTTTTTTTACTTTTTTTAGATGTCAGGTCCAGTGTTTTTGTTTTTTCTTGAGTTGATATTCCTTCGTGCGGTTCTTCTATTGTATTTTCTGGGGAGTACCAGTGGTATCTTCTTGCGTATCCTTTTTTATCTTGTTCTTTCATTCCTTGTTGTATCACTGTCCATTCTCCTTTTTCTGTGAAGAAGAAGGTATGGTGATAAAGAGTATGTTGGTCTTGTAGACAGTTTGAATCTATTTTAGCGCTTAATCTACTTTTCAATTTTAGTTCTTCTGCTTTGCTTGGTTTTACTTCTAGTTTTTTGGCTTTTTCTATTATTTGTTGTGGTGTTTTTCTGGAGGTTTTTCCTTTTCCTCCGCATACGGCTATTCCTTTGTTTTGTTCGTTTAGAGATTCTCTTAGGGCTGCTGTTGTTACTGTAGTTACTCCTGAACTATGCCAGTCATAACCTAATGCGCAGGAGAGAGATTGGAACCATGTTGGATCGCTTAATTTTCTTAAAAATTCTTCTTGTCCTTTTTCTTCTATTATTGTAGCTGTTATTGGTTTGGCTAGTTTTTTCATTTTGCCGTATAGCCACTTTGGACATTTTCCTCCGTGTAGAGGTAGATTAATCGTTTTTCTTTCCAATTTTTATTCCTTTTTAATGTTTTTTTAATGGTTTTAAATTTTTATCTATGAATAGTAGTCTTTTATTCTTTCTTTAAGCATTATTAAGTCATCTTTTTCTTTTATTTCTTCTTTGTGTTTTTTAATATTCGGTTTGACGTCTATTTTAAATAATTTGTTTTCTTCTCCTCCTATCTCTGTTTCATGTTCCATTTCTCCGGTTGGTAGGCTAAATTTCATTTTGGTTTCTCCACTGGTTTCTTTTACTTTTTTCACGTGGTATAGTAGTTCTTTGTCTTCCGATTCTATGCAGAAGCTTGATCCTTCTCTTGCATATTCTATTTCCGGCATTATCTCTTTCTCTATCTCTTTACCCATTTCTTCTAGGTTCATTGGTCTTTGTGATAGATATTTCTTTTTAAATCCTTTATTCTTGATTTTTACTATTATCTCTTCTTCTCCTTCCAGTATCTTTTGTTTTTCTAGTTCTAGTTTTTGATCTTCCAATATTTCTTTTAGTGTTTTCTTTTTTTCTTTTTCTTTTAAGAATCCTTTATAAGTTGCTTTGAGAGGATATATATAGTCTATAGGTAGGATAAGTATTATTTTACCGTTCTTTTTTACTTTTTTAGTTGTTTCTTCCAGTTTTTGTATTTGGTTTGGTCTTTCGTCTACTATTGTTTTGTATTTTTTATCTTCTTTTTTTATTTTTCCTATTCTGTATGTTGTGTAGGGTATTCCTTCTTTTTTATCTTCTTTTTTACCTTGTCTCATTGCTTCTTCTTCAGTTTTTATAGAGGAGTCTTGAGGTATTATTGCTCTTGATTTTATTTCCTTTCCTTTTTTCTTCAGTTTACCTGCAGTATAGAGAGCTCTAGATAGAGATTTTTCTCCTAGGAAGAGTGCTTTTTCGTTTTCCTCTATGTGTTTTTTTATTTCTTTGTAGATTATTTTTTCTTTCATTTTTATCGTTTGTTTCCTGGTTAGATTTTTTGTTCAGTAATGTTTTTAAACCTGGAGTTATTTAGATTTAGTGGTGAAGAAAAATGGCTATAGAGATATCTAAGGTTTACGGTAAAAAAATTTATGATACAGAAGGAAAACAAATTGGAGAAGCTAATGACCTTATCTTGGATGCTGAAGAAGGTAAGGCAGTAAGAATAACTACTAAGGAACTTAGTAATCTTTCAAATAAAAGAGAACTTTCTCAAACACTTAAAGAAAACAGTGTTCTTTACGAGAGAGTTGAATCTGTTTCTGATATAATCTTAGTTAACAAATAGGTCTTATAACCGGATCTATTTCTATTTATTCTCTTTTTTCTGATTTGTTTTATTTCTTTGTTTTTTATTTTCTTCCGGTACTTTTTCTATTATTCCTTTTTCTTTTAATCTCTGTATTATTTCTTCGCTGGTTATTAATCCTTCTTCTATTGCTTGTTGAAATGCTTTTTTCCCTGTTTCTGGTGTCATTTTGAATTCTTTACCTTCTTTTGAGGAAATCATTTCAGCTTTTCTTTCTATTTCTTTTCCTAGTGGTCCTAGTTCTTTTTCAATTTCTTCTTTTATTTTTTCGATCTCTTCTTGATTTCTTTTTGCTGCTTCTACGCTTATTCCTTTTTCTTTTGCTTGTTCAAGTATTTTTCCAGTTTTTTCTTTTCCTTTTTTCTTTATTATTTCTTCGATTTTTTTGGGGTTTACTTTTCCTTCTAGTTCTTTGTTTTTAATGAGTTTTAGTGCCTCTTCTTTTCTTTTTTTATTGAGTTGTTCTTTGAACTTTTCTATGGCTTCTTTTGATTTGTCTACTTGTTCCTTTGGCACTATCTTTCCTTTTTTCCTTTTTTTGAGTTTTTTACTTTTTTCTTGTTTATTTATCATTGTATATTCTATTTTCTCTATCCATTTATTTTTTTGTATATTGGGTTTATAAGAAAGAGAAATAGAGAAATAGGGTTTTAGTTTATTGGTACGTTTGTTCCTTCTTCTTCTACGTGTTTTTTAGGTAATTCTATTTCTAGTATTCCGTTTTTGTAGTTTGCTTCTGCTTTTTCTGGTTTTACTTCTGCTGGTAGGTCCACGTATCTTTTGTAAGATTTGTTGCTTCTTTCTCTGTAGTAGTATCCTCTTTCTCCCTCTTCTTCCGTTTTTCCTTTTTTTATTTCTGCCTTTATTTCTACTGAGGTTGGTTCTGCGTTTATTTCTATGTCTTCTTTGTTTACTCCTGGTAGTTCTGTTATTACTGTGATTTTTTCTGCTTTGTCTACTACGTCTACTTCTGGTCTTTGGAATTCTGATACTGAGAAGTCTTCAAATCCACCTAATAGCCTGTTCATTCTTTTTCTCATTTCTTCGAAGTCTTTGATTGGGTCTTTCATTTTCAGTCACCTCCTTCTTTTTTTCTTTTCTGCATCTGTTTTTTCTTTTGTAGGGCTCGTTTCTTTTCTTTCTTTTGGATATTTTTAAATTTTTTCATGTATTCTTTCCATTCTGGTTCTTCCACTTCTTCCTCTTCTTCAAGTTCTTTTAGTTCTTCTATTAGTTTTTTGGTGTCTTCGTGCCACTCTTTTATGTGTACTCTTTTCACTTGCATATCGTATAGTGCTGCTTCTATTATATTTTTCTTTCTCTCTATTTCTTCTTCCATTACATCCATTTTAATCTCTATTTTATCTTTTTTACCAGTTCATTTATTTCTTTCTCTATACCTGGTTTTGTTTTTTCTTCTAGTTCGTAGGTCACTCTAACTGCTGGTTTATCTATATCTAGTATTCTTTTCAAGTTTATTGGAGTCCCTATTACAGCTGCCTCTGCTGGTGAATCGTTTATTGTTTTTTCCAGTTCTTTTATCTGTTTTTCCGAGTACCCCATTGCCGGTAGGACTTTCCCAACATCGTGTTTTCTATAAGTTTGTTTTATTGATCCCATTGCATATTTTCCAGGATCTATTAATTCTGCATTGTTTCTTTTTGCTGCTATTGCTCCTGCTCCTTCTTTCAGTTCTCCGTGGGTTAGTGTTGGTCCGTCTTCCACTACAATTACTTTCTTATTTTTTATTAGGTCTGGTTTATCTACATCTATCTTTGATGCTGCTTTTATTATTCTTGCTTCAGGGTTATTTTTCTTTATATTTTGTTCTACTTGTTTCACGTTTTCTTTTTCAGCTGTTTCTACTTTGTTTATTACTGCGGTATCGCACATGTGCATGTTTATCTCTCCAGGGTAATAATTGATCTCGTGTCCTGGCCTGTGAGGGTCAAATATAGTTATCCATTGGTCTGGTTTGTAGAATGGAGGGTCATTGTTTCCTCCGTCCCATATTATCACTTCATTATCTTTCTCAGCTTTTTCAAGTATTTCATGGTAGTCCACTCCTGCGTATACTGTTGCTCCTTTTTCTATATGAGGTTCGTATTCTTCTCTTTCTTCTATAGTGCATTCTTCTTTATCCAGGTCTTCGTAATCTTCGAAGATCTGTGTTCTCTGCTTTTTTAGATCTCCATAAGGCATAGGGTGTCTAACTACTGCAGCATCAATTTCTTCTTCTCTAAGTTTTTCTAATACTTTTCTAGATGTCTGGCTCTTTCCAGCTCCTGTTCTCACTGCAGTAACTGCTACAACAGGTATATTTGATTCTAACATGGTGTTATGAGGAGCTACTAATCTAAAATCTGCTCCTGCAGAGTTTACTCTAGCTGATTTCCTCATCACATCTACATAGTTCAAGTCAGAATAGGATAGAATAACTTCGTCTATTTTCTCTTCTTTTATTATCTTCTCTAGGTTAGCTTCTTTTCTTATCGGTATTCCTTCAGGGTAGTTTTCTCCTGCTAGCTCTGCAGGGTATTCTCTGTTGGTTATGTCCGGTATCTGAGCGGCAGTGAAACACACTACCTCTACATCTTTTCTCTCTCTGTAGAGACAGTTGAAGTTGTGGAAGTCTCTTCCTGCTGCACCCATTATAAGTACTCTTTTTTTATTCATTTTCCACCTCTTTTTCTTAAGATTTTTTAAGTTTTATCGAGCTTTTCGTATAATGTAAATGTTCCTACATTTATATTATTTATCCTCATTCCATAGACATTTATATACTTCAAATGTTTATCTGTAAATGTGATCAAAAGATGAATCGGAAGATAATACCGCTGATATTAGTAGGATTACTCGTAATTGGGATCGGCTGCATCGGTCCTTTTGCTGAAGACGAACCTGAAGACGAAGAAAGAGAAAACGGAGTACCGGAAAACGAAACGGACGAAGAAGAAATTGATATAGATGTTCTCGGAGAAACAATAACGGAAAGTATGGAGAAAGAGGAAGAAATAGGCACCTATAAATCTGAAGGTGAAGTTTATTTAGAAGTTGCTGATGAGAACATTGGAGAAGAAGATATATCAGGGGAATTTACTAGAAAAAGATCTGGAGAAAAACAAAGACTAGATATGTTATTAAAAGCTCCTGAACCAGAATCAGAAGACTTAGAATTATCTATCTTAAGCTTACCCGAAGAAACCATCCTATGTACAAGAGAAAGACTTGGTTGGGATTGCATGGATGCAGAGATGAATCCAGATACAATGTTTATAGACTTTATGATCCCTGAAAAAGAAATGTTAAATACCCTTGTAGAACAAAGAGCAGTTAATCCCACAAGAAAAGAACAAAAAACAATCATGGAAAGAAATTGTGACTTAGTAGGGATCGAAACTGAATTAAGAGATTTAATAGGTATAATAGGAGAAATAGAAGAAGAACCAATAGAAGACGTGGATCTACAATTAGAAGTAGAACAATGCTACGATGAAGGAACAGGGGTAGCTCTAGAAACAATGATGGATTTATATATAGAAGAAGAACTTGGAAGTGTCTCGGTTTACCTTGAAAAAGAAACTGAAGAACTGGAAACAGGTCTAGAGATACCTGAAGAAGAATTCGAACCACCAGCGGAACCTGAAAATTCTTATTAACTTATTTATTTTTTTATAATTGTTTTCAAGGTAAAATGAACATCAAATTAAGAGTAATTAGAGAGGATAGAGATTATTGTTTTTTAATATATCCTCATCTTCCTCCTAGAAGTTCATCGTATTTTCTTCTTGCTTCTTCCACAGATTCAACACCTTTAACTATTGCTTTGCCGCTGCTATAGACACTTATCCTTACATTATCTTTATTTAGAATAGCTATTTTATCTCCGTATGTTTCTACTTCTGGATTTATTTCCTTTACTTTTTCAGGTTCCGTTATCCTAGGGTATATTTGAACGGAATCTTCACTACAAAGAGTTCTTGCTTCTTTTATCCTACTTAGTTCCTTGTATTTCCCGTTACAGGTGCTGCAGTCTTTTTTATTTTTAGTTTTTAGCTTATCAAAGCTCATTTTTTCTAAATTAATATTTAGTAGATTCTTCATTGGTCTTCCTTTAACTATTTTCTCAATCTGCTTTACCTGTAGTGCTGAAATTATCTCAGCTATCCCTGGAGAAACTCCTAGTTGATCACATGTGTCTTCACTTGCTGGTTCTTCCCCTAGAACACATCTTAGACAAGGACCACCTTTTTCTACTGTCATTGTCATTCCTTTAGCTCCTCCTATCATTCCGATTATTAGAGGAACATTTTCTTTTACAGAGTAGTCATTTAGGAGAAGTCGAGTTCTAAGATTATCTGTGGAATCTATGATTACATCAGTATTCTTTACCTCTCTTTCAATATTATTTGAATTTAGATCTATTGGAGAACAGCTTATATCTTGGTTTTTATCTTTTGATATTTTCTCTATTTTTTCTTTCATTATTTCAGCTTTCAGGTTTCCTACTTCGTCTTTTGAATAGTTCTGATTATCTAAATTTCGAGACTCTAAGAAGTCTCTATCTATCAAGTTTAAATCACAACCTATCTTACCCAGTGTTTCAGAAGTTTTGGATCCTAAGGTACCTAAACCTATTACTGTGCAATGTAGATCTCTTAGTTTATCGTAATCAGAATCTAGATAATTCTCTATCCTCGTTTTTTCACGGTTTTTTTCTCTCCGCATTTAAATCATTTCTTAGTTTTTTTCCAGAAAATTCATTAAATACTTCTTGTATACCAACCTTAAATAAGGAAAGATTCTTTATATATTAAGGGATGAAATAAGTTTTTTGATAAGGTGTTTGAAATGAAGATTAAGTTCAAGGGTAAAGAGGAAAAAGAATTAAAGGAAATCGAAACAGAGGCTCGAAATATTAAGGAATTATTAGAAAGGAAGGATATTAATCCTGTTACTCACGTAGTTTCCTTGAACGGGGAGATAGTTACTGAAGATGAAGAATTAAGCGAGGGAGATGAAGTAAAGATCCAAAAAGTGGTTAGTGGAGGATAATAAAAGGAGATAAAGATGTCAGAGCAGGAAAGAGGATCAAGGAAGTTCGGAGCATTTACAGGAGTATTCATCCCTACCTTTCTGAGTATAGTGGGAGTTATACTGTTTTTAAGATTGGGTTTTGTAGTGGGTGGCGCAGGTTTCTGGGGAGCTATAGCTATAATAATATTAGCGGTTTCAGTAACAATCGCAACAGGTCTTTCTCTAAGTTCAATAGCCAGTAATATAAGGATAGGTGCTGGTGGAGCTTACTCTATAATAAATAAGACTCTCGGACTGGAGATAGGTGGGAGTATAGGCATACCTCTTTATTTGGCTCAGGCATTCTCAGTGATTCTATATATATTCGGATTCGCCGAAGCATGGGGATACATTTTTCCCCAGCACAGTGTATTGTTAGTTTCTCTAGCTGCATTCTTGATTTTGTTTTTACTAACTTATTTGAGCACTAGCGCAGCTGTAAAAGTTCAAGTAGGAGTATTCATACTTATTTGTCTCGCTCTTATAGTTGTTTTTGCAGGAGGATTTCAAGCAGAACTAACACCTTCAGTAGGAACAGTTGAAGGTGCTCCTGGTTTCTGGATTCTCTTTGCTATATTCTTCCCTGCAGTAACAGGGTTGATGTCTGGTATAGGTATGTCAGGAGAACTTACAGATCCAAAATCCCAAATACCTAAAGGAGTTATGTATGGTCTAGGAGTGACTGCAGTTATATATATAGCCACTGCTCTTTTACTATCTTTATCAGCTACTAGAGCTGAATTACTCACTGAAACATTGATCCTGGCTGAAATAGCTCTAATATCTGAATTTGTTATTATAGGTATACTCGCTGCAACCTTTTCAAGCGCTCTTACAATGATGATAGCTGCTCCAAGAGTACTTGAAGCTCTTGGAGAAAATTCTATAATCCCAAAGAGCAACTACTTCAAACAGATGTCTCCTGAAGGAGAACCTAGAAACGCAGTAGTATTCACAGGTCTAATACTAATACCTATTATCTTAATAGGAAGTTTAGATTCGATTGCACAGGTCCTAACGATGCTTTTCTTAATAACATATGCTATGATAAATATATCTGTATTCTTAGAACAACAACTAGGATTAAGAAGCTTTAGACCAACCTTCAAGGTTTCAAAATACATCCCATTATACGGTGCACTTGTATCACTCATATTGATGTTCCTTGTAAATCCATACGCCAGCATAATAGCAATAATAATTATAATTTCAGTTTACATCTGGTTAGCGAAAAAAACTTTAGATCAAGAAAGCGGAGATGTAAGATCAGGATTATTCAGAGCAATATCCCAATGGTCAGCAGAAAAAACACGTTCACTACCTGAATCATCAGCACATATATGGAAACCTAACATGATAGTACCCGTACAAAGCACTAAAACACTACGAGGGAACTTCCCACTAATAAAATCAATAGCCTACCCAAACGGAAGCATGACCGTACTAGGATTCAAACCCAAAGAAATCTCCAAGGAAAAAGACACACCAGAAGAAAACCTAACCGAAGAAGAAAGAAAGAAAGAACTCGAAATGCTACCTGAACTAGTGGATAAATTTTCCGACGAAGAAATATTCACCTCCTACTCAACAGTAAACTTCGAAAACTACATAAATTCCCTTACAGTATCAATAGAAGCAATAGACAGCCAGGTATTCTCACCCAATATGCTATTCCTACCCTATAACCCAAACGAACTTCCTCCAAAAGACCTAAGACAAATAATAAAATCATCCAAAGAACAAAGATGCGGTGTAGTACTATTCGACAAAGACGATGAAATAGGCCTGGGAACCGAAGAAGATATCCACGTATGGATAGATCCAAGATCACTTGAAGAAGATTTATTCGAACAGAGATACTACGATTTATCCCTCCTAATAGCTTACAGTATAAAAAAGAACTGGGATGGAAAAATAAACATATGGATGTGCGTAGAAGAAGAAAAAGAAAAGAAAGCAAAGAGATACCTCTCAAAATTAATATACGAAGCTAGATTACCCTATTCAACTGAAATAAATGTAGTTACAGATGAATTCCAAAAAACCTTTGAAGAAGCACCCGAAGGAGACATACACATACTTCCATTCGAAGAAAAAGATATAGAAGGAGTATCAGAGACAGCAGAAACCGAAAGAAGATCCATACTATTCGTGCTGGATTCAACAAGAGAAAGCATACTAGCATAAAGTAACAATCAAATAAATAAAAAAGAAAATAAATAAATTAAATACCCACAGACTCAGAGATGAAAAAAATGTTTGAAAAAATAAAGAAGGCTCTCTCACCCTCTAGCCAAGAAGAAAGAATAGAAAAAATAGAAACAAGTATAGAAGATTTACGTTCAAGATTGAAAGAAGAAAAAAAAGAATACATAAATAGAAAGGAAAAAGAAGCAGAAAAAAAGCTTCAAGAACTTGAAAGACTAAGAAGAAATACTTCAGAAAAAATAGATAAACTAAAAAAAGAAAAATTCACAAAAAAAGACGATGACGAAGATAAAAAAAGAAAGAAAAAGAAATCAGCAAAAACACTAGAAGACCTTAAAAGAAACTACTGTGAAAAGGCAGAAAAAGCCTTAGAAGATATAAAAAGATCAAAATTCAATTCTACATACAGAAAAACAAAAAAAGCTTTTAAAGAACACACTCAGTTACTAAAAGAACTGAAATCAATTTCTTACAAACAAGCAGCAGCACTTTCAAAATTCCAAACTCAAAGAAAAGCAAAAAAATCTATCAAAAAACTGGAAAGAAAAACAAAAGAGCTTGAAAAATTCCTGAAAAAAGACTACAAGATAAAGAAAATACTTATAGAAATAAAAGAAACTGAGAAAAAACTCGATCAAAAACAAAGAAAAATCACTGAATTCAATGAAAAAATAGATAAAAAGAGAAAGGAACTGAAAGAGAACAAAAAACAGCTAAAAGAAGCAGAAGAACAACTTGAAGAATACAAAGATGATGAAAAACATGAAAAAATCAAAAAACTAAAAGAAAAAAAGAAAAAAGAACAAAAAGAAAAAGAAAAATCCGAGAAAAAAATCAAGAAAAAAATAAAAAGACTCAGAAGAGTGCTCAAAAAATTCAAACACCAAGAAGCAGGTAAACCCGCTGAACTATCCAGTAGATTACTAGAAAAACCTCTAAAAACATACTTGGAGTTAGATAAAGAAGAAATAGAAAAACTGCTCGAGCAAATTCAAAAAGCAATAAATGAAAAAAGAGTAAAAGTTGATAACAAAATAGAGAAAAGAGTAGAAAAAACAAAAAAGAAACTCCAAGAACTTGAAAAACACAGAAAAAACATAGAAGAAAAGAAAGAGAAGATAAAAGAGATAAAAGAAGAAATCAAAGGGTACTCGAACTTCAAAGAAAAAGGAAAACACCTGAGAAAAGAACTAGAACAAGCAAAACAAAGGAAAGAAAGAACTGAAAGAGAGATAAAGAAATTTACAAAAAACAGAGAAAAAGCCAAGAAAAAGATCAATAACCTAAAAGAGAAAATAGTGAACAAGATAAACAGCCAAATAGAAGGAATAGAAGTTGAATTGGAATAAATACTTCAAAAAAAGATAAATATGACTGATATAAACTTAAAAATACTAGATGCTAAAGAGATAAAAGAAGAAAGAATGGAAGGACTAAGTAAAATAGGTAGAAAAAGGAAAGAACCTATAAAAGGAGAAAAAATAGTTGTTGCTGAGAAAAAAGGAGAAGTAGTAGGATACGCATCACTTATAAATAGCCCTAGATCAAATGAAGCATATATAGATAATATAAAAGTTAAAGAAAAGGAAAGAAAGAAAGGAATAGGTAAAAAACTTGAGAAAAAAATAGAAGAAACAGCTGAAAAAAATAACCTGAAAAAAATACGCTCCGATCTAATCAACCCCGAATCAAAAAAATTCTGGAAATCACAAGGATACAAAACAAAAGAAAAAGGCATGACCAACAGCATAAATAAAAGAATAAAACAGGAAAAGAAAAAAAGAAATCAAAGAAAAAGAAAATAAAAAAGGTTTCAGGATGAAAAAAGCCAAATACTACTTAAAAAAAGATAATAAAGTAATATGTTATCTTTGCCCACACACATGTAGCTTAAAAGAAGAGGAAAGAGGCAAATGCAAAGTTAGAAAAAATGTAAAAGGAGAACTATTCTCTACTGTATATGGAAAACCAACATCCGAAGGTATAGACCCAATAGAAAAGAAACCATTATACCACTTTCTTCCCGGAGAAAAAGCATTTTCAATCGGAACTGCTGGATGTAACCAAAGCTGTCTATTCTGTTGTAACTGGCAGATAAGCCAATCAACCGAAAAAGAAATAAGGACAATGGACTTGTCCCCGGAAGAAGCTGTCAAAAAAGCCGAATCACGGAACTCAAAGATAATAGCATACACCTACAATGAACCAACAGTCTTTATAGAATATATGCAGGAAACAGCTGAGATAGCAAGGGAAAAAAATCTTAAAAATATAGCAGTAACCTGTGGTTTAGTAAATGAAAAACCATTAAGAGACATTTCCAAATTCCTTGATGCCGCCAATATAGATCTAAAATACTTCTCCGATCAGAAATATAAAGAAGTATCCGGAGGAAGATTAGAACCGGTCCTAAATACAATAAAAACTCTAAAAGAGGAAGGAGTATGGATAGAGATCACTAACCTAATCATACCAGGACTAAACGATGACGAAGAAACTATAAGAAAAATGTGTAAATGGATAATCGACAATATTGGAGATGAAACACCGCTACACTTCTCAAGATTCTACCCTACCTACAAAATGAATAAAAAACCACCTACCCCTATAGAAACTGTTAAAAAAGCCGAAAAAATAGCCAAAGAAGAAGGAATAAAATATGTATACATAGGTAACATCCCAGAAGAAACTCCAAATACCAACTGCAGCAACTGTGACGCAACTATAATAGAAAGAAAAGGATTCAAATCAAAAATAAAAAAACTTGACCAGGAAAAAGGAGAATGCATAGAATGCGGAGAAAAAATCCCTGGAATATGGAAATGAAAAAATAAAGATAACATGGATAAGAATCAACAAAAAACCAGAAAACCAGTTGCAAGAGGATTCTACCCCTTAAATAAAGAAGAACTAGAGAAAAAAATAGATAAATTACTCAAATCTGTACCTGAAAGAAATATAAATCCAAAAGGAATAATAGTGCCT
Source organism: Microcaldota archaeon (assembly GCA_964579265.1). Classification (GTDB taxonomy): domain Archaea; phylum B1Sed10-29; class B1Sed10-29; order B1Sed10-29; family B1Sed10-29; genus B1Sed10-29. The sequence goes on from CAZOFO010000001.1 coordinate 90,667, forward strand.
CATGCAGGATACGAATACTCAGGTAAAACCGCTGCACACGCGTATAAATCTCTTAAAGATAGAAAAATAGAAAATGCAGTCATCCTAGGATTTAACCACTCAGGAATAGGTGAAAAAGCAGCACTATCAACTCTACCCTGGGAAACTCCACTAGGGAAAACAGAAGTGAATAGAGAAATAAAGGAAAAAATCCTAGAAAATGAAGTTATAAAAGCGGACGAATCCGCTCATTCCCAGGAACACAGCATAGAAGTACAACTACCATTCCTACAGTTCTTAAATCCTGAAATAGAGATAACTCCAATCTCTCTCTCGAACAAAATAAGTATAGAAGAAATTAAAAAAATATCGGAAACTCTAAAAAAGATAGATTATAAGAAAAACATATTGATAGCTTCTTCGGATTTACTACACGTAGGTTACAGATTCAACTTAGTACCTGAAGAAGACAATCTAGAATACCTCAATAAAAAAGATGAAGAATTTATAAACAGTATAAAAGATCTCAAAATCCAGGAGATAATTGAAAAAGGAAGAAAATCCACAGTATGCGGATTCATACCTATAGCTGTAGTATTAGATACATTAAAAGATCAAATTAAAGAGATAAAAGTTCTAGAAAGATCTAATTCTTACGAGGTAACTGGGGATAAGTCTTCAGTCGTAGGTTACGCTAGCATAGCATTAACCTAAGTCATTATAATGACCAATAGGATCTGCAGGTAGTTCAAAAATCTCTTCAGGTATATCCGCTTCCATTTCCAATGATTCAATCTCCATCTCCATTAGGAATGAGTCTTCAGGAGATTCCATCTTCATTTCTTCCAGTAGAGGCACTCCTGTTTCCTTATCGTAACATTGATTCATCTCCATGGTTACTCCTCCCGTGCCCGGTATTTCACCCATATGTTCTTCTATCACTTCAGTATCAAGTTCCATCTCTACGTAGTTACATTCTCTTCCAGATACTCTCATTTTTTCAGCATGACGTTGCGTGAAATTGATTTCTTCTTCCTCTATCATTTCTTCCAGTTCTTCTTTATCTAGAGTCATACCTGTTTCTATATCTTCTCCTTCTTCACATATCCATCCATCTATCTCATCGTAGAAATCTTCCAGTCCTTTCATACAAGAAAATGTACCTTCTGGGAGAATGAAAGTAGATGTTGTTATTTCTCCTGCTGTACCGTGCTGTATTCCTTGATTAACTCCTCCGTAATCATCTAATTGGAAAGATATATCGGTTCTCTGTTTTTCCCCGTCACTTGATCTATAGGTCACAAATACTCCGTTCATCTCTTCTTCTTGACCCATCTCCTCCATAGTGATATCTATTTCTCCTTCTGCTATGTATGAGGGAGCTTCCTCTCTTTTCTCTATGCTTTCTAGAACTGCGTCTTCAGGGCTTGTGCCTGTGGTTCTGTAAAAAATTATTAATGAAGTTATTAATCCTATTACGAATACTGCTCCCACGAGAGCAATAAAGAATGTTTTGTTTTTCTCCATTATTTTCACCGTTAGATTTACCAGAGCTTTAAAGCATCTCTGTTGTTTTTTTAATCTCAAGAGTTTATATTACTTTTCATTTTCTAATCTTGATAACGATCTCAATATTACCCATGAAGCCAGGTAACTGGTTCTGTTATTGATCTCCTTTGAAGAAACTTCGCATATATCCATTCCAATTACTTTGTTTTGAAATACTTCATCGAGAATTTCATCTACTTGGCGAGGGTTCTTTCCAAGAGGTTCCGGGTAGGCAACGTCTGGGGCGTAGGAGGGATCGAAGATATCTATGTCCACTGTGAGGTAAACTGGTTCTTCAATTTTTTCAGTTTCTTCAGGTTTTTCTCTTTCTGTGCACTGTCGAGTTCCAATTTGAACCAGGTTTATATCTGGTTTACTTTCTTTTATTCTCTTTGCCCAGGTGTTGTGAGTGTATTTATTACTGTTTAGTTCTTCATCTAAATCTTTATGAGCGTCTAGTTGTACTATCGTTTTTGGTTTTATTGATTCTGCTATAGGTAGGGTTATTGTATGTTCTCCTCCCAGTAGAACTAAAAATGCTTCTTTATTTACTTCTTTTATCTCTTTTATTGTTTCTTTTATCCTTTTTCCTGTTTCTTTGAATTTACCAGGAACTATATCTATTTCTCCAGCATCATGTATCTTCATTTCTTTTAAAGGATTTTTATCCAGGTCTGGTTGATAGCTTGATCTGTATTTAAGTGCTTTTTTTATTGTTGTTGGCCCGTATCTTTGGTTTCCTTCTGAATAAGCTGTTGAGTCGAACGGTATGCCTAGAAAAACCACGTCGGCTTTTTCTAAAGGATAATCACTGGTGAATGATTTCGAGGTGTAGAGCATTTTCATCGTTTTTTATTCTGTTTCACTCTTTTTTATCTTTTTACTTTGCACGGTTTTTTGAGCTAGTTTTTTTGTTTCGTAATCTACTGCAAATAGACTGCCTATAAATATTGGTATCCAGTACTGTATTATCCTGTATATACTTACAGCTAGTACTGTTAATCCTAACGGAGCAATTGTAGATACTAACACTACTGAGGATATTTCAAAAGCTCCGATCTCCCCTGGCATGAATGAAAATAAACCTATTAATCTTGCGATAATAAAGAACAGTAATATTGAGGGTATGGGTGCGTCTATACCTACTCCTAGTACCGAAAATAGGAATATACCTGCTGTTAGTAGATGATGTAAAAACATGTATAGGCTTGATACTGTTAATCTTTTCTTCTCTTTTAGGTAGGGGGTTACTAGTTTATCGAATGAATCAAATTCTTTCATTGCTCTATCTATTAGTTCTTCTTTGGACCATTCCTTGAAAAAACGGAGCTTTTTACCTATTTTTACTCCTAGCAAGGCGAAGTACTTGAATATTCCTCTTGCTTTTTCTGTATGGAGTATGAAATAAAATAGTAGTCCTACTAGTGACAGGAAAAATGTTAGGAGGATAATTAGGAGAATGAAGATATAAGTATCTATCTGGATAGCTAGTATAGACCATATAAATGCTATTACGGTTAGGAAAAGGAATCCTATGGACCAGGTGAACATTTGTGCAGTGACTGAAGCCATGGATGAATCTAGATCTGTAACTCCTTTCTTATTTGCCATGTACCCCATTGTCAGTTCTCCTGTCGGTAACAGATGAGGTAAGATTCTTTCAGCAAGAAAACCTATCATGATGGAGCTGAATAAAGGCTTTATCGATATATCTTCATTGAAAAATCTTAGCAGGATTACCCAGCTTAGCAGGTGAGCTATTATGGATCCAAGGAGACAGATTAAAGCTATCGAGATAAGTAAGATATTTGATTCAAACAGTTTCGATATGTTCAATCCAACAAAATTCAGCACTATTACCAGAATTGATATCCATATGATAAAGGTGAGTATTACTTGTTTCAAATGGCTTTCCTGCTTTGAGAACATACTGATCAACATCCTTGTTTTATGAAAGATTCCTCTTTATAAAAAGGAAACACATTTAATTTAGGAGGAATAATACTTAGATAAAGGTGTTTTGCTATGAAACTTAAATTATTTTGGGCTATGATGATCACTTTCCTCATAATGGGAGGTTTTTTAGCAGCTGTATTTTGGATAGCTTTACAGATATTCGGTATAACAGGATTACCAATGATTATTGGAATTGTAGGGTTTGTAGGAGTAATGATATTGCTACAGTGGGCAATATCCCCGGCTATGATAAAAAGAATGGCTAAATTAAAAGAATGTGAAGATCCTAAAATAAAGAAGATGGTTCACGATCTAGCAGAAGAAGCTGGAATACCAAAACCAAAAGTCTATATCGCGCCTAAGAAAACCCCAAATGCCTTTGCATTCGGAAGAACCAGAAAATCAAGTGCGGTGGCTCTTCATAAAGGTTTGATAGAAAAACTGGATAAAGAAGAATTGAAGGGAGTAATCGCGCATGAAGTTGGACACATAAAACATAGAGACACTTCAGTTATGACTCTGGCTAGCGCATTACCTATGATACTTTTCTACGTGGTTTTCTTTGGTTCTATGATGGCTGGAGGCAAAAGAGGTAGAGGCACCGGATTCTTAGGAGCCTGGATAGGAGGGATGATAGCTCAGTTTGTAGGTTCTCTTGTGGTTATGTATCTATCTAGAGTAAGAGAATACTACGCGGACACTCGTTCGGCTTATCTTACAGGTAATCCAGAAGGTCTTGCCAGCGCTTTGGATAAGATAACTTCTTATGAGCCTGATAAAAAACCTGTTCCAGCTAAAGCAAGATCCGGAGGAAATAAACAAAATGAAAAGATGATGAAAAGTTTCTATATAGCGGAGAATGGTAGGAGAAAGGCTTCTGGTAAAAAAGCAAAAAGCTCTATTGCGGAGGTTTTCATGAGTCATCCTCTGCCCGAGAAGAGGATAAGAAGATTGAAGGAATTTAAAAATTAGTTTTGATCTGTTAAATATTTTTCTCTAATCCTTTTTTCAATGACTCTAGTGCTTCTTTTTGTGCTACTGGGTTCTTTTTTTCCTTGTTTTCTTTATAAATCTCTTCTTTGAATAAGTTCTTTATCTCGATCCCTAGTTCTTCTCCAGCTTTTTTCACTGCTTTCCAGGACTCCGAGTCCGGTTTGAAGTACGCTAGAATTTTTTCGTACTTCTGGTTTTTGATATATCTTCTTACTCTTTCTTTATTCACTTCGATATATTCTTTTTTTATTTCCTGTGTTTCTTCCCATTCCGGCCAGTCGTAGTCTGTGAAAGGGTAGTTATCGCATTTATCTACAGGTATTACTCCTGGACTTGACACTACCACTCTATGTATCTCTTCTTCATCTACCTTAGATTCTTTTATAGTTTTTTGTATGTTTTTATGTGTTTTTGATTCGTAGTAAGGTTTTCTATAGCTACATGGGAGCAATAAAAGAATTTTCTTTCCTTCTGGTCTTTGGTAGAGTCTTTGGAAGTAATCCTGCCATACCTGGTAGTGTGGGTGATTTATCAGTTCTCTGGAGCATCCTTTGAGTTCTTTCCTGTTTTTTTCTTCTTCTGGGAATTTTGGGATGAAGTAGTAGTTCTCGAACTCTGTCTCTACTTGAGGGTGGTCTTTCCATTCTTCAACTTCTTTTAGGAATTCTTCTTTGTTCAGTGGTTTCCATTCTCCTTTTATCCAGTCCTTGAATAGCTCTGACTGGTTGTGGGGGAAGGTGTTGATTAGAATTACTTTGTCTCCTTCTTTGGATTTTTTCAGTACGTGTTCCACTGATTTTTCTAGCGTATCTTCCTTTTCAAACGGCATGTTGACCATTAGATATGTCTTTACTTTTCCTCCTTTTTCATGTGTTTTTTCCACTGCTTCATCGTAGTTCTCCACTTTGAATGGCTTCCCGTATTTTTCCAGGACTTCGTTGTCCGCTGTTTCCAGTCCTATCGCTATTGTGAAGTCTAGTTCCGATTTTTCGAATGGTTCAAGTTTTTCTTCAGTTATGAAATTAGCTACAGATTCAAAAACTATTTCTCTAACTTTTTTCTCTTCTAAGTAGTCTAGGATCCATTTTCTGAATTTTTTAGGAAATTGTTCGTTATCTAGGAATGATCCTGATTCGTATACTTTTAATTTATCTATATTTTCAAGGTTCAATTGCTTTACCTGTTTTTTTAGTCTCTCTGTATCTACTGGGTATTTTTTCTGGCCCCATCCGCATGCGTAGCATGAGTTGAAGCGGCATTGTCCGGAGTTGAGGATAACTGTTTCTGTCTTATTCATTTTTTATCACTGGCATTGCCTTTTGGTTCTTCCTTAATTAAATCTTTTTGAGAATTTTAGGCACTACATAATGATATATTTAAATCCTGGTTTCATATAAGCTTGATCTAGAATATCTAAAAATTTGCAAGCCTCAGATACTTTAAATCCTACATCTTGCTTTTGATTTCTCCGTAAACCTCTTCCAGTTCTTCCAGGGAGAGATCCTTTACTTTTCTATCGTCCTGCATATCTATGTCGAATCCGTGTTCTACTGCGTTGTGGAGATTTTTGTTTCTGTATCTGAAGATTTCTCGTATGAATTCGTCGTACTTTTCGTCTCTTTCTTTTTCTTTTGGTTCCAGTATCATTACTGCGGCGTCGACTTCTGGTTTTGGATAGAACCTGGTTTTAGGTATGACTTCCCTTAGTTTGACGTCAAAATAGGTTTGTGCCATTACACTTAGTCTTCCGTAGTTGCTGTCTCCTGGTTCCGCAGTCATCTTTTCTCCCACTTCCTTCTGGTATACCAGTACTGCTTTTTCAAAATCGTAGTCCAGTAGTTTGAATGTGAAAGGGGTGGATATGCTAAAGGGTAGGCTGGATACTGTTTTGTCGAATTCAGGGTAATCTACTTCTAGACAGTCTTCCCATATGTATTCAATGTTTTCATGGTTCTCCAATGTTTCTTTTAGAATTGGTTTTAGTTCTTCGTCTTTTTCTATTGCTATAACCTTTTCTGCTTTTTTAGCTATTTCTCTGGTTAGGAATCCTGGTCCTGGTCCTATCTCTAGAACTGTTTCATCTGGTTTTATCCTGCCGTGTCTTACTATTCTCTGTATTGTACTTTGGTCTTTCAAGAAGTATTGGTCCATTACTGGATTTGCTCTGAATCCGTGTTTCCTTTCTAGTTTCTTTATTTCTTTTTTCGTGTTCATGGGCTATTCCTTTTACCTTCTTTTCTTTTTTCTGCTGCTTTTGCTTTTTTTCTTTGTAAATAGGTTGTATTTTGTATTTCCTTTTATCTCTTCGAGTAGTCTTTCTGCTAGAGGTTCTTTTGGATCTGGCATTAGGTCTATTCTTTCCTCTATGTCTTTGTAGGATTTGAATTCTTCTTTTTCTCTTTCATCCAGGATTTTCTTCATATGTTTTTTTCCTATTCCTGGGATGAGTTCTAGGCTGTGTTCTTTTATTGTTATGGCGCCTGTTTTGTTGAAGAATTTGACAAATTTATCTTCTTTTTCTTTTACTAGTGTCTTTGCTACTTCTTCTAATTCATTTTTAGCAGCGTTAGATAGGTCTTTGTACTCTAAGGTTGATTTTATGTAGTCTATTTTTTCTCTTTCGTCTTTCCCTACGTATATTTTTTCTCCTAGTGATATTTTTACGTCTTTTTTTGGAACTAGTTCTAGGAGTGTGAAGTGATCCGTGCCTATAGCTTGGACTATCGGCTTGTTTTTGTAGTCCTTTTTGTAACCTTTTTTCAGGTATTCTAACACTATTGCATGTTCTTCTTTCTTCATTTTGGATCTTCCTCTCGGGATTTATTTTTTTATTCTGATTTTTCTTCACGTAGATCATCTATTATTTTTAGTACTTTTTCTGTTTCTTCTTCATCTATATCGAATCTTTCTTTTTCGAACACTAGGTTGACTTGGTCTTTGTTGAAGGGCATTAGGTTAACTAGTCTTACTGCTAGCTTTTCATCTACCCCTAGGTCTTTTATTTCTTCTACTGCTTTTTCTTCTCTTTCTGAATCTGCTTTCCCAAACTTTTGAGCGTATTGTAGGGTTGTTTTTTGCTCGTAGGATAGTTCTTCTTCGTCTTCTAGTTGTTCTTTTCTTTCTTCTAATTTTTCTCGTACTTTTGCGATTGTTATTGGTTTTTTCTCTTTGACTTCTTTTCCTATCATGTTTATACACCTGGCTAGATGTTTTTTATTTTCCTTTTTCTAACTGTTGTTTGTTTTTGTTTTTCTTGGTTTATATTTATAAGTCGCTTTTTCGCTTATTTGCCAATTTCTTTTAGATTTTCTCAAAATCTTTTACAATTATTCTATTCTTTTTCTTGCTTTTTTAGATGGGCTGGGTGTATTATTTGTTCTTTGTAGCTATCTTGATCTTTTAGTTTTACTTTGTAGCATTTTCCTTGCTTTCCGGTTATTTCTCCGGTTTTTCCAAAGAATCTTCTGTAGGGTAGTCCTGAGGTTATTGACGGATCAGGCTTCACGTGTACTTTTTCTCCTTCTTCGAATTCTTTTAGTAGGTCATTGACATTGGGCATTCCTTTCTCTCTTGTTGATTTTGTTAATTGGTCTCTAGTTTTGGCTCTTGTTCCTTTTTTCTTGAATTTAACCATTTTTGCTCACCTTTTTTGTTCTACTGTTTTTTCGATTGCCTTAAGTTGCTTTTTTGGCGTGTATTTATTTTTACAGCGGACTTATTTATAAATTGTTTTTTTTAACCTGTTTTTATGCAAAATTTATAAACCTCGGAATGCATAAATATTTCAAAGATTAATGAAATGGTTAATTGGAGGTGTTTGAGATGGGTGATGATGATGACGGATACACATTAGAAGAATGGGGAACTGGCTTCGTAGTGATGTTCTTTGTCATATTCATAGTTTTTGAACACTCCTTTCCTAATTCAGAAGTTTATATAATTTCTTTTTCCTTAGTTTCTCTTTTAGCTGTTTTTCTAATAATTAAGGGTGTCTGGGATATAGTTATGAAGAAAGATGGAACAACTTTCTTATTTGGAGTGGCTGTTTCAATGGTTCTGATACTTTTCTTCGATGGTATGGGGTCTATAGTAGCTGCATTTAATTTAGTATTCTTAGTGGTAGAGGAACTGTTAGGGATAGTTGCAGGGCTGTAGCTTTACTTTATTTCATCAACATCTATTCCTTCTTTCTTTATTTCTCCTAGTTCTTCCTCTTCTTCAGGTTCTTCTTCCTGTTTTTCTTCTTTTTCTTCTTCTTTTATTGCTTTTAAAACTTCATTTACATTTTCTAGGATAAAAGAAACTTCTAAGATCGTTGAAAGTTTAGTGGGGTTGTTCGTTTTTTCCGTTGATGATTTTAATTCTTTCTTGAATTTTTTTGTCACTCCTTTTCCCTCGTAGGTTGATAGTTTTTCTTCTATCATCTCTTTGATTTGTTCCGGGTCTCTGAGGTTTGGAAGATCCGGCAGATTCTGTACGCAGAACTGTGCTAATTGGTTTATCTCTGCTTTTTCTGTCTCTGTGGTCCATCCTTTTGGAACTTTAAATCCTTGTGAGTAAAGATCCTTGTCGGGGGATTGTCCGAATATCCTTCTTGAGATTCCTTTTATCTGCATTGCTTTTCTGTTGAAATAGTTTTTTTCAAGGGATTTTCCTTCTTTCATCATCTCTTCGGCGTGATCCATATACATCTCTGCTAGGTAACCCAAGGAGAAGTATAGAAGGAGCTTTTTGTCTGGACTTTTATCTAGAAGTAGTTTTTTAAGGTCTTTTGGCTTTGTTTTTAGTTCTTTCATTATTTCTCTAGGATCGGTTTCTATTTCAACCATTTTTACACTCTTTATATTTTTTATTTTTCTTCTTATCTTTGGTCTTCTATGAATTTTTCAAATGATCTGTCGTATGTTTTTTCTGCTTCCTTTGAAAATGCGCATGCAGGTAATTCGTTCTTCTCCACGTGATGTTCTACACACTCACAGCATTTGCCTTTTCTCGGGCACCCTGGGTAGGTGCATGGGCATTTTTCCAGGTTTTTTTCTATATTAGGACATTCTGATCTTTCCATTTTATTTTCTCCTATTATTTTTTCATTGTTTTTCTCTTGTATATAGAAGGTTTTTTTCTTTTATAAGAGTTATACTATTATTTTCTCTTGAATTTTTTTATTGGAAGAAAATCAAAAAAGATTAAAAAACAGGGTAACTAATATTAGCCGCAGAATTGATTTCAAGATTGATTTCCTATTGCTATAAGAATATCTGAAAAAGGAAAAGAGACGGATAGAAGGTTCTTTAAATGGGAAAGAGTATAATTCAGGCTTGGGAAAAGAGATTTAGAGAAGAGCCGGAGCATCAAGAATTTCCAGAGATGCTTGAAGAGAGATTGGATAAATTCTTGAAAGAGCTTCCTGAAGGAGCTAAAGTACTCGATCTAGGTTGTGGTAATGGAGATAAATCTAAATATATCCATGATAAGGGGTTTAGAGTACTTGGTGTTGATTCTTCAGAATCTGCTATACAGTATGCAAGGCAGAACTATAGTGAGGATGGGTTGGAGTTTCGGAATGAGGATGTTTTGAATTTAGATATAAAACAAGATTTTAATGGTATAGTTTCGATAGCTTTTCATCACTGTCTACCTAAGAAATCAAGGAAAAGGGTTAATGAAAAGATTGAAAGTTTATTGAGGGAAGGAGGATGTTTTTTTATTCTGGATCTCTCTTCAAAAGATAAAACTTTAAAGAAAAATAATGATTCAGGTAAAAGGAGCTTTGAAAAATCAGGTATGTACTTTCATCTCTTTACAAGAGAGGAACTGATCCGGGAATTTGATTTTCTTGATCCTTTAATTCTTCAAGAGCATGTAAGAGATCTTAAAGAGAAAAAGAACTCGGTTTTTACAGGGATTTTCCGAAAATAGATATATGGGTCTAGAATTATATCTTTACATATCCATGTCTAATGGAGAATCTTCGGTTCTTCCGTACCAGAATAGTATCTCTTTGTCCTCTTCGATTTTTATGTCTTCAGCTCCTTTTTCAGAACTTCTCCATTCTTCTTCTCCTTCTTCTCTTATTCCTATTAACCAGAATTCGTTCGTTTCTTCGTTGTTCTCCACTCCGTTTATAGATATGATCATTTCACCCATTCCTGGAAATGTTTCAGTTCTTACTGTGGCTTCTCTTCTCAATGCTTCTAGAGCTGTTGCTCCTTGAGTAAGTTTAACTGTAGAATTAACCTGTTCTGTCCCGTTATTGATTACTATTTCCGTTTCAACTACTCTTCCTTCTATCTCTTCGAATCTTCCCTGCATTTGAAGTATTTCTGCTCCTAGATAGAGTGTTCCCACTCCTAATAGGATTATCAATAAAAGATTTAGTTTGTTATACTTGTCCATTGTTTTCATCTCCTGTTTCCTATTTTTGCTTTAAGATTATTGGCTAATATGTTCTTGATTGGTTCGGAGGTCTCTGCTTTCACTGTTGTCAATGCTTTTCCAAGAACTATTAGTGCCGGTACGAATATTAGTGAGCTGAGGTGGTATAGAGTGAAAGGTATCTGCGCTATGTATACGTTTACTAGTGAATTTGTTGTTATTGATCCCCAGAGTAACCAGGTTCCAAATGCGGTTATTACATCGTATAGAAGTATTAGAATCGCAGTTGTAAAAGTAGCTTCTATAGTGGTTTTGGAGAATTTATCCGTGAATGATAGTTTTTTTCTGCTGGCCAGGAACCATATTAGAGTGAATGAAGGCCAGGTAAACAGATATATTGCTTGAAATCCCCATATTAATAGATCGAAGATGAATAAGGTTGATAATGCTGCTATTCCTATGTATTTAGTTGTCTTAGCTTCGTTTTCATCTGCTCTGAAAGGCATTTTGAAAGCTCCTATAACTACTAAAGCAGGTATTACAATTGAAAAGTTAGGTATAGTTATCCCGATGATATATAGGATCTTTCCAGTTATTACAAGTGCTGCACATATGCTTAAAAATATTTTGAAGTTCTTTGAGGATTTTTTTATTTCTTCTTTGGTTTTCATTGTTCTTTCTCTCAGCCGAAACATGTGAATCCTGTTTCTTATTTAATCTTTCTTTACTTTATAATTTTATGGTTTTCGCTAAATCAAGCTTTAAATAAAATAACATATTTTTAATTAAATGGTGTTAGATATGGCTGGAAAACTTGATTTTTGGAAGAAGGAAGATTCTTATGATTTATTTAGAGTCTTTGTGACTTTTATCTTGTTTTTTTTAGCAATTGGTTTTCTAATAGGTTTAATTTTTCCTTATCAAAGAACTATGTGCACTGAAATGGGTTGTAGCTGTGTTGAACAAGGAACAGGAGAGCCCGATGAAGATGGTGTTTGGAACTGTAATAGCTGTACAGAAAAAGACACGGTGTTTAGAACCTGGGTATTCAATGTGGTTAGAGAGAGGGAAGGCACTGAGATTATCGAATGTGGAGATGGAGAAATACGGATGGATACTAGATATGTAGAATGGGATGATGACTGGAGCTATAGAATTGGTTTCGGTTAGTTCTCAACTTTATAATTAATCAAACACTTTTTTCTTTATTTTATCAATTTTCTCTTCATTCAGACCTATTAGAGGAGTGTAAATTGGCTTCACATGTTTTTCATGATCTTCTATGGCATTTTCTATATTTTTTGTTCCTGTTACTGTTCCTTGTGGCTCGGTTGGTTTTTTCTCAGTTAGATTCCATTTTTCAAGAGTTTTATCCAGTTTTTTATTCTTTTTTTCTTTGACTGGTTCTATCATGCATCCTCTTTTCATCATCATCCAGGCGGCTAAGAGGTCTTCTTCGGTTTCTAACTTTGATTTTAATGTTCCGGCTACCCCTAGCGGTATGCCTCCTGGTCCTTTTATTTTTTCGGTGAAAAGATGTGATTTCTCTCCGTATACTTCTATATAGAGGATATGATCGGGGTTATCCAGGTCTACTTTTAGTCCTGTTTCTTTCTCCACGGTTCTTCCTATTTCTTCTTCTAGATCTTTGCTTGTGAAATCATGGTCCTTTGTTATTCTCTGCGCTCTGATAGCGAAAGTTCCTTTTTTCCAGTTTTTTACTTTTTCTTTTGCTTTTTCTCTTATTTTCTCCTTATTTGTCTCGGTTTCAACTGCTTTTGAGATAGATACTACTCCGAATATCTTTTTCAGAGTATTTAGAGCTTTTTCTCCCTGTTTTTCAGGGTAAATGTATAGTCTCAGTCTTTTTTCTTTTACTTCAGCGTTGATTCCATTTTTCTTTAGAGCTGTCCTCATGTTGTTTCCTAACTGGGATAGGAATCTTTTTTTCACTGGTTTTGACTTGAGGAATATTTCCCCGAATCTAGCTATTATCATTTTTTATTACCTGTCTCTAGTAGTTTTTTGTTGCTTTGATTACTTAGAAGTTTGGGGAATAAAAGAGAAAACTTCGGAGGGGTTTTACCCCCTCTTTCTTTTTATCTTGAAGTGGAAACATAGCCGTTTGAAACGGCTTATGTTCCATTTTGGGTTTTTATACAGACCTCTTAGAATTTAAAAAATCTTAAAGTTGTCTGGATGCTAGTCTGACGTCTTCTGCGGTTACTGTTTTTCTTCCTGCATGTCTTGCTAGTCTCATTGCTTGTGTGGATACTTCTGTTCCGACGTCTTCCAGTAGGTCTGCTAGTGCTTCTGCAGCATCTTCGGAAACTCTTTCTGCTCCAGCTTTTCTAATTATTCTGTCAACCGGTGCAACTGGTAGTTCAGCCATTTGTATTCACCCCTACCATTAATAGAGAGGAAGTTATATAAATACTTAAGGGTTTAAACCAGCTGAAAACCGTGTCAAATGATATGAAAGGATATATAGATAAAGAATTCATCAAAGAAGGAGAGATCGAGGATAGAGAGTACCAAAAAAACCTCGCTGAATCAGTAGTGGAAAATGGATCTTCTCTAATAGTAGCTCCAACTGCTTTAGGTAAGACGATAGTAGCTGCCCTTGTAATAGCTGAAAGACTTAAAGAGAACCCCAATGAGAAAATAGTATTTTTAGCACCCACTAAGCCTCTAGCGGAACAACATAAAGAAACCTTAGAAAGAGTAATGGATTTAGATAAAGATAAATTCATCACTCTTACAGGGAAAATCAAACCAAACCAGAGATACAAAGAGTGGAAAGAAAAACAGATTATAACAGCCACTCCTCAGACTACTAGAAACGATATACTTGAAGAAAAAGTTCCTTTAGAAGATATATCTCTAATGATATTCGATGAATCCCATAGAGCGGTTAAAGACTACGCCTACGTGTTAGTCTCAGACGAATACCAAAATAATAGAGAAAATCCTTTTATCCTAGCTCTTACAGCCTCACCAGGATCCAAGAAAAGTAAGATAGAAAGAGTATGTAGAAACCTAGGAATAGAAAATATAGAGATAAGGACTAAAGACGACGAAGATGTAAAACCCTATGTCCAAGACAAGGAATTCAACTGGATAAAAGTAGAATTTCCTGATGAACTCAAAGAAATTAAAAAAATACTTCAAAACTACATGGGAAAACTCTACTCCGAGATGAAAGAATACGGATTCATAAACAGCTACAATGTGAACAAAACCAGAAAGAAAAAGCTTTTAAACCTTAGAAAAAAACTCATGAACATGGATAACAAAGGACACAAAACCTATAAAGCACTCAGCAATGTCGCTGGCTTAATGAAAGTTCACCACGCGATAGAACTACTGGAAACCCAGGGAGTAGATTCAACCTTCAACTACTTGAAAAAAATAAAGAACAAGAGCAAAAAAGAAAAAACAAAAGCAGGAGAAAGACTCATAAAAGATCCAAAAATACAAAGAGCAATAGTAAAACTACAGGAACTAAGAGAAAAAGGAAAAGAACACCCAAAACTACCTAAAACAATAGAAAAAACCAAAGAAAAGATAAAAGAAGACAAAAAAGTATTAATATTTACTCAGTATAGAGGAACAGTGGAAAAATTAGTCAAAGAATTGAGAAAAGAAAACATAGAAGCACAGAAATTCATAGGACAGACCAACAAAAAGAACGATGAAGGAATGAGTCAAAAACAACAGAAAAAAACTTTGGAAGAATTCAGAAAAAAAGAAAAAGCAGTATTAGTAGCAACGCAAATAGCGGAAGAAGGTCTTGATATCCCGTCAATGGACACCGTGATATTCTACGAACCAATACCTTCCGAGATAAGGCACATACAGAGAAAAGGAAGAGCAGGAAGAAGAAAAAAAGGAGAAGTAATCATAATGATAACCAAGAATACTAGAGACGAAGCTTATTACTGGTCCAGCAAAAATAAAGAAAAGAAAATGAAGAAAATGCTTAAAAACTGGAGAGATAATAATAAAGACCCTAAATCAAAACACGATCCGGATATAAATGAAAAGCAGAAAAAACTATCACAGTACGATAACTAAAAAAGTAGGAAAGATAAAATGCAGGAAAAACTACAAACAGAAAATTTAAAAGATAGAGAAAATCCCTTAATCTATGTAGATCAAAGAGAATTCAGCTCAGGCATAGATAAAAAACTGGAAGAACTCAACGCAGAGGTAAGAAAAAAACAACTAGAAGTAGGGGACTACGTAGCTTCAAATAGAACTGCAATTGAAAGAAAAACCAAAAAAGACTTCATAAATTCAATAATAGACAAAAGATTATTCGAACAAGCAGAAAACCTTAAGAAAAGCTTTACTCATCCTATAATCATAATAGAAGGAAATAATAATCATCTTAAGAACAGAAGAATACATCCCAACGCACTTAGAGGAGCACTAGCCTCTATCGCACTAGAATACGAAATACCTATACTTCACACTGATAACAAAAACGAAACTGCTTCTTTAATATACAGAATAGCTTACAGAGAACAGATAAAGGAAAAAAGAAACGTCAGAGTAAAAGGGAAAAAGACACCAAAAATGATTCCGGAGCAACAACTCAACCTCGTACAGTCAATCCCAGGTATAGGTCCGGAACTAGCTGAATCTCTACTAGAAGAATTCAAGACAATAGAAGAAATTGTAAAAGCTAGCAAAACACAACTGAAAAAAGTAGAGGGAGTAGGGGAAAAGAAAGCAAAAGAGATAAGAAAATTATTGACTGAAGAGTGGAAAGATCAGTAAAAGAAAGTTTTGCACGCCGGGGAAGGGATTCGAACCCTTGAGGCCGTGAGGCCACCGGTCCTCGAAACCGGCGCATTTCCGCTCTGCCACCCCGGCCTATATCTATTTTAATTATCTTCATATAAATTTTAGATAATTAGCAATCATAAAAGCAAATACGAGGGGGATTCCATATTTTTCTACTATTCCGCCTGTTTTAATAGGTCCTTTGAGGTGTATTCCTCCTTCTTTTCCCAGCCATCTAATACCTTGAGGGTTCATGGAGTCTATTAAGAGATGGCTGAAGTAACCTATTATTGCTCCCATCAGGATAGGAGAGAATACTGCTCTGCCAAGATAATTCAAAAATGTAGCTATTATTACTACCCAGGCTACCAAACCGTATACAGTATGAGTTATCCCTCTATGGCTGGTTGCTGAGGATATACCTGTAGATATCATCTTGTTGAAGGCATTCCAATCACTTATAAAGCTTTTTGGATGATCTATATCTGGTATAAGGCTAGATATAGCTGTTACTATTATCCCTGCAGCTGTTATTGGAGTGCCTATAATAGGGCTTAGTATTAGGAATAGTCCTGTTCCTATCATGAGATGCGATGCATGTAACATGCTTAGATAAAACTATCTCTAGATTTATAAATGGTTTGTTTTTTCAGCTTCTCTTTATAGACTGTATCATGTGTCCTAGTCCGCTCAGTATAAAGGCTCCTCCGACCCAGTACTGTATCAAGGCCGGGTACATTATGACCAATATCCCTGTGGACACGAGTATTAGGCCTATGAAGGCTGCGGTGATTTTCTTGGTCTTCGACATTTTATTTTCCACCTCATTTAACACATTTATCATCCCTAGTAGATTCCAGGGACCGTGATCAAGATTGTGTTTCTTCGCGAATTTCTTGATCTCTGAACTGACTTCTTTCCAGAAATCTGCGAAGAATATGAAGTTGAGCATTAACAGAGCTATTATCATAACTATTGTGTAAGTTATCCCTGCCCAGTAATCTGCGAAGTGAGTCAATAGTAGTCCTATTTCATCGAAGAATATTCCAAGACCTGCACCGTATAGTATTGCGGATATTCTTTCTAGTTTTCTGTTTTTGTGAACTATTGAGATCCATCCTGCGATTATTATTAGTGCGAGGCCGTAGTAGAAGTGGTGTATCATGTATGTTTCGAATGGGAATAAGTCTCTACCCGTCCATCCTGGCACTAAAAAGAATACGTATAGTCTGGCGATTAGAAAGGAGATTAGAAAAGATATGAATATTAGAAAAGGCATCTCCTTATTTTTTTTCTTTAGAAAGTTTTTTATAGGCATTTTTTATCCTTTTTTATTGTTTTTTCTGAGTTTCTTTCAAGGTATTAAATCTATTTTTTATATTAAAATAGTTGATATTAAGAATCCAAGTACGGCTCCTGCTGTTACTGGTGGTAGTGCTGGTATTGCTATTCCTGGTCTCTTTAATAGATAGCTGAATAGCAGCACTAGTGCTATTAGTGATCCTATTGCTGCTGCTAGAGCTTGTATTGGACCTATTCTAAGTAGTGATACTGTGAATACTAGAGGTATTGCTAGATCTCCTCCTCCTAACTGAAATGTTTTGCTGTATTTCCTTAATCCTTTTTTATTTTCATTTTTTGTTTTAGATTTTTCTTTATTGGTTCTTGTTCTTTTTTTAGTTAGTTTCTCCACGTGTTTCTCTTTTCCTCTTGTTTGTGTTGGTAATGCTGCTGTGAAGGCTCTTGGTTTTTCTGTGATTGCTTTTGCCATGTACACCATGTGTTTTGTGTAGAATACTGAGATGAAGTCATATATTCCTAGTGCCAGCATGAATATTAGTACGGGTACTACTCCTAAGGATGCTCCTAAAACTGCTCCTGCTCCTGCCACTGCTATTGTGAGCGCTAGATTTTGAGTTAGGTGGGATCTTTTATGTAGGTGTATTGCTGTGAGTCCTATTGCTAGTATTAGGCTGATTGGTATTATGATTCCCTGTATTCTTATTGCTGGTATTAAAAGATCAAATACTATTAATGATGCGAAGAATATTGCTAGTGCTTCAAATCCTGTTAGTATTTCTTTTTTGAATTTTATTACTAGTATCATGATTGCTGTTATGACCATTAAATATGCAAAAAGAAGTATTGAGGACATTGGGCTTGCTGGGTCTCCTAATGCTGGTTCTACTTCTCCTATTGACATTAAATGTAGGTATCTGTAACCTGTTGCTATTCCTAAGATTTGTACGGTGACGAACATTATTATAAGAAGGACTATGACTTGTATTTTGTTTAGTTCCATTTTTTACCTCTTATTCAGGAGATTTGGTTATGCAGGTTTGTATACGTTGTGTGCTGGGGTGTAGACATCTCCGTTTTTCTTGAGTTTTTTAAGAACGTCTGTTAATTCTTCTTCATCTATTCCTTCTTCTTTTGCTCTGTCTTTTATCGCGTCGTAGGGTGCTTCATCGTATTCTTTGTTTATTTTTTTTACTATCTTCAGGATTTTCTTCATTTTGTCCATTTGGCTTTTGCTTGATCCTGTTGCTATTATGTCTATGTCGAATTGTCCGGTTTCCGGATCCATTCCTATTTTTCTTAACCATGTTTTTTGTAGTCTTATTGCTCTTTCAGCGTCTTCTAGTTGTACTTTTTCCGATAGTCTTCCTTTTGCGCTTGCTTCTGCTAATCTTATTACTGCTTCAAGTTGTCTTGCTGTTATTGGTACTGCTTCTTGTTGTTCTCCTATTTTTCTCATTTCTATGTAGAATTCTTGTATTCTTTCTTTTGCTTCGTCTGTTAGTATTGGGTGTATATTTTTTCTGGCGTATGCTATGTATTTTCTAAGGAGTTCCGGATCTACGTCGGGTGTTACTTCTTTTGTTTCTTCTTCTATGTTTAATTCTCTTTCTTTTATTCTTTCTCCCGCTGCTCTATGGGTTTTTAGTATGTGGTCCGCCATTTTTTTGTCATCGTCTTCTTTTGGTTCGTCTCTTATTGGGAACATTATGTCGAATCGGCTCATTAGTGTTGATGAAAGAGCGAATTGTTCTGCTGGTAGTTCGTGTGGGTCGAATCTTCCGTATTTTGGGTTTGCTGCTGCTAGTATTGATGCATTTGCTTTGAATGTGCTGACCATACCTGCTTTTGCTACTCTTATTTTTTGAGATTCCATTGCTTGGTGTAGGCTTGCTCTGTCTTCTTTTCCTATTTTGTCAAGTTCGTCTACTAGTGCCATTCCTCCTGCTGCTAGAACTAGGGCTCCTGCTTTGAGTGTCCATCCTTCGTCTCCAAATTCGTCTTTTTCGGCTGATGCTGATAGTCCTGCTGATGTTGATGATTCTCCTCCTACGTATATTCCTTTTGGAGTTAGTTTCTCCACGTATTGTAATAATTGTGATTTAGCTGTTCCTGGGTCTCCTATTAGAAGTATGTGTATGTCTGATCTCATGGTCATTCCGTCTGGTTTTCTCTTTCCTTTTGTCCCTCCGAATAGTTGTAGTGTTATAGCTTCTTTTATGTCTTCATATCCCCATATACTTGGTGCTATGGAGTTCACTATTTTTTCGTAGACTAATGGGTCGTTTGATAGTTCTTTTATTCTTTCTTCGTCTTCTTGTGTTAGTTTTAGTTCCTCAAACTCTGTTTCTTTTTTATCTATGTAGTTTACATCTACGTATTTGTTGTATATGCTTCTTTTTTTCTTTGGTTTGTTCAGTCTTAGTATTCCTGTTGCTTCTATGTTGTCTCCTGGCTGTATTTTATTTGTGAGGTCTTCTTGTATCCATCCGGATATTGGGCTTGGTTGTTCTCTTCCTCTTGTTCTTTCTAGTTTTTCCTGTATCTCTAGTTTTTGAGTGTCAACGAATTCTGATTCTTCTTCTAGTAATTTGAAGCTTTTTCTTCCACATTGACATTTATCAGGTGTCTTTATCCTGTTGTCACGGTAGTTCTGTTTTACTTGGTGGATCTGTTCGCAGTGTACGCATTGGAATACTCCTTTGGTTATTTTTGGTTTTACTTCGGTAATTTTCTTGACTACTCCTTCGAATGAGATCATTCTGTTGATTTGTTTCGAACTCAGTGTCTTTATTAAGTGTTCGTATTCGTCTGGTAGGTTTTTAAATCTTACATTGGGTTCGAATTCGTGTATATCGGTTCCTATAAATGGTTCTTGAGATTTCAATGCTTCTTCAAATTCTTCTATTATTCTATATGGGTCTTTTATTAGAATTTCTGCTATTTCAGGGTCATATGCATCTAGATCTAGGTAATCTATTATTAATGATTTTTCTTCAGGGTATTTTGTACCTAGTTCTTCTATTTGGTGGAAGTATTCGTCTTTTAGGAATTCTTCTATTCTTTCTTGGTATTTACTTGTTATTTCGGTTGGTTGGGTTTCTTTATTTGATTCTTCTTTAGCTGGGCTTATTCTTTCGGTTTCTGTTGTTGTTTTAGCAGGCATTTTGATCTCTTTTTTATTTTTTTATTTAAAGGAGTGGGGTATTTTTTGTTTTTTTCTGGGTTTAGTATTATTGTTTTCGAGATAATTAAATTAAAGGGGTTAAAAGATTTTTACATAAAGGTTTGTCTTTGTATTCTTTTATCCTAGTACTTTTGCTTTTAAAAACATTAAGAATATTATTATGGCTATTCCTACTATTAAGAATGTTTTTATTCCTGGCAGGATCTGTGTATCTACTTCTATTTCTTTGTATTGTGTTATATGGTGTTTTTCTCCATCTTCATCGTGAAAACTAGCTTCTATTGGTAGTTCAGTTTTTCTCCCTGCGTCTTCTGATGCATGGAAGTCACAACTGGTTTCGAATGAGTCTCCTGGAGGCATTTCGCTGTAGCTTCTGCTGCATTCTTCTTTTGAATTTATGTAGGTTAGTTCTTGGAACTTTGCTTCTACTTCTACATCTGTTAGTGTTTGTTGTTTTACGTTGGTTAGTTTCAGTGTCAGTGTATTTTCTTCTCCTGGCGCTATACTTTCCTTTTCCAGCGTGGTTTCGAGTTTTAGAGGTGTTTCTTTTACTTCTATTGTTACTGGTTCTAGTTTCATTGTTCCTCCTGTGTAGAACATTTGTCCTTGTACTTCGTGTTTTCCTATTTGTGTTTCTCTCCTGGTTTCTATTTTTATCTCTCTTCTGAAGGATTCTCCAGGTCTAATGTCTCCTGTTTCTATTTTTTGATCTATTTGAAGGGGCTCTGATTCTATTTCGATTCTGGGATTCTCTAAGGTAGTGCTTCTGAGGTTATCTATCTTTATCCTGATTTCTGTTTCCCCTCCTCTATAGATCTCTTCTTCTCCTATTACGTTCATTTCTCCAATTATGTTTGATTGTCCTATGCTGAATGTTATTGTAAGCACTAGGGCTGTTAAAATAATCTTTTTACTTAGTCTAGGTTTATCTCCACATTTCGTCCATTTCATTTGTTTCTTCTTCATTTTCTTCCTCGCTTTTTAATTTTCCTCGATATCTGTATAAGGTTAATATTATGATTATGGCTGCTAGGCTTCCCACTAGTGTCCAGTTTATCTCTGCTGTTTCTTCTATTGGTTCGCATGGTTCCCATAATCCGTCTTCTCCACACTGTTGTATTCCGTCTTCTCCATCTATGGTGCATTCTCTTGTTTCTCCTGGTTCACATTCTGGGTCGTATCCTTCTATTACTTGTTTCATTTCTTCTATGTTATTTTCTATTTCTGTATATTTATTTTCTGCTTCTCTGCATTCATCCATGTTTATTTCTTCTATGTCTTTTTCTGGCTCGCATTTTTCTATTGATTCTTTTATTATTTCTATTGTATCTTCTTCTATCAATTCAAATTCTTCCTCTTTTAAGTAGGCTTCAGGAACTTCCTCTATTCCTTTTTGAGATATGTTTTCTAGTTCTTGGGAGTATTCTTCTAGTTGGTATATTATCTCGTTTCTTTCTTTTTCTTCTTCGGATATTTCTAATCTTGATCCCAGTCTTGATTGGTAGCTTTGAACTTCTTCTTCGATTATATCTTTGAATAGATTATTTATCTGTCTTTCGTTCTCGTCTAGGGTACTTTCCATTCCTGTATAATCTATCTTTAAATCTGCGGCTGTTTGTAGCATATCATATGCTCTGTCTCCTATCTCTTCCACTCCTATCTTCTCTATGTCACTCTCTAAGTCCCATGCTTTATCTTCTATTTCTCTTCCTATTTCTATTAAATCTCTTTGTATTTGAAATACTGAGTTAATCTCGCTTTCCATCTCTACTTTATTTTCGGGTGTAGTTATTTCTTCTGATTTGGCTTTTGTAGTTATTGTTTGTGTTCTTAGTTCCTCTGCTTTTTCTTCTCCTTTTTGAAGTTTTTCTCTGAGAGGTTCTATTGTAGGGGGTGTTACATTTTCTTCTAGGAGTTCTTGATGTGATCTTAGTGAGCTTTCTTCGTTTCCAAATGTGCTCTTTTTATCTTGAGCAAAATCTTGAGCTGATTCTAAGTAGTTCATTATTGAGTCGGTTGTTGCAAAGAAGTTGGCCAGGTAATGTGTTTCCATTATTTGTTCCCAATAGTTTTCTTCTGCTATTTCACCTGTTTCTTGGTGTATTGGAATCATGAACCTAATTGTTCCTAGTTCTCTTACTTCGAATGGCCAATATTCTTCTCCATCTACTTCTATTCTTTGCGATGGGCTTATGTCAATGGTTTCTCCTTCTGCTACTTCCACGTATGGCATTGCTTTTTCTGCTGCTTCTTCTTTGGTAAGGGTTGCATGGACTGGGTATGAGATAATTAGCATTAGTAGAGTTATTTTTGTTAGTGTGGTTAGATATTTTCTTTTCATCTTTATCATTCTTATTTAATAGGAGGATATTTATATTTCTTTATGTGGTTTTATCCTTCCATTTCTTTAACTCTTTGTACGCTTCTTTTGATTTCTCGGTTTTTGGTCCTCCTCCTTTTATCTCGGTTTCTGATCCTCCTGCTGAGCCTCCCATTATCTTTGATCCTTTCTCCACCGGTTTCTTTATATCGGTTTCGCATTTTTCTCCTTTTTTACCTAGTATCTTCCCTTCTGTAACTAGTATTATGTATTTATCTGGATTTTGTTTGATTTCTTTATCAGCTATCTCTTGAAGTAGCTTCATGTCTGCATCTTCTATGTATCTGATTCTTTCCGATTTCTTCTGTGTTCCTCCTTGTGCTATTTTCTTTCTGAGTTCTTGTATCTTTTTTTCTCTTTGTTTCCATTCTTTTTTCATCTTTTTTACTTTTTCTACTACTTTGTTTTGGTCGGATTGAACTGCTTCAGCTATTTCGTCAAGTTTTCGTTCTTTTTCTTCAAGTAATTGTCTTAGTTTTTCTCCTGCTTTGTATTCCATTCTTATCACTCCGTCCTGTTTTTTTGAAACATTTGTTATTTTTATAGCTCCTACTTGTGATGTGTTGTCGCAGTGTGTTCCTCCGCAGGCTTCCACGTCCCAGTCCTTTATGTTTACTATTCTCACTTTGTTTCCGGGTACGTATCCTCCTTGGTATATTCTGAATCCGTGTTTTTCTTC
>CAZOFO010000002.1:0-88679 GCA_964579265.1 Microcaldota archaeon
AAAACGATTTCTTAGTTACAAGATCCCCTGCAAGTCAATCCGCAGCAGATCTATATGTAATGGGGGAAAAAAATAACTACCTGGTTCAATGCAAGACCACTGAAAAGGACAGACTCTACATATACGAATTAGGGGAGCTAAAAAAGATAGCTGACGAAAACAATGCTGTACCCCTATTAGTCTACTCCTTCAATTATACCCCTCCCTACGTAAAAAAAGTTAAAAAATCAAAGGAAAAGCTAAAGAAAGATGAAAACCATAAAGAACTAAGAGAATTCGTAAAAAAAATAGAATAAAAGAAATAAAAAAGAGGAAGAACAAGAAGAAAAAGAAGAATAAAAACCTGAAAAACCAATTAAGATACTTAAAGGCTTACCCAAAGGTGATTACAAATCGCAACAGGAATAAAAATAGATGAGATAATGACAAAAGCCGTTATAACGGCAAAACCAACGGATACAATAGAAAAAGTAATAAGAGTAATGGATAAAACAGGAGTAGGCGGACTAGTAATAGAAGAAAACGAAGAAGTGAAAGGAATAATAACAGAAGGAGACATAATATCGGAAATAGCAGAAGACTGTGAATCGCTTGAAAAACCGATCTCAGGAGTAATGAAAACACCAGTAAAAACTGTTCCAAAAGAAATAGATCTCGAAGAAGCTCTAAAAGTAATGAGAGACTTGGATATAGAAAGACTACCAGTAGTAACAGAAGAAAATAAACTAATAGGACTAGTAACAGAAAGAGATCTTATGAAAGTAGAGCCAGCACTAATAGAAATGGCAAGAGAAAAGAAAGCACTAGAAGCAATAAAGCAAAATAGAAAAGAAGAAGTAAAAGGTACAGGAAACTGTGAAGAATGCGAAATGTACAGCAACAACCTAAAAGAATTCGAAGGTAAATTCCTTTGCTCAGAATGCCGAGAAGAAAGAATATAAAGTGAAAAAATGATCCAAGTAAAAGACTACATGACAAAAAAGGTACACGCAGTATCCCAAGAAGACCCGATAGCAAGAGTTAGGAATATATTCCTAAGCAAAGGAGTTTCAAGAGCATTAGTATACAACGGAGAACTAAAAGGAATGATAACAGACGGAGACATAGTAAGAGCATTCACAAAAGAAAGAAGAACAATAGAAGAAGTAAAAGTAAGAGAAATAATGACAAGATCACTAATAACCACCGTACCAGAAGAAAAACCTGAAAAAGCAGCTGAAAAGATGAAGGAAGAAGACATATCAGGATTACCAGTAATAAAAAACAACGAAATAAAAGGAATAATAACAAACACGGACCTAACCAAATACTTCTCAGATAACTACAGAGGCAAAGTAAAAGTAGAAGAAGTAATGAATAAACCAGTAAAGACTGCTAGAGAAGGACAATCAGCATTCCACGCAGGCAGAATAATGGAAGAAGAAAACATATCAAAAATAGTAGTAACAAGAGACAAAGAAGCAATCGGAATAATAACAGAAAAAGACATATCATTCGCATCACCAGGCAAAAGACCTCATAAAATAAAATACCCATCAAAAGAAGAAGGAAAAAACAAAAGAATCAAAATCCAACCTATGATAATAGGAGACATAATGAAAGAAGACCTAATAACAACACATCCAGATAAAGACGCTTCTAAAGAAACTGAAAAAATGATAAAGAAAAATATAGGTAGCCTAGTAGCAACTGAAAGTAAAAAACCAATAGGAATACTTACGAAAACAGATGTAACAGATTATCTAGCTAAAGAAAAATAAAAACCTATAAACTACTTTTCTTAACCATAAAAAATAATAAAAATTAGCAGGAATCTTTCGAAAGAAATAAAAACACTGAGTGAAAAAAATATACATACAAGTCAAAAAGATCTCACTGGTCAGTTCAATCAAAAATTCACATATCACCAAAAACACACTAACCACTCCTCAAACCCAGAGGAAAAACACATAACACCCAAGGACAAAAAAGCAATACACAAAGTAATAGAAAAGAAGTAGAAAGAGACCTGAAAGAGATAAATACTAATTTTGATTGAACCCAGTGAGAAGTAGAGTTAAATATACCTAAAAAGTGAACAAAGTGGAATTCAAAGAATTAAAAAAAATAATAGAAGAAATGAAAGAAGATAAAAGAAAGAAAATAGTAGAAGGAAAAAGAGACAAACAAGCATTAAACAAACTAGGAATAAAACAAGTGCAAACAATAAAAACAAAACCACTAAGACAAATAACAGGAAAGGAAAAAGACAAAGAAGTAATATTATTAACGGACTTCGACAAAACAGGAAAATCACGATCAAAAAAACTGATAAAACTCTACAAAGCAGAAGGAATCAAAACGGATTTAAAATACAAAAAAAGACTCGGAAAACTTCACGGAATATCCGAAATAGAAGAACTACCGAGCAAATACAAAGAACTAAAAAATAAAAATAGAGGTGCTAAAAATGGCTAAAACATACATAGATACAGTCAAATATCTTATCAAAGCAGACATAGAAGTTGACGGAATTGTAGAAAGACCAGACGTAGTAGGAGCAATATTTGGACAAACTGAAGGGTTACTAGGAGACGAACTTGACTTAAGAGAACTTCAAAAAAGCGGAAGAATAGGAAGAATAGAAGTAGAAATAGAAAACAAAATGGGAAAATCAATAGGAAAAATAAAAATACCCTCCAGTCTAGACGCAGATAAAACATCCGCAATAGCAGCAGCACTAGAACAAATAGAAAGAGTAGGACCATCAGAATCACATATAAAAGTAAAAGAAATAAAAGACACAAGAGAAAACAAAAGAGAAAAAGTACTAGAAAGAGCACAAGAACTAAGAAGCAAAATGATGGGAAAATCCAGACCAGAATCAAAAGAAATAAGCAAACAAATAAGAGAAGGAGTAAGAAGCAACGAAATACAAAAATACGGAGAAGAAAACCTAGCAGCAGGACCAAAAATAGATGAAGCAAAAGAAATAATAGTGACAGAAGGAAGAGCAGACGTACTAAACCTTCTCAGAGCAAACATAAAAAACGTGATATGCCTACACGGAAAAAACATACCAGAAACAGTGAAAAAACTATCAAAAGAAAAGAAAACCACGCTATTCGTTGACGGAGACAGAGGAGGAGAACTCGTAGCAAAACAATTCGATACTGAAGCAGAACCAGACTACATAGCACAAGCCCCAGAAGGAAAAGAAGTAGAAGAACTAACCCAAAAAGAAATACTCCAAAGCCTAAGAAAAAAGAGGAAAAAAGACCAATGGATAAAAGAAAGAGACAACGGCAACTACAAAGAAAAGGACAGTAAAAAGAATAAAAGAAAAGGAAAATCGTTCGGAGAAGTAATGGAAAAACTCAAAGGAACAATGAAAGGAGCATTACTAGACAATAACGATCAAATAATAGCAAAAATAGATGTGAAAGACCTAAAAGACGAGATAAAAAAACACGAAGACATAAAAGCCGCAGTATTCGATGGAATAATAACCCAGCAACTGATAAACACAGCAAACAAAAACAATGTAAAGTACCTAGCAGGGAGAAAAAAAGGAAAAATCAAAAAAGAAAGAGGCATAAACCTCCTAACTTACCCTGATTGAAAGGAAAAAATTAAAATCAATGAGATTTGGATTGGTGGATATGTAACCCTCTTTCAGAATCAAAAGATTTGCCGCATTTAGAGCATACAAACTCCTCTCTAGCTTTAACGTACCGAGGTCTACCCTCTACCTTCCTTTTATTTTTTTCTGAATCTTCTTCATCATCGTCTGTAAACTCTTCATCCTCCTCATCTTCGGAAGAATCTCCCTCATCAGAAGAACCTAAACTATCAGAACCCTCAGACCCTCCTTTACCTTTAAATTTCTCTATAGTCTCAGTGACCGGGAATGCAATTCCTCCTCCTTTATAGATAGCAGCTCCAAAAACGAATAGAGCGGACCAGAACATTACACCAGCAAAGGGTTTGAGAACCAAACCTAACTTAACACTAGAATCAAGATCACCAACCTCTTGCTCTATGACTAAATCACCAAACTCCAGGATAACTGATTCTCCCGCAGGACCTAAAACTATTGAGACAATTGAAATCAAACTATAAACACTATTGAGCAACATTAACCCAGAGCCAACAAAAATAAAGGCACCTATCAGTTTTATCAAGTGAAGTTTTCTAGATCCGATTCGAATCAATATTTTTTCCTTCATCCAACCACGTTAAATAACTATACATCCGAACCTTAAAAACATATTCCCCAGAAAGAAAAAACCCTCATGAATATATAAACCAATGAATAAACGCTATATAGAAAAAAGGGGTCCGTAGTCTAGTGGCTATGACGATACCCTTACAAGGTATAGATCGGTGGTTCA
Organism: Microcaldota archaeon; assembly: GCA_964579265.1. Taxonomy (GTDB): domain Archaea; phylum B1Sed10-29; class B1Sed10-29; order B1Sed10-29; family B1Sed10-29; genus B1Sed10-29. The sequence continues at coordinate 4,374 of CAZOFO010000002.1, forward strand.
AATCCGCCCGGACCCATCACCCACTAAAACTAACTCAAGAGGCTTAGAAACTAAAAAATACTTGAATAAAAACTAAATAGACTTAAAAAAATAAAAACAGCGCCGATGGTCCAGTGGTAAGACACGAGATTGCCATTCTCGTAACCCGGGTTCAAATCCCGGTCGGCGCATAGAAAAACCGTAAAACGGAGAAAAAAGATAAAATGATACCGATAAAAACAATAAGAAACGAACCAGAAAAAATAAAAGAAACCCTAGAGAAAAGAAATATAAAATTTCCACTGGAAAAATTGAGAGAACTGGATGAAGAATGGAGAAATAGAAAAAAGAAAGTAGATAACCTGAGACACAGAAAAAACAAAATAAATAGAAAAATAGCCAACAAAAAGAAAAACGGAGAAGACGCTGAAAAAGAAATATCGAAAGTAAAACAGATGAAAGAAGAACTAGAGACAAAAGAAGAAGAAATAGAAAAAATCAAAGGGGAAAGAGACGAATTATGGATGCAACTACCAAACCTACTAGATCCAGAAGTGCCAGAAGGAGAAAATGAAGAAGATAACAAAGAGATAAAAAAATGGGGAGAAAAACCAGAAAGAGACTTCGAACCAAAAGCACACATGGAAATAGCCCGAGAACTAGACCTAATAGATGAAAAGGCAAGTGAAGTAACAGGAGAAGGTTTCTACTACTTGAAAAAAGACCTGGCAATGCTGGATATAGCACTACAAAAATACGCAGTAGACAAATTAATTGAAAAAGGATACAAGCTAATAGAACCACCGTTCATGCTAAGAGAAAAAACCTACAAGAAAGCCACCAATGTAGATAAATTCAAAGAAGACATGTACGGAATAAAAAACACTGATAAATACTTAATAGGAACCTCAGAACACCCAATGGTCGCAATGCATAAAGACGAAGTATTCCAAAAAGAAGAACTGCCAAAAAAATACGTAGCAATAAGCCCATGCTTCAGGAAAGAAGCAGGAACACATGGAAAATACAGGAAAGGACTTTACAGAATGCATCAATTCAATAAAATAGAACAATTCATAGTATGCAAACCAGAAAACGAAGAAAAATATTTCAAAGAACTACAAAAAAACGCCGAAGAAATATACCAAGAACTAGAAATACCTTATAGAGTAGTGATAAACTGCAGCGGAGACACCCCAAAAACCCAAGCAAAAACGCACGACACAGAGCTTCTAATGGTGGACGGCCAATACAGAGAAGCAGGATCAAACAGCACCAGCAAAGCCTACCAAGCAAGGAGAATGAATATAAAATACGAAAAAGAGAAGTACGGGGAAAGAGAATACACTTACACATTGAACAACACAGGAATAGCAACTAGTAGAACGATGCTAGCAATACTAGAGAACCACCAGACAGAAAAAGGAGAAATAAAAATACCTAAACCCCTACAGAGTTACATGAATGGGAAGAAAAAAATAAAAAAGTAACAAAGATGGGCCGGTAGCTCAGTCTGGCAGAGCACCAGGCTCTTAACAACCTCTTGGAAAAAGCTCAAATCAAAACTTTTCTAAAGTTTTGGGAGAAACCTGGTAGCCGCGGGTTCAAATCCCGTCCGGCCCATAACAAAAAACCTTTCTAGAGAAAGAAATAAAAACACCCCCTCAATAAATAAAGATGAGGAAAATGAAAAAAATTGGAGAAGTAACAAATAAAGATCTAGAAAGAGTAAGAAAAGATCTAGCTCCAAACGAAGAAGTAAGATTAATCACAGGACTAAAATCAAAAAGAACAAGCGGAAAACACTACCTAGTATTAACTAATATAAGAACTATATTCTGGAAAAAAGGAAGAGAAAAACTTGTAAAAGAAACAGAATCCTATCAAGATTTTACCTATCAAACAATTTCAAGAGTATATGTAGAACCAAAAAAAGACTATGATTTATTCAAGATAGAGATGGAAACAGGGTCAGAAGACGAAATAATGGTTCCAAAAGGAAAAGGAAAAGAAGTAGCAGGGATACTAAGAGAAAAACAAACTTAATAACCAAAAATAACTCCAATCAAAACCATGGAAACAGGTAAAACTATAAGGAAGACCACAAAAAGCAATAAAAACTTAGTTCTAAGAAGTATAAAGTTTATAGTTCTCTTAACTATTTCAGAATACCAATCATAGAAATAGAGGAAGATTAAAGTGATCAATATACTGCTTAAAGCAGCAGCTAGAACAACATTGAAAGCCACTGAACTCTCCAACAACATCGAGGCAACGAAATGACTGATAAAAGTAGCTACATTAGCACCTAAAATATAAGGAATAAGGTTTCTTCTCTCCAAGTAGCCCATATTATAAAGAGGAACCAATATACCTAAAGATATAGATACAGAAGCCGCAATAAGAGTTATACCAACCCCTATAAAAAAAGAAAACCATTTCCTCCTCATAGCGAAAGAAATAAAGCTAGATTTAAACTGATGAACCTCAATATTCTTAAAAGCTTTATTAAAAACATTCAAACCGAAAATAAGCATTACAAAAGAAACAAAAAAGCTAGGTAAAGCACCAACTAAACCAATAATCCTAGAAGTAAATAATTCGAAAAAACTACCTATACCAAAAACCACCGCACCAGGAGAATAAACAGCCAGACCCTCCAAAGGACCTAAAAATAACAAGCCTAAAAACAAGGCAGGAATAAAAACAGTGTAAGTAATTATGAAGCTCAAAAAAGCAAGAGAAGTAGAATCAACCAGGCTCTCACTCTTTCCTCTAAAATACTCAATCAAACCTATAACTATCAAAATAAAAGCAGCACCCAATCTAGTCCCCATAACCATCATATATGAAGAAAAACGAGTTAAAACACCCATATGGAGAAGATTAAGAGATAATATAGCAGGAGGAGCACCAGAAAGCATAACGTAAGAGAGACTCCAACCAAAACCTAAAGAAGCAATTGGAGAATCCACATAGGAAATATAAGTTTCAAAAAGAGGTAGAAGAAACTCAGCACTATCTTTAAGCAAAACGATACCTAGTATAAATAAAAATAACCCTAAAAAAGCATAGATAATCCTTCTAAATTTCATAAATAACCTTCACCTCAAAATAAACCTACATTTAATAATACATCACTGAATTAAAACAATTGAGGAAAAAATAAAAATTTAAAAACATACGAAAATCGTAAAAAAACAAACCTTTAAAAAAGATAAGAGAAAAAATAGGCAACGTGAGAAAAATGGAAAGTGAGTATTTTAAACTCGGAAGAAACAAATGTTGAAGAAGCTCCTCCCTTAGTTCTTAATCCCTCACACGAAGACATCAATGACTTTCTAGATGTAGAAATACTCAAAATGCTTAAAGTAAATAGTAGGATGCCAAATACAGAAATAGCTAGAGAATTAGGGATATCCGAAGGAACAGTGAGGAGAAGGATAAACCGAATGATCAAAGCAGGAGTAATAAAGAAATTTACTGTTGAATTAAAGGGTTTGTAGCTCAATCTGGTAGAGCACTAGGTTTTTAATAGAGGTAAAACTCTTAATAAGAACATACTCATCAGGTGAAACCTAGAAGATAGGAGTTCAAATCCCCTCAGACCCATCCAAAGGGGAAAGAAAAGAGAGGAAAAAGAAAAGGCTCACCCAACCCGCTCTTTCCCCTTTTCTCAAAACCTGAAAAAGAAAAAGAGGTAAAAAAATGACAGACGTAACACATTGGGCAGATCAAAAAGCCAATGAAATAATAAAAGAAAGAGGAGAAAAAGAAAAATACGTATTCAACTCCGGTATGTCCATATCCGGAAAGATGCATATCGGAAACTTAAGAGGAGAACTCATAATAACCTCAAGAATACAAAAAATATTAGAAAATAAAGGGAAAAAAGTAGAATTCAAAGGAGTTTACTACACTCAAGACAGATTTAAAGGTAAAGAACAACAGCTAAAGCAATTCTCAGACCCGAAAAAAGCGGAAAAATACACAGGATGGAGACTTATAGATGTTCCTGACCCAAAAGGATGCCATGATAACTGGGTAGAGCACTACAACTCACAGAATGACCCATACCTGCAAAAATTCGGAATAAATGTCAACCCAATAAACAACACCGACTTCTACAAAAGAGAAAAAACAATAGAACTAGTTAAAAAATTCCTAAAAAACAGAGAAAAAATCAGAAACATACTGAATAAATTCAGAGATAGAAAACCATACCCAGAAGACTGGATACCTTTCGATCCATTCTGTAAAGAATGCAACAGGATAGATGAAACAGAAGCCCTAGAAGTAGATCTAAATACAGAGAAAGTAAAATACAAATGCAGCCACTGTGGCTCAGAAGAATGGTCAAAACTAGAAAAAGGAAAATTAGCCTGGAGACTAGAATGGGTAGCACTATGGCACGTACTAGGAATTGACTTTGAACCTTATGGAAAAGATCACGCAACTCCAGGAGGATCCAGAGACAGCTGTGTAGAAATATGTAAAGAAATGGAACTAAACTACCCTACAGGATTCGCATTCAACTGGGTATACCTAAAAGAAGACGGAAACCCTCAAGTAATGACCTCTTCAGGAGCCAAAGGAATCACAGCAGAAGAATACCTAGAAATAGCTGACCCAAACGTACTAAATTACTTATATCTCTCTACAAAACCAATGAAAGAGATATATTTCGATCCAAAAGAGATACCAATACACTACAGACACTTCGACAATGCAGAAAAAATCTATTTCGGAAATAAAGAGGCAGAATCAGAAAAAAGAAAAGAAAACATAAAAAGAAACTACGAATTAGCTGTGAACAAGATTCCAGACCAAGAAAAACAGAAAGTACCCTACGGATTCTGCTCCACAATAGCACAAGTAGCTGAAAGTAAGGAAAGAAGAAAAGAGATTCTGAAAAGAACAGGACATTTAGAAAACCCAAGCAAAATAGAAATAAAAAAAGCTCTAGAAAGGATAGAAAAAGCTGAAAACTGGGTAGAAAAATACGCTCCTGAAAAATACATATACAGAATACAAGAAAAAATACCCGAATCAGCTAGAGAAATAGACAGAGAAATACTTAAAATATATGAAGAAGTAGCTGAAAAAATAGAAAAAGGAAAAAACGGACAAGAAATACAACAATTCATCTATGAAAATGCTAAAGAAAAAGATATGAATATAGGAAAAGTATTCAAATCAGGATACAAACTAATACTAGATCAAAACCAAGGACCAAGACTAGGACCATTCCTAACAACTTTAGATAAAGATTTCGTGGTTAAAAGACTAAAAACAGAGAAATAAATCTAATAAAAAAGAAATCCTAGAGGCAAATACAAGACAACTAGAGCCTAATCTTTCCAAAATCGACATTCAACGAAGATAAAGAATATAAAAGACTAATACTTAACATCTAGATGAAGAAAGAGGTGAAAAAATGATAAAATCAAATTCAAAAGGGAAAAAAAGAAGCTTAGGTGGAAAAAGCAAAGACTGTGATGACAAAGACTGTAAGGATTGTAGAAATCCACTTTGTTAAGAAAAATCCACAGAATTACCCTCATCCCAGAGATCCTTAAAATACATATAGAGAGTATCAGCTATAGACTCACTATTTATACGAATACCTTTTCTAGACTTAGCGGAAGGGTCTCTCTTAATAGTTAAACCACACCTACACCTATCAGAAATAACCAGACTATAAGAGATAGAACCAGGATCAACTAATTTTATAGAAACCCCCTTTGAATAAAGATTCTGAATTTCTTTACACCCAGGATCAACAGAAGAAGGTAAAATCATCTTCATTTCAACCCCTTTTCCACCCATATCTTCTAAAGAACTTAAAAATTCTTCAGAAGAACCTATATTTTTCCAAGCAGTAAATATCACAGCTAAAAACTCTTCTTCAGTCTTAGAAGGAACTGAAATTAACTCAGCTGTAATAGCATCTCTAGAAGGTAGAAACCAAACTGGCATCTCTTCCAGATAGTCATCTCTTGAACCCATACTTTTAATCCTCTCCAGTTCAGAATCTAATTCTTCCTCTAAAGCATCTATCTCCTCCCTTTTATTCTCCAATATCTTAGATTTCAAATCCTCAGGATCCAAAACAGAATATTTTTTAGGTCTCTCTAAACTACTTCTTATGTACCCTTTATTCTCCAGAGTTTTTAAAACAGAGTAAATCTTGGTATAAGGAACGCTTGACTCCTCTGAAATACCTTTAGCTGTCATATTAGAATTCTTTAATAATACAGAGATTATTTGAGACTGGTAATCAGTAAGACCAGCCTTTTCAAAAACTTTAGGTACTTCATTAACCTCCATTCTTATCCCCCTGATAAACTCCTATTATTCCTTTAACTCCTCAAAGTTAATAAATTTAAGTACTAAAAACTATTTAATCTAAATAAAATAAAAATCAATTAATCTTTGATCTAACTATATTCAAAGCTTTTTCTCCATTCTCTTTGATTTCCTTATATCTATCTTTTTCCTTACGGATTAAAAAACCAACGATATACTCTGGATCAGAGGCAACATATCTTTTTGGTCGTCCTAACCCAGAATTAAGAAAATTCATTTCCTCCAGAGAATCAAGAACAGAATATACCTTAGTATAAGGTATACCTGTACTTTCAGATATTTCTCTAGCAGTACAATCAGAGTTCTTCAAAACATACGCAAGAGCCTTGGACTTGTACTTAGTCAAACCAAGCTTTTGTAACTTAACCGCAATCTCATACATCTTAGAACCTCCTATATTAGAGCATTTATAAACTTTCTTACCAATACAAATTGTATCAAACGCTCTTTAAATGGATTTTGAAACAAAAATACGTTAAAACCAGAGTAAACGAAGTATTCTAAAACTCTTATAAACTAAAAAGACTCTTAAATCGACAATAGACGAACCAGAGATTTATAAATAAGGATGACTTCGAAAATAAAGGAAGAACAAATAAAAGGAGCTAAAAAATGGATCAGAAAATAGAAGTAGATCAAGAAAGAATGGAGAAGTCATTGGGAAAATTAAAGAACTGGAGAGAAGAAATAAACAAAGCCCTGGAAAAAGACTTTAAAACCTATGGGAAAAGAGCCGGAGAAATACACGAAGAAGGAGAAAGGATGGTTCGATACCTCAGAAAATTCTCAATGAGAGGAGGAAAAAGAATAAGACCAGGATTAGTCATCGCAGGGTATAAAGCAGTGGGTGGAGAAGATCATGAAAGAATACTGGAAGCAGCTACTTCTATAGAAGCATTCCAAACCTATGTACTGATACATGACGATGTAGAGGACGAAGACGATGAAAGAAGAGGCGGTCCAACAATGCACAAGATGTATGAAAAACTCTACGAAGAAAGAGAAATGATAGGAGGAAAAGAAAAATACGGAAGGAACCTAGCAATAACCGCAGGTTCACTAGCAGATTCATATTCAGTATATACACTTGCAAAATCAGACTTCGATCCAGAAACAAAGATAGAAGCAATAAAAAAATTAGAACAGATACACCGATACACAGCAGTAGGCCAAACTCTGGATCACACAACAAACCACAAAGGACCAGAAGAAGTAAATGAATCAGATATTCTAAAAGTACATGAACTTAAGACAGCAAGGTACACAATGGCAGGACCTCTAGAACTAGGAGCAATACTAGGAAAAGGAAACGAAAAGCAAAAAGAAATTCTTAAGAAGTACGGGAGGAGAGCAGGAAGAGCATTCCAAACATACGATGACATATTAGGATTATACGGAACAAAAGAAAAACTAGGCAAACCAGTAGACTCAGACCTAAAAGAAGGAAAGAAAACACTCCTTATGATAAAAGCATATGAAAACGGAGATGAAGAACAAAGAGAAAAAATAAAACAAGCACTAGGAAACAAAAACATAACCAAAAAACAAGTAGAAGAAGTAAGAAAAATAGTAAAAGAAACAGGATCATACAAATACTCAAAAAGAAGAGTAAAAGAAATGATAGAGAAATCTAAGGACGTTTTAAAGAATTCAAACCACATAGATGAAGAAATGGAAGACTTCTTAATCGGTATAGCCGATTACATAGTAACAAGAGAATTTTAATTAGAATAGGAGGCGGGAAAAATGGAGACAAGAATAGATATTAATGAAGAAAGAAAGGAAAAAGCTTATGAGAAACTTAAAAAATGGAGAAATGAGATAGATGAAGAATTAGAAAAAGATCTAGAAAGAGCAAAAAAAGAAGCAAAGAATATTGATCGAGAAGGAGAAAGAGTAATAGAATACCTAGAAGATTATACTTTAAGAGGAGGAAAAAGAATAAGACCAGGATTAATAGTCGCAGGATGCAAAGCAGTATCAGATAAAAACCATGAAGATATAATAAAAGCCTCAATAGCAGCAGAGCATTTACAATCATACCTTATAATACAAGACGACATATACGATGAAGACGACCTACGAAGAGGGAAAGCCACAGTACACAAAATGTATGAAAAACACCATGAAAAAGAATTAGGAGAAGGAAATAAACAAAAATTTGGAAGAGACCTAGCTACAATAACTGGAGATGTAGCAGCATCCCTAGCGACTCACAAATTAATAAAAAGCAATTTCGATAAGGAAACAAGACTAAGAGCAATAGAGAAATTAGAAAAGAGTAATAGAGAAACTAATTACGGACAAGCTTTAGATATTAAAACAAACAATACAAAACTAGAAAATGTTGAAGAAGAAGACATAATAACAGTACACAAAACCAAGACAGCTAGATACACCATAGCATACCCTCTAGACTTAGGATGGATACTAGGAAACGGAGATAAAGAGCAAAGAGAACTATTAAAAAATTACGGTATGAAGATAGGGGTAGCATTCCAACTATACGACGATATGTTAGGATTATACGGAACAAAAGAAAAACTAGGCAAACCAGTAGACTCAGACCTAAAAGAAGGAAAGAAAACACTCCTTATGATAAAAGCATATGAAAACGGAGATGAAGAACAAAGAGAAAAAATAAAACAAGCACTAGGAAACAAAAACATAACCAAAAAACAAGTAGAAGAAGTAAGAAAAATAGTAAAAGAAACAGGATCATACAAATACTCCAGAGAAAAATGCGAAGAACTGATAAAAGAAGGTAAATCAGTAATAGAAGATACTGAAAAAATAGACAAAGAAATAAAAAACTTCCTACTCGGAATAGCCGACTACATAATAACAAGAGAAGTATAAAACAGAACTAAAAACCTTCACTCCTCCAAGGGCAGATAAAGACTCTTAGAAAAAATACAAGTGATTCTTGAAACTTTCTAAGAGAAGTTTCTAAATAAAGTTTTAAACTTAGAAAGAACTATAAACATATAGAGTAAAATGAAGATAATAAATTTCTTCAAACTCCTAAGACCAAAATTCCAAATTCCTTCCATATCATCCTTCATAGTAGGAATAACACTAGCACTAATCCTGATACAACCAGTAGAAATAAACTACTGGAAAATTATAGTTGGTCTGCTAATAGTAGGACCATTAACCTGCGGAGGATCACTCTCAATAAACCAATACTTTGATTATGAACTTGACAAATCAGCAGGTAAAGAAACTCCTCTTCTAAAATATAATATACCGAAAAATAGATCACTGGAAACCGGGCTCATACTCCTTTCCCTAGGTGTTATCCTATCAATCACCATAAATATCTACGCGTTCTTAGCAACTTTAATAGCTACTGTTCTATCTTTAATGTATCATATCCCTCCAATAAGACTCAAAGAAACTACATATATAGATAGCATTTCAAACGGAGTAGTATACAGCTTCCCCCCTGTTTTAGTAGGTTGGAGCATTATATCTCCAGTAAAATGGGATGCAATCATTATATCAATACCTTTATTACTGTTATTCACAGCAGGACACATGCTATTAGCTATCCCAGATATCGAAGAAGATAAAAAATTTGGAATAAACTCAACAACAAGCGCCTTAGGAATAAAAAAAACTATAAAAATTTCTTTAATACTGTTCACAGCAGCATATGCTCTTATCCCTATCAAGATATACCTAGGACTCTACCCCATACTGACAATCTCAACCTTAATACCAGCATCTTACACAATTAAAAGACTATTCGAACTTCACAGAAACCCTGAACTACCTTTCAAAAAACTTAAAAAAGGAATTTTAGCCGTAGGAATATTCTTTATAATCTCTCTAATTATTCCTCTACTTCAGACTTCTCTCTAGAACCTAAAAAATTAATTATCTCTTCTTCAAAATCTTCAGCGGATTCACAATACAGAATTTCAGCTTCCTTAAGATGTTCTATTCCTCCTACTTTATCCTTAACTTCTTTATTATGAGTCAATATAGCATCTACTTCTAAAGAAACCATCCACATCTTAGCCCAAAAATCTAGAACCTCCAAATCATCAATTAAAACTATTATAGATTTTCCTTCCGCAGCAGCATAACCTAATTCCCATGAACTATCAGCTCCAGGGATATCTCCTGCCTTATCAGAAGGACTATAAGGAGATATATATGCTAAGATAGCATCAGAACAATCTATAGCTTCTCTACATTTTTCCGCTATTTCAATAGGGATTAAATCGTGAGAAAGTTCAGGAGTAATTCTTCCAGGTTCGAATAAATCGATTTCATTATTCAAAATTTCAGAATAATCATCCTTAAATTTTTCTTTCCAAACTTCTATAGGGCCTGCTAAATATAATTTAATGCTCATAAGATCTTTTAACCTCCTTACAAAATAAATCAAATAAATTTTTGTTCTCTAACTTTTTAAAATGACCTGTTAAAACTCTAATCAATCCTATCACCTTTTTTCCAAAGATTTTTGAAATATATATAGAGAGCATTAGCCAACAATTCATTATTAACTCTAAGTGCTCTATTAGCTTTGGTCTGAATTTCCTCCTTAGCAGGTAACCCACATTTCTCCTTATCAGTTACTACTAAACTGTAAAATATTTCATCTTCATCGACCCCTCTTATATCAACCCCTGATTCCCTTAATCTACTTAATTCCTCTTCACCTTCAGAAGCCTTTTGCCGAGGAAGAACTATCCTTACTCGAGTACCATTATTTTTTAACTCTTCAAAAGCATTTAAAAAGTCTTCTGAATTAGCCAGATCTTTCCAAAGAGTGTAACAAACAATTGAAACTTCATCTTCAGCCTTTAAAACAAGTGAAGAAAGCATTTCATCCCAAAGGGAATCTCTAGAAGAACAAAGCCAAATAGGGACATCTTCAAATTCATCATCTGAAAACTCTCTTTTCAAACGATCCATAGAAGAATCCAGATATTCTTCCAAACTTTTCAACTCCTTTTTCTTGTTCTCTTTTATCTTTTTACAAAGTATTTCAGGAGGGAAGGTAGAGTACTTTTTAGGTCTCTCCAAATTACTTTTTATATAATCCCTATTTTCTAAAGATCCAAGCACAGAGTATATCTTAGTATAAGGAACACCTGATTCTCTAGATATCTCCTGAGCAGTCATCTCATTATTTTTAATCAAAGCAGACATTATCCGAGATTGGTACTCCGTAAACTCCAAATTTTCAAAAATTTCCCGAATTTTTTCAGACATCTCAATCATTATTCTTTTAACTTACCATAGTTAATAAATTTATCCTCCTCTACCCCACTATAAATTAAGTAAACCTCTTCAAGATTCGACGCGTGACGAGAGAAGAGAATAAAAAGAAAAAACTCCAAAAGGATAGTAATTCAAAATCTTATCCAAGGAAAGGAGAATTTGCCTCCCCCGTATTTCAGGGGGAGGAAGGCTCACCCAAAGGACAGAATTCGCGTATATGAATAGGGAACATTAATACTTAAATAGTTTTTGCGAAGTTATTTAGTTTAATCGCGTTTAATTCAATGGGACGGATGGTAAAAAATAAAAATAGAAAAAACGTAAAGCAAAAAAGAGAAGAAAACCAGGAGAAAAAGATGGCCAAAAATAAAAAAACACAGAAAAGAAAAATAGACCACATAGAACTATGCAAAGAAGAAGAAGTAGAATTCAATAATAAAACAACTCTTCTAGAAAAAATAAAACTTCCAAAAACTATCCCAAATATAAATCTAGAAGACATAAATACAAAAACATCGTTTTTAGGGAAGGAAACTTCAGCGCCTATTTTTATAACTGCATTAACAGGAGGAGAAGAAAGAAGTGAAAAGATAAATAAAGACATAGCGCAAGCAGCAGGAGAACTAAGGCTAGGAATGCAACTAGGAAGCCAAAGATCAATGCTGGAAAACGAATCGTTAACATACACCTACAATGTAAAAAGAAAAGTTGAAGAAGAACCATCATTTCTAATAGGAAACATAGGGATAGTTCAATTAAAAGAATACTCGATCAAAGAACTGAATAAAATGATAGAATCAATAGAAGGCGACGGATTAGCAGTACATGTAAATCCAGCACAGGAAGCAGCACAACCAGAAGGAGACACGAACTTCAAAGGAGTAATGCCAAGACTAAAAGAAGTATCAAGAAAATTAGAACACCCTGTAATAGTAAAGCAAGTAGGAGAAGGGATATCAAGACGAACAGCAAAGAAACTAGAAAAAATGAACCTATACGGAATAGATATCGGAGGATCAGGCGGATCAAACTGGACAAAGATAGAAAACCTGCGCTCAAATGAAAAAGACAAAGAAACATTCTTAAACTGGGGTATACCAACCGCAAAATCACTAATACAGACAAAAGAAGAATATAAAAGCGGTAAGATAACTGCTACCGGAGGAATAAGGAACGGTCTAGATGTAGCTAAATCCATAGCATTAGGAGCAGAAGCTTGTGGAGTAGGTTTACCTATCCTAAGAGCTCAACAGAAAGAAGGAAAAAAAGGAGTAAAAGAAACTCTAGAAAAAATGATAAAGGAACTGAAAATAGCAATGTTCCTAACCAATTGTAAAACAATAGAAGAATTGAAATCCTTGGAACCAGAAATAACTGAAGAGCTTAATTAATAATTAAAAATCAAAGAGAATCATATGAATAGCTTAGATAAAAAAAGAATTGAAAAAATCTGCAAGCCATATTATGAAGACGCAGAAAGTGTGATCCATAGATGGGGTCATGTAGAAAGAGTAGCGAAATCAGCTCCTTTTTTTGTAGAATTTCTAGGAGGAAATAAAAAAGAAAAGGAATTAAGTTACATCGCAGGTATCCTACACGATATAGTTAGACCTAGAACCGAGGAAATATGTCATGCAAAAGCAAGTTCCAATAAAGCAAGAGAAATACTAGAAGAATCAATCGAAATAGATGAAAGAGAAATAGAAAAAATCTCAAAAGCAATTAAGGATCATAGAGAACCGGCAAAATGGGAAAGCCCACTTCACCAGAGCGTATACCTAGCAGATAAAGTTTTTGAACATATGGGAGCATATTTAGATTTCAGAGCAAGCGTATGGGCTGGCGAACTATCACATACAGACTACAAGAACAAGGAACCAATAGAAGCTATACTAGATTACTATGAAAAAGCTTCAAACAAATTTCTAGAATTAAAATTCCCAGAATCTTTGGAAGAATTGATTAACTACCAAAAAAGCTGGAATGAAGAATATAAAGAAGCACTTGAAAATAATGAAAAATGGGTTTTGGACATGGGTAGAAGACTTTTCAAATCAGGCAGACAAGGTAAAGATTTCGATAAAACACTAAAAAAATTTAATACAAAAAATAAGAAACAAGAAAGATGGAAAAAAGAAATGAAGAAATACATAAGATTTGAAACAAATAAAAAACCTTTATCAATAATAAAAAGACGATAAAATTCATTTAAAATTCTCTAAAGCCTTTTCAACGGACTTCATATCTCCTATATCCCTATGACCAGGTAATAAATATTTAAAATCAAGTTTATTTACCTTCTCCAAACTTCTTTTCAAATCTTCTTTTGAACCACCATCTAGATCAGTTCTCCCAAAAGAACCATTAGCAAAAACCAAATCACCTGAAACAAGAATCTTACCCTCCAAGTAAAGGCTACAAGAACCTTCAGAATGACCAGGAGTATGAATAACTTTGAAAACACTCCCACCAATCTCTAAATCTCTCTCTTCATTTAATCCTAAGACTTCAAAACCCGTCTTATTCTCTATCCTCTCACTGTCCGGATGAAAAGCAATTTTTTTAGCCTCTGGAAAAAAAGAAACTCCTTCAAAATGATCGTAATGTCCGTGTGTGAAAAAAACCATCTCAATATCCTCAAAAGAATTTCCAGTAGCTTCCAAAATATCTTGAAAATATCTTCGGCTCTCAGTACCAGGATCAACTATAACAGGATCCTTCCCGTCTATCAAAACTGTATTAGAATCAAATACAGGTTCTTTAGGCTGGAAAAAATAAATATTCTCCTCACGCCACATGAAGAATTATTAATTCAGTTTTCACTTAAACCAGTTAGGGAAGAATTTTATACACAGGCACACAAATATTAATCAGAAGTAATTAAAAAAGATGATTCAAATGGTTGATGAAGTTCTAGACAACTCAGAAAAAATAGTTGAAAAAATAACAAATGAGTCGGATTTATCAAAAGAAGAAGTAATGGAAAAGATAGAAGAAAAAAGAGAAAAATACGGAGGCCTACTAACAGAAGCAGGAGCAGCCTACTCAATAGCAAAAGACCTAGGGATAAAAGAAGAAGATTCAGATAAGAAAGAACTAAGAGGAACTGAAAAAATCAAAATAAAAGAAATAAATAACGAACAAAAAAACGTAGATCTAGAAGCCCGAATAAAAAGAATATATGAAACTAGAGAATTTCAAAGAGAAGACAACAAAGGAAATGTAACTAATATAGAAATAAAAGACGGAACAGGAGACATAAAAGCAACATTATGGAATAAAAAACCATTGATAGAAAAAATGGAAAAAAATACACCAATAGAAATAACTAATGGATATGTAAAAGAGAGAAATGGAGATCTAGAAGTAAATGTAGGAAGTTATGGATCAGTAGAAATATTAGAAAACACCGAAATACCTGAAATAAACATCGAAGAAAAAAATATAGAAGAATTAGAACCTGAAATGGAAAACATAGATGTTTATGCCCGAGTAGAAAGAGTATTCCCAATAAATAAATTTACGAAGAACGAAGGACAAGAAAACGAAAGAGAAGGAAAAGTTACTAATGCACTAATAAGAGACGGAACAGGGAAAACAAGACTAGTACTATGGGGAGAACAAGCAGAAAAAGTCCAAGAGCTTAATAAAAATGACCTTATAAAAATAGAAGGAGGATACACAAAAGACAGAGATAAATACAAAAGTGAAGATCAAATAGACACAGAAATACACGTAGGATGGAGAGGGAGGATAAAAATAAATCCAGAAAACACTGAAAAAGAAATACCAAAGATAGAAACAAAAAGAAAAACCATACCCGAAGTAAAAGAAATGGAAACAGGAGAAAACGCTTCGATAAAAGCAACAATAGTCCAAGCTTACGAACCAACAATCATACCAACATGCCCAGAATGCGGTTCAATGGCTAGAGAAAAAAAATGTAAAGAACACGGAGAAATAGAAGAACCAAAACACGTACCAATACTAAACATAGTAATAGACGACGGATCAGATACAATAAGAAGCACACTATACAGAGAAAAGGCAGAAAAACTAATGGAAACAAAAGGAGAAGAACTAAAAGAAAACGAAGAAAAATTTAAAGAAGTAAAACAAAACATACTAGGACAAGAAAAAATATTCACAGGAAGAATAGAAGAAAATGAAGAATTCGACAGAAAAGAATTCACTATAAACTCCTTCCAAAAAATAGATGTCGAAGAAGAAATAGAAAAAATCAAAGATTAATACTCACAAATAAACAAAAAGAACGAAAACTAAAAAAATAATGAAGAACCTGAAAAATAAAGTGAACAAAAATGACTGAAGAAATAAATGAATTAGAAGACCTACCAGGAGTAGGAGAAGCAACCGCTGAAAAACTAAGAGAATCAGGATATAGAGACCTAGAATCAATAGCAGCAGCCTCAAGAGGAGACCTTGAAGAAAAAGCAGACATAGGAAAAAAAACTGCTCAAAAAGTAATAACAACAGCAAGAGAATCCTTAGATATAGGCTACGAATCAGCAAACGAACTAATGGAAAAAAGAAAAAATGTAACTCATCTAACAACAAGCTCTGAAGAACTAGACGAACTTTTAGGAGGAGGAATAGAAACACAAGCAATAACAGAAGTATATGGATCAAATGCATCTGGAAAAACCCAATTATCCCTACAATTAGCAATAAACGCTCAAAAAGACAAAGAAGAAGGAGGACTAGGAAGAGGAGCACTATACATAGATACGGAAAAAACCTTTAGACCAGAAAGAGTAAAACAAATGGCAGAAGCAGCAGACCTAGACCCAGAAGAAGCACTGGAAAAAATACAAGTAGCACAAGCATTCTCATCCGATCACCAAATATTACTTCTCGAAGAAGCTCCAAAAATAATAAAAGAAGAAAACATAGGACTAATAATAATAGACTCCCTAACCGGAAAATTCAGATCCGAATACGCAGGAAGAGGACAATTAGCAGATAGACAACAAAAATTAAACAAACACCTACATAAACTGCAAGAAATAGCAGACGTACATAACTTATCAGTATTAGTAACCAACCAAGTAATGAGCAACCCAGGAATGATGTTCGGAGACCCAACTACACCGATAGGAGGAAATATAGTAGGTCACCAATCAACCACAAGAATCTATTTAAGAAAAGGAAAGAAAAACAAGAGAATAGCAAGACTTGTAGACTCACCATCATTACCCGAAGGAGAAGCAGTATTCCAAATCTCCTCAGAAGGAATAATAGATAAATAAGAAATAATAAAGAGGTGAAAAGATGTCCGAAAAGAAAATAAAACTATACTCAACACCCACCTGTGCACACTGTGGGAAAGTAAGATCAATACTAAAAGAAAAAAATGCAAACTACAAAGAATACAACGTAAAAAAGAACCTGGAAAAAAGAAAAGAAATGATAAGAGAAACCGGACAAAGATCCGTACCAGTAGTAAAAATAAACGATAAAACAATAGTAGGATCTAACACACCAAGAATAAAAAAACTACTTGACAAGATGTAAAAAGGTGAAAAAATGACTAAAGTAGAAGTATATTCCACACCAACATGCCCACACTGCGACAAAGTCAAAAAATTCCTAGAAGAGAACGATGTAGAATATACAGAATACAACGTACAGCAAAACCAGGAAAAAGCAAAAGAAATGATAAAAAAGACCGGACAAAGATCCGTACCAGTAACAAGAATAAACGGAGAAATAATAATCGGCTCAAACATAGAAGAATTAAAAGAAAAACTTGATATTAAATAAAACACCCATGAGGTGAAAAAATGACTGTAAAAGTCGATAAAGGAAAATGCATAGGATGCGGAGCATGCGTATCTCTCTGTTCCGACGTATTCGAAATGAAAGACGGAAAATCAAACGTTAAAAAACAACCAGAAGACACAGAATGCGCTGAAGATGCGGAAGAAGCATGCCCAGTGGATGCAATAACAGTAGAATAAAAAAGAATAAAATGAGAAATTACGAATTATTCCCCCACCCGGCAGACCAAGGGATAAGAGGATACGGAGAAACCTTAGAAGAAGCATTCCAAGAAATAGCAAAAGCACTACAATCAATAATGGCAGACCTAGATAAAGTAGAAAATAAAAAAACCAGTAAAATAAAAATAGAAGCAGAAGACACAGAATCGCTTCTAATAAAATGGCTAAATGAATTACTATATCTCTTTGATGTCAAAGGAACAATATACAAAGAATTCAAAGTAAAAATAAACAAGGATAAAAAAGTACTAAAAGCCGAAGTAAAAGGAGAAGAATACAATATAGAAAAACATGGACCAGGAGACATAGTAAAAGCAATAACCTACAACGAACTTAAAATAGAAAAAAGAGAAGGTAAAAAACAAAGATGGATGGTTCAATGCGTAGTAGATATGTAAGGTGAAAAAATGAAACTAGAAGAAAAATTTGAAAAAATAGATAATTACAGATGGAAACTACCAAAAAAAGGAAAGATGAACGTTCCAAGCATATTCTTCGGATCAAAAGAACTAGTAAAAAACGTCATAAGAGATGAAAAAGTAGTAGAACAAATAAAAAACGTTTCAAAACTACCTGGAATACAAAAAGCTTCAATGGCAATGCCTGACGCTCACAGAGGGTACGGATTCCCGATAGGAGGAGTAGCTGCCTTTGACCCAGATCAAAAAGGAATAATATCAGCAGGAGCAGTAGGATACGATATTAGCTGCGGAGTAAGAGCAATGAATACAGGTTTAAAGAGAAAAGAAGTTAGAAAGAACATAAATGCTCTAGCAGAAACCCTATACAACATAGTCCCAGCAGGACTTGGAAGTAAAGGAGAATTAAAACTCAGCATAAAAGAAATGGACGAAGTACTAGAAGGAGGAGCAAAATGGGCAGTAGAAAAAGGATACGGAAATAAAAAAGACCTCAAACTTATAGAAGAAAACGGAAAAATGGAAAACTCAGACCCTTCAAAAGTATCAAAAAAAGCTAAAGAAAGACAGAAAAAAGAAGTAGGGACACTAGGATCAGGAAACCACTACTTAGAAGTTCAAAAAGTTACAGAAATACACGACAAAGAAAAAGCAGAAAAACTAGGAATAGAAAAAGACGATGTCACTGTAATGATACACTGCGGATCAAGAGCTCTAGGACATCAAGTTGCAACGGACTACACTGAAAAAATGAAAAAAGCATCGAAGAAACACAATATAGATCTACCTGACAAAGAACTAGCTTCAGCACCCATAAAATCAAAAGAAGGACAGGAATACTTGAAAGCAATGAATTCAGCAATAAACCTCGCAGCAGCAAACAGACAAGTAATAGCAGGACTAACAAGAAGAGCCTTTGACCAAGTAATGCCAGAAGCAAAACTAGAAACAATATATGAAATTAACCACAACACATGCAAAAAAGAAACTCACAAAATAAATGGAGAAAAAAGAGAACTATACGTTCACAGAAAAGGATCAACAAGATCATTCGGACCAGGTCACAAGATACTTCCAAATAAATACAAAGGAATAGGACAACCAGTCCTAATAGGAGGAACAATGGGAACATCATCCTACATATTAACAGGAACAGAAAAAGCAATGGACAAAAGCTTTGGATCAACCTGCCACGGCGCTGGAAGAACAATGAGTAGAAACAAAGCAAAACAAAAATTCTGGGGAGAAGACGTAGTAAAAAGACTGAAAAAAGAAAAAAATATCTTAATAAAAGCTCATTCAATGGCAGGAGCAGCAGAAGAAGCACCTGGAGCATATAAAGATATAGATAAAATTGCAGAATCAGTAGAAAAATCAGGACTAAGCAAAAGAGTAGCAAAAGTAGAACCAATGGCAGTTATAAAAGGATAATTATTCTAATAAACTATCAAAAAAGAATAAATGACTATCACAACCACAATCAGTACATCCAAACCCATCTACCGAACCATCAGAAACCTTATCAATTTCAGAAGCAACATCACATTCATTTTTGTTTTGAGACGGAAACTCACTATAACCCCATAAATCAAAATTATCAGAAACAATAAGATAATCGACGTGCCAATGAACAGAACCTTTGCCTGAGAAGAATAGTGACGCATGTCTATTAACACGAGTTTCGATAGATTGATTCTCCCCGAACGCAGAACCGATATAAACATAAACCCCTCTCGAAAAGAACTTCTTACCCAAAGAACCTACGATCAATTCAATATCTGAGAGATTTTCAAAGATTAAACCATAACTACCTTTAATTTTCAACACCTCTAAAAACCCAATAAAAATTTATTATTAGTAAAGTTTTTAAAGAAAGCACTCTTAATTAGAAAAAGAAACAAAAAAATAAAAAATCAAAAAAATAGGAGATAAAAATGGGAAGAGTAAAAACAGGCATAGAAGGTCTAGACGAAGCTTTACAAGGAGGAATACCTGAAAACAGAATGATCCTCTTATCAGGAGCAACAGGAACAGGTAAAACAATTCTCTCAATGCAATACCTAATTCAAGGAGCTAAAAACGGAGAACCAGGAGTATTCATAACTGCAGACGAAAGACCAGACCACATAAGACAAGACATGGATAATTTCGGGTGGAATTTAGAAAAACTAGAGAAAGAAGGAAAACTAGCAATACTCGACGCATCAGCAGCAAAAATAGGATACGCATCCGACGAAAAATACTCAGTACCACAAATAGGGCTAGACGTAGAAGAACTAATACTGAAATCAGTGGACCTGATAAACAAAATAGGAGCAAAAAGAGTAGTATTAGATTCAATACCAGCAATAGGAATGAAAATGGAAGACGAAGCAGAGATAAGGAATACAATACTAAAAATGAACTACATGTTCGGAGAAGAAGATGTAACAGCAATAATGACCAGCGAAGTACCGGAACAAAACCTAAAAGTAGATAGAATGAAATTCAGCAAATACGATGTAGAAGCATACGTAGCAGACGGAGTGATAATGCTACACTACTTAGGAGTAGGAAGCGAATCAAACAGATCAATATTCATAAGAAAAATGAGAGCAACAGAACACACAGAAGATATCCTACCAATGGAAATAACGGAAAAAGGAATAGAAGTAAAACCACCTGAAAGAGGATACGAATACTAAAAACCAAGTAATTCTACAAAACAAAAAGACAGCAAGAAGGCAAGGAGCATGGACAGAAAAGAATTAGAACCAGTTGAAGACATAGACCCAAGAAAAATAAATTCTAAAGAACTTATCAAACAATACGAAAAAAGCGGAGGATTCACAACAAACCTAATAGCAGAAGCAAGTAAAATATTAAAAGAAATAAAAGAAAAAGGAGAAAAAACACATTTCTTTTTATCCTTCCCAGCATGTATAACAGCAACAGGAACGAGAGGAGTAATAAAAGAACTAGTAAAAACAGGAGAAGTAGACAGCATAATAACAACCTGCGGTACACTAGATCATGACCTAGCAAGAACCTGGAAAGAATATTACAAAGGATCATTTCAACTAAACGATAAAGAACTGAAAGAAAAAAAGATACAAAGACTTGGAAACATCCTAATACCAGAAGAATGCTACGGACCAGTAATAGAAAAAAATTTAAAACCAATACTAGAAGAAATAAATGAGGAACATAGAGAAATATCTACCAATACACTCGCAAAAGAGATAGGTAAAAAGATAGAAGACAAAAACAGCATCTTACACTGGACAGCAAAAAAAGACGTAAATGTCTACATACCAGGCATAACCGACGGAGCAGTAGGAACTCAAATATGGAGCTACCAACAAGATAAAGATCTAAAAATAGATATCTGGAAAGACGAAGAAGAACTAGCAGACATAGTATTCGAAGAAGAAGATACCTCAGCCTTAATGATAGGAGGAGGAATAAGCAAACACCATGTAATATGGTGGAACCAATTTAAAGAAGGATTAGACAGAGCAGTATACATAACCACAGCACCAGAATGGGACGGGTCCCTATCAGGAGCAAGATTAAAAGAAGCAATAAGCTGGAAAAAACTTAAAAAACAAGCAAAACACACAACAATCCCAGGAGAAGCCACCGCGATTCTACCAATACTTACCTCAGAATTCCTGGAAAAATAAAAAAGAAAGATAAAGTTTTTAAAGACAGAGTACTTTCTTTAAATGAAAAACAAGAGAGTGAATAAAATGGAGAGAGAACCAACAGGAATACCAGGAATGGATAAATTAATTGACGGAGGAATCCCAAAAAAATCAGTTTCTCTAGTATCAGGATCCCCCGGAACAGGAAAAACCATATACTCCCTACAGTTCTTGAGAGAAGGAGCAAAAAGATACGACCAAAGATGCCTATACATATCATTTGAAGAAGAACCAGAAAGCATAATCAAACAAGGAGAAGGATTCGGATGGGATCTAAAAGAACTTCAAGCATCAAAAAACTTTAAAATAATATACAACGACATAACTAGAAGAACACTAGGAGAAAACGAATCATACCTAGACGTAATAAGAGGACAAATAGAGAGATACAAACCCGATAGACTAGCAATAGATTCCTTAACAACACTATCAAACTTCCCAGTATCTTTTGAAGAACTCTCACAATACGGATTAGCAACAGATTTCGATAGATTCTCCCCAATAGGAATACAACAAGACCTATTAATAAGACTACAAATGCACAAACTAATAAAAGTAGTCCGAAACGCAGACTGCACATCCCTACTGATATCAGAGATACAAAAAGGAAGCGAAGAAATGTCATCGGACAAAGTAAGTGAATTCCTAAGCGATAATGTCATTCTACTCAAATACCCAGGTGGAAATATAAAAAGAACTCTAAAAATAGAAAAAATGAGAGGAACAGACCACTACGAAGACGAAGCATCAATGGACATAACAGAAGACGGAATACAGGTCGAAAAAATAGAAGAACAATTCAAATAAACCTCAATCAAAACAATTAAACCCCAATCCTACATGTGTATACAGCAAATGTAGTGCCTAAAGTTTCCAAAAACAGCTTTAGTAACTGAATCAAAAACAAATCTAAAAATAATGCATAAAAAGTTTTAAACACCATCTACATAACTATAAAGTGGTGAACATGGCTTCGAAGAGAGTCAAAGACAAAAAAAGAAAATTGGCGGAGAAAGCAAGAGCAAAGAAATTACCCAGCAAAAAAGAACTTGATAAAAAAATGAAAAAGAGATTAAATGAAATCAAGAAAGAACAAGAAAAGATGAAGAAAAAATTCGCCAAAGAAAAAAAAGGAGGATTCAACTCATCTAAAGCTAGAAGGATGAGCTCAAAAAAAGAAGGAGTCAAAAAACCCAAGGAAATGAAAGACGAAGTAGTAAAAAAAAGAGCAGAGAAAAGGTTAAAAAAATTAAGGGAAAAATCTAAAGATAAGATAAAGAACTTGAATAAAAAAGAAGGAGTAATAGCTGTTCTGCCATCACCCTACAAAGGTGAGGAAATAGTTCTGAGAAAGAGGGAAGTAGCGGATCATGTTGAAATAGAAGCAATGAGGAAAAAAGGAAAGGAAGAGGAAAAAATAGGATTTATAGGAGCTAGAGAATCTAAAGAGATGGGAGAAAAAATAATTGAAATACCAAGCATGAGAGTCGCAAGAGAATACAGAAAAGCAGGGATAGGAACAGCTCTGGACTCAGCACTCCAGCTGGAAATAGAGAAGAAGAAAGGAAAAGTTGATTATTCAATCCAACCTGCAGGGAGAGAAGGTAAAAAATTCTGGGAAAAAAGAAGAAAGAGAGGAAAAGAATTTGAAATAAAAAATAAAGATAAAAAAATAGATACTAAGAGTTCATTAAAAGAAATCAAAAAAGCAAGGGATCCAATCAAAAAAGCCAGTAAACTGGTAGAAGAAGGTAAAATACAGAAGAGGAACTATAAAGAAGTATCAGAAAAATTAAAGAAAGAAGGAAATACAATAATTGCTAAAGAAATAGAAACAATAATCGAAAAGCACCCTGCTATCTAATTTTGTAGATTTAAGAAAATACCATTCTATAATCTCCGTGTAGTGTCTAAAAGCCAACTATTAATAAAGTCATGAGAGAAAAAAATCTAGATGATTAAAATGCAGAAACACATACAACTACCAAGCAACTTCTGGATAGGTAAAAACGCGTTGGAAAATCTTGAAAAATACAAGGAAAAAAACACATTAGTAGTAACCGGGCCAACAACACGGAAAGTAGCCGGAGATAAAGCCGCTGAAATACTTGAAACAGATACGCTAATAGTGGAAGAGCCCACCACCAAAGAAGCAGAGAGAGTGGAAAAAGAAATCAAAGAAAACGATAAAGACATAGCCATAGCAGTAGGAGGAGGGAAAGTAATAGACGTAACAAAGTCCGGGAGTTACAGAGCAGGTAAAAAATTCATATCAATACCAACAACATTAGCCAACGATGGAATAGCAAGTCAAATGGCCTCATTACAAGAAAATGGAACTAGAGAATCAAAAAAAGCAGAAACTCCAGAAACAGTGATAGTGGACTCGGGAATAATAAAAAACTGCCCGTATGAACTTATAAGAGGAGGAGTCGGGGACACTTTATCAAACCTCACAGCAGTAAAAGACTGGAAACTCGGTCACATAGTAAAAAATGAATATTACGGAGACTATTCATCCTCACTAACCAAAATGGTGGGAGAATTAGTGAAACAGAGATCGAAATCAATAAAAGAAAAAAATAAAGAAGGATTAAGCACATTAACAGAAGCACTAATATCATCAGGAGCAGCAATGGGAATAGCAGGAAGTTCAAGACCAGCTTCAGGATCAGCACATAAATTAAGCCATACTTTAGATAAAATAGCAGACAAACCAGCAATCCATGGAGAACAATGTGGAGTAGGAGCAATAGCAATGAAATACCTACAAGGAGGAAACTGGAGAGAAATAAAAAACGCTCTAAAAGATGCTGAAGCACCCACTAACGCAGAAGAACTAGGAATAGAAAAAGAAACGATGATAGAAGCAATGGTGAAAGCGAAACAGATAAAACCAAAAAGATATACAATACTAGAACATATAGACATAGATAGAGAAATAGCAAAAAACACGCTTGAAGCAACAGGAATAATATAAAAAGGTGATAAAATGGAAAAAAATACGACAGAAAAACTCAAAAACATCATTGAAAAGGAAGGAGCATGCCACTTGACCCTGATAGACCCTGACGAACAAAGCCCTAAAGAATCAGTTAAGATAGCAAAAGAAGCAGAAAAAGCAGGAACAGACGGAATAATGATAGGAGGATCAGGAGTAGACCAAGATGCAGTAAGAAAAACAAGTAAAAAAATAAAAGAATCTACAGACATCCCAAAAATAATATTCCCAGGAGACACATCCAGCATAAACAAACACGCTGACGCAATATTTTTCATGTCTCTATTAAACTCAAGATCCAGATACTGGTTATCAATGGCCCAAGCATTTGGATCATTCAGCGTGAAAAAAGCAGGATTAGAGCCAATACCTCTTGGATACATAATACTTGAAACAAGCAATAAAACAAGTGTAGAATTCTACGGAGACGCAAACGTAATCCCAAGAGATAAACACAAAATAACAGCAGCATTCGCACTAGCAGCACAGTACATGGGAATGGAATTCGCCTACCTGGAAGGAGGATCAGGAGCAGCAGAACCAGTACCTAACAAGATGATAGGAATAACTAAAAAAACAGTTGATATCCCAATAATAGTAGGTGGAGGAATAAGAGATAAAAAAACAGCAGCAGAAAAAGTGAAAGCAGGAGCAGATGTGATAGTAACAGGAACAATAGCAGAAGAAGCTGAAAATGTAGAGAAAAAACTAAAAGAGATAGTAAAAGGAACAAAAGTAAATAAATAAGAGAAAAATGATAGAGATAGACGGATCAGAAGGAGGAGGACAAATACTAAGAACAGCATCTTCCTTAGCAGCCGTTACAGGGAAAAAAGTAAAAATAGAAAACATAAGAGGATCAAGACCAAACCCAGGTCTAAAAGAACAACATCTCAAAGGATTAAGAGGTATAGCCGATATAAGTAATGGAGAGCTAGAAAACGATAAAAAAGGATCAAAGGAAATAATATTTATACCTGGAGAAAAAATAAACCAAGATCAAAAAATAAAAATAGAAACAGCCGGATCAATAGGACTAATTCTACAGCAGTTTCAAATACTAGCTCTTAAAAAGAAAATAAACCTAGTAATAGAAGGAGGAGGGACAAGTGTAAAGTGGTCCCCACCTGTAGAATACATGTCAAAGATATTTCTACCTCTAATTAAGCAATATGGTTACAAAGGAGAGATTAAAATAGAAGAACACGGGTTCTACCCAAAAGGAGGAGGAAAAGTAAAAGCTCAGTTAAACGGGAAAAAACTTAAGAGGATAAATATAGAAGATAAAGGAGAAATAGAAAAAATAGACGGAATTTCAAAAGCCAGTAGAACTTTGAAAGAACAAAGAGTAGCGGAAAGACAAAAAAAGAGAATAAAAAAATTAGTAAAGGAGAAAATGAAGAAAACACCATCTATAAAAGAGAAATATGTAAAATCTCTTTCCCCTGGTTCAGTAATCCTATTGAGAGCAAAAACTGAAAAAAGCATTATCGGATCTGACCAATTAGGAGAAAAAGGTAAAAGAAGTGAAAAAGTTGCTTTAGAAGCTTTTGAAAAACTAAAAAGAGAAATAGATTCTAATTCCTCAGTAGATATTCATATGGCAGACCAATTAATACCATATATGGGTTATCTGGAAAAAGAATCAATGATAAAAACTAGAAAGATAACTCAGCATATAAAAACCAATATAGATACAACTAAAAAGATATTGAAATCAGATTTCAGGATAGAAGGAAATAAAATCAGGTGCTTAGGAAGAAACACACTTTAGTAAAACTAAATAGTAACCCTAACTAGATACAGGAAAGCATCACCTATAACCAAACTGATTAGAAGAGCTAAAAAGATATATGGGACAAAAATAGGGAGATCTTCACAGACAGGAACTTTTTCATAATTAGATTCTTCCGCTTTTTTCTTAATATTCTTCAATTCAGGACTAGTAAATGTTTTTCTCCATAATCCAAGTTCCTCTTGCTTTTCTTCACTAATCTGCTCAAGTGCAAGAACATCATCATCATTCAAATCCTTTATAGGTTTCTTAACACTATAGAAAAGATCTATCATGTCCTCCTTAAATGGTATTAAAGAAACAGTAATAGCCATAGGTATGAATAGAAATAGAAAAGCAATACTCATATAAATCCAAATCAGGAGCAAAGGTGTTAATAAAGCAGCAAACAGTAATCCTTTTTTAATCTTTCTAGAATACTCTTCTATTTCATTCTTCTTTTTAAATATTTTATAATGGTTTTGTATCGATATAGCAAACATAGGTCCTATTATACCTGAAAGAATGAATACAGACCCTACAAAAGGATAAACTGGTATAGCTGGATTTATACCTATTGATTCTGCAATTGGTTTCATTATATCAGGGTAATAAGGTACTAAAAGAGCTATTGCTGTGAATAGTTTTACATCTCCTCCTCCTATCTGTCCGAAAGAATACATTGCAAACCCAATTCCAAAAACAATTGCAGCTACGCTATATATGAATAAAAGATTATTATGGACTATTGGAGCTAATATTATGCCTGAAGCGATCATGAAATGGCTTAATTTATCTGGTATAATGCTTGATTTGTAGTCAGTATAAGCTGCTATGCCTGTTCCTATTACAACTATCAATAGATTGATTATTATAGGGTCCATTTTATCAACTTTTCATTTTTATCAATGAATCTCTAATACATTTAATTTTTCAGTTTCTAGTTTATTCCTCATAGATTCAGCGAAACTAGGTCTTGTTCTACCGTAATCACCTGAAACAAGTTCTTTTATGTAAGTACCTGCTTCCGCTTTTATCTTAACTTTGAATCTTTTATCCTCTATCTTTTCAGCTTCTACTTCTTTTATTTCTCTTTCCCTTGCTTTATCTGCTCTTCTGTGGTTAACTCTAGTCGGTGTTCTTTGCTCTATTTCTTTATTTTTAAATTCTTCTTCCAGTTTTTTCATATCTTCTTCTGTCACTTCTTTTTCAGCTTTTACCCATATTTCATAGGTTTTGTTACTTCTCTTTGATTTCAAATCAATTACTTCTTCCTTATCAGATTCTCTTAAATCTTTTATCTCTATTTTACCTTCAGCATTTTCCTTTACCTTTTCTTTAAATTTTTCTAAGTCTATATTTCTTTTCTTTGGTCTCAGAGCCTCTATAACAAAGGGTCTTCCCTCACCTAGCATCAGAGCATCTTTATCTTCTCTTCCTTGACCATGGAACTTTGATTCTTCTGCTCCTGTCATTTTGAATAGAGGTCCTGCTATTATTCCTTCAACAGTATATGGGAACTGTTGACCTGAATCATCACACTCTTCGCATCCTTCTCCATCGCAGTGTCTACATGGCCATTTCGTTTGGGGTATTTCTCTTTCCAATTTTCTGTATCTGCCGTAGATGTATAGAGATTTGATTTGTGTTTCTATTTTATTCTCTTTGAAGTTCAATATGAATGTTATTTCTGGATCTTCGAACTCTACTTCCTTATTTGTATTTTTCTCTATTTTTTTACCTGTTTCTCTGTTGATTTGTCTCTTTATTGGTTCTGCATCTTCTGGTACTATTTCAGACCATATTTGTTCTTCGTTTTCA
The DNA here is from genome assembly GCA_964579265.1 of Microcaldota archaeon. Classification (GTDB taxonomy): domain Archaea; phylum B1Sed10-29; class B1Sed10-29; order B1Sed10-29; family B1Sed10-29; genus B1Sed10-29. The sequence continues at coordinate 32,687 of CAZOFO010000002.1, forward strand.
GCTATTTCTCCAGGAACCTTTGTTCCAACCAGGAAATTATTGAATTCCCATTTTTCAGCTTCTTTAAATAATTTTGACTGCATTTTAGGGAGTTCTTTGAGTAATCCGTTACATATTTGGCAATTTTCTTTTTTCTGAGGATTTAAATTCTCTTTCTCTATTATCTTTTCTATTTGTTCCTGGTCCTGAGCTTTTCTTAATGCTGCGCCTATTGTTCCATTTGGTATTCCTTGATGTTTAAGTGTTATTTGTCTTCCTAAACAATGATCACATATTTCTCCTCTTTTCATTAATTTTTCTTTTATTTTAATTGAATTCATAGGTTTTTATCTCCGTTTTATCTTCTTTTATTTTTTTTATTTTGATTTTTTGGTTTATTTCAATGGTTATGAAGCTTGGTTTGGGGTTTGATCCTCCACCGCTCCAGGCTCCTGTAGCGGTTCCTGGATTTACAAATAATTTTTCTTTTATTTTTTCAATGTCGAGTTGATGTGTGTGTCCGTGGATTAATATATCTGTATCTTCTTGTTCAGCTATGTATCTTAATCTGTCTTTGTTTCCTCTTGGGAAGATTTGGTCTCCATGTAAGGCTGTGATCTTTATTCCTTTTTTTTCTAACTGTATTTTTCTTGGAAAGTTTTCTTTATCTGTATTTCCTTTAACTGTTTTGGTTTTCGCTATTTTTTGAAGTTCTTTTAATGTTTTTTTGTTTCCTATATCTCCTGTACAGATTATTATTTCCGGTGATTCTTCTTTTAGCTTTTTCTTTATTTTTTCAGGGATTTTACGTACTCTGGAGGGTATGTGGAAATCTCCTATGACTGCTATTTTCATTTTTTATCTTTTTTGTTTTTAAAATAGTCCTCCTCCGCCTCGTTCCTGCATTTTTTTCATCATTTGCTGCATATTCCTGCCTTTTCCTCCCTTTAGTTTTTTGATCATTTTTTTACCTTTGTTGAAGTGTTCTATTAATTCTTTTACTTCCGCTTCGGTTCTCCCTGATCCTTTTGCTATTCTTTTCTTTCTACTTTGGTTCATTAGGTCTGGATTTTTCATTTCTTCGTTTGTCATTGAGTCCAGTATGTACTGGTATTTCTGCATTTTTTCTTCAGTTGCTTCTAGTTCTTCTTTTGGCATTTTTTTCTGTATTCCTAGTGCGCTGAATATTTTCCCTAGGGAACCCATTTTGTTAACTGCTTCTAGCTGCTTGTAGAAAGTTTGGAAGTCGTATTTTCCTTTCATTAGTTCCTGTGGATCTAGTTCTGTTTCTTGTGTTGCTCTTTGAACTCTTTTTAGTAATTCTCCGAGGTCTGGTTTTCCAAGGAGGTTTGCCACGAAGTCTTCAGCTTCGAATATTTTGAATTCGTGTATTTTTTCTCCCGTTCCTATGAATGATACTGGGATTCCTGCTTGTGAACATGCTGTTAGTGCTCCTCCTGCTTTTGCTGAGGTGTCTGTTTTTGTTACTATTACCCCTGTTAGACCTATTTCTTTGTTGAAGTCTTCTGCTATTCTTTCAGCTGTTTTTCCTGTATCTGCTGAGAGGACTAGGAAAGATTCTTCTGGGTTTAGTTTTTTCTCTATTTCATTTATTTCTTTTAGGAGTTCTTGATTGACATTGTCTCTTCCTGCGGAGTCAATTATTCTGATATCGTAGTTTTCAGTTTTATCCAGGTATTTTTCAAGTACTTCTGTTCCTTTTTCAGCTTCCGGTTCTCCGTAGACATCTAGGTTGGATTCTTCTCCTAGTTGTTTCAGTTGTTCGTACGCTGCGGGCCTATCGGTATCGGTGGTTATGGCGCATACTTTCATTCCTCTTTTAGAGTAGAAATTAGCTAATTTAGCTACTGTAGTTGTTTTTCCTGATCCATATAAACCTGTTAGTAATATATCATGGCCTTTCATCCTTGGTTTGTATTCTTCTCCACCAAGAGCTTCTTTTAGTTCATTATATATGAGTTTAGTTATGAATTCTTTTTTGGAGACACCTTTTGGAAATTCTTTTTCTTTTATTTCTTCTTTTATATTATCAGTTATTTGTTTTACTAATTCTACTGATACATCTGCCTGTATTAATATTCTCTGTATATCTTTGGTTATTTCTTCAACTAGTTCCTCGTCTATGACTCTTGATTGAGTTATTTTGTTCATTACGTTCTGCAGTTTGTCTAACATACTAACACGTTATTATTTCTTTGTTCTTTAAGGTATTATTTTATCTATAAACCATTGTTTTTTAAATTCTTTTAAATCTTTGATTTTTTGACCTGTTCCTATGTAGTGTATTGGTTTTTTTATGATACTGGAAAGGGATAATAAGCAACCTCCTTTAGCGTCTGTGTCTACTTTGGTTACTATAAATCCGTCTATCCCTATTTTATCATTAAATTTCTTTGCTTGATCGACTGCAGCATTTCCTGCTACTGCTTCAGTGACATAAATGGTTTTGTCAGGTTCAGTTACATCTTTTATTTTTTCCAGTTGCCTCATGAGGTTTTTATCGAGTTCGCTTCTACCTGCAGTGTCTATGAGTACTACATCTTTGTTTTTTGCCTCTGCGTGTTCTTTAGCATCGTAACATACTGCAGCAGGGTCAGCTCCGTATTCGTGTTTTATTAGTTTAGCGTCGAGTTTTTCAGACCATTTCTCTATTTGTTCTATACTAGCTGCTCTGAAAGTATCTGCTGCTGCTAGTACTATTTCTTTTCCTTCTTCTTGAAGCATTTTTCCTGTTTTAGCTATAGTGGTGGTTTTACCATGCCCGTTTGGACCTAAAAAAAGCACTAGGTAAGGTTCTGAGTCTTTTTTATCCTTTATTTCTTGGTGTAAATAGGTTTCTGGTTCCTTAAGATGTTCTTGTAGAATATTTTTTATTGTTTCTTTAATTATCTTTGTTAAATTCTCTTTAGCTTTTATTTCTCTCTCTGTTAGAGCATCTTTAATTTGTTTTTCTATATCTTCTGCAACCTCTAGGGAGACATCAGAGCTCAGTAAAGATAATCTGAGCTCTTCTAATGGTTCTTTGATATCTTTCTCTTTTATAGTTGTTTTTCTTTTTATTTTTTTCTTCAGTTTTGTCTCCAGAGATGGTTTTGCCTCAAGCTCTTCCTCTCCGAGGAAGTCTTGAAACTGTTCTCTCAGCTTCTCAAACATTTTTTTATCCTTTACTGTCCTGATTGAGGTTGTGGCCTCATCTGGCTAGCCATTTGTTTGTATTGGTTCTGTAATTTTTGCAGTTGAGCTTTTAAGTTTTTTCTAGCTTCTATTAAGCTGTCTTTTCTATCTCCTAATGTATTTATTGCTTTTTTAGGTGTTTTTTCTATTACTACTCCTGCTCCTGCTTCTACCAGTGTTTTTTCTGTATTTTTTATCTCTGCAGGCATGTAAACTCCTTCTCCTACTGGTGAGATTATTTCTTGTTCTTTTTTTTCCGATATTTCTTCTATTCCTTCTCTAGTTGAATCTATTCTGTTTATCTGTTGGTTCACCTGTTGTAGGTCTTCCTGTATTTTTTTCATCCTTTGTTGTATTCTTCTTATCTGTAGAGCCATTTTTTGTTGTTCTTGTTGAGTCATATTCTGTTACCTCCTATATCATTAATCGAGTACAAATACTTCGTCTATCCTATTTATTTCTGGTCCTGTGGTTTCTTTTCCTACTAGTATTCCTTCATTGTTTCCTATTATTCCGTTTTTTATGTATGGATCTCCAAAATTTACTGTGCCTATTTTTCCTTCTACTTCATATGTTTCTTCTAGTTTTTCGATTTCTTTTTCTTTTGTATTTCTGTGGGCTAGAAATCCTTTGTCAGTAGCAAAGACAGTTGATCCTACTAAAGTTGTTCCTGCTATTTCCAGTGTTGGTGCTTCTACCTTTTCTTTTAAGAATTTACTTGTAGCGATTCCATTGTTATTCATTGCTACTAAATTACCTATTGCTGTATATTTAGTATCAATAACTTCTATTTCTTCGAAATAATTCTCTAGAGTTTCTTTTTCGTGTTCCATTATTGTTGAAGGTAATATTATCCTTTTATCATTCATTGCAGTAAATACTCCTATTAGATTGGAGTTGCATATGGTTGTTTCAACTATTTCGGTTTTTAGAGTTTCTTTTATTTTTTTCCTGTAGTTTTCAGTGGATGTAGGTGGGACTATGGTTATCTCATTATTTGATTTTGAGAATACTCCTATCTCAGATGATTTTTGATAACTCGTTCTACCTATCATTTTAGCACCATTTGTTCCTTTGCTTTGCTAGGGTCTACTGTTCCGCCGGATAAGCAGTTGCTCTTTCAGGAGTCATTTCAACTTTTATTTGGATCTTTGATGGGGGTTTATTTCCTTTTTTCCAGATTTCTTCATTTAGTTGCCCTGATATCTTTACTTCTCTTTTTAGATGTTTTTTAAGATGTTTTCTTATCACTTTTGCTGCTTTCTTTGATCTTTTCTTTCTTGGAGCTCTTTTTGCTTTTTTCAGAGGCACTGTAATGTATCTTTCTTCTGTAGGTACTTCTATCTCTTCTGGTTCTTCCTCTTCAGCTGCTTCCATTGTTTCTTCTAGGCCTGCTTCTTTTAGTTCTTCCTGTATTTCTTCCATTTCTGGTGTTTTTTCAATATCTTCTGTTTCTATTTTAGTTTCTTCTGTCTCTTCTATATCTTTTTCTTCCGGTTCTTCCTGTTCTGCTTCTTCTATTTGTTCTTCATTTTCTTCTTCTTGTTTCGATTTTTCGTTTTCTTCTTCTGGCATTTTAGGCACCTTTTTATTCGTTTTTCTCCATTTTGTTCTTTATTCTGTTGGAAAGTTTATTTCTTCTCCAATCTCTTAGTTCTGCTCTTTTCCTCATTGGATGCCAATTTATATCTTCAGTTTTCTGCATTACCCATATTGGTGGCGTTTGATTGGATTTATTGGCGCTTGCGAGTCGTTTCTTCATTTCTTGGTCTTTGTTGCTTGACATGTTTCTCACCTAATTTTATATTAACTTTATCTTGGTTTTGTTCTTCCTTTTATTTATTTTCTTTTGATGTTTAATTCTTTTTTTCCCTTATTGATTTGTTTTAGGAGTTCTTTTAGTTTTTCATCGTCTATTTTACCTTTTATTTGTCCTGATCTGTGTAGTCGGATTATTAGTGATTCTATTTTTTCTGCTTTTTCCGGTTTTGCTGCTCTTATTCTGCCCAGTCTTTCTCTTGCTTTTTTTGTAAGTGCTTGTTTTAGCATTTGTTTTTTCATTGCTTCTGCTTGTTTCTGTGCTTGTTCCTGTTTCTCTTGTCTTCCTTCTCTCATTTTTTCTTTTAGTTCTTGTTTTTTCTTTTCTCTTATTTCAGAGAGGTCTTCAGGCATTTTTTATCCTTTTTTAACTTATTTATTGCTTTTTATTTTATTAGTGGTTTCTATAAGCAGAGATTTTCCTTCTGGAGTGGTCTTTCTTCCTTTTTCTGCCTTTTCCAAGTATCCTGCATCTTCAAGTTGTTGTGTTGCTGTTCTTATTATTTTTCCACTTGCTTTTCTGTGTTTTTCCGGTGCTGCTCCTCTATCTTTTCTTCCGCCGTACCAGGATCTCAGGGAGTTTATTCCTATTTCTGGGTTCAGGTGTACTTTTCTAAGTATTGATGCTGATCTCTTATACCACCAGTCTTCTTCTTTTGGTCTTCTTTCTCTGTCTTGTCCTGTTTTAACGTGTTCTGCCCATTTTGGCTTTTTTATTTTTTCTTCTTCTTTCAATTTCTCTGCAACTTCTTCTATAAGTTCAGATGCTTTTACTTCCTGAATATTAACCATTTAATCACCTTTAAAAATTTTTCTAGGTTTTCTCTGTTCTTTAGAGAATTCTGTTTTATGTTTGTGTATGGTTTTTTGTGTTCTTCTTATTTATAACTCTTAATATCAGATGATGATACAGGCATTTTTTTAGGTTTTTACTTTTTATTCTTCATTGTAACCGTAGGTTCTTTTTTCTTTACATTTAAAGCATTCGTATATCATTCTACTATTTTTAGAGTCTATTCGAACTTTAACTGTTTCTCCTGGAACCCAGTAGTTGTAGCAATCAGGGCAGAATCTTTTTTTGAAGCCTTTTGGAATAGTTTTGTTGTATTTTTCAGATATATTGTGGGCTAGTTCCATGTATCTTCTTGATCTTTCAGGATTATCTTCAAACTCTTTTTTAGCTTGTTCAAAGAGCCTTCTTATCCTTTTTTCAGCTAGTTTTTTTACCCATCTTGGTTTTGACATGGTTAATACCTATGGTTTGTGGTCTCGGTTTATTTTTGTTCTGTGTGCTTTAAAATTATTTCAGAAGAATTTTAGGCACTACATGTATTTTTTGAGTTCATAAATCAAGAAAGAGTTTGAAGTATAATAAGGATGCGCCGACCGGGATTCGAACCCGGGTTGTTGGCTTGGAAGGCCAATGTTTGTTAGTCCAGCTGTTGTTCCAGGTGGACTCTTAACCCCTGGACCATCGGCGCTTTTCTTTACTTATTATTTTTTTAATGTATTACTTTAAATCCTCTAGTGTTATTTCTTCTTCAAAAGGTTTGGTTCCTTTAGGATGGTTTATGAATGGTGTTATTAGGATTATACCTATTATCGTTATTATTACTATGCTTATTATAACTACTAGATTATCTAGTATGAAGTTTATTAAGGTTGTTCTATCGCTTTCTTCGAACGCTGGGTCAGGTTCAGCTTCTATTTTTCTAGTTTCGATATTTCCAAGTATTTCTGATACTATTGAAACTTCAAATTCTTCTTTTTGAGTTATTCTAAAATTAAAAATATATTTTTTTGTTTCATCCCCCTCTATGGACACTTCCTGTGTTTTATAACCTGTTTCTTCCGAACCTGCCTCTATTTTGAAGTTTTGAGGTTCTCCACATTGATTTTCAACAAATACCTGTATTTCTAATTGGTTTCCTTCTACAGTTTTTCTAATATTAGTTATTTCAAGGCAGTTGCTGCTTCCGGTTTCAGCTATGATTGGAAGAACGAGAAAAATGGAGGATAATATTAAAATTTTTCTTATTGGTTTTTTAGAGAGTCTTTTTTTCATATTATTACTTTTTATTTTTGTTTTTGAGGTAGAGGAATGGGAAGACGGGGATTTGAACCCCGGACAACCGCCTCTTCAGGGCGGCGCTCTCCCGCTGAGCTATCTTCCCTGGTAAAAAATGGGCCGGACGGGATTTGAACCCGCGGCTACCAGGTTTCTTCAGGGTTTATGTATTAATATAACCCTTTAAAAGCCTGGTGCTCTGCCAGACTGAGCTACCGGCCCTTTTAATATCCGGATCATAGGATAAAGGGCAATACTATAACTATATTGCCACTTTAAAACATATGTCGAATCTTGTTATCCTCCTCATTAAATCAGTTTTATCCTCTCTTTGTTTTTAATCATTCGTTTTATTAATTCCTTATTCCCAGAGACTCTTGAAATATAATATCTGGCTTGAATGTAGTGCCTAATTTTTCTATTGATTTACCATGCTAATTATTTTAACAGGTATGAGAATAAATCAATTGGATAAGATGCTAAAAGTTCTCAGGCTCGGGCACAGGAGAGAAAGAGATAAGAGGATGACAACCCACACAGCCCTCACAGCTAGGGCTTTAGGAGCAGATGAATTCATATTTACAGGAGATAAGGATAAAAAACTATTAAAGAATATAAGGGACGTAGTAGATAGATTTGGAGGAGCATTCACATTAAGACACAGCAAAGACTGGAAAAAAACTGTTGATAAATTTAAAGAAAAAGGGAAGGTAGTTCATTTAACAATGTACGGGGAAAAAATACAGAATTTAGAAAGAGAAATAAAGAAAATGGAGAAATGCCTAGTAATAATAGGAGGTAAAAAAGTACCTGGAGAAGCATATGAAACAGCTGATTATAACATTGCAGTTACAAATCAACCTCATTCAGAAGTTTCCTCCCTTGCAGTATTCCTAGACAGATATTACAATGGAGAAGAACTAGATTTTGAGTTTCAAGGGGGAAAAATAGAAATAAAACCAAATCAATCAGGTAAAACAGTAAAAGAAAACCAAAAAGAATAAAAAATGAGATAAAAAAGAAAAGAACAAGGAGAAAATAAGAATAAATAATACGAAAAACAAAAGAGGAATAGACTTCTATGGATATCAATCTAGATAGCCCCTTAGTAAAAGATTTCGTTGAAAAAAAAGCAGGTCCAAAAGCCTATTCAATACTAAAAGCAATGAACAAAGATAAAAAGAATACAGAAAAATCAGAAGACATCAACGAAGAAAACAGAAGCGATCCAGATAAAGAGGGAAGAACAGACCAAGAAATAAAAGAAGAAGTTGAAATAGAAGAAATAAACGAAATAAGATCAGTTCTAAACAGGCTTCATTACTTAGGAATAATAGAATACGATAAAGAAAAAGCAAAAAAAAGTAATTGGTATACGTATACATGGTCTATTAAAAGAGACAGGATAAAAGAATTACTAAAAGAAAGATACGAAGAAGAACTAGAAAAACTGGAAAAAGAACTAGAAATGAAACAAAACTATGTTTTCTTCGAATGCGAAAACGGATGTGACAAACACCCATTCGAAGTAGCCTACGAATACGATTTTGAATGTCCTGATTGTGGAGAAAAGATGGATAAATCCAAAGAGAATGGAAAAGAAGAAATAAAAGAAAGAATAGGAGAAATAAAAGAATTCCTAGGTAAATAAAATGCCTGAAACTAATGTAAAATTAGTTGAAAAACTAGTTGAAGAAGGAATAATAAATACTGAGAAAGTAAAAGAAGCTTTTCTAAAGATTAAAAGAGAAGATTTTGTTCCAGAAAAATTAGAAGAATACAGCTATCTAGATAAACCTCTATCAATAGGATCCGGACAAACTATTTCTGCACCTCACATGGTAGCTATGATGACAGAATACTTAAAATTAGAGAAAAATTCTAAAGTAATGGAAATAGGAACAGGTTCAGGATATCAAGCAGCTATTATATCACACATAATCGGAGAAGGAAAACTACATACTATAGAGAAAATAGAAGAACTATACAAACAATCAAAAGAAAAACTGAAACCTTACAAAAACATAAAAGTCTATAAAGGAGATGGATCTCTAGGAATACCGCAAGCAGCCCCCTTCGACAGGATAATATCAACCTGTGGAGCACCGGAAATTCCAAATTCCTGGGGAAAACAACTAAAAGAAAATGGAATAATAGTAGCTCCAGTTGGAGGAAAAAGACACCAGAAACTTAAAAGATATGAAAAAAGAAAAGGAGAACTAAAAGAAGAAGATTTGAATATCCCGTGCGCATTCGTACCTATGAAAGGAAAGAATGGGTTTTAAGCCCTTTTTTTCTGATTAAAAACACTATTAAAGAAGAAGTCATTAAACCTAGGAAAATGAAGTAAAAATACTTATTAGATCTTAAATCTAAGTAAGAACCTGTTAGGTTTTTTTCTTCTTTAGAAAAATCTTTAATAGGTTCTTTTCTCATAGAAATATTTTCTATTACTTTAAAATATTTTTTCCGATGAGATCTACTGCACTGAACTTCTATTGAATGTTCCCCTTCTTCCATATTACTGTATCTTTTCCTTATTATATTCTCTTTTCTTTCTGGATTTTCCCATAACCCATTATTTATTCTAACAAAACAGTTTTCATCATTTATTATCCTTGCTTTAAATTTGAAGGATTTATTTTCCTTTTCACTTGGTGAGATTATATTTATTTCACTTTTATGTTCTTTTGTTTCAGCTAGCTCTTCATATTCCTTTTCCCATTTTTCTTCTATCGTTTTATTTTCTTCAAAACTTTCATTTTCTTCTTCATCATCTTCTTCTGAAGGAATCTCTATAGGGCTAATTGATCCGGATCCTCCTGAAGACCCTCCAGAACCTCCTCCGGAATCAGGAGGAGAAGTTTCATCTTCTTCAATTTCGAAAATTAATGTATGTTCATTAACCACTGAGCTATTATGTTCAGATTCTAGCCAATATTCTACTTTATAGTGGTTTCCATTTGGGAGATCAAAGTTTTCTTGATTAAGTATATTTTCTCCCTTACTTAGATTTTTCCAATTGCTCCAGAAATCTATCTTAGTATTATTGGATTTATCTACTCCTAATCGAACTTTAAATTTGTTTTTGAAGGAACTATTATGGGTTTTATTACTTGTTTCATTCTTTTCATTATTAGAAATGTTTATCTTGAAATCTTTTAATTTGGATTTCTCTTTATAATTAGTATCCCAGGTTCTTGAGAACCAAGTACCAATATTTATATCCTCCAGATGAGTTTTTTGGAAATTAGAAATATTTCCATGATTATTCATGTTACTTTTATCATGTACTGTGTTATTTTTGATTTTTTCCATTGTCCAAAATAAAGATTCATTTCCAATCGGAAAATACCTATATTTATACAGGTCTTCTATATTTTCTTTATTTAAAGAAAATTTATAGGTTCTTACATCATCTATTCTGCCTTTAAAATAGCTTTTATTTTGGTTTGAACCTCCAAGAGTAAGTTTAGATACATTTAATAGATCTATATATGAATTATTTATTTTTTCAGTTTTCTTCAATTCATTATCTATGTATATTTTAGTTTTATTTTCATTTATAGAGGTAACTATATGTTGCCATTCATCTTTTTTTATTCCTGAAGATTCTATTTTAATTGATTTATTTTCTAATTCTCCCTCAGTATTTAAATAAAGTTTTAATTTTCCGTTTTTTATCCTTAGATTCTTTTTAGTTTTTCCTTCTTCAGAATCAATTTGTATTATCTCTTGTTCGGATTTATTATCTTGAAAGCGAATCCAGAAACTTGTGGAAAAGGTATTGTTTATTCCAGTAATGTTTTTAATGGAAACTTTAGTTTCATTAAATACAAGAGAACTGATTTTATTTGTCGTTAAAAACCCATCCTCTATCTCTATAAAATTATTGTGATCAGACCAGTATTCCCAATCTTTTTGTGTTTCCTTCCTCCATTCTCCTGGGTTATTTTTTGTTCTAAATGACTTTATCTTTCCTTTATCATAATTACTCGTGTTACCTTGTTTTTCTTTAATCTTTGAATAAAATTCATAATGTGTATCGGGATCTAATTCTTTGATTGTTTGATTAAATCTTTTACTTTCTTTTATTGTTCCTAAAGAAATATTTTTCCAATTTGAATTTTCTTTTTTCCAGTAAAAATAAGCTTCTTTTTCAGTTTCTTTATCAGTATCTAAGTCTCCATATAGTTCAGCAGATTCATTGGTAATATTTTTCGGATCAAGAGTTTTAGAGTTAAAATCTAGTTTTTTGTAAACATTTCCCTTTTCATTAACTATGTATTTTCCTTCTTCACTCCATTTTATCTTTTCTCCACCATCTTCTATAGTTTTTATTTTTGTCCAATTTTGAGTTTCGTGAATATGGATATCACCATCACTGAAAGCTAGATATTTTTGATTAGGAGACCAACTTGGTTTCCCATACTCCTCAAATTCAGCTATTTCCGCATAGTTATTTTTACTATCTAGTACATGAGAACCTATAGAAAGATATCTATTATCTGGGCTGAATTCTATTCCTTTAATATCCCAATGTCCAGGCATTTCTGGAAAACCAGATCTTTCCCCCCACTCTGATATCCTAGTATGTTCTTCAGTTTCCCATATTGATAAAAACTCTTCTGATCTCCAGAAAACAACAAGAGAATCATTAGGAGATATTTCTAATTCGTCAATTACTAAGATGCTGTCTTTATCTCCCATTTCAGAGTAATTCCATTTATTTTTAATAGAAATTTCAGGATTTTCTGATAAAAATAAGTAGTCATCACTATCTGATATGATGGCATTACCACCAACGAACAAATTTTTACCTGAACTTAAGAAATTAACATGCTTATTATATACATAAGAAGATTTTCTTTCTAATTCAGGTGCTTCAAATACTCTTAGATTCTTTCTAGATCTTACATCTGTTGGATGAACTGAGTACATCCCTACTATCACTTCACCATCTAATGTAGTATCTAAACTATATACTGGATAAGTTTCAAGTTTATTTTTTTCTTTGATACTCCATTCTTCCTTTTCGTAAGATATTATCCAATAATAATCGTCTTCTTCTGTATTAGGGGTAGTAAACAAAGTTTTATTAGTGAATCCGAAAGTATTTCCGTAATTACTACTACCTTTGAATTCTTCTAAGGTTTCTTCAAGTGTAAAGCTGATTGAATTTTCTCCTAATCCCCAAGAAGCTTTTACAGGTTTTTCCGTATCTAAAACCTCTACTTCAATTTCTAAGGTTTTATTAGTCTCTTTTAACATTTTAGAGCTTTTATTTGTTTCAGAACTTTTTTTTGATATTCTATCAGGTATTTTTTTAACATCATAATCTTTTACTCTATTTATTCTTAAAGGAATTTCTTCAAATTTGTTTCTTAGTCTTTTATATTCTTTTAAAGAAATTTTTTCCTCTCTAAACCTATAAAATTTTTCTTTAATTAACCTAGAATCTTTATAATATTCTTCTATGTTTTTTTCTTTATCTTGAATATCGTTATAAATCAATTGACCAAAGCTCGTCTTAGAAAAATTTATTTCTATATTATATATTCCATCATCTATCTTTTCTTTGTTCTTATTTTCAATTCTAAAAGGATATGTATCTTCCCAATCTCCTGTTTCCTCATTATATTTTTGTATTTCTTCAGTCATCTGGTATTCTAAGGAAAGATGTTCTTCGGTTAGGGCAGATTCAAACTCTAAAGAAAGACCTATATTTAAGATAAAAGATAATAGGATAAGTGAGAGAAATATTTTTAGTTTTATTCCTCTTGTATTTGAATTATAGTTACAGTGGTTCAGGTTCATGTGTTATTTCTGGAAATCAGAGAAATAAAGTAATTTTTCCAAATTTTTAAGTTAATTCTAGTTTGTAGTGCCTAATGTAGTGCCTAAATCAAAGATTTGGAAAAAATTAAGAAAAAGGAAAGTAAAAGTGTCAGACCGCCTATCATTCTTCATCGGTGCCGCGGGATCCTCAGAATTAAAGGAATCATCATCCACATATATTTTGATTTTACCTTTTTATATAAGGGTGATACTAAAGAAATACATAGAAAGAAAAACAAAAAATTCAATTTCTCTTTGTTTTTAGATGTTTTAAATAATACTATAAAGCGGGATAGGGCAGCCTGGAGTGCCCGACAGGCTCATAACCTGTAGGTCGGAGGTTCAAATCCTCTTCCCGCTATTTTAAATTTATTGATATGAGTCAATGATGATTATAATTGGAAAAAAGAATTTTATGAATGAAGATTGAGAATATTTTGAGTTATTTTAGAAAGATTTGAATCTAGATAATTTGAATTAATTGTTAGTATTTCAAAAGAAAAAATTAAATGAAATAGGGGGTCACTTCCGGTATTGTAATTTGTTTATTTCACTAAAAGAACTGATTATATTAGTTTTTCAAATATTTTTCATCAGAGAGTGGCACCCCTGTTCCAGTATTAACTATTTTTGGTTAGAAATAGATAATTTTTAATTTTAAAAAACAGTTCAAATTGTTTTTAATTATGTTTTAGAATATTAAAATCTTTATCTAAAGTATTGGAATAATATAATGTGTTTATTTTTTTATTAAAGGAAAATTAAGTTATTTGGATGTTTTTAGTTTATTAAGATGAAGTTATAATAATATAATACATAAATATATTTGTATAATATTTGCAGGAGTATTGAGTGTGTGTAATGTAAACTTGATTCTAGTAATATTATTTATTTAGAAAGAGTTTTAATAAATTTAACTGCTTCATCTATATTTGAATCAAAAGGAAAGTCTTCTAAAATTGGTTCAACTTCATCTGAATATTCTAATGCTCTTTCGAGTAGTTTCGACTCTTTTTCATTAAATCCTTTACTATGGATCTTTACTCTTATTTTACCTTTATTCTTTTCATTATTGTAACAATAAAAAAGATTCAAAATTTTCCAGAAGAAGTTTTTTATTTCTTTTTCTTCTAAAAATCTATAGAACATAGCTGTTAGATTTAAATTAACATCTTTTAGTACTGGTAGATTGTAAAATTGTGATTCTTCTGATAAATAAAAGAAGTTTATTTGATATAATTCTTTTAAATTGCGTGGTTTTCTTTTTCTTTCTTTTTCATACTCTTTTTTTAGTAATTCTCTTGCTGAATCCCATATTTCATCTTCTTCAGTGTATTTAACAATTAAATTTTTTTCTAATAGATCTTTTAACACTTTTTCCCTTATTCTATTAACTACTCTGTATGGATTGGTATTTGGATAGAAATCAGGAACTTCTTCTTTTAATTTTCTAACTATAGAAACTGGTGTTCTTGGTACTGGATATCTTAAGTAGTTTAAAGTTTCTTTCTTTGCTTTATTTATATTATAATTTACCATTATTTCATTTCTTTATTTTGAAATAATTGTTATTATCCTAGTATTTAATGTTACATAAAACATGTAAGTTAAAATACTTTATTTTCGATATTTTCAAAGTGTTCAGAAAGAAGAAACTAAAAAGGCTTTAAACTACTTTTTATTTAGATTGAAGGTTTAATTGGTGGTTCTTCCGTATTTTCTTTTTTATTATTCTTTGTTATATTACTTCCAAGTAGAACTATATCTCCTACTGATTCTACTCTATCGTATTTTATACTATCTTCTTTCATTATTCTTCTTAGTTCTCTTTTTCCAACATTCTTTAGTTCTTCTGTTATTAATCTTACTGCTTCTCCTTCTTCTGTGTCTATTACTATATCGTTTACTGTTCCAAGGAGTTCGCCTCCTTTTGAATAGATTGGTTTACCGTATATTTCTGATATTTTATTTGTCATATTTATCAAAATCTAAAAAGTACTCTTTACTTAAATACTTTTTCCTTGGTTTACTAGAAATCACACTGGAAAAAAGTAATACTGGAAGTAAGGGGTCACTGAGATATTTATACTTGTAGTGCCTAAGAATTTATGATAGAAATGGTTTATGTGAGAAAGAAAAAAATAAATGGAAACGAATATTGGTACGCTTCGAAGACTAAAAGGAAAGATGGGAAGGTTAAACAGGAAACAGTTGCTTATATAGGCCCATGTAGAAAAATAAACTATGGAGAAGCTAAAAAAATAGCTAGGGAAAAATCGGAAGACTAAAAGAGTTATCATTATATTTAATTTAAATACTATTTATTTCCATTTTTATAGTTTAAGAATACTGGAAGTGAGGGGGTGTCATACTATTTAAATTTTTTCCAAAGTAATAGCATAGAAAATGTTTAGATCCTTTCAAAACTTTCATTTACCCTCAAAATTTAATAATTCTTCTTTATCCATATTAAGTCGATAGAAGACTTTTCTACCTACTCTTTTCTTAGAAAGGTAATTAGCTTTAAATAAGGTATTTAATAGTTCTGAACATCTATTACGGCTTAGTCCGAGTTCTTCTGATAATTCTGAAGAATCTAATTCTCCTTTTTCTCCAACTATCTCAAGTATCTGTCGAAGTCTAGGCGACAGATTCGACACTTTTCGAGACTTTGTCGAGACCTGTCGCGACTCATCTCGACCTTCTAGATCTTCATTTTTACTTATTTCAACCATCCAATCTAGCATATCTTCGTATAATTCTTTTATTTCTAATAGTTCATCTATTTTTTTATTCATTTCCCAGAGTAATTCTCTTTCTTGTATGGTTTTCTCCTTCTTACTATCTTCTTTTAGTTTTTGAACTGTTAAAGCTCCTTCTTCTGATTTTTCATAGTTTTTATTAGTAGAATTAGCTTCTTTATCTTCTATTAGCTTCTTTTTTTCTTTTTTAAGATCTTTATCTTCTTTTTCGTTTTTGAATAGAGATTTGAGAAAAGGGAACAGACCCCTCACCCCCTGCGTCGCTCTGCGGCACTATCTATGATTATTATCTCACACATACTTAAATACTTTTGGTTGTTTTTCTCTTTCATATACTCCAATGTAGTGCCTAAAAATTTCTTTTAATTGGATTTTCTCTATTCTAGTATAATTTACTCACGTGTAGTGCCTAAAATTATTTCTTTTTAGCTCCTCACACACCCCTAACCTTCCTATTTTCATCATTTCACTGTATTTGCCTTGGATCCATCCAAAATTCCTCACGTGTAGTGCCTAAAACCGCTGTTTTTTAGCATTTTTGAAGGTATGTAGGGGGATCTTTAGCTTTACTTCTTGTTTTTTCCTGGTTTTTGTTTTTCTTCTTACATGTAGTGCCTAAAATATCTCTATTTCTGTTGATTCTCATTTTTTTGTTTTTTCTGAATTTCTTCTTTTTTCAGATTTTTTCTTTTGATTTTGAATTTTTTGTTTTGCTCTCACGTTTTTTCCATTCTCTTGTTAACTATGTTTTATATTATCTTGTTTAATTGTTTTTTGTTGTATTTTTGCAGATATCAAACTTATTTATTATTACATATTATAAGTTTTTGAATACAAAGGTTTAAATATAATAAATGTTTTTTATATGTTAGAATCGAGGTGATACCTATGTTAACCCCCATTTTCTTTAAGGAAAAACCAGTGCGAGCCCTTGCCTCTTTGGCCAATGATGACAAAGCTTGGTACGCTTCCTTATTAGCAAAGGAAATAGACTGTACTCGCCCACATATGAATAATATCTTAGATAAATTCCATAAACATAATTTAATAGAGACTGAAGAAGAAGGAAGGATAAAAAGGATATCTCTAACATCTCAAGGCGAGGATTTAGCAATAGAATTCCAAAATTTGCTTAGAAGAATGGAAAGAATTGATGAAAAATCTCAAATGGAGCCAGAGAGCGAAGGGGAATCAGATGAAGAATAATGAAAATCTTAAAACCCGATACGCTACTTTGGATGATGTGCCTAAGTTACTGGACCACCCCGGAGAATTTGAATTCTCTACAAAATATTTGCATGAAGCGATTAGATCCAGTAGACAAGGTATAATTATTTTAGAGGAAAATGAAGAAATAAAAGCATTTGTACATGTTAGAAGAGGAGCAGAAGGAATTAAAATAGATAGTTACGGGTTTAGAAATAAAGAAGAAATAATTAAGCTACTTTCAGAAGTTGAATCTCTGACTATTGATCTTCCAATATACATATATGTTGATAAAAAGGATAAAGATATTTCTTTATTCAAAAAAGCAGGGTATAAAGAAGAATTAGAAACAGAAGACGGACAAGTAAAGCTGGTTAAACCTTGGTTGAAGATCCACGAAGACCGTAAAAAAGAACTGATATTTAAAGAAAAAGCTGAAGAAGCTAGAAAACAGCATGAGAAGATTTATCCTATATCCAAAGGCAGAATAAGTAATCTTGAATCTAATCTAATAATTTTAGAGAAAATAATAGAAGAAATGAGAGAAGAAGAGAAGGAAGAATCTTCTGATACGTCTAAGGAATCTAAAATGGAAAAGAAAGAGGATTTAGTCTCTTGTCCTATATGTGGAGATGAATTCGAAACTGAAAGAGGTATGAAAATCCATAAGACGAAAATGCACGGTTCTTCTTGATTTATTCTTTTTTCTTTTTACTTATCTTTTTTTGTCTTTTGTGTATAGTTTCCCAACAGTTTGCTATCTCTTTTAACGTTTTGCTAAATTCCAAGGTTGTATGTATCCCTTTTTCCTGGGTTTTCTTTATCAATCCTCTTCTTTTCAGCATAGGGATCACCTTGTTCTGTATTGTAGATTTAGAATGTCCTTTCTCTTCTGTTAAGTGTTTCATTAATTCTTTTCTAGGTACTCCTTGGAAATTTTCTGGTTCCAACAAGTAATTTATCAGGTCTTTAGCTACTTCAGTAGATACTGGGTTAACATGGCTTGGATATATGTGTTCTATTATGTCTTCGGTTATTACGTGGTCCTTTTGTAGTTCTGTTGATGCTGATTCTAGATATAAGGCATTTTTTCTATTTATTTTTGCTGAATATTCTGGTGGTTTTGCCATTTTTTCACCTCTTTATTTTAATTTATATTTATCACACTGTTCCGGTATAAATTTGTTTTGGTTGTTGGTTTTTTCGGTGTTTTCCCATGTTTTTCGATTGTTTAGGCGAGGGTTCTGGGTAGAAAAACATTCATACACACCGGGCCCGTGTGTTGTTGTGTTCTTCTGAATTTGTCTCTTCAGATTCGTTATACTGGTTCGGTGTGATATAATTTGTTATTATAGATGTGTTAGTTTATTTCCATAATACCATAGTAGGTAGATTAGTAGACCTACTAAGAAGAATATGATGAATAGTGGAACTAAGAACCCCATTATAGGTACGCCTGTTGCTCTTTTCACCGGATCTGTTTCAGGGTGTTCTTCCGGATAAGGTTCTTCTAAAAGTTCTTCTTCCTCTTCTTCAGTTAGGTTTAATGCTTCTTCTTCCATTGCTTGTTCTGTTTGCATATGTTCAGGAGGAGTTATTTCTCCTCTCATTGTTGTTGCTGCTATGAAGATTGCTGTTATTAAGAATCCGAGTATTATGATGATTGAGATTGGTTTCAGTACTTTTGGTTTTTTGACTTTTCTTTCTTTTTGTAGTTCTCTTTCTCTTTCTTCTTCTATCTGGGTTTTTGAGTCTTTTGGTCTTATATCCTCTACTTCGCTTGCAGGAATTTGTACTTTAACTGATCCTTCGTATCCACAGTCTTTGCAGTAGAATTTATTTGGTGCTCCTAGGCCTATTATTGTTTTTACTGATCTAGAATCCATTGAAGCGTATTCTAACCTTGGGCTACCACAACTAGGGCAGATTTGAACTTTTTTACCTTCTTTCTTTTCTTGCTCTTTAGTCTTTTTTTCTTTTTCCTTCTTCTGCTTTTCTTCTTGTTTTTTAGCCTTTTTTTCCTTTTCTTTCTCTTCTTTTTCATCTTCTTTATCGTGTACTCTTGCTTTGTGGATCTTAACGCCTCTTTCATTCTTTAATTCTTTCCCACATATGTCACATTTGGCCATGCTTAACTCCTTACTTATGATAGTGGAGCGTATAATAAAAGCTTATCCCTACTTTTTCTTGTTTTACCCTTGCTTCCCGTCCATTGATAATATGTATTTTATAAAATGTATTTTAATATAAGGCCAAAAACACGATAATTATAATTTAAATTATAAAATAAAGTTTAAAGAAAATCGATGTTATTCTCTAATATGTATAATGGATTTTATAAAAAATAGTTTCGGCGGATCAGGCCGGAGAAAATGAAATCTCTACAAAGTAATTGCAAAGAGGGTTTTCCACCTGATTTACCCTTGTTAGAATTTGCGGTTGAAATTCTAGGGTCTCACGTTTCGAAAATTAGTCATGAGTCTTCTGGAGCTGGTGTGAAAAGGGTGAAAACCGGGTTTTTAGGCACTACATTCTTCTTTTTCTTCTCCTTCTTCCAGTTGAACCGGTTCTATAGGGAACTTGATGTGGCTTACCATTAATAGGCTTATCAAAAATGTGATTAATATCACTGGGTAGAATCCGGGAGAAAGGAAGTAAATTACTGGATAAAGTACTCCTGTAGCTGTCCCTGGGAGACCTATAAAGTGCTTTCCATTCGGTTCTCTTGTTTGGAATCTAGCTAATCTAAGCACTTCAGCTATAAGTATGGATAATGCTGAGGCGTGAAGTAAAACAGTTTGAACCAAATTCTGAGGATTTAACCACGTCAATAGTAATATAGCAGGTGCTGCTCCGAATGAAACCAGGTCTGCTATATCTATTCTTTTCCCAAATTCTGTAGGTTTTGAGATCCTCCTCGCTACTTCTCCATCGAGCACGTCCATCGTTACTGCCAGTATCAGGAAGGATGATCCCGCTGTAAATCTTCCTTGAATGAATAGAAAGATTGAATAGATTCCGAAAACAGAGTTTAGGAGTGATATTATGTCTTTTCCCATCATGAAGTTGGTTATTTTGTTCTTTTTAGACATCCTTGGCATTCTTTCTTTCTCTATCCCTATCGATTCTAGGTATTTTTCTAGATCGTAAAATTCTTTTAGAGGGTGCGTGCTTCCTTTTTCAACCCCTAGTCTTTTCCCTAGTATCATAACAGTGTTCTCTGGTAATGGTTTTGGACTTATCTTTTCCAGGACTTTCCTCACTCTTGTTTTTTTGAATGTATTCTCTCCTAATTCTTCGATTATAGTATGATATCCTCTTTTCTTGTGTAAATTTAATGAAATTTCATTTTCTCTGTGTATCCCTATCAGACAGATCTTTGCTCCTTTTTCTTCTAATCTCTCCTCCATTTTTTCTTCTAGATATTCTCCTGCTCCTTGTCCTCTCCAATTTTCCTTGATAAATAATGCTCCCATGCTCCCTATCTTCTTGAAGAATGTTTGGATGTACCCGCATCCGATTGTATATCCTTCGTGTTTCAGTAGAAAGTACTCTCTTTTTTCTGAATTTTTTCCTGGGCTCGTGATGTAAGGGTGATTGGAGCACATTCCTTCAATTTTCTCTACTTCTTCTGTTCTTTCGACTTTCATTGGTTGTTTAACCTCTTATAGATATAAAATAATTTCTATGGTGTTTATTTTATTAGACTTTGAATTCTTCTAGATCCTTGTCGGAGAGTATTTTTTCCCAGTTCTTCTTATATTGACTATATTTTTCTTCGAATTTCTTATTAGAGGTTTTCTCTATCTCAAGTTCTTCCAAAGCACTTTCTAGGTTTTTCTGAATTTTTTCATGGTCTTCTTCCTCTTCACACATTTTTTCTATCTCTATAATTTTCCCGTAGCCAGGGGTTTGGTCTATGCATACTGTGAGGCCCTTCCAGTTGAATTTATGTCTTTTTCTATACCATTTTATCTCTACTTCGTACCCTAGGCTCTTCAAAAGTTTCTCTAGTTCTTTGAAGTCTTCTTTATTGAATTCTACTTCTATTTCTTCCCTGTTATCCTCGTGTATTTTCCCTTCTTTTAACCAGAGTTTTGAAAATTTTTTATTCTTCTGTATTCTAAGGTCTTTTTCCCCTGTAAAATAATATGTTACTTGTTTGTCTTCTTTAATCTTCTCAGCTTTTTCATTCATTTTATAGAGGAGTTCCTCGTACTCTTTGTCCGATATGAAGCTCCTTGTCTCCACTTCTTTCATTTAGAATTCCTCATTTCTTTATTGTTTTTTTCATTTTTAGATTTTAGGGATATGATTAAATTTCTGGAAACACAGAAAATATATTAGTGATTTATATGAATGAATCTGAAGTTAAACTGATAGCTACATCTAAGGGAACTGAAAATGATGTCCTAGGTCCGGAGGAATTGACTGCTTATGGGGCATACGGATGTTTTGAACAGGGGGCTTCCTATGAGGTCTTCAAAGAACACTACAAAGGGAATACTGAAGAAGAGTTTAAAGAGGAGGTAAAAGAGGTTCTAAAACAAAGTGCGGGAAGAGGACACGGAGCAGTAGCTGATCAGAACGCTTTTACTTTTTCTATAAAAAACTTACCAAGAGCAGCTACTCTTCAGCTTTGCCTACCTGAATATTTGATGCATCTGCAGCAATCGATGAGAAGAGCAACTGCAGAGAGAGGATACGTCCTTCCGGACGAGATCAAGAATTCAGATATGTATGAAGAAGTAAAAGAAGTGCTAGACAATGCATTTGAAACTTACATGGAGCTAGTTGAAAACGAAATACCGAAAGAAGATGCTAGATTCCTCCTACCTCTCTATACTAGGACCAATATACAGACAACTGGAAATGCCAGAGAACTAATGCATCTGCACCACATGACAAAGAAAGAACCCGTTCCAACACCAGTAAAAGAAATAATAGACGAGATGATAGAACAAGCAAGAGAAAAAGCACCTAACACTTTCAAGGACTGGGGTCACAACTACGAAAGACTCGCCTGGTACCCTTCAGCTCAGTTATACGCTGAAGAGAATGCGACTCTGAACAAGATAATAGAGGAATACGATTATCCTGAAGAGACCACTTATGTTGAAAAAGAATTATCTGAAGAAGCAATTGAAAAGGCTGTGGAGCAGAGAAACGAAGCTGAACTATCCAACCTGAAACACATACACAACGGAAGCAAGGTAGAAGGATTCCTAGCACCGATGTCGATAGCCTGCTATCATCAATCCACCAGACAGAGAACATGGAACCACGCTGTAGAGTCCTTCTACGACGCTGCAGAAAGAGGAAACATGGTGGTGCCACCTACAGTGAAGAATTCAGAGTACACAGAGAAATTCAAGGAACAACACAGAGAAATGATCCGACTCTACAAAAAACTAATCAGCAAAGGGATATCCAAAAAAGAAGCAATAGGAGTAATACCTCATTCTGTCGAAATGTACGACTTTATACACGTCAATGGATGGAACTCCATACACTCCATAGGAAAAAGAACCTGTACAAAAGCCCAATGGGAAATAAGAAGTATAGCAAACAACATAGCAGAAAAGATAAGAGAAAAAAACCCGGCACTAGGAAAATACACCTATCCACAAGGAGTAGTGTACGGAGAGTGTCCGGAAGCAGATCCTTGTGATCTCTGCGAAAAAATAAGAAAACAAAGAGAAGAATAGCACATAGATGATACATAGAGGTTACTATATGCCAGAAGCAATGAAAAAAAAAAGATCCAGAGATAAATAAAGCTGTAGAAAAAGAACTGGAAAGACAGAGAAAACAGTTAGGTATGATAGCTTCCGAAAACTTAGCTGGAAAAGCTGTTCTAGAAGCACAAGGAAGCGTATTAACTAATAAATACGCTGAAGGGCTTCCAGGAGACAGGTACTACGGAGGGTGCGAGAACGTAGACGTAGTAGAAGAAAAAGCAATAGAAAGAGCAAAAAAACTATTCAATGCAGAGCACGTCAACGTACAACCTCATTCCGGAACCCAGGCCAACATGGCAGCTTACTTCTCAGTACTGGAACCAGGAGACACTATCCTAGGACCAAAACTCAGCCATGGAGGACACCTAAGCCACGGTTCACCCTGGAGCTTCTCCGGAAAACTATTCGAAAAGATAGAGTACAAAGTAGACAGAGAAACTGAAAGATGGAACCACGAAAAGATAAAAGAAATGGCTAGAGAACACGAACCCGACCTAATTCTCACAGGATACAGCGCCTACCCCAGACAAATAGATTTCAAAGCCTTCAAAGAAGCAGCAGAGATAGCGGACGCTTACCTAATGGCAGATATTGCCCACATCGCAGGCCTAGTAGCGGCAGGTGAACACCCAAAACCCTTCCCCGAAGCAGACATAGTCACAGGAACAACACATAAAACGCTAAAAGGAGCCAGAGGAGGATTCATACTGTGCAAAGAAGAACTAGGCGAAGAAATAAATCTCTCAGTGTTCCCTGAAATCCAAGGAGGACCGATGATGCACGCGATAGCAGGAAAAGCAATAACATTCAAACAAGCGATGACAAAAGAATTCAAAAAATATCAGAAACAAGTGGTAAAGAACTCTAAAGAACTCGCCCAAACTCTAGAGAAAGAAGAAATGAAAATAATCACAGGAGGAACGGACACCCACCTAGTCTTAGCCGACGTAACTTCCTTAAACATAACTGGAAAAGAAGCAGAAGACAAACTACAAGACATAGGAATAGTTTTAAACAAAAACACCATCCCCTACGACAAAAGAGAACCTGAAGATCCTAGTGGAATAAGAATAGGAACACCTATACTAACAGAAAGAGGTATGAAAGAACCAGAAATGAAAAAAATTGGGAAAGCAATTATTAAAACATTAAAGGAAGAATCAAAAGAACAAAAAATCAAAGAGCAAGTTAAAAACCTTTGTAAGAATTTCCCACTTCCCTACCAGTAAACAAACATACAGATATTAATCCCAATTCCCAAATTACAAACAGGTGATACTAATGAACGAAACAATGAAAAATCTTGTAAAAGCATTTATAGGAGAAAGTCAAGCCAGAAACAGATACAATATCTACTCAAAAAGAGCAAAGAAAGAAGGATACGAACAGATAGCGGAAATATTCAATAAAACAGCCGAACAGGAAAGACAGCACGCAAAATGGTTATTCAGACTAATAAACGAAGTAAAAGAAGATGAAGAAGGAGATTTATCCGAAATAGAAGTACAGGCATCAGCACCAACCACACTAGGAGATACAAAGGAAAATCTAAAAGCAGCTATAGACGGAGAACACTACGAAAACACCGAGATGTATCCAAGCTTCGCGGAAAAAGCCCAAGAAGAAGGATACCCAGAAATAGCTAAAAGACTGAGAGCAATAGCAAGAGCGGAAGAACACCACGAAAACAGGTACAAAAAACTCCTAAAAGAAGTAAGAGAAGGAACAGTCCACGAAAAACAAGAAAAGAAACAATGGGTATGCAGAAAATGCGGATACGTACACGAAGGAAGAAAACCACCGGAAGAATGCCCATCATGCAGCCACCCAACAGAATACTTCCAGCTAAAATGCGAAGAATATTGAAAAAAAAGGAGAAGGTTTTGAAATGACCAACAAAGGCGAAATATACAAATGCGAAATCTGCGGAAACATAGTGGAAGTAATACACGAAGGAGTAGGAGAACTAGTATGCTGCGGAGAATCAATGGAACTGCTGGAACCACAAACAGAAGACAAAGGATACGAAAAACACGTCCCAGTAATAGAAGAAACGGATAAAGGAATCAAAGCCAAAGTAGGATCAAATCCACATCCAATGGAAGAAAAACACTACATAGAATGGATACAAGTAAAACTAAAGAACGGTAAATCATACAGAAAATACCTGGAACCGGACAAAAAACCAGAAGCAGAATTCCCAGTGAAAAAAGAGGATATAGAAAAGATCAGAGAATACTGCAATGTGCACGGCCTGTGGAAAAACGAAATTTAGAAAAAGTGATCTACAATGTTATCTGAAATACCTATAGATCTGGATAAAATAGATCAAGAGGATATAGACAAAGAGATACTCCGCAAAAGCCTGTTAGCAGAGCTAGACGCAATAGACCTATACGAACAAATGGCAAACATGACAAATGACGAAAACATTAAGAAAGTTCTCCTGGACGTAGCAGAAGAGGAAAAAGAACACGTAGGAGAATTCCAGGAAATGCTACTAAGAAGAGATAAAGAACAAGTAGAACAAATGAAAGAAGGAAAAGAAGAAGTAAAAGAACTAACAGGTAAATAAAACCCCTTTCTTTTATTTTTCTTTTGTTTTATCTTCCCTTATCTTAGCAGAAACTATATTCTCGTGCAGTTCATTCAGAACTTTTCTAGCTACATCTTGCTTTCTCTTCAGATTTGGGACAACTGAGTTAGGGTAGCTGAATTTTCTGAACTTCACGTAAAGTTTCTCGAGTTCTTTTTCCATATCTTCAGCTTCATTTATCTTTCCTTCTCCAAGCTTGTCCATTGCGTGCCTCTTCAATTCTCCTATTGCATCTCCCAGCCCTGTAAGATAGTACTTTGGAGGCACGTCTAGTTCAGGTAATTTTCTTTTCTCTAAATAGTTTTTGAGTATGCATAATTCCGCGTATTCCTGGTAGCTCTTTCCAAGAGCCTTATCCTTCAGCACAGGGTATTTTTCTAGTTTTTCTTCACATTTCTTTATTATCCTTTCAGATTCTTTTTTCTTCTCTTCTGCTTTTTCGAACTCATTCTGATGTATGTGCTTCACTCCTTCCTGGCATAGAGGCAATATGTCTCTTCGTTCCTTTAAAACCTTTTCTCTCTTTTCATACGCTTCCTCTAGTTCTTCTTCAATCTTATCTAGCATTTGTTTCACCATATTTAGCATTATAATTTTGTTTTTTCGCTCTATATATTTTTTATCTACTCTATTAAGATTTTAGGGTTTCTATAAATTACCTTTACTTCTTTTCCCTTTCTCTTTTTTTCCACCAGGCCAACGAACTCCAGTGTGTTCACGTCTCGAGAAACTGCTGATATCTTCCTATCTGTTTTTTCAGCGATTTCGCTCACGGACAACGAGTCCTCTGATCTCAGTAGCTCGTATATCTCGTTTTTCTTTGGGGTGAATATCTTGCCAGCTACCTTTGGCTTTATCGCTACTACTGGCCTGTCCGATTTCTTTGCTTCCATTAATCCTTTCTCCAGGTCAGTTATTGTTCTCATTTCTTTTTCCATTATCTCACACCTCTATCCTTCATATGAGTTTGTTTTCTCTATATTTTCTGAAGTATTTCTTCCCGTTTTCTTTTATATCTTTTAAGGCGTATCTGTATTGCTTTTTCCTCTCTCTAACTTGGTTCTCAAGATCTACATTCTCTTTTTGTTTTTTATAATATTTATGGACGTGGAATATGTCGTGTTCGGTATCGTACTTTATTATCTCGTGATATTCGTCTCTTTTTGGGTTTACTGCGGACTCTACTACCACAAAATGTCCTGGTCCGTGGTTCCACCTGGCTCTTTGGTATACTTTTATCAGCCATCCGTCGATTTCCCATAGTGTATAGGTGAACTCTATCTCTCTGGCCATCTATCTCTGTCCTTCTTTCATCTGCTTTAATTTTTTCCCTTTCACATTTAATGTTAAACATGTATCGTATTAAGTTTAACATGATATATAAAACCTTTTTTTTCCAAAGGTTATTGGAGTTAGGTTTACCAGAGAATTTAGAAATTTCCCAACATGTGTCGGTTAATGAGAGTTAATATTCGTCTTTGACACTCAAAGTTTGCGCGCCAGCACAATGATCCACTCGAACAAATATAATCCTCGAAACACCAAATCTAATTGATCAAAATGACCTTCAAACTAGGTTTCCACGTAAGTATATCGGACGGATTACCAAACGCGCTCGACGAGCAGAAGGATTTAGGAGGGAACTGTGGTCAGATATTCGTGAAGAGCCCGAGATCCTGGAAATTCGCTGATCTGGATGAACAAGAAGTAGAGAAATTCAAATTAAGATATAATAAGAGCGATCTAAAACCATTCATGGTTCACGGAACCTATCTAATCAACCTAGCCACGCCAAAAGATGATCTCTTCGAAAAATCGATAGATTGCTTGAGAGGAGAGATAGAGAGAAGCGATAAAATAGGTTTACCATACATCACTTTCCATCCTGGAGCTCACACCGGCTCGGGAGAAGAAAAGGGAATGCAAAGAATAATAGAAGGACTGAATAGACTTTCAGAAACTTTGGAAAAATCAGAAACCGAATTACTTCTAGAAAATACAGCTGGAAAAGGAACAACTCTAGGTTACTCCGTGGAACAACTTAAAAAAATGATAGAAGAACCTGATACAGATGCAGAAATTGGTGTTTGCCTGGACACAGCTCACGCATACGGAGCAGGTTACGACCTAGCCACCGAAGAAGGAATAAAAGAGTTCCTCGATGAAGTGGACGACACTATTGGGAAAAAATCAATCAAAATGATCCATCTCAATGATTCAAAAGCCGAACTAGGATCTGAAAAAGACCAACACTACCATCTAACGGAAGGAGAATTTGGTAGAAAAGGAATAAAGAACTTTGTCAGCCACGAAGCATTCAGAGACATACCTATGATAAGGGAAACACATTACGAACCTGAAGACGTTGACCTAGTGAAGAAATTGAGAAAAGAAGGATAAAAATGAAGGCAATAGTGGTTTCAGAGAAAGATAAAGCGGGAAAGAACATATATAAACACCTTCTAGATAAAGGATTCGGCTCCACTCAGGGCAAATGGCAGGGAAAAACAGTTCACAAGGAAGGAAAATGGCTTTTGGTACGCACTGAATCAAGAATAATCCACGCGGACGAAGTAGATAATCTCGATGCGGATGAAATAATCTTCGCTTCAAAACATTCTTCCGAGTCAGGCAAACCAACACTAACTACCCATGCCCCTGGTAACTTCGGACCAGCTGACTACGGAGGCGAACCAGGAAAACTATGCCAAGTTAATGCAAACAGAATGAACGAACTTCACTCTCATTTACTAGAACCTACTTTCGAGTATAACGTGTCTCTTGAAGTGACGCATCACGGTCCTCTCATCAGGCAACCTTGCTGTTTCATCGAACTAGGATCAATCGAAAAACACTGGGGAAATCAAGAAGCTGGAGAATACATAGCGGAAGCAGTAATCAAGACAATCAGAAAAAAAGAAAAAAATGAAAAATTGGAAACAGCTATAGGGATAGGCGGGAATCACTACGCTAGAAAATTCAATGAAATACAGAGAAGAGAAAACGAAGCGATGGGTCACATAATACCAAGATACGCCCAGAAACATTTAGATAGAGACATGGTTCAGCAGATGATCAAGAAAACGCATCCAAAGCCAGATAAGATATATATAGATAAAAAAGGAACTAAGAAACAATCAAAAGTTAGAGAAATGCTCGAAGAGTTTGATGAAGAAGTTATACCTCTATAATGTTATTCTAACTGCTTCTTTATTCTTTGATTACTTATCTCTATGAATTTTTCTGTATTCTCTTCAGGTATTGTGGCTCCTGCGGCTACGTCGTGTCCTCCACCTTCTCCTTTTGTTTCTTCTGCGGCTTTGTGGAATGCTTCTCCAAGGTTCAGTCCTTTTTCAACTAATTCTTTTGTTCCTCTTCCGCTTATCTTTACTTCATTTTCTTCTTTTTCGGCCATCCCTATTATTGGTTTGTCTCTCTTTACTTCGTCCGTTGAGTACAGCATTCCAAGGACTATACCTATTATTGATGGTTCTATGTTTCCTTTAGAGTCGAGCAGATAAGTTGTTTCTTTTTTCTCTATTCCTTTATCCTTGGCGTACTTTATCCCTTTGCTCAGTTTTCTTCTGTGTCTTCTGAGCATCTTGACTGCTTCGTCCATCGCTTCGTCTCTGTCACCCATGTTTATTTTTACTCCTAGTTCCGGTCTTTCGTGTCTTCCACAGGCATTGAGTATTGTGCTGTATTCCTTTCCGTCTTTCAATGGTGATTTCTTCGGCTCTTTCTTTAATTCGTATACTTCTCCTATCAGGTTCCTAAGCACTGTTTCGGGTACTCCGTTTCTCCTGCCGTAGACATGTAGTCCGGATATCAGTCTCTTTTTTTCCTCTAGATCTAATTCGCAGTAGTATCTGGATTTTCCTTCTCCATTTTTGAGATCTATATCTAGGTTTTTTAGGAATCTGACGCAGTTGTTTCTTTCTCCTGTCAGCCCGGGTAGATATGGGTAGGTTGAATAGGTTAGGAATGAAACTAGGTCCCGTGAATGTCTTCCGAATAAAGTTATGTCCATTCTTCTTTCTATCTCTTCTGCTTCTTCTCCTTCTTCCAGTATCTCTCTGTTTAATCCCACTAGTCTGTTTTCTTCATTACTATACTGCATGTCTCCAAGTGCTCCGACTATTCCTACTTTTGATAGGTCCTTGTTTTTCTCATCTATTTCTCTGGCTACGGCGTAGCTTAACCCGGATGAACTTATTTCGCTGGATCCGTCTACTCCTGAGAGATGCGGGTTCAGGTGTGGTTTTTCCGTTTCTCCTTCTATCTCGTGGTGGTCTATTATGCAGTACTCTCCGTTTGTTATCTCTTTTTTTAACATGTCGAGGTATCCTGATCCAAAGTCTATTAGTATGAATGGATTGGAGTTGTAGTGTTTCTTGAATTCTTTTAATTCTTCCTTTGAGAAATGCTGCAGAGTGTGGGCTTCGTATTCTTTACCCATTCTCTCCAGTGTTTTTCTTATTATTCCACCGGCTGATAAACCGTCTGCATCGTAGTCGTTAAGAACTATGAAGTTGTCTTTTTCTTCTATGAATTCTACTACTTCTTTTAATCCTTCTAGGTTTTCGAGTTTCTTCATCTTTATCTTTGTTTTTTCTTTTTTGAGTGTTTTGTTTGAAGGTGTTTGTTCTATTTAATTCCTTTTCTCTTTTCGCGCAAGTTTTATAAATGTCTTTTTCTTTCTATCTAATGGTGAGTATATGAAGTGCATTGAATGTGGAGAAAAGATGGATGTAATGCTCTTTGAGAGAAGAGAGGGTATTCACTATGGTGCTCATAGGTGCCCTGAATGCGATAGAAAAGAGATTGAAGGTGGAAAAATAGGTTTGAATCCTTTTTGAACTCTTTCTCTATATTTCGTACTCGTAGTCTTGTTTTGGAACGTAGGATTCTATGTTTCTTTTTTCCAGTTCTCTATTCAGGTTCTTTGCTTTATTTTCTTCTCCGTGTACTATGAATGCTTTTTCCGGTGTAGGTAGATTTGATACGTATTCCAGAATTTCTTTTTTATCACTGTGGGCGCTGAAGTGAACTGATTTTACTTTTGCGTTTATTTCTATCTCTATTTTTTCTTCTCCGTTTCTATTTGGTAGTTTGATCTTGTTTGCTCCTTCTTGCAGTGCTCTTCCTGGTGTTCCTTCTACTTGGTATCCTACTAGCATTATCTTGTTCTTTGGGTCGCTTCCAAGTTCTTTCAAGTACTTTATTACTGGTCCGCCTGTCAGCATTCCTGAGGTTGTCAGGATTATTGCTGGTTCTTCTTTATCGGTTACGTCTGATCTATCTTTTGTCCTTGGTGGTTCGAAGTGTTCCGGATCGAACGGGTTTTCCTGTGCCATAAGTATTCTCTTTGGTATTTCTTCCTTCATGTGAAGCACGTTCTGTCTATGGATGGAGTTAGCTTTCTTTATCATCCCGTCTATGTATCCTCTTGTGTTTGGGAGAAATCCTGATTGCATGTAGTTGTCCAGAGTTATCATTAGTTCTTGTGCTCTTCCTACTCCGAAGCTAGGTATTATTACTTTTCCTCCTTTTTGAATCGTTTTCTTTGCTTCTCTTGCTAGTTTTTGAGATTTCTTTTTCAATCCTGGTAGGTTGTCCTTTTCCCCTGCATATGTTGATTCAGTTATAAATGCGTCAAAAGGCTCTATATCTGTATCTGCTTCTTCAAGTATGTTTGTTGGTCTGTATGAGAAATCTCCTGTGTATAGTATGGATTTTTCTTCTTTCTCATCTTCTAGTCTTACTGTGGCTGCTCCCAGTATGTGTCCTGCTTTGTGCATTGTCATCTTCGTGTTTTTGGATAATTTTATATCCTCATCGAATTCAGCTTGTTTCGTGTCTCTCATCAGGTTGTTAAGATCCTGCATTGTGAATTCTGCTCTGTCGTTTTCCTTTGCTATGTTGAGGTAGTCTGCGAGGAGCAATTGCATTAAATCCCGGGTTGGTTTGGTGGTGTATACGTCTCCTCTCCATCCTCGGGCGTATAAATGAGGTAAGTAACCGCTGTGGTCTAGATGAGCGTGACTTATTATCACTGCGTCTAGTTTCTCCATTATTTCGTCGGGTATGTAGGGATATCTTTCGGATCTTTCTTCTCCTCCGAGGTTTATCCCGCAGTCCAGCATAACGTTCTTTTCACTTGTTTCTACGTATATTGCTGATCTTCCTACTTCTCTGCAGGCTCCTAAAAAATTAAGTTTCATTTCTATCACTCTCCTTACTTGTGTTGTTGTTTTCTATTGATTTAGTATTAATTTAGAATTCTTATTAACTTTTTCTAATACTTATTTTTCTTCTCTTCTTCTTTATTAATGGGCTCTGACTTAAAACCAGTGGTTTCTTACTTAAGGAACAACAATATATTTAGGTAGGGTTTAAAAGAGGAGGATTTATAGAGTATGAAAGAAAGATTAAGAAGTTTCTTGAGTAGATTTGGAAAATCTAAAAAGAAGAGAGAGATAGAAGAAGAAATAAAAGATCTTAATAAAAAGAAAGCTCAATTAAAAGCAGAGGAAAAAGAACTTAAAGATATTGATAGAGATCCTAAAGAGATAAAAGAACAGATAAGGGAAATAGATCGACAAATAAAGGAAAAATACGATGAATTAGCATCAATAGAGTATAAAGAAGCAATGGAAGAACTAGGTAAAGAGACTAAAGAGAAAAAACTTACTCTAACAGGTATAAAAGCTGAATTAAAAGAACAGAGAAAGGAAAAAGAGAGAACGGAAAAAAGACTTGAAAACGCTAGAGAAAAAATAGAAGAACTTGAAGAAGAGAAAAAAGAACTAGCAAAGAAAATAAATGAAATTCAAGAGAGTCTAAAAGATAAAGAAATGCAAATAAAACAAAAAGAAGATATAATAAAAGAATTAAAAGAAGAAAAACCAGTTAAATCAGAAGAAAAAGAAAAAAAGATTGAAAAAGAAGATATAGATGAAATGAAAGCAAAAATCCAAATGCTCGAATACATACTAGAAAAATATAGAGGCTACATAGAAGAAAATGAGAAGAAAACCATACAGGAAATGAAACAGATGATACAGCCAAATAACATAAGCTTAAGAGAATACTTATCTGGAATAGAAAAAGAAAAAACAACTGAAAAAGAAGACGAAGCAGAAAAAACCCTTAAAGCATGTGAACAAGCCTATGAAAAAATAATGAAAGAGATAAAAGCATGTGAATCACTACCAGTAGAACACTGGATGAACATAAAAACAATGCTTGATGAAAAGATAGCTGACTACGAGGACAGAGCAATATTACTATGTTCAGCATTCAGACACTTCGGAGCTAAAGCCTACATAGTCACCACTACACTAGAAAACAATGAAAGAATACCTCTAATAGAAATAAAAATGAATGAAAAGTATTTGTTAATAAATCCTAATGAAAAACATCCTTTCAGAAAGTACTACGGAGATTTGGATCAGCTTAAGGAACAATTCCAGCATGAAGATAAAGATATAAAGAAATTTAATTACCTATACAACGACAGAGAATACAGAACATTTGAAGAATAATTTATTTTATCTTTCTTTATCGGTCACTGGTTTAGTTTCTATTTTCCTTTATTTATTGGAAATCCTTTTCCTCCTTTAGTTATTAGTAATAGAACTGATAAAACTACAATTGCGGCTAATACGGCTGCTACTATGATTATTGTTAGATTTCTTGTTTTTATTGTTGGGTCTTTTTCTATGAAATGTGCTTTTATCTCTTTATTGTTGTCTATTGTTATTTTGATTTCTTTTTCTGTGCTTTCATGGTCTCCGGTCCATTTTTGAAATTTCCATCCTTCTTTTGGTTCTGGTATGATCTTAATCTCTTTTCCTTCTTCATAGGTGTGTGTTCCTTTTTGTGGTTCTGTTTCTCCTTCTCCTTCGATGTTGATTGTTAAGTCGTATTCTTCTGGCTCCTTTATCGGTTCTTTTTCTTTGAAGTGTGCCGTGATGTTTTTGTCTTCTGTTATTGTTATTTTGATTTCTTTTTCTGTGCTGGTGTGGTCATCTGTCCATCCGTGGAATTTCCATTCGTCTTCCGGTTCCGCTGTTATTGTTATATTTTCTCCTTCCTCGTATATGTGTACTCCTTCTTGCGGTTCTGTAGTTCCGTTTCCTTCGATGTTTATCGTTAGGTTGTGGTAGTATGTTTTTTCTTTGAAATGTGCTGTGACGTTTCTGTCTTCTGTCATATTTATTGTGAATGAGGGTTCTGTCCCGGTATGATCCCCTGTCCATTCTTCGAAGTACCATCCTTCTGCTGGATAGGCTTCCACTTCTACTTCGCTTTCTTCTATGTAAGTGTAGGTTTTTATTCCTGGTGATGCTTCTCCTTTTCCTTCTGCATTTATCGTGAGATCGTAGGTGGTGGGTGTTGGCCTTACGTATCCTCCTGTTCCTGTACTTTCTACTATAATTTCTACTATGTCTGTATGGTCTTCACTTGAAGCATTTAATTCATAGGTTCCTCTGTTTGCTTCCCAAGTAAAGTTGCTTTTGTGAGTTTGGTTTGGTTGAAGAGTGATGTTATTTTCTTTATCTTCGATTTCTTCACCTATTTTTAATGTAATATTTTGAGTGCCTTCGAGATTTCCTATGTTTTCTACTCTATAATCTATTTTTACCTCGTCGCCTTCTCTGTATTCTTCTCCTTCTATCGGCGAGGTGATGTTTATTTGGAAGTATGGTGCTTCTGTGAAGTTTGCAGTAATATTGTAGTCATCTTCCATTTTTATTGTGGTTTCTGGTGATCTTGGGTCTTCTATAGTATTTACATCATCCGTCCAATTTTGTAATTTCCAGCCTATGTCTGGAGTTGAGGTTATATTGACTGTTCTGTTCTCTCTGTATTTATGTGTTCCTTCTGGAGGAGTAGTGGATCCTTCTCCATCTGTATTTATTATTAATTCCTTTGCATCTATCTGCTCCTGCCATTCTAACCCAGGATACCCTATATTTTTTTCTTCATCTCCCACTGTTGCATGATCTCCGTCCATCCATGTATCATTGAAATCCCAATCCTCATAAGTGTCATTTGAATATTCCCAGGTCATATCTTCGGTTGTTCTTTCGTAAAGTCCTTCATATTCTACATCCACATATTCTCCTTTACCAATATCGTATCTAGCTTTTACCCCTTCTTCTTGACTACTTACATTAGTATTCCAGTATGTGTTTACGAATTCAGTATCTTTATCATAATGTTCTTGAGCTGCGAAACCCCCTGACCGACTACCACCCTTTACTTTCGTTGCTGTGTAAACATCTATAAAGTCCCCTCCACCTGATAAAACACCGGCAAACCCTCCTATCCGTGATTCGCCATCTCCTTCGACTTCGGCAGCAGTATATGAATCATATACATAGCCTCTAGTCATATGGCCTAAGAAAGCACCAGTATCTATGAATGCATCATCCTCAGCATTTGTATAGATATATGAGTCTTTTACAAAACTGTTTCTGACTTCGCCTTCCATTATTTGTCCAACTAATCCACCTACTAAGTCCCAAGTGTCTTCCGAGATATTTTTCTTTACTGTTGCATTTTCTATCCCTACATTCTCCACTTCCCCCTCAATTGTGCTAAATAGTCCTATTGCATCTCTTTCACCCTTGTCATCTATATGAAAATCGTTTATATTGTAATTTTGACCGTCAAAGGTCCCTATGAAATGATTATCTCTATCTCCTATTGGTTTCCAGCCGTAACCATCATTAGCATCTGATGCAGCATGTTCTCCATATCCGTCTGTGTTTTTGTCTAAGTCATCAACTAAAGTATATTCCAAATCTAAATGATTTTGTACGTTATTTAGGTCGTGCCAGTTACTAATTTTTATATTTTGCCATTGTAATGTGGGGTATCCTGTGTTCCCCTTTTGGTCTTCTACTGTTGAATGGTGTCCATCCAACCACGTTTCTCCAAAATCCCATTCTTCGTAGGTTTCGTTATATTTCCAAGTCATATCTTCTGTATTTTTACCTGTGGCATTACCAGAGGTATTTGTTTGCTCTGAGGTATTAATATTCCAGTAATTACCTTTCATTTCATATTCATCGTTTATAGATACAGCTCCTGCAAATCCTTTGTCTGTTGGGTTTGTATCGTCTTCGTATTCAACGCTTCCAGTAGAAAAAGAATCTATAATTATGCCTCGGTAGTTGTATCCTACAAATCCTCCGATAGATTCTCCTGTTGATCCTGAATTTCTAGTTGCTTTACCAGTAGAATATGAATTTTCTATATTATGTCCGGATGCTAATCTACCTGTAAACCCTCCTACTCTTTCATTTCCAGATACTTTTCCTTCTGAATATGAATATTTTATTACTCCGTCGTTTTTCCCTACAAATCCTCCTACTGTTTTATTTCCTGTTACGTCTCCTGTGGCGTATGAGTTTTTAATTAAGTCTTCGTCTTCTGCGCAACTCTGTCCTACTAATCCACCTACTTCTTCTGCGTCTTCTGCGTTAACATCTCCTGTGGCGTATGAATTGTTTATTACTCTCCAGTTCTCACCTACTAACCCGCCTATTTTTTTAGGATTAAGATGAGGCTGTATAGATTCTACGTCTCCCTCTGCATAGCTGTTTTCAATAGATCCATCTCCTTTCGATTCTCCTACTAATCCTCCTACTTGTTGAACTCCTTGGGTCAGTCCTGTAGCGTAGCTCTTGATTATTTCACCTCTTGATTCTCCTACTAATCCTCCTACTTTGTATCCTCCTCCTACATAGGCATTTGAATGGCTATTTTTTATTAATCCTCCACCTGAAGATAGTCCGACTAACCCTCCTACCATCTTGTCATTTGAAACTGAGCTTCCGGAAGAAGAACAATTATCTATTGTCCCGTGATTACTCCCTGCTAATAAGCCGACTCCATGATCAGGCAGGGTATCACCCCAACCTTCTACATCTCCTGAAACATCAACATTTTCGATAAGTCCTTCGTTTTTTCCTGTTAATCCTCCTGTATGTGAAGTATTTTCGCCTCCTGCTACATTAATGTTATCTATATTTAAGTCTTTAACAGTTCCGTTTATGCTTGAAAATAACCCTAAACCTACAATATTATCTCTATTAATATATAAATCATTTATAGTGTGATTATGACCATTAAAAGAACCTTTAAACAACTCAGTGTTGTTTCCTATTGGGTCCCAACCGTTATTAGTATCTACTAAATCATTATAGCCGGCGGTCTCATTGTCTAGACTACTATTTAGAATATAGTCTCCGTCTAGATTGTCTCTTGTTTCATTTAATCCTCTTATATCCTTGGTCTTACTGTATATTTCTGCTGTATAGTAAAGTGCTAAGATATTTAAAAACTTTTCCCTTCTATAGGTTTTTGTTGCTCGAGCAACAAAGAATATAAAACACATAAGGAAAAATAAATTAGACCGAACTAAAATATATCACATAAAAATATGGAAGTGAAAAAATGGCACCAGAAATAAATAGAGAAAAATGCATAGGATGCGGAGGATGCGTCTCAATATGCCCAGTAGACGCCATAGAACTAAAAAACAAAACCATCAACATAGACGAAGAAAAATGCATCGAATGTGGAAAATGCGTTGAATTCTGCCCAGCAGGAGCACTAAAACTCAAAAAATAGATAAAAAATACCACAAGGTGAACTAAAATGACTGAAAAAACAGATAATAAAAATAAAACTCAAACAGCAATAGATTTCAAAGACGAATACGACGTCATAATAGTAGGAGCAGGACCAGGAGGATCAATAGCAGCCAGAGACTGCGCAGAAAAAGGACTAGACACGCTAGTTATAGAAAAAAGACCTGAACTAGGAACACCAGTAAGATGCGGAGAAGGACTAGGAGAAGTATGGATGGAAATGGCAGGCATAGAATACGATCCAGACTGGTGCAAAAGAAAAACAGAAGGAGCAGTAGTTTATCCACCAAACGAAAAATCATTAAAAGTAGATCCTGAAAATAAAGGCTATATAATAGAAAGAAAGATATTCGAGAAAAAATTAGCCGAAGAAGCCGGAAGAAAAGGCGCAGATTACCTGCTTAAAACAAAAGCAGAGCACGTGATACAAGAAGAAAATGAAGAAGGAGAAAAACAAGTCAAAGGAGTAGTAGTAAAAACCGATGAAGGAGAAACAAAAGAATACAGATCAAAAATAGTCATAGCAGCTGACGGAGTAGAATCAAAAATAGCCAAATCAGCAGGACTCAACACAACAAATCCATTAAAAGACATGGATGCAGGATACGAATACGAAATGACAAACCTAAATTTCCCAGAAGAAGAATCAAGATACATACACATATGGTTAGGAAACGAAATAGCCCCAGGAGGATACGTCTGGGCATTCTTCAAAGACGAAGACGTAGCAAACATAGGAATAGGAGTAAACCCAACTGAAGCAGAAAAAACAGCAAAAGAATACCTCGACGAATGGATAAGAAACCATCCAGAATACTTCGAAGAAGCAGCAATCACTGAGAAAAAAGGAGGAGGAATACCACTAGGAGAACCTCTAGAAAAACCATACACAAACGGATTAATGGCAATAGGAGACGCAGCACACATGGTAAACCCAATACACGGAGGAGGAATGGGACAAGCAATGGAAGCAGCAAGAATAGCAGCAGAAACAGCAGAAAAATCAATAAAAAATGAAGACTACTCAAAAGAAATGCTATCCGAATTTGCAGACAGATGGTGGGAAAAAAGAGGAAACCAACTAAAAGACATACAAAAAGTCAGAAACTTCGCAGAATCACTAACAGATAAAGACCTAAATAAACTAAGAGAAATAATAGACCAAGAAGGACTATTGAACCTAGTGGACGCAAGCAACCTAAAGAAATTCTTAAAAGTATTCAAAGGAAGCCCAAAGATAGCTATGAAAGCAGCAAAACACCTAAAATAACTCTTTAGAAATGGATAAATATCCTAAAAAACATCCAGTAATGATTTCTCAAACCCAAACTAATTATTTCTCTCCTCCCAAATAATAAAATAGATGAAAATGGATACAACAAAACCTCTAAAAAACATAAAATCAACACTGAAAAACAAAATTCCCAGAAGACTGAAAAAAATAGACGAACTTCCAACAGGAACCGTAACCGCATTATTCATAATAACTATAGTCACCACATACCTCTACCTAGCCTATAGCTACCTCTACATACCAGGACCTCAATTAGCAGCATACGGATTTATCTTAGAAAGACCACTAACTGCCTTATCCTACTCCTTCATACACCTCAGCCCCCAGCACATACTAGCCAATGTAGCTCTCCTCTTAGCCGTAGGTATCGTGGCAGAACAAAAACTAAAAACAAAGGACTACATAGCGATATTCTTCGCCTCAGCAGCAACTTCAGGAGTAGTATTCCATATACTAACACCCGAACCAACCGTACTAGTAGGAGCCTCCTCAGCAGTATCAGGGATACTAGCCGCATCAATATTCATCGATATAAAGAAAGCAATTGTAGCGATATTGATATTTACGGTTTTCCTCAATTTCACAGCTCCTGTAGTAGAACAACACACCAGAGAAAAACTAGGAGTATTGGAACAAGAAACACAACAAATAGAAGAAGAAGTAAATAAAACCGAAGAAAAGCTAAACAAAACTGAGGAAGAGATAAATAAAACTGAAGAAGAAGCAGATGAAATTGAAAAGAAAATTAACGAAACAGAACAGGAAATAGGAGAGAAAATGACTAGGATAGAGTATTTAGAAAAAGAATGCTACGAGGAACCTATAAACGAAACAGCATGTGAAGAACTTGATGAAATAGAAGAGCAGAAAGAACAAGTAGAAGAAGAATTAGAAGAATTAGAAAAAGGATTAGAAGAAAAAGAAGAAGAAATTGAGGAAGAAAAAGAGAAAAGACAAGAAATAACTATAGGGCTAAACAAAACAATAGAAAGATTAATGGAGAAAATGCAAGAAAAAGAAGTCGTAGAAGAAGGAGTAGAAAGAGAAGAAAGAGCTAGAACCAGCTCTATAGTGCACCTAGTAGGAGCAATAACAGGACTAATCTACCTAGGAATATTCAGGAGGGACATAATATGGGATCTGCCATCTCAAGTCTCACAATAAGAAAAATAATACAAGAAATAAAACCTAAAATAGAAGATAAATACCTAAACAAAGTACAACAACTAGAAAAAAATCTCTACAGGTTTAGATTCAGCCCAGGATCAAAAGACTTACTGATAGAGCCAGGAAAAAGACTTAACATAACAAAATACAGGCTTCAAGCACCAAAACAAGCAACACAAGCATCCATGATCATCAGGAAACACCTGGAAAACACGAAACTAGAAAAAATAAACCAAAAAGGATTTGATAGGGTCGTGGAAATGACATTCACAAACGGAAACAAAGTAATAGCAGAAATATTCGGAGAAGGAAACCTAATACTAACAGATAAAGATAAAAAAATAATTTACGCTCACAGAAGAGGAGAATGGAAACACAGAAAAATAATAAAAAACGCTGAATATAAATATCCTCCTTCAGACACCAATAGCTTCTACCAGACAGATTTAGAAGAATTCAAAAAACAGCTTGAAGAAAAGGAAGAGGATAAAAAGATAGTAGTTCTCCTAGCCACAGACTACGGACTAGGAGGAAAGATAGCAGAACACATCTGCAAAGAAGCAAACATAGATAAAAACAAGAAAAATCTAGAAGAAACCGAAATAGAGAAAATCTATGAAAAAACCAAAAAAACACTTGAAAAAGAACCAAAACCAGTTAAACAAGGAGAAAAAATCAATCCATTCCCATTAGAAGGAGAAATAGACGAAAAATACAATTCAATAAGCCAAGCAATCGATGAAAACTATACAGAAAAACAAGAAAAAACAGAAAAAAGTAAAGAACTAAAAAAACTTGAAAAAAGACTAAAACACCAAAAAGAAGCAATAAAAGGATTCAAAGAAAAAATAAAAGAAAACAAGAAAAAAGGAGACCTAATCTACAAAAACTACGATAAAGTGGCAAAAGCAATAGAGCTATTCAATAAAGGAAAAGAAGGAAGAGAGAAACTCCAAGAACTAGGAGTAGAATTAAAAGACGGTAAAATCATACTGGAATTGGAAGAACCAAAAAAAGAATGATAAATTCACACTAACATAGTCTCATCTACAACTATCACATCTGAAACAGAGAAAACTGCTTTAAATGGAACTCTAGCCATATTATCAGACCCAGTAAGGTCTCTAGCTATTGATGATCCACTATCAGCTTCCACTATCATTGAATCTAGTTCTCCGCTTTTTTCTTCGATAGTAACGTCACTAAGGCGACCTATTTCTTCACCTTTGTTTGTAATAACTTTTTTTCCTCCAAGCTGTTTAGCTATCACGTATTTTTTTGATGCCATTTTAAATCCTCCTGTCTTAATTTGATTTTGATTAGTCTTTATTGTCTCTGAATAATCTCGATAATAATAAATGAACATACCTTTAAAAACCTTTCCCCTTACCAATCAACACTAAACTAACTCTAATTAACCGACTTATTTGTAAAAAAGAACTTTAAAACCAGGTTCTAAAAACAAATCATGTTAGGGAGACAACCAAATATAGAAAAAGAAAGAATGAGAAAACTTTTTTCCACTTGCTTCTCAATAATATTCGTATTTTCCGCCCTAAACGCAGGTAGGATACCTCCACTCACTTACGACGAATCAGGGATACCTAGACAAGTACCAATACAAGAAGCACTAGAAAAATCAAATAAATTAGAAGCACCTACCTCAATACAAGGAAAACTAAAATATAACTCTATAAACGAAGAAACAGATATCTTTCTTCAAAGATCCTGGGAAAACGCTAGAAAAGCACAAGAAAAAGCAGAAGGATCGCAAAACGTATACAATAACTGGCTTGACAAAGGATGGGAATACTTCAAAGAAATATCCAGCCTC
This sequence comes from Microcaldota archaeon, assembly GCA_964579265.1. GTDB lineage: Archaea > B1Sed10-29 > B1Sed10-29 > B1Sed10-29 > B1Sed10-29 > B1Sed10-29. The sequence continues at coordinate 73,854 of CAZOFO010000002.1, forward strand.
GGACTACTTAACACAAAAGTAGACGAAGTAGAAAAACTTCATCGAGAAACCAGAGAACACTACATAAAAGCACTTCAATCATCCAGATTAACCTATGAAGAAGTAATCTCTGACATGTATAGCCAAAAAATCAAACTGGAAAAAATAGGAGCAGATAACTACACCGGTCCAGCACACCAATCACACAAAAAAGTAAAAGAAACACTCAATAGACTGGATAAAGAAAAAATAGAAGAAGAAATATTTCAAGAAAAAGGAAAAGACATAGCCACAATAATGACAAAACTATCAAAAGAAATAAAAACAGCTGAAATGATAAACCCAGAAATATTCAACCTCATAACAAACCCAAGAAACTCTCTAATAACTGAATATAGCGAACTAAAAAAAGAAATAGATAAAGATATACAGAGAATGAATAAAACTAAAAGAAAACAAAAAGAAAAACACGAAAGACTGATAAAAAAACTTGAAAAAAGATTGACTGACCTGGAAAAAGAAAAAATAGAAAAAGTCAGATCCAACCCCTCCACAGGGAGAAAAGGAGAAATAACCCATACTGAAATAAGCGGAAACCCAGCTGAACAATACAGACAGATAGAATCAATCAAAAGTAAATCCGAAAGAAAAGCAGCTGAAGCAAGAAGGATATATAGAAACGAAGAATACAACTACCTATCTAGAAATATAAAAATATATAAAATGACAATAAACAACCTACAAAAATCATTAGAAACAACTGAAGAACTTGAAAAAACCCTTAAAAATATAGAAAAACACTACAAAGAAAAAATAAACAAAAGAAAAAGCGAAATAGAAGAATCAATCCTTACAAGATACAGAGAAAAAATTAAAGATAAGGAAGAATATGCAAAAGAGCAAGAAACCATTGGTGAAAGAATAAAAAAACTTGAAGAAACTCTAGAATACATAGAAACAGTAAAAGAACTTGAAAAAGAAGATCTAACCCCGATAAAAAGAAGAATAGAAAACACAATCAATAGAGTAGAAAAATACATCGAACTAGGATATCCTCTTGAAGATAAACTGGAAAAATTAGAAAAACTGAAACAGGTAAACGACCCAGAAATGCTTCCAAAAACCCAAAAAACCTTAAATGAACTTAAAAAAACCATTGAAATAAGAACGTCTCCTCTTGAAAACGAAATAAGAGAAAAAAGAGAAAAAACAGATAGAATAATTGAATCAATGAACAAAATAACCAAAACAGCTTACGGAGAAATAGAAATATCTGATAAAATAGATGAAAAAAGACTAAAAGAACTAGAAAACCAATACAGAAAACTAAAATCCTTTGATCCATTAAAAAACCCGATTAGAAAATTAGAAGGATATAGAAGCATAATAAGAGAAATATCACCGGTAATAAACAGTTTCAAAGAAGAAATACTTTTAGAAAATACAGAGATAAAGCTAAATGAAGAAAAAGAAACACTAAAATGTAACCAAGAAATAATTACAGAGATACAGATAGAAATTCAGAATACCCTTCCAATAACTCTATACAACACTAAAATAGAAAAAGAAATTCCAGGAAAACTAAAATTAAGACAACAACCAGAAAAAGAAAACCTACACCTAGATATAAACGAAATAAATCCACACGAAACAGTAATAAAAACCAAAAAAGCAAAAATGACACCCTACACCTGTGAAGAAAAAAGAAAAGAAACAATATCAATAAATGAAGAAACAAAAACAGAGCAAAAAGAAATAAAGATAATAAGAAATGTTAAAGACCCGGAATTATTCCTAGATTCAAGGGTACCAGAAAAAGGAAAAATAATAAACAAGCCACCTAATGCAAGGGTAGAAAATGGAAAAATAAAAATCAAAGCCCATGAAGAAGAACAAGAAATACAGATAACCTATAGAAAAAACCCAGAAATAGAGATAATAGAAGAAAAGAACTGGAGAGGAAAAGAAACAATAGATCATCAGATAGAGATAATAAACCACGAAGAAAAAATCCAGAATTTCACCATAAAGCGTAATATAGATCCATCAAAAATAATAGAATGTAACTACCCTATAAAAAATATAGAAGAATATACTGAAACAGATAAAAAAGAAATTCTAAATCAAAAACAAGACCTAGCCTCAATTGAAAGAACCGAAATAAGAATACCTGAACTCAAAAACCATGCAGAGATAGAAATAACCTATCTCGGAGGAGAACCAAAAGAAGAAGCACAGAAAGCTATGAACGAGATTTACTTTCTCAAAGACACCAGAAAGATACCTGAAGGTATAGAAAGCCAAATAGAATCAATTGAAAGATTATTTGAACTCGAGAAATACCAGAAAGTAACGGAAGAAGCTCCTAAAATAATAAATGAATTAAAGAAACAACCAATAAAAGGAATAGAAAGAGAAATAGAAGAAAAAGAGGAAACTGAAGCAATAAATGAAACTCATCAAGAGGAAAAAATTGAAGAAGAAAATAAATCAGAGACTTACGAGCCAAATATTGATGAAATAAGAAAACTAAAGGAAAAAACATCAGTAATATGTAGATTAATCGAATGTGGAGAAATTAAACAAAAATTAGATAATTTAGACCAATACAGCGATATAGAAAAAGAAAAAATAAAATCTCTGCGAGACAAAATCAGTTCTAAAGAAAGTAAAGCAGAATCAAAAATGAAAGAAAACTCCGAAGAAATAGAAAAAATATTCAAATCTCTTGAAAAAGCTTTTGAAATAGAACCTGACCTAGAAATCGATAAAAAACATATACCGTATACAAAAGAAGATTTTAATTCTCTAAAAAATAGAAGAGAAAATCTAGAAAATGAGAAATCATCATTGGTGCTTGATTCATTCGATAAAAGAATAGAGGAAAATAACCCTGAAGAACTAAAAAATGAAATAAAAAAACGAGAAGAACTAATAAAAGATTCCAAAGATCTTTTATCCCAAATGGAAAAATCATCAGTAGAAAGATTAAAAGAAGCAAAGAATAAATATCAAGAAAAAGGGGAAAAAGCACCTGGAAGCCTTGAAAAAGCAAAAGAATCTCATGAGAAAGGAAAATATCTCGAATCAATTGCATATTCTGAGAGATCAATAGAGAAAGTTCCTTCTAAAGATTCTGGATTTCCCTATAAATATCTAGTGGGTCTGATAATGATTATAGGAACTTCCCTATATGTGATTAAGAAACCAGGAAAGGATAAGGAGGATGAAGAAGACCCTGTTATGCTAAAAAGAGGAAAATAATCTTAAGAACCTTAAGCATCTTTAAAACTAGTTTCTTCAAATATGATGTCTAAACACTCAGACTTAGTCTCTTCAACTTTTTTACCAGTGGTATCAACTTCAAAAACCTTTTCATAATTCGAACGAGCTTCTTCACCACAGTAATCCATTATTTCAGCTTCAACATTCTCCATAATCTTATCTTTACTGTACTCTCTATTTTTAAGTCTCTTTCTTAGTTCTCCTGTTTCACAACGAAGCACTATCACAATCGAATCCTTCAAACCAAATTCACATAACAAGTGACTATCCAAAACACCTTTCTTATCTTTTAAAATTTCTTTAAGTTTCTCTAAATCAACTTCAATCGATTTCCTTTCTTTATCCTCCTCCAAATCTAAATCATTATTCTTTATAAACTCTCTATCAATATGAGTGACTTCTAAATCTAATGAATCACCTAGTTCTTCAGCTATTGATGTTTTCCCTGTTCCCGGACAACCTGTTAATATTATTCTCTTTACCCTGTTGTTCCTTCCTGATTTCAATTGAAACACTCCTATCTGTCTTACATAATTATATATTATGCCTTCACCTAATAAATACAGGTTACCATGTTTGGCAAGGCGCTTTCCAGGGAAGAAAGAAATCAATTCATGAATATATCAATGGCTGGGAAAGAGAAGATAGAAGAAGGAGATAAGGGAAGAATACTCTATACCATCAGAGAAGGGAAAGTAACTGAAAAAGATTTGAAGAACATTTTTCCAGAAGAATATAATTATCTAAAAAAACTTAAGAAGAAAGAAAAAGGCATATTAGGGCTATTTGACGATACAAACTACGTCCATAAATACTTCTTTACTATCCACAACAAAAAATACGACTGTAGAGTAAGACCAGGAAAGATAATTGGTTTCAAAGCAGAAAAAAGAGGAGAAAAAGATAAGATGAAAGCTAACGTAAAATATCATAATGGAGAAGTAGAAGAAAGCAGTTTAGAGATATTCCCAGGAGTCGAGCTTACGGACATAAATTTAAACAGCTATGTTTTAATCCATAAGAGCACAGTATGTCAGGAAATAACTGAAGAAGAGTACCAAAAAATAGTTAATGAATACTATGAATCTTGATAATCTAAAAATTATTCCATTGATGGAGAAGGGTATATAGAGTACGGTACTGAAGATAGTATCGATGAAGTAGAAGATTGGTACGTAGAAGAATTCGGAGAACCTCAATACATTCCTTCCGATGAGAACCAGGAAATATTTGCTTATACGGAAGATGAAGGGTTTGAAGAAGTCTTTATAATCGAATTATCTGAAGATGAGTATACCCATATCGTAGTAGTAAAAGGAGGACAACTTTAAGAACTCAAAAACCCGGCTCTCGATCGAGAGCCGTTATCTTTTTATATTTAATTTTCTTATAAGCGGACACTATTTAAGGGTAAACTCTGTTTATCATTCTTGGGAATCCTATAGTTTCTCTAATATGGTCTCTTTTGAATAACCAGGATATTATCCTTTCCAGTCCTACTCCGAATCCAGAGTGTGGTACTGAACCGTATTTTCTTAGGTCTATGTACCATTCGTAAGCTTCTTTATCAGCACCTTTCTCATCAAGTCTTCTTAAGAGTTCATCTAAATCCCATATTCTCTCTGATGCTCCTATTATCTCTCCGTATCCTTCTGGAGCTAGCATGTCGTTACATAGTACTGTTTCTTTTCCTTCTTCTTCATCAGCTATTGGCATGTAGAATGGTTTTATCTTTTTCGGGAAGTTGTAGATGATCAAAGGTTTCTCTCTTTCTTCCATGAGTGCTTTTTCATGTCCTGTTCCAAGGTCTTCTCCCCACTCTATTTTCATTCCTCTGTTTTGAAGTTCTTCTATAGCTTCCGTGTAGCTAATCTTTGGGAAAGGTTTTTCTATTTTCTTCAATTCTTCTGGTTTTCTACCTAGTTTATCTAGAGTATCTTCTTTTTCTTCCGCTATTTTCTGTGCTACGTATGATATCATTTCTTCTTGGAATTCCATGTTGTCTTCATTGTCGTACCAGGCCATTTCTGCTTCTAAGTGCCAGTATTCTGTTAGGTGTCTACTTGTTCTTGATTTTTCTGCTCTGAAGCTCGGTGCTATACAGAAAACTTTTTCCAGCGATGTTATGAAAGCTTCTAGATATAATTGGGATGATTGTGTTAGGTAGGCTTTGTCATCGAAGTATTCTAAGTCGAATAGTGTTGATCCTCCTTCTACTCCTGCTTGAGTTAATAATGGTGGGTGGGCTTCGTGAAAATCTTTTTCATTGAAGAATTCTCTGAAATATTTTATTGTTGCTTCTCTGGCTTTCAACATCCTGTTCATTTTTGTGCTTCTTAACCAGAGATGCCTCACATCCATTAAGAAAGAAGTTGAAGGGTCTTCAGTTATTGGGAACTTCTGTGCTTTGTGGTAATGTTCGAATTCTTTCCCTTTTATTTCGTATCCTCCTGGCGCTCTTTTATCTTCTTTGATTTCCCCGGTTATTTTTACGCTGGATTCTACTTTGGTGTCTTTTGCTTGTTCAAATCCTGGAGAATCTTCTTTGAATACACATTGGATTATTCCTGTGGAGTCTCTTAGGGTTATGAATGCTATTTTCCCGGTGCATCTTTCTCTGTGCACCCATCCACGGAGCTTTATTTCTTCTCCTTCTTTTCCTTCTTGTTTAATTTCTTCTATTTTGCTCCATTCTTTTTCTTCCATGTTATCATCCTTTTTCCTTACTCTTATTCACATGTCTAAAATATTTATCTTACAAACTCATTAATTAACCTATGTTATTTATTGGTCAGCTTTATCCGAATTCAGAGAAAGAAATGACTAAGTTCTTCAGAAATGAAGTAAAGGACTTGGAAAGTAAATTGATAGATAGATTAATAGAAAAGGAGTTTCGGGAGGTTCTGAATCCTAAGGTTTTATCGGAAAGAGACATTGATTTACAAGGTATAGGTGAAGATCAATATATAGAGACTGAAAACGGTTTTATTCCTTTTAAAGAATCTGTAAAGTGGCTTCCTTCGCTTGAGTTAGTTTCAACTGAGTTTAATACTCCTATAAAGTTATTTTCATCTTCTCAGTCTCTTTTTAATTCTTTTAATATGTCTTTAGTTTTAATGGAAAGTACAGTTGGTCTTGATGATATGAAAAAGATTTCTAAAGATCTGTTTGATGATGGTTCTTCAGTTGCTTTTGAAAAAACAAATGCTTCTAAACCTCTTTCAAAGGAATTTAAGGTTCTTTTTGATGAAAAAGAAGTAGGTATTTGCGGTATTTATTCCTTTTCTACTCTTTCTAATTTTAATATAGATACTGCTGTTGGTTATTTGAATCTAGATTTAGCTTCTATAATCGCTGGTAAAAACTCTATTTCTTCACAGGAGTCTCTTTATCCTCAATTAACAGGTAGGATGAAGATGAATGATGAAGAGATAGCTGAATCCGTTCAGATTGATAAGGAGCCTCTTACTCCTTTTGGAAAATCTTTAAGAGATAAATTAAAGGAAGAAATGGTTAGAGAAAGGATAAAGGGGACTGGGAAAAGATCGAAATTATTAGAGATTAGTTTTAAAGATAAAAAGATCCAGGTCTGGATCCTCAATAGGGATAGTACTACTAGAAAAGGGCTTTTTAATGAGTTATATGTGTGGAGAAGTGGTCTTTACGCGGTTCCAAGAACGAATATTGGTGGTGCGATGAGGAAAATCAAGAAAGAAGGGACTGAAACAGGTATTAATATGCTGGATTCTATTTCTTCTTGGTTGGCTTGGGAAGCGGAGCATATGGGTTGTGAAAAGAAAATAGTAAAGCTTAGCAGTATTGATTCTATTGAATCAAGTAATATTAAACTTCCTGAGAACTTAAAAGATCAGGTGGAGTCTATTGATCTTAAAGGGGATCTTGAACTTGAGCTTGAGTTGAAGCTACTTGAGTCTGATTGACTCTAGGTTTTTTGGAGACTTTGTTTTTACATTGAACTTGTAGTTCAGGCTTTTTGCGAAGTTCTTGGTCTTGTTTTCTTCTCCGTGTACTACTAGTACTCTTTCTGGTTTTGGTTTTAGTTTTTTGTAGTATCCTAATAATTCGTTTATGTCGGCGTGTCCGCTGAATCCGCTTATTGATTCAATATTTGCTTTTACCTCGTATTCTGTTAGTTCTCCGTTTTTGTCTTCTAGTACTACTTCTTTGTTTCCTTTTTCTATTTTCCTTCCTAGTGTTCCTTGGGCTTGGTATCCTACGAATATTATTGAGTTTTTAGAATCGTCACAGAGTTGTTTGAAGTAGTCTATTACTGGTCCTCCGGACATCATTCCGCTTGGGGATATTATTACTGATTTTCCTCTGTCTGCTATTTCTTCTCTTTCACTTGGGTCCACGTTTTGGAATATTTCTGATTCGAAGGGGGATTTATTATGTAATATTTTTTTCTTAACGTTCTTTTTGAGGTGTTCTGGGTATGCTGTGTATATTGCTGATGCTTCTTTTATCATTCCGTCTATATAGACTGGGATGTTGAAATTGTTTTTTCTATGGTGTTCTTCTAGTATTAGCATTATTGCTTGGGATCTTCCTACTCCGAAGCTAGGTATTAGTGCTGTTCCGTTTTTGTCTGTTGTTTCTTTTATTATTCTCATTAGTTCTTTTTTACTTTTTCTTGTGTCTTTTTGCCTGTCTTCTTGTCCTCCGTAGGTTGATTCTATCATTAGTGTTTCTATTCTTGGGAATTTTGTGTGTGCTGGGTTGAGCATTTCTGTGTATCCGAATTTTAAGTCTCCTGTGTATACTAGGTTGTGTGCTCCTTCTCCTATGTGTAGGTGGGTTATGCTTGATCCTAGTATGTGTCCTGCGTTTTGCAGTGTTAGTCTCATGTCTGGTGTTATGTCTGTGACTTCTCCGTAGTCTTTTGCTATTGAGTGGAGTATTTGTTTTCTTATTTCTTTCTGGCTGTAGGGTGGTGTTTCTCCTTCTTTTTTAGCTATTTTTATGAAGTCTTTTTGTAGGAGAGTCATCAGTGTTCTTGTTGGTGTTGTGGAGTATACTGGGCCTTCGTATCCGTAGTTGTATAGGTAAGGTACGAATCCTGAGTGGTCGAGGTGTGCGTGGCTCACTATTACTGCGTCCAGTTCGTCTAGTGAGAAGTTTATTGATGAGAGTAGTGGGTATTTTTCTTGGGTTTCTCTTCCATCTACTTTTATCCCTGCATCCAGCATTACTTTGCTTTCAGGTGTTTCTAGTAGGAAACAGCTTCTTCCTACTTCTCTGTTTGCTCCTAGGGAAGTTGTTCTTACCCATTCTACTTCTTCTGGTGGTTCTTGGAATATTTTTTTCCCGAATCTTTCTAGTGTCTTTTTTCTTTCTTCTTCCTCTTCTACTAGGATGTTTCTTATTGCTTTTAGGGTTTGTGGGTTTTCTTTTGGTACTCTTTCTAGTTTTGGTTTCCATCCTGTTTTTGTTGTTATTTCTCGGATTGTTTTTCCTTTTTTTCCTATTATTAGTCCTAGTTTTCTGGCTCTTATTGTTACTCTGCTGAAGCTTGGGCTGAATTTGATTGATTCTATCCCGGGGTCTCTTGGCACTATGTCTTTTATTATTTCTCTTGTTCTTTCAGGTGTTTCCAGCATTGATTTGTCTGTTCTCGGGATGAATCTTTTTTTGAATTTCTTTGCTAGGTTTTTTATTATTGATTCATCATTGATTAGCTTTGAGATGTTTTTTGAGTATATTACTAGGTCTGATCCTTCTGCTTCGATTTTGCTTACTCTTGCTTCTTCGGGTATTTCTTCTTTTATTTCTTCTTTAAGTTCATCTAAGTATGTCATATTTTAAACCTTTTTCTGTGTCTATTTCTATTTCTATAAGTTTCTAAGCTATTTCTTTGGGTTTGGTTATTCCTAGTTCTGTTTTTTCTGGTTTTTTAATCCTTTTAGGTATTTTATTACTTTTTTGCTTCTTTATCTAGCTTTGTAGGTTTAGGTTTTAGTGCTTCGGGTGGATGAGCCTTATTTTTTAAATTATTAATTTTTTATATTTTATTGAGCTCTATATCTTCTTTCATTTCTTCTATTTCTTCTTGGGTGTATTTTTTTGATCCTTCTTCAGTTATTTTCATCAGGTGAATTTCTCTTCCTCCTGACATGGAGTCTCTTTCTTTTGCTGCGTGTATTGCTTTTAGTGCTATTTCTAGATTTTCTTCTACATTGTTATCTTCTTCGTAGTAGTTTTCTAGAACTCCGTATGCTACTTGTGATCCTGATCCTGATGCTGTTGCTTTTTTCTCTAGTTTGCCTCCTAGTGCGTCTATGGAGTATAGTTTTGGTTCTTGATCGTATCCTCCCATTGTTAGAGCTACGTAGTATGGTATTATTCTGTTTCTTTGCAGTACATTTGCTAGAAGTGTTGCTGCAGAGTCTACGTTCATTTTCTTTTTTCTTTCTAGTTGGTATAGATTTGTTTGTGCTTTCATTATTCTTCCTAGTGTTTGTGCGTCTCCTACTCCTCCTGCTATTGTTATTGATATGTGGTCCTGTAGGGGGATTATTTTTTCCGCGTATTTATCGGAGACTAGGTGTCCTAATGATGCTTGGCTTTCGGTCGCTAGGACTACTCCTTCTTCTGATTTTAGACCTAGCGTTGTTGTTCCTGTTTCTTCTTGTTTTTCTATTTGTCTGTCGTTTTTTTGTGGTGTCATTGTAGAACTTCCTCTTGTCTATTAATTATATGTAGAATTCAGAGTTTGACTTTACTCTGGGTGAGTTAAATTGTTCGTGTCACTGCAAGTATTTAAAACTATTGTTTATTCCTTCGCCTCATCCTTTTCTGATCCTTCGTCTCCATTATTTTCTTCTTCTTCTGTGTCTTCTTCTTTTATTTCTACTTCTTCGTAGCCTGTTTTTTCTTTTATTTTCTCCTTCACGTCTTCTTCTTCCGATTCTTTTTCATCTGGAAATGTTCCTATTGGCACTTTTACTTTTAGTTTATCCTCTTCTTCTTTTGTCTTTATTTCTTCTTTTGATACAGGTAAATCTTTTTCTATCAACATTTTAGCTTTTTCTTCATCTTCTTCTATTTTTTCCATTATTTCTAGGTTGTATTTCAATTCTTTTCCTGCTAATGGGTTGTTGAAATCTACTCTTACTCTTCCTCCGGACACTGTTTGTATTTTTGCTGGTTTTCCATCCAGTATAACTTGTAGACCTGGCATTGGGGTTACGTCTGTATCTTCGAAGTCTTTTTTTGGAACCATTTCTACTTTGCTAGAGTCTCTCTTTCCGTAAGCTTTTTCGGGTGGAATTGTAAATTCTTTTTCTTCTCCTTCTTCCATTTCTTCAAGTTTTTCCATTACTCCTTCTATGAGTTCGTCTTCATCAGTGACTTTCTTGGGTTCGTAGTCCAGTTTCTCGTTGTATATGTCGTTTTCTTTTGCTATTTCTTCTTCTGTGGTATCAAATACGTCTCCTGTTCTCTTGATTCTTCCAGTGTATTTTATCTTGTAGAATTTATCCATTTTCTGATCACTTCGTTGTATTGACTTTTAGAACTCGTTTTCTTCTCGGTATTAATTTTTACTCTGATGGTATATAAATATGATGCGGTTTTGCTAAAATATATAAGTGTAGGTGTGAGTAATTAAACATAGATAAATGTTTTTAGGTGGTAGAAATGGAAAAGAAAGGTATAATACTCGTAATTATAATATTATTTGGACTTTCGATTGGTCCTGTAACACAGTTTCTAGGCGGTGAAGAAGAGCTTGAGGAACCAGAGGAATTTGAAGATCCTGGAATGGATCAGGAATTAAGAAGTGTTTATGCAGATTTCTTAGGGTCGGTTGAAGAGGTAGATCCTTACCTGTATGTTGAAGTAGTGGATTATGAAGGTGACAGATCCTTTTTAGATCAATTAATTGAATCAGAGGCTGGTGAAGACTCTAACTACAGTATAAGCTCTCCTGTAGTTTCTGATGGTTACAATGAACACGAGGCGGAGATATACGTTGATAATTATTCCGAGGCTAGGAGAATAGGATTCAGATTACAGTTCAACCTTGAAGATCATTACGATGAGATTTTAATCTATAGAGATTCTGTTGTCTCATTACCTTCAAATATCACTGGAAGAGATCAAAATGAAGAACCAGTAGATATTTATGCTGATAATGAATCTGTCTCTTCAAAAATCCTTTATTCTGGTTCTGAAGGTGAAGAGAGAGTAGTATGTCCTCAAATGGTAGTGGATAGAGATGGTTCTTTCGTACGTTCTGAAACTGAATGTATTCAAAGTGATTTTAACCAGCACGAATACGGGGTAACCCCGGATCACTTCATGGAGGATGGAAGTACTTTCACTGAAAACAGGTCTTTGGAGATTCTCGAAGTCAATGATTATTACTCCAGGTACTCCTACGGGGAAATGGATATCTCTGAACAGGAAATCAAGGAGAGTTTAGGGAATTTAACGGATGATATAGAAGTAGATAATGAAACTAAAACAGTTAAGATAACTTCAGAAGATGAAGAGGTATTTGATGAATATTTAAATGCTATTGAAGAGCTTGGATTAAGTTTTAATGAGTCTTCAAAGTACGTGGAAGCCGAACTTGTCAGTAAAGAGATTGATTTAGATGAAGAAGAACCTTATATAATTCATAAACCTGAGATTTACTCTACTAGCTTAGAAGTGCCTTTGGATGCTGAGGGTGAAGTAGAAGCAGAAGTTTCTTTTGATATTATACATGGAGAAATAATAGATATAGATGCTGATGCTGGCCTGGATACTGATTTTGATCCTGCGCCACCTATAACGATAGAGCCTTAAATCTAGTAAGTAATCTGGATAGAATGAAAAATTAAAGAAAAGGTTTTTTGTGTTTTTTCAGGTTTTTATTTACTGTAGCTCCATTATTGCTTCTGCTATGTCTCCATCTGTTTTTTCTAATGCTTTTTTTGCTTTTTCTTCTGATGTTTCTGCTTTTTCCACTACAGTTTCTACATCTTCTTCGCTGTAGCTTTTTTTCTTTCCTTTTTGCACGTCTCCCATTATCTGGAATGTTTGTTTTCCCTGCATCTCTATCAGAGTCACGTCTGGATTCTTTACTACGTAGTTCTCTTTTCCTTTTATCAATACTTCTTCTGCATCTATCTTTTTGGGTTCTAAACCCATTTGCTTCATCATCTTCTGCATTTTCTTTGGATCTAGTGATCCTGGCATCATGTTTATCATCCTCGTTTTATCTTAATTCGATTAATTTTCCAAGTTAAACTATTTCTTTTTTAAGTACCGATTCCTTTATATCTAATGGATTCGATATGTCAACTATACTAGGAAGATTTTCAGAGTACCTTGACTTGAACTTCGGAGGTGATTCGAAGAAGATAGAGGATGCTATAGAAACTTATTTGGATCATGGAGGAGTTCTGAAACTTGAGAGAAATGGTGAAGGTACTCCAGATCTTATATATCCAGGTAAGAAAAGAATAAAGAAACAGTTGAAAGAAGTGAAGAGAAAGGAGAAATACTTGAAAGAAGAATTACTTAAACTACGTAGGAAGAAGAGAGAGAAAGATAGAGATAATCTAGATCCTTTGAAAAAATCCTTGAGCCCTATCTACTGGAAGCACCTCTATAAGAAAAGGACTGATGATGATTACAAGGAGGCTTATGAAGAGATAGACCCGCCTATGAGTAAAGTCAATGATTCGGAATGGAAAAGTATGCTTAAAATGTTTGTTAATGAATCCGAATACCGTGAAAGACTTCTTGAAGCAGCTAGAAGCGAGATAGCTGAAGGAAGAGGAACTATAGAAGAACAGTTAAAAGAAAGAGAACAGTTCTCAAAAGACTTAGTTGATAAAAGAATGAAGAAACTTCAGAATAAACTTAATAAGTATAAAGAAAAGAAAAAAGCATTAAAAAGTCTTCTCAAAGTAGCTAAAAACTGAAATTTATCCTTTTATTTTGGACAGATAGGTTGCTGTGGGTTTAGGCAGAAGTATGCTTCTGCTTCTGGGCACCATGTAGGTGCTGTTCCTTCTGGACATTCTTCAGGGTATTGAGATCTATTTGATTCGTCTTTTTCTGAATTTTCTTTACATTCGTAGTCTGATTTCATCTGTCTGTCCCATCCTACTACACAGCCTACTCTAGTGTTTCCTGTTACGTCTGCTGATGCCCAGCTGTCTATTATGTCGTCGTATTTGTGTCCTGATAGTCCGCCTACGTCTCTGTTTCCTTCTACTGTTCCTGTGGCGTAAGTATTTTTCAGTTTTGCTTGGTAGGATTGTCTTCCTACTAATCCGCCTACGTAGTTTTTTCCTGTTATGTCTACGTTTTCTACTCCTAGGTTCTCTACGGTTATATCGTCATGGTGTTCATCGTCATCGTATTTTAGGTGTCCGAATACTCCAACGTAGTCCTCATCGGGTCTGTCTATGTGCACGTTTTCTATTACGTATCCTTGTCCGTCTAAGTAGAATGGGTCTCTATCATTAGCTATTATTGGTTTGAAGTTATTGATTCCGCTACAGTCTATGTCGTTTCCTAGTTTGTAATACCCTGATCCTTCTATATCTTGAAGTTCGTTGCATGTGTTGATCTCTGTGTAGGGTATTGTCACTTCTAGTGTTTTTGTTATTTCTTCTGAAGTGTAATTTTCGTTTCCTCCTGTTGAATAGCTGTATTCGTAGGTCCCTATATCTAATGTAGCTTTATGAGGGTTATTTTTTATTTCTCCATCTTTTTCTAATGTACAGTCTAGTTGTCCTGGGCAGCTTGTTCCTTCTGCTGTTGTCTCTGTACCTTGTTCTACTTCTGTGTCTGGATCTATTGTAAGTTTTAATCCAGGTTCTGCTTTTTGAACTTCTAAGGTGTCTGTTATTTCTTTAGAAGTGTAGTTTTCTCCTTCTGTAGCTGAGTATTTGTATTCGTGGTTTCCGGCTGATAGTACTTCATTGTCTGATACGCTTTCTCCTTGGTCTATTTGTTCTCCGTTTCTTGTTAGTGTGTAGGTTATGTCGCTGTCTCCTGTGTTATCTGCTTGAGCTGTGTAGTCGCTTGCTGTTCCGTAGGTTATTGAGGTTGTTAGTGAGGATTCCATGCTTGGCTCTGCTTTTTGAACTTCCAGTGAATCTGTTACTTGTTCAGATGTATAGTTTTCATTTCCTTCTGTTGAGTAGTTGTATTGGTAGTTCCCTGCTGCAAGTGTGTCTGTGTGAGGGTCTTGTACTTGTGTTCCGTCCTTTTCTAATGTACATGTTAGCTGTTCTGGACATCCTGTTCCTTCTGCTGTTGTTTTTGTTCCGTAGGTAACAGTGCTGCTTGGTGATATGTCTATGTTTAATCCTGCGTCTGCTTTGTTTATTGTGAATTCTTTTTTCTCGGTCTGGTTTGTTAGTTCTGCTTCGTCTTCTCCGTAGTACTTGACGTAGTATGTTCCTGCTCCAAGCACTTCTGAGTACGTGTGATTGCCTCCTGTTGGTGTTAGTGAGTCTGTTATGTTGGATGGTTCTCCGGTGAAGTTGTGTTCTAGCGTGGATAGTTCGAAGTTCTCTGTTTCGTCTGTCCATG
>CAZOFO010000003.1:0-87583 GCA_964579265.1 Microcaldota archaeon
ACAGATACACCTGCAGAAGATATTGATATAAGAAGACCGGACGAAGGAGAAAAGTTCATTGTAGGAGGAGAAATACCTTTAAGAGCAGATGTATACGATTCAGAAGGAGAAGAAGTGAAAGGAGGAACTCTAGATGTATCAGGAATATCAGGATGCTTCACTACACTTGATTTTGAAGGAGATGGAAGATTCGAAGGATCTTGCAGTCCAGGAGACACAGGTGAACAAACACTTCAATTCACAGCAGAAGCAGCAGGTAAATCAGTAAGCGATTCAAAAACAGTAACAGTACTATCAGAACCTGATATAGACATCGAAATAATAGAGCCAGATACCGAACAGAACTACACAAGAGGAGAAGAAATACAATTCGAAATAGAAACATGGATGGACGGAGAACCCTTTGACGCTGACGAAGCAAAACTAAGACCTGAAGAAGACCCATCAATAGACTTTACAACTACAGACGGAGGACACACCTGGGAAACAACCCATGAAACAACGTACCAATCACCCAGAACAAAACAATATATAATAGAAGCGGAAGGAGAAGCCAGAGGAACAAAAGTAATTGCAGAAGAAGAAATTTATGTAACTTTAGAACCAGTAGAACTAGACTTAGATATCAGTTACCACGACGAAGAAACTGGAGAAAAATACGAAACACTAGAAGACAGAGATAAACTAGGAGAAGACATAGTCATAAGAGCAGAAGTAACATATCCAGACGGAACAAAAGTAAAGGAACTGGACGAAGAAGGAGAAATAGAAGGAACACTGGAAATATGGGAAGAAGGAGAAAACGAAACAGACAAAACACATCTAACTTTCAAACAAACTCCAGAAGATGGAGTTTACGAATCAGAACAAAGTCATAGGATAGGAAGCGATGAATACGAATTCATAGCAACAGTAGAAGCAGAAGACGAACATGAAAACTCAGGAAAAGCAGAAAAAATGGTAGAAGGACCGGGAGATAGATTAACATTCGCTGAACTAACCCGTCCCCACCCAAGAGCAGCATCTCCAGGACAAAACCTTACAATCAGAGGATACGTAGAAGGTCCAGACGGAGAAATATTAACAGAGCCAAAAATAACAGTGAACAATAAAGAAATGGAAGTAGCTGCAGATGACCACTACGAGATAAACTACAAGATACCGGAAGACGAAGAAGTTGGAGAAGAATATCTCTTAGACTTCACAATAGAACACGGAGAAGCAATTTATTCTGATGAAAGAACACTGGATCTGGAAGCACCAGTAATAAACCTGGATGAAGAGAAACTAGAAGAAAGAGGAATAGAAAAAAATGAAAAAATAACTGCCGAAATACTCTACCCCAACGGAGATCCAGTAAGAACAGGAGAATACCACTTGGAAATAGGAGAACAAGATTATTCATTAACCTACAACCCAGAAATAGGCGTATGGGAGTCCGAAGAAATAGATCTAGGAAGGGACGAACAAACATTAACAGTAACCGTGGCAGGAGAAACTGCAGGAGTAGAAGCAGAAACAGCATCAAAAACAGGAGTAACATATAAATGGAGCCCAACAACTACAGAATGGTTGATAGCTACACCTGTAGCTATAGCAGGGATAATAGCAGGAATAATAGCTGCAATAGTAGGATCATGGTACTACTTCAAAAGATACAGATACATAAAAAAATTCAAAGACAAGATAGGAAAACTAAAAGAAACATTCATAAAAATGGACAACGCATACAGAGCATACGCAAAAACACACGACTCGGAAAAACTAAACTCCAGACAAGGAGACATAAAAAGCAAACAAAAATCAATAAGAGAAGAAATAAAAGAACTAACAGAAAAACAACCATTCCTCAAGAAAAAACAAGAAAAACAAGCAAAAGAAATCATAGAAAAAGCAACCAAAAAAGCACTCAGCTTCTACCCACCAAGCATGCCAGGAAAAAGAGCATGGCTAACAGGACTAACCAACTTCAAAGCAAACAAACTCTACACAGAAACAAAAGACAAATATGCAGACAAAGTAAAAACAATGAAAAAAGAAATGGAAGAAGACAAAGAAAAAATCAAACAAAAACTAATAGAAAAACAC
The DNA here is from genome assembly GCA_964579265.1 of Microcaldota archaeon. GTDB lineage: Archaea > B1Sed10-29 > B1Sed10-29 > B1Sed10-29 > B1Sed10-29 > B1Sed10-29. The sequence continues at coordinate 2,089 of CAZOFO010000003.1, forward strand.
GGATTCAACAAAAACACAGCAAAAGGAATAATAAAATTCCAAGAAAAAAGACAAAAAAGAATACAAAAAATAAAAAAACAACTAAAACAAGGTAAAAAAGCACCAGAAATAAAAGAAAACATCAAAAAACAAATAAAAACAGGAGACAAAAAATTCCAAGAATACAGAGCAAAACAACTAATCAAAAAAGCAGGAGGAAAAATAAAACCAGAAGAACCAGAACCAGAACCAGAAGAAGAAGAAAAAGAATTCAAATCAGGAACCCATGAAAAAACGGAAAAAACAAAAGAAAAACCGGAAAAAAGAGAAAAATACGAACCCGAAATAAACGCAGAAAAAGCATTGAAAGAACTAGTACAACTACTAAGAAACAGAGGACTCTCAGAAGAAAAAATAGAAAAACAAATCAAAAAAGAAGCAAAAACACAAGGAATGAAACCAGGAAAAGTAAAAGAAATACTAGAAGATATAAGAGAAGAATAAAAATAGATATCAAAAACCTAATTCTAATCTACCCAGAGAGAAATAAACCTCGAAAAGAAAAATATACACATGGAAATAGAGAAAGCCACAGAAAAATACGACCTACCAAGAGGAATAACAGAAACACTCAAACAAAAAGGAATAACAGAACTAAACCCACTACAAAAAAAAGCCGTAGAAAAAGGACTACTGAACAAAGAAAAAGAATCCTACGTAGTATCCGCACCAACAGGATCAGGAAAAACACTACTAGCAGAACTAATAGCCTCAAAAACAACCATAAATGACGGAAGAAAAGCACTGTACATATGTCCCTTAAGAGCACTAGCCACGGAACAATATAATAACTTCAAGGAAAAATACAGATCACTAGGAATGAAAACAGCACTATCCATAGGTGACTACGACTCAAAAGACAAAAAACTAGGAGAAAACAACCTCATAATCTCAAGCTACGAAAAAGCAGACTCACTAATGAGACACAACCCGGAATGGCTGAAAGATCTTGACCTACTCATAGTGGACGAAATACAAAACGTAGACAGCGACAGAGGACCAACACTAGAAGTACTGATATCCAGAATAAAACACCTTAAACCAGAAATACAAGTAATAGCTCTATCAGCAACAATGCCGAACACAGAAGAAATAGCGAACTGGATAAATGCCAAAACAATAAAATCCGACCACAGACCAGTACCACTATACGAAGGAATATACCACGATGGAGAAATAATCTTCAAACAAAAAGAAAACAGAAAAATACGAAAAAATAAAAGACCACTAAACTCAATCATCCGGGAAACACTTGAAAAAGACGAACAAGCCATAGTATTCGCCAACACCAGAAAAAACACACAAACAAACTCCAAGAAAATATCAAAACTTACAAACGAAAAAATAAAAAACTATACACCAAGAAAAAAACAAGAACTAAACAAAAAAGCAGAAAAAATAAAAAACTCACTATCAAGACCAACAGAACAATGTAAAAAACTATCAGAAACAGTAAAAAAAGGCGCAGCATTCCACCACGCAGGACTAGTAAGAAAACAAAGAAACACAGTTGAAGAAGCCTTTGAAAAAGGCCTGATAAAAGTAATAGTCGCAACACCAACCCTGGCAGCAGGTATAAACCTACCTACGAAAAGAGTAATAATGAACTCAATGTACATGTACACAGGAAAAGGTTCACAACTAATCTCAACAAACAGATACAAACAAAGAGCAGGGAGAGCAGGCAGACCACAATTCGACAACTACGGAGAATCAATAATAATAACTAGAAAGGAAGAGGAAATACAAAAATTCACTGAAAAATACATAGAAGGAGATCTAGAGCCCGTAGAATCAAAACTAGGATCAGAACCTGTGTTAAGAGAACACGTACTATCAACAATAACCGGTTTCTGCCACACACAAAAAGATCTTGAAAACTTCTTCTCAAATACCTACTACGGAAAGACCTACGGAACCACAGAACAACTGAAAAACATCCTGGAAAACGTTACAAAGGATCTGGAAAACTGGGAACAAATAAAAATAGAAAAAGAAAACAAAGAGAAAAAACTCATACCTACAGCACTGGGAAAAAGAGTATCACAACTATACATAGATCCACTATCAGCACACAGAATAAACAAAGCATTAAAAAATGAAGAAATAAGCGAAACAGGATACCTATTCACAATAGCGGACACAGAAGAAATGAGACCATACTTAAAAGTCAAGAAAAACGAAGAAGCAGAACTATGGTCAGAAGCAAGACAAAAACAAGACAAGATACCAAAAAACCTCCAGGGATTCGACCTAAGCGTAAACTTCCCGAACAAGTACAAACTCACAAAGATGCTCAAAGACTGGATAAACGAAACAGAAGAAGAAAAAATAATGGAAAGATACGGAGTACCTCCAGGAATACTCAGAAGATACCTAAAAAACGGAGACTGGATACTGTACTCAGCACAAGAACTAGCAAAACTAACCGGAAAAACAGAAAAACTAAAACCACTTTTAAAAATACAAAAAAGAATGAAACACGGAATAAGAAAAGAACTAATACCTCTAACAGATATAAAAGGAATAGGAAGAGTAAGAGCACGAAAACTACACCAAAAAAACATAAAGAAACCATCAGATATCAAAGAGACAGAATACCCTAAACTAGCGAACTTACTAGGACCTAAAACAGCTAAAAATATAAAAGAAAGACTAGGTCAAGATGTGGAAGAGGAATACAATGAAATATCTTCAAGCCAGAAAACTAATGCTCCAGCACAAAAAACAATAAGCGACTATTAAAACTAGTTCTTCAAGAACTAAATCTTTCTTCTATAACTTTTTTAACCTTATCTGCAGGATAAGCAAGCTTAATAAGGGTTGTATTTCCCCTGACTCCTTTTCCTGATATGTTGGTCGTTACGAGACCGAGCATGTCTAGGTCATCGATGTATTCTCTGCACCATCTTGCGCTCTTCGGATCCTTCCCTCTATTTTCACATAGGGACTCGTATCTGCTGTAAACCTCTCCAGACATCAATGTTTTTTCATCATCAGTACCGTCTAGCTTCTTATAATGGCCTCCTTCTTCCGTTAATTGAGCTATAGCATAAAGAAGAATCTTTTGATGTTCAGGGAGGGTTTCAATTGTCTCATAGACAATTTCTTCTTCTACTCTTTCTCTGGCTTTTTTAACATGCTCATCAGTTACTTTTTCATCTCCTTTTTCGTCTGCTATCTCTCCGGATTTCTGTATTAGCATAAGAGCTCTTCTAGCATCACCTGATTCCTGTGCAGCTGTAGCTGAAGCTAAGTTAATTGCTGATTGATCGATTTTATCTTCTTTAAATCCTTTCTCCACTCTCTGTTCTAGTATTTCTTTCAATTCTTCTGCATCGTAAGGGGAGAAAACTGTTTCTTCTTCACAAAGAGTTGATCTGCTTCTTGGATCCAGATCTTCTTTGAAATTAACTTCGTTAGTAATCCCCACTATGATTAATTGACCTTCCTCTATCTCATCATTGGTTCTAGTTAAAGTATATATCAAATCATCTAGGGATTTGTTCTTATCTACCTCATCAAGCATAACTATAAAGTTGGTTCCTTTTTCTTCGATGTAATCGACCACTTTATCGTACAGATGAGCGAAAGCGTATCCTATAAATTCCTGGTCGGGATAGCAGTACTCAACCATCTTCAATATAACCTGGTACTTGGTATCCTGCACTCTGCAGTTTATGTACACTGGATCCACTTCAACCTCGTACTTATCCTTAACTTGCTCAAGTTTACCTATGACATGTTTAGCTGCACTTGTTTTACCTGTACCTGTTTTACCGTACAGAAAAAGATTTTTGGATTTCTTGTTGGATAAAGAAGGAGCAAGAGTCTTCATTATTTTTTCGATTTCTTCTTCCCTATGCGGTAATTCATCAGGAATATAATGTGCTGATAAAACATCTCGGTCCTTGAAGACGGTATCCTTGTTAAGTTCCTGTTCGAAAATATCTTTCATTTAGCTCACTCTCAAGTTTTTCCCTGGTCTTTATGCCTTTCAACCCTTTACCTTAAAATATGTAGAGTACCATAATATTTACTGACAATCAGCAATATGAGTTATGAACACGGTAAAATATAAAATTAGAGGTAACATAATAATATAGGAGGTAACACAACATGGCTGGTTTCATGGACAAACTAAAAGTAAATAAAAATGAAGAGAGTGAAGACGTTGAGGAGATCCTCAATCAGTTAGGACTAGAAGAAGGAGATCTAATGCAGGAAGAAGCAGACACCTGGGTAAAAGTAAGCACTCTAGAGAACTCTTCGGATCTAGATGTAGTTGCTAGTGAACTGAGAGAAGGTAATCTAGTGCTACTGAATATAGGGCCGATGTACAGAAAGAATAAAGTGAAATTAAGACAATCTATATCCCAGTTAAAAGGAACCGTTAGCGACCTAAACGGTGACATAGCCAGATTATCCGAAGATAAGGTTCTAGCAACACCCTCAGGAACCAAGATAGAAAGATAAATTAACTGAAGGACTGTAAAGTACTTTGGATAGCAGGATAAAGCAGTCTAAACTGGAGAGAATGAATCTCTCTTCAATGTCTGCCGATAGATTTGAAGAGATGTTAAAACCAGGTCAAACTGGTTCAACAAGAGGAAGTTAAATAAATGGTTAAACTAGATAGCCCTGCAGCGTCCCTATCCATCAAGTCAAGCGACGTGATGGATATACTCGAAAATATATTGGAAGAGAAGCACTGGAAAGATTTTGATCCTTCCAGTGTAGAGCTTGATTTTATTCCTTACTATATTTTTAACTACGATATTCTAGTTGAACAAGAGATGCGTGGAGAAACGGTTTCACAGGGTTTTTCAGGTAAGACTGCTCTTAATGCTATAGAAGCTGAGATAGAACCTATTGTAACACAGATAATGGATAACCAACCTATTGATTTCAACAAAGAACTGGAGATAGACTACGATGATTACAATGTTAATACTCCAGCTGTATCTGAAGATGAGCTTAAAGAAACCTGTGAAATAAAAATAGCTAGTCAATATAATGTTTCAAAAGATGATGTAGCTACTTCGGCTTTCAGATTGGTTTACTGGCCTGTTTGGACCATATTTGTCAGAATACCTGAAGGAGGAGTTCACAAACTCTACGTTGACGGGGTATCAGGACATCCAATGAATGTTGAACAGGTTCCTGAAAGAGAAAAAGGATGGGTCGAAGTTTCTAAAGATACATTCACAAAACTGAAGTCACCGAGTGGATGGGGAGAAGTAGGTAAAAAAGCTGCAAAGACAGCTGCAGGTGGAATGGGTTCTGCAGTTAAAAGTGGAGAAGAAGAAAGAGGCGGTTCAGGAGCTTTAAGCTGGTTATTTAAGACTAAAGCAGGAAGATACACTTTAATACTATTGATATTGCTTATTTTGATAATTGTATTACTTTAACTCTTAGAAATCTGCTAGCGATTGTTGTTTTGATTTCTTTGTTTCAAATATTTGCTCTAGATCTTGTTTCACTAGTTCTAGTCTTTGTTTTATGTAGTCGGATGCATCGTATTTATCCGCTATTCTCTTTGATATGGATAAATATTTCTCTATTCCTTTTTGATGTACTGTGAGAAGTATTTTTCCTCCGCAATCTGTGCATTTCCCTATTAATGGTGCTCTTCTGAATTTTTTATTGCAGTCCACGCACCTGAATGTTTGTTGACCGAAAGCTCTCAGGTTTCCGTATATATCTTTCATGAAGTGAAGATTGATTAATTTTTTAGCCATATCTTTTTCGTCCACGGCTCTTATTCTCTTTCCGAGTTCCATTTGTTTTTCTACTTTTTCTTCCATCGCTTTCATCTTTGTATATTGAGATCTCCTTGGGCCTACATCGAAATTTTCAGTATCGTGAGTAAATCCTTGTCCCTCGAACTCTTGATCTGTACCTAGTTTATCTTCAACTATGTCTATATCTACTTCTCTTGGGTTCTTCATTTCTTGTGTTGCTTCGTAGAACTCAAGCGGGAATTCATTAACTGTTTCCATTGCATGAACTTCATCGTCTATCTCTGAAGGATCAATACAAGTTGAAAGGACTAGGGGGGCATCTTCTGAACCTCCGGGCCTATCTGGGAGGTATTCTCTAGAGAAATTTAGTAATGCATCCATAAGGAGCATGAAAGAATCTTCGTCTCCGTCACAATTTCTTCTTTTCGCGCAATGGAAGTAAGGATGAGCGTATCCTGCTTTTGCTCGATTGAATCCTATTATCCTAGCTATTACTCCTGCTGAGGTATGTGGTGCTAGTCCTATGGCGAGTTTTCCTATGAGGTCTTCTTTTTTCTCTATTTCATAGTATGGTTCCATGCCGTAATATTTCTCTAGTGTTTCGTCTATAAAGTTAGCTACGTTCATCATGTATTTTATCGAGTTTTGAGGTATAAGGATATCGTTTGGTTTTAATTCTAGTATTTGATCTTCTTTCTTTAGTTTGTTGTTTTTGTAGTCTCTTTTGTATCCGAGTTCTTTGAGTTTTTCAACACTTACTCCTATTTCTTTTGGTTTGAAATGAGTTATCGGTAGGTCTAATGCGTCGTATCTTATTGTTCCGTCCATAAATACGGATATTCCGTGTTTTGCTCTTATTAAGGCTTTTTCTATAGGTTCAAATAAATGATGTTGGTTGTTGGTTCCTTTTACTCCTTTTATTTTTTCTGGGATGGATATTTGTTCGTTTGAAGTTGATTTGATTGTTCTGTTTTCTTTTTCTCCGGCTCTTTTTATCATTTCTTTTGCTCTTTTGTATTCTTTTCTCATGTTCACGGTTTTTTCGTGATAGGTGGTTGTGTCTCCTCCGCAGCTTTCGCATTTTTCTTCTTTTTGTAGTCTTCCGCATTTTCTACATTTTCTCATTAGCTCGGCAGTTTCTTCGCATTCTGGGCATTGGTATCTGAATAATTCTTCTTTGCATTCCGGACAGAATAGTAATGCTTTCTCTATTTTAACTGTTTTTTGATCTGCTGCTTTGTTTACTAGTCTTTCTTTGCCTCCTGCTTCGCTTACTGGGATTAATCCATGTGGTGCTGGTGACATTTCTCTTGGTTTGGATTTTTCTGGTCTTCCCATTCTTGTTCCCACGTATACTGGTGCTTTTTCGTATACTGGGAAGCTGCTTAGTTTATTTATTAGTTCTAATGTGTTTTCTGATTCTCTTGTAAGTTTATTTATGTCTTTTTCTTTGTTTAATCCTAGTGTTTCGGCCAGTATTTCTCCGTGTTTTATCTTTATTGTATTTTCCTCTTTTTTATGAGGTATGCATATCTTTTCAAGAAGTCTTTTCTTATCAAGGTTATTCACAGTTAGGTAGAGAACTTTTTCTCCTTTTAGAGATTTGTACTCTCCGTAATCACCGTGTTTTTCTAGCCATTTCCATAGTTCCATCGTTTCTTCTAAATTCAGGTCTCCGTAGTGGTAGGTGTATTTTGGATGCATTGGTACTTGGTATTTCTTTGATATTTCTAAGGCTTTTTTCGGATCTGTTTTTTCTGGTCTTTCTATCTCTTTTTCTACATCTAAATCTATTTCTTCTTTTTCTTCTTTTTTCTTTTCTAGTATTTTTTTCCACCATTCTTCGCATATTCCTGAGGGCACTAGCATGTGGTTGTTGTCTAGGAAGTCTCCAAATGTTGCTAATATGTCTCCTAGGAATAATATTTCTTCTATTTCGTGTTTTATTTTTTTAGCTTCTTTTACGGAGTTTACTTTTTGCACGTCTCCGTTTCTCAGTTTTACTATCGGTGGTTCTATTTCATCGCAGGGAGTTATTGAAGCTGCTTTGCCCGGTCTTTCTGTTTTTATCTGTGTTCCTAGTGCTATGAAGTCATCTAGAACTACGAATGATGCTGGGTGTATGCTTTGAGCTGCTATTCCGCTGCTTCTGCTTTTTCCGTATCTTAATCTGAATCCTCCTTCTCTCATCGGATAGCTGAATACTGGTCTTCCTCCTACTACGTTTCCCATAAATTTTTTGTTGGGTGTGATTTCTTTTTTTTCTTTTGTTTTTTCTTTTCCTTCTGTATCTTTTTTCTTTACTTCTATTATGCTTTCAAGCCATTCCCATTCTAAATCATGTTCTTGAGTGGTTTTTAAAACTTTCTTTTTTTTCTGGGCTATTCCTTCTGCCATTACTAAGCACATTCCTCCTCTTAATCTGTTTGTGTCTACTCCTTCTACGTTTTTGTTGGCTTTTACTTCTATGTTTTCTGTTGGTCCTCCGTCAACGCATACTGGACAGTTTTCTGCAATTTCTTTTACTTCTTCTTCCTCTGGGTGGTACTGTAGGTTTGTTGCTTCTTGATGGTATGTTTCTACTTCTTCTGCGTATCTTTCTATTTGTTTTTTGGTGGATTTGTATTCGCCTATTCCTAGTTTTTTTCGGGCGTAGTCCGTGAATATCACTGATTTTGCAGCTGATGTTCCTCCTGCTGCTCTTATTGGTCCGGCGTATTTCACTGCTATGTATTCTGAACCGTCTTTGTTCTGTTTTGTTTCGAATCCACTTATTCCTTCTGTTCCTGCTATTGTGATTCCTTCTGTTTCTATCGTTAATGCGGTTCTTACAGCCTGCTCTACTTTTTCTGTTTTTGAATCGTATTCTCCGTATTTTCCTTCTACTATGTCTTCTATTATTTGAAATTCTATTTCTTCTCTTGATCTGTCTTTTTTCTGTAATTCTCTTATTCTTTCTGCTATGTCTTCAGGTCCGACTATTCCTTCGACTCTTGCAGCCATGTCCTTTGCTTGAGGTATTTCTACTTCGTTTTTTGGATCTAGATTTTTTTCTCTGGCTTTGTTAGCTATTTTATAGGCTTTGTCAGTTTCTTCTTGTATTTTTTTGTAGTATCTCTCCATTTTTTGCTATCCTCCTTTGTTTTTTACGCCTTCTTTGTTCAGTCCTTTATCGAATCTTAGAACGTTTATTTTTCCTTTTTTTGTTTCTATTACGGGTAGTTTTCCTGGGGTTGGTTTATGGCCTATTTTTCTTTGGAAGGGTGTCATTTCTTGCCAGGTGCCTGAGTTGACGCATATTGTTCCTCTGTATTTGTCGTATCCGTTTTTGTGAACGTGTCCTGTGTGGTATATGTCGGGAACTTCTTCTATTACCAGGTGGTCTTCTCTTTCCGGTGTTATTGGTTTTTCACCGTATATTGGATGTAGGTGCCTTGATTTGAGTGTTTTTTTCATCACTCCTTTTATGTTTTCGTAGCTAGCTGATTTTATCTGTGGTATTATGTCATCGAATGATGTGCCGTGGTACATTAGGTATTTTAATCCGTTTAATTTTAACATTGCGGGGCTTCCTACCATTATGACGTTTGGAAGTTCATCTAGTTCTTCTATTATTTCTGGAGCTATCCTTGGCTGTGGGTCCGCTTTGTTTACTGCGTCGTGGTTTCCAGGTCCTATTATCACGTGGATGTGGCTTGGTATCTCTTCTATGTATTTTTTAAATTGTTTGTACTGTTCATGAATGTCCGCTAGTTCCAGTTCGTTTTCCTGTTCTGGGTATATCCCTACTCCGTCTACTAGGTCTCCTGCCATTGTGACGTATTTTACTTTTTCTGCAAGTTTTCTCTGTCTTTTGTTCCCTTTATCTCCTTTTAACCAGTCTATGAAAGACTTAAAATTTTCTTTGAGGAAGTAATTGCTTCCAACGTGTATATCTGAGGTGGTTACGATGGCTATGTCTTCTTCTGTTGTTCTTTGTTCCTTTACAGGTATGTCAGGGTAGTGTATATTTTCTATTATGAATAGGTTGTTGTTTCCCATGTGTCCCTCGAGGGCTACTACTTCGTCGTTCACTAAGTCTTCGGTTTGTTTTATGGTTTCTTTCTTGTTATTTGGTACTAAGGCTTTCATCAGTCCTGTTGGATCCTCTATTTTCATAAATATGTGTCCATTTTTAGTTGTCTTCTTTTCAGTGACCAAACCGATTACTTTCATTTTATTCTCTTTCTGTTTGGCCTGTTCTATGTCTACTGCGGAGTTTTCTCCTCGACTTCTAAGTATTCTATGTATTTTTTCGTGTCTGTTACAGAAGTTCGCCACGAAGTCTTCTACTTCTCCTTTTGATGTTGATTCTTTTGATAGGTCTTTATTGATTATCTCTATGTCTGCATCGTGCTGTTTTGCTTCTATATGTTCAAGAGATCCTTTTGTCTTTACTTCTTTTTTCTCTGTTTCTTCTTTTCTCTCCAGGTCTTCTGGCTCTATTATTGCTTTTGATTCTGATGTTGATTCTTCTATTTTTTCCACTATCTTCAATGGTTCTTCTTTTTCTTTTAATTCTTCTATAGTCTCTGCTGAAACCAAGTAACCTTTCTCTTTAATCCTTTTAACAGCTTTTTGAACCTTTTCCATTCATTTATCCTCTTTATATCTTTTTAATCTTTTATTTAGTTTTTATTTATAAAAAAATGCTCTTCGATTGTTTTTATCTCAGATGAATATCTTTCTCTTCCCTAGTTTAATTGTTGTTTCGGTGGAATAAAATGTTGTTTTATCCTTGACTAAACCTTTTTATTGCTCTTTCCAGTATTATATACAGTGATAAAAAGTAAAGCAAAAACTAGGAAAAACTGTTTAAAATGTCTGAACTTAAATTCGAAAAGATAGATCCAGATAAAATATCTGAAGAAAAGAAGAAAAAACTTGAAAGAACCATAGGAGTAACTAGTGGTAAAGTAAAAGAGAACGAAGTAAGATTAATAGCTAAAAACAAAGAAGGAAAACCAGTAGGATATGTAGATATGGTTCCAGAGAAATCTAAAAAAAGAATGAGGGTTGACAATATCTTCGTGAATCAAGAAAAAAGAGGAGAAGGAATAGGTTCCCAAATGGCAAAGAAGATCGATGAAGTAGCAAAAGAACTAGGTGTGGAAAGGATATATGGTGTTTCTAAGGAAAAAGAATCTGTAAAAAACTTCTGGAAGAAAAAAGGAAATTATAAGATAGAAGAATCCGGGAGAATAGAGAAAAAAATCAATAAAAAGAGAAGTAACAGAAAGAGATAAAAAATAAAGCTGATCAAAATGATTATTGAAGAAAAAGGAAAAGAACTGATAAAGATAGCTAGAGAGAATATGGAAAAATTCATTAAAAAAGAAGAAACAATAACTCAAAAAGAAGCTCTAGACTGCGTTGAAAAGGATATAGAGGAGGAATTAAAGAAACAAAAAGGAGTATTCGTAACTATAAAAACAGAATCAGGGAGACTTAGAGGATGTATAGGAAAACCTTATCCCGAACAAACTCTTCTAGAAGGCATTATAGATGCCTCTGCTTCAGCTACTAAAGACCCTAGATTCATCCCTGTTTCTGAAGATGAATTAAACAATTTGAAACTGGAATTAACTGTATTGGATAAACCGGAAAAAATAAACCCTAGCAATCTCGAAGAAGCTGAAGAAAGAATAAAAATAGGTAAACATGGATTAATAATTCGCTATAAAAACCATCAAGGTCTTCTACTCCCTCAAGTACCTGTAAAGAACAAGTGGAAATTAAAAGAATTCCTGGAAAATACCTGTATGAAAGCAAGACTCTCTAGAGATTCTTGGAAGAACTCCGAAGTGGAAGTGTTGAGATTTAATGGAGAAGTATTCGAAGAATAAATGAATTATATGCTTTATTTTTAGACAAAACCCATTGCTAGAAATCCTGTTATCAATCCAAGTATAATCGTTGCTATCAACCAGCAGAACATTCCTTTAACCGTGCTAACCTCGTTAGCCACTGCTATACCTGTTCCCTTTATCCAAAGTTCCCAGATAAAGAATAGCAATCCTATAACAACTATAGCTAAAATTCCTGTTAATCCAGACCCGGCTACCAATAAGATCACTATAAATAGTATTAAGGTTGTGATTAGATCTAAAATCGTGCTATATCCCAGCAAACCTATATTTTTATCTATATCAAACTCTTTTTTATCCCATGCTGAAGCTATCCATCCTGCTATGACCACGCTTACAAAGAATATCAACACTCCTGAGATGATGGCGAGAGCTATATTACCAGCTTGAAAAACCATGTTTTCTTCCATTCCTGTTTCCTGTAGTATTTCTTCAGGGAGTTCTCCTCTTTCCGCAGCATCCTCCATCATATCCTGGATGTCTCCTGTGGAGCCGAAGGAGATAAGGGTTCCCATCGAAATCAGGACTATTGCCAATAGAACTCCGTGGATAGGTTTGACTTCTGGCCTTATTTCTTCGAAGGCCGATCTAGGTTTGTAAAGAACTCTATGAAGCTGGTCTATTCTGAATGACATTTTTTCCTCATTTAATTATGTCTTTTTTTACTTTTATAGTTTTTCTAAAGGTTCTAGATACTCTGGATTTTCTTCAAAGTGTTTTCTTATTGGTTTCAGCATTTCAACAACTGCTTTTCCAGTTGCTTTTTTCAGGTCGGCTGGATGAAGATTTTCTGATTCGAAATCTTCTTTTATATTTTCTATTTCTTTATAGGTGACGTTCCCTCCGTATTTTTCAGGTCTCTCTATCTTCAGTTCTCCCTGCATTGGCATTACTGCTATTTTAAGTATTTCTATTATTGGGTTTCCTTCCGTTTCTCCTTGTGGACAGTAGGCTTGGTTTATCCTGTCCTTAATCGTTTCAGGATCCGCATGTAGAGGGAAGGTTGTTTTTGGTTTGCTTGAACTCATCTTCGTTTCAGGACCTTGGAGAGAGATTAGCATCGGGTTATGTATTGAAGTTGGTGATTCGTACCCTATATCAGGTAAGTGGTCTCTTGCAAGCATGTGTACTTTTCTTTGATCTATACCTCCGTGTGCAAGATCTGCTCCTAGGTGAGGTATGTCAAGCGCTTGCATAAGCGGGTATATGAGTTGTGATATTTCTTTAGTTTCTCCTCCTCTTGATATCTGTCTCATGCTTCTTTCTCCTCTATTTATAGTTACTCTTGTGGAGAGCTCCAGTAGTTCTTTCACGTATTTGTCTTTTGTCTGGTAGCTGGATCCGAGTATATATTCTACTTCTGTTAGTCCAAATGCTTTGAATGTTTCTTCCCAGTATTTAGCCATTTTTTCTATCCATTCTTTATCTCCTTTAAGGTTTAGATGAGTATGGATATCGGCGAGAAGCATTTTTATATCTATTCCTGCTTTTTGATAGTCTCTTAGTTTTACTAAAGTAGTCATTGTCCCGAGGTGTACTGGGCCACTTATCTCGTATCCGCAGTATACGGTAGGGTTTTCTTTTTCTCTAAGAATTTTCTCTAGTTCTTCCTCAGTCACTACTTCTTCTGTTCCTCTTTTGATCAGCTCTATCTTTTCTTCTAAATCCATTTTTATCCTTTTTTAATGATTAAAATCCCGTGGGCAGGATTCGAACCTGCGGTCTGTCGCTTTCCTGCGGCCGCGCCAAAGCTATGAATAGCTTTGGTTAACGTACTACAGGCGACCGCATTGCCCCTATGCTACCACGGGTTTCTGTTATACTGCTTTTAAATCCATTTACTTCACGTTTTCTTTGATTTCTTCTAGTTTCGAAGTTATGTTCATTATATCCGTGCGTGTATGGAAAGGTATATTTATGTCTTCCGATGCTTCGTTCATCAGGTAGATTGCTCTGGTAAGATCCAGGTTCTGTGAACATTCTTCCTCTTCTTTTTCTTCCTCTTCCTGACATTCTTCTTTCTTTTCCTTTTCTTCTTCTATCATCTTCTTTGCTTTTTCTAACTTTTCCCTCACGTTTCTCGGGACATCTCGGTCGTCCATTACGTCTTCTATTTCTTTTGTGACTTCTTCTATCATTCCTTTTACTTCTTCCATTTAACCACCTTTTTGAAACCTCTCTTGTTTTGAGGGTATTAATATTATCTACTCTTTTCTTTCCAGTTTTGAAGTTCATATGTTTGTTCAGTTTGTTCTGTTTTAGATCGGTTCGCTTTTTCCGTTCTTTGTATTTTTTACTCGGATAACTATTTAATATTTGTGTGATAACAATTTCAATATGTCTATTAGAGAGGTCTTGCTAAGAGGGTTCACTGCCGGATCGATAGAGGGGATTTTCACAATCTCGAATGCTGTAAGTCTTTTATTCCTGGCTTTGGCAGGTATATTGGCCCTTTATATATCTCCTAAAGTACCTTATTGGCTCAACAAACCTATAAGAAAGGTTTTACGTATTGATTTCTCCAAAGAATCTAAAAAACAGTTTTCAAATATACTAAGATGGACTATTTATGTTTTACTTCTTTTTTCTGCATTTTATATCCTTGGATTTAAGTTAATACATACTAACCCGGTCTTCAGGATGTTATTAATTTTTTATGCTATTAAGGTCACGATAGCAGTTCTTAAACCTTCTATAAAGAATTTAGATAAAAGAATAGAAGGTGCAGATGTTTCTGAAGGATCGGTGTTAATGAGGCTAATGATTTCAGTAGTTTATTTATTTGGTTTTCTTGCTATATTATCTGTATTGGGCGTCAGAGGTGTTTTAATGACTTCTCTAGCAGGTGCAGGTATCATAGGTATAGTTATTGGTTTTGGAGCTCAGGATCTAGTTTCGAATATGCTCTCAGGGATATTCATAGCTCTGGACACACCGTTTAAAACCGGTGATATAATAGAATTTAACGGTTTCATAGGTAGTGTAAAAGAAATGGGATTGAGAACAACTTCAATAAATACTTTTGATAATAAAGTAGTTACTGTTCCTAATAAAGAACTCGTAAATAACCCTGTTACTAATTATACTGCTAACGAAACAATAAGGATCTCAGTTGAAATAGGTGTAAGCTACGATTCAGATATTGAAAAAGCATCAAATACTCTTAAGAATGCATTAAAATCTATAAAACCAATCTCGGATGATAAAGAACCAGAAGTAATCGTGAAAGGGTTCGGAGGATCTTCTATAGATCTAGAGGGAAGAGCATGGATAAATCAATCGGAAATAAACTGGATAAAAGCCAAATCGGATATCAGGGAAAAGATAGTAGAGGAATTCAGAAAAGAAGATGTTGAAATACCTTTCCCAACCAGGGTAATAATCGAAAAGTAAAAAAAGAAGCTGAAGTAATCTATCCTCCCTATCTCAAAACACGAACCACCGTGAAACTAATAAATAAAATAAAATACAAAATTAATACAGGAGATCTCTATGAAATCCTCAACCAAAAATATAGTTTACATAACATTTGGAATACTACTGATCACAATAGCTTCTTCCTTTGCCTTTGCAGCACCCACTTCTTCTCAATGTGATGCCTACATTGAAGATGCAAAAGAAGAAGCCACTCAACCATATCCTGATTATCTTTCTTCAGGAGAAAAATACTTCAGCGCTGCTAGATGTTACGAAAGAGTAGGAGAAGAATCAAAAGCAGAAGAAGCCTACGAAAAATCAGCAGAACAACTAAGTAAAGTTGCAGAAGTACTAGGAAACCATAGATTAGCAGCGGAAAGCCATGAAAAAGCAGCAATTTCTTATGAAGCAATAGGAAGAACATCAGAGGCTCTAGAGAATTATGAGAAAGCAATGTTGAGGTATCAATCGGCAGGAAATTCTGTAAAAGCACAGGAAATGGGAGAAAAAATTGAAGAGATGAAAGAAGAATCTACTCCTATACAGGAAATAAGAGGTAATGCCAGGAGCATCATAGGATTAATCTCCCTAACAGTACTTTTCCTCTCAATCTTGGTTCTAATATTGATAGGGATCGCAAACTTCGCTAATTTTGGAAAAGAAGCAGTAGGAGAAGAAAAGCCAGATGATGAAACACCAGGGTTAGCAAATATAGAATCAAAGGAAAAAGAAAAAGAAGAGGAAGAAAATCTTGAAAGAACAAAAAAGAAGAAATCACCAAGACAAAGAGCAATAGAGAAACTCAGAGAAAAGTACAAACCCTGAATTATCTAAAATTCTATAAATAACAAAAAGACAGGAGAAACCACCATGTCAAATTTTGAAATAAAAAGAAAAGACCTAGCAGGCAGAATCGGTAAATTAAAAACCAAACACGGAGAAATAGAAACACCAACTATTCTGCCAGTGGTAAACCCAAATAAAATAACTCTAAATTCTCAAGAACTAAAAGAAACAGGATCAAAAGCAATAATCACAAATGCCTATATTCTAAAGAAAGATCACCTACACGAAGTAATTACACAAGGGATACATAACTTCCTGGATTTCCACGGACCCATAATGACGGATTCCGGAGCCTATCAACTAATGAGATACGGAAACCTTGAAATAAACAACAGAGAAATACTGGAATTTCAAGAAAAAATAAACACAGATATAGGAGTAATGCTAGACATCCCAACAGAAAGCGAAAAAGAAAAAGAAATACATAAAACAGTGAAAAAAACTATAGAAAGAGCAAAAGAAAGCGAAGAATACATAAAAAACAAAGAAACACTACACGTAGGTCCACTCCAAGGATGGAAAAAACCCAAAATATTCAGAGAATGCGTAAAAAAACAATCAAAACTAGAATTCGATCTCCATGCTCTAGGATCAATAGTGCCGACCATGGAGAAATACAGATATTCAAAACTAATGGAACCGCTTAGAATAATAAAAGAAGAAATACCTGAAAACAGACCAATACATCTCTTTGGAGCAGGACACCCGATGCTGATGCCTTTCCTAGTGGCAATGGGTGCAGATATGTTTGACTCAGCAGCTTACTCTCTTTACGCTGAAGAAGGAAGATACCTAACATCTACCGGAACCAAGAAACTTGAAGAAATTAATTATTTACCCTGTAATTGCCCGGTATGCACAAAGGCAGAGAATAATCCACAAAATCTGGAAAAAGAAAAAACCAAGAAAAAACTAGCAAAACATAATCTACACGTTACCTTCAAAGAAATAAATAAAATAAAACAATCTATAAAAGAAGGAACACTCTACGAACTACTTGAAACAAAATCAAGATCCCACCCATCACTCAAAAAACTAATGGATGAACTAACAAGCGATACAAGAACAATAGAAAAAAGAGACCCAGTATCAAAGAAACACATGTTCGTAGTATCGGAATACAGCAAAAAAAGACCGGACTACAGGAGAGCAATTAAAAAAGCTAAAAAAATAAAAGAAGAACAAGAGAAAACAATAAATACTCCTGAATTTGGAGAAGTTCCTTTAAGCTTAATGGAACTCTACCCGTATTCACATACAGGAAGAGAAATAAAAGAAGATAAAAGAAAAAATATAGAAGATTTAAAGAAATTAAAAACGGCTAGTAAATACTGGCTAGGAAAAGATATAGTTCCAAAAGACGTCGAAATAAAAAAATCACCAAAAACAGGTAAAATAAGAAAACTAATCAGAAGAGGAGAACTCTACTTAGTGATAAGAGCAAGCGACTACATGTTCCTACTACACGAAGCAGCCAAAAAACTACATAGAGAAACTAAATACCCTAAAAGAAGAATAGTAATGAACGAAGAAGCATCTGAATTCGTTGAAAAAGGAAAAACAGTATTCAACAAATTCGTTACAGATATCGATCCCGAACTAAGACCCGGTGAACCAGTATTAATGGTAAATGAAGAAGACGAACTCCTTGCTGCAGGAGAAACTTATCTATCAGCAAAAGAAATAAAAGAAATGGACAGAGGAGAAGCAGCAAAAAACAGATGGAAAGCTAAAAGAGACTAAATAATTTTTTAAATATCTATAAATCTCCTTTTCTCCACTACAATACTTTAAATACAGCTAAACAATTAGTTTCCTGGTCCTTCACTTCACAGCCTTCAGGATAATTGTAAACTTCTTCAAACCTATCATCCGAAGATAAATACTCTACAAATTCAATAGTATATGTGTCTCTAGTAGTTTCCTCATGAATAAAGCTACTTCTAATAATCAAGTAATCGACTCCTATAGTCTCAACTACATCATAAGACTTATCAAAATGAGTTAAAGCAATATCCATACCAGGATATTTATTACTAATGCTCTTCCTCCTACAGTGATAATCAATCATATGATCCCAGTGATAAAAAACCACAGAATCCTCTTCTGTATTTTCTCTTACCCAATCACATCCTTCAAAAACCATTTCAGAAGGAGTTAAATCTCTTAAAGATTCAGTATGTCCATAAGAACCAACTAAAAACAACCCAAATACAGATAAAACAAATATAGATTTAAATAATATCTTCAATTTATCTTTAATTCTTTTTCTTCCTTTAATATAATCTACTAAGTTTCCTATTTTCCCGTAAATCTTTTCCAACGCAAAACCTCCGGCCATTGATAAAGGAGCCACTACAAATAAAGTATTTCTCGAAACACTACCAATATCTTTGTCCCAAATTAATAAATAAACAAAAAAGAAAGATATCAAAACCCATAGAACAGGTATAAGATACTTCTTCTTCCTTTCAAAGAAATATACAATGAATCCAAGGATTCCAATTAAAAAGATAGGTACGCTGTAAGCAAAACTTATATAATTAAACAACCCTTCTTCATGTAAATTTCCCCTATGTCCTGTCATAACAGGTAGATCTACATCTATATCAGGTAATTCTTCTTCATAGCTACCTTCTTCCCTTAAATCAATTCCAAGAGGATTCAAAACTCTATGTGAATCAAAACCTAGTCCATTTCCTGCTCTATAATTATGAATTATCCAAGGACCCATCATGAACAGAGTAATAACTATTAAAATACTGAAATCTTTGAAAAACTTATTTAAATCTTTCTTATAAACATAAAGAACTATTAAAAATACAAAAGGAATAACTAGAACATTTTGAGCAGTTAAAACTGAAAAACCAAATAAAATACCGGTTGAAAATAAATAAAATCTTTTTTCCTCCTCTAAATAACTATAAAAGAAATAAAAAGACCCTATCAAAAACATCAAAGCCACAAGCTCAACATATATAAAAACAGTATGAGTTATCAAAGCAGGGATAGAAAGATACAAAGCCACTGAAAAAACCCCAGACTTTACAGAATGCATCTTCCTAACCAATAAAAATAATAAAAGAGCAGAAATAACTGAAACTATAGGCATAAACATCCTCATACCTACTTCACCAGCTATAGAGTAAGAAAAACCTAACAAAATAAATAACATTGGTTCTCTAGTAAGAGGACGATCTCCTCTTATTTCAGTTTCTCCAAAAACAGTTCTAGAAAGTTCAAAACTCTCACCAAAATTTTCTGATCTTGTCAAATAAAATCCCTCATCTCCATAACCTAAAGGCTCGTACAAAGAAAATCTCAAAGTGATTAGAAAACTAGATAGTAAAATTAAACCTAGTAAAAAATACCATAAATAATCCTCCCTCTCAAAAATACCATAAATCCATCCTTGGTATTTATCTAAATCTGAAAAACCCAGACTCATATCACATCTAAATATTACCAATTCCTCGTAATACTTAATTCTATCTAAAAACTTATTTTTACCTCGAAGATAATTAGATTAAAGTACTTGGAAACCCAAATTATTAAAGAAAACTAATTAATAAAAAACTAACCAAAAAATTACAAGCAGTATTAATCAATATACTAAAAAACCCAAGAACCGATAAAGATGAATATATACGAACAAGGAAGATACAAAAAACTATTCATTATCCCAGTAGTTATGTTAGTAATTCTACTATTCTTCGCAACCCGTTTAACCTATGGAATGGATTTCCAAGGAGGAACAAGAATAACATCACCTCTAGAAAATGATGTAGACGTAGCAGAAATGGAAATGGAAATAGGAGAAGAATTTAATTTAGTAGACGCTGATGTAAGAAAAACAGAAGGAGTGGAAAGAGTACTAATAGTCAGTTACGTAGGTAATAGAGACATTATGCAGATGGAAGAATTAATGGAAGAAGGAAATTACGAAGAAGTAATATCTAGAGCAAGAGAAATAACAGGAGAACTTGAATTAGAAGACCTAGAGGAAGAAGAAAGAGCACAAGAATATCTTTCAGCAGCCGAAGAAGAAATAAATTCACAATTAACAAGCTATATATCTGAAAAAACAGGAGCTGAAGAAGGTGAAATGTCAATAGATTCTATAGGAGCAGCTATGGGAGCACAATTCCTAGATCAATCTAGAAACGCAATAATAGCAGCAGTGATATTCATATCAATACTAGTATTTTACTTCTTCAGAAAAATATTAGTTTCACTAGCAGTCTTCCAATCTCCTGTCTACGACATCGTGTTCGGGCTAGGAGCAATGGGCCTATTCCAAATACCATTAACACTTGGAACAATAGCGGCTTTACTGATGGTCATAGGTTACTCAATAGATTCCGACATAATGCTCACTATGAAGGTGCTGGAAAGCAAGGAAGGTACACCTGAAGAAAGAGCTAACAAAGCTCTAAAAACAGGTATAACAATGGCGGTAACCACAATAACAGCACTATCAGCTCTCTTAATAGTTGCATACCTAACTCAAATAGAATTACTCGTCAGTATATCACTCATATTGGTCCTTGGATTAATCGGAGACGCAATAACAACCTGGTTCATAAACGCCCCGATAATGATATGGGAATCAAAAAGAACCAGTAAATAAAAAATAAAGGAGATTCGGATGAAAGAAACATTTAAAAAATTAATCAAAACCAGGAGAATACAGATATTCATAATAGGAATCATATTGATAGGTATAGTACCCATACCTCTTAGAGAAATCGACCTAGGAATGGACTTTAGAGGAGGAACTATGATAGACCTCAGACTGGATGAAGAAGTCGATTCCGCTACTATGTCAACCATGACACAGGTACTAGAAGAAAGAGTAGATACTTACGGATTGAGAGACGTATCTGTAACACCACAAGGAAGAAGATATATCAGAGTAGAAGTGGCTGAAACAGATCCAGAAGCAATAGAAGCTCTAAGACAGATAATAGGACAGCAAGGAAGCTTCGAAACTCTATACGATGGAGAAGTAATACTCCACGGTAGAGACGTAGTTGACGTCATAACCGACCCAGAACAAGGATACGGAGCAAGAGGAGGTCCAGAAACAGGATACAGATGGAGCGTACCCTTCAGAATTACTCCTGACGCAGCAAATTCATTTGCAGAATCAGTAGAAGGAGAATGCACCCCTACACCTGATGGACAAAGATGCCAAGAACTACTATACATGTTCATAGACAGACCACATAACTCCGTAGTCATAATGAATAATGAACTATACGAAGAAGAAAGAGAAGTACCACAATCCCTGGAAAAAGAAGAAACACCAATGGGAGCAGTTGAAGGAGAAATAGAAATAGAAGAAATAATAAGAAACTCAGGATCCGAATTAATAGTAACCGAAGAAATAGACGAAGAAACCCTAAACAAAACCGAAAATAAAACAGTACTAATACCCCAGGATATGTTCAACCCTGAAGAAATACAAAATGCAGAAGAAGTAATAGAAGTACCATACACCGAAAATTACTGGATAGGAAACGCCCTAAACATAGAAACCATAGTACACCTCACCCCAGGGATAACTCGAGGAGAACCAGTAGACACACCAAGCATAACAGGAGGAGCAGAAACAGAAGAACAAGCATTCGAAGAAATAGAAAGAATAAGAATACTCCTAAGATCAGGAAGACTACCAGTAGGAGTACAAATAGAAAGAGAAGACAGAATGTCCCCCCTATTAGGAGAAAGATTCTTAGATTACTCTATAATGGCAGGTATAGCTGCATTAATAGCAGTATCCATGGTAGTTTCATTCAGATACAAGAAAAAGAAAATAGTTGCCCCGATGCTCATGACTAGTTTCTCAGAAGTACTGATGACACTAGGAGCAGCAGCCTTAATAGGTTGGCAGCTTGATCTACCTGCAATAGCAGGAATAATAGCAGTAGTAGGTACAGGAGTCGATCACCAGATCATTATGACTGAAGAAGCAATAGAAAAAGAATCAGATGAAGAAGAAAGCCTAGCAAGAAGAATAAAGAAAGCATTTTCCATAATACTAAGATCAGCAATGACAACCATATTCGCGATGTTCCCACTACTATTCATGGGTCTAGGAGCTCTACAAGGATTCGCTATAACAACAATAATAGGAAGCATAATAGGAGTAACAATCTCAAGACCAGCTTACAGAGCTATAATAGATGAAATACTTTAAAAACTAGAAAAATAAATCAAAATCTATCTTAGATTCTAATGCTGGGAAAAACCATATAAAAAACCAATCCCTTATTCAAATATCTAAAGCAAAAATACAGAAAAACTGATAGAAATGCCAAAACTCGGGAGCCAAAAAGATCTTGAAAAAACGGATGAAGATACAATCGAAAGAATCCCAACAGGAGTACCTGGACTCGATAACCTGCTTGAAGGAGGATTTCCACATCCATCAACCATACTACTAACAGGTAATTCTGGAACAGGAAAAACAGTCCTAGGACTACAATACTTATACAATGGAGTAAAACAAGAAGATCAACCAGGAATATACTTATCCGTCCAGGCTCATCAAACAGACGTTACCTGGTACTGTTCCAAATTCAATCTAGACATAGCAGAACTTCAAGAAGAAAGAGAACTAGTTGTAAGCAATTATGAAATACCTCAATACGAACAATTTCATTCCAAAACAGCAGCAAGAGAAATAAATAAAAAACTAGGAAGAATAATAGACTCAGTAAACGCGAAAAGAATAGTTATAGATAGCATAACACCATTTGGTTACCTATCAAACTCAAAAGCAGATTATAGAGAATTACTATATAAAATATCTCAAAAACTAAAAGAAGAAGAATGCACCACGATAATGATCTCTTCAGGATCACAAAAAGAAAAATTAACTCCTTTTGAAGTAGAACCTTACTTAGCTGATGGGGTTATAAAACTAAGTAAAGAAGAAAAAGGCAGAAAAAGAAAGAGAACATTACACATAAACAAGATGACAGCCACTAGAACACCTCTGGAAGATATTAACTTTAATCTGTCAGAGGAAGGATTCAAACTACTACCTTCCTACTACGGGTAGTACTCTTGAGAACCAATAAAGATAAAGAAACCAAAAATCAAATAAATAATACTTCCACATTATTTTAACCTGTAAGATAATAAAAACTATACAGATAGTCCTGTAGTCTAGCGGCCAAGGATGTAGGGCTTTGGACCCTAAGACGGCGGTTCGAATCCGCCCAGGACTATATTTCTCTACCACGGTTCTTTTTTTAAACCCAGAGAATAACCGATAAAATTAGTTAACAAATGAATAATAGGAGTAAAAACCAATATAAGGACTAAAGCTTTAAGAGAAGGTAGTTTTAAAATCGAACCCAAAACAATTGCTCCAAAAACAAAATCAAGCTGATCCAATAATGGGACTAAACCTCCTCTATTCACCCCTAATCTTCTTTTAAAGAAACTAGCAACTATATCTCCTGATAAAGCTCCAACGGAAGTAAAAAGACCTAACCAAACAAAGAGATTGTTACCTGTAACTAAAAAGATCATGATACCTATTATAAATCCAAGAAGTATCCCTGAAAACGTTCCCCGTACTGTCTTACCATCTCCCAATATCCTCTTTCCATTATATTTCCTTCCTCCGTCTATTGGTCTTCCTCCTCCAAAAACAACTGCTGAAGAATTAGCAACATAAGCTGGAAATATGTAAAGGAAAGCCTCTATTAATATTTCTATCATCAAACCACTTCTTATAGATTTAATCTTTTTTTACTATAAATTATTGATGATTCAAAGAAATATAATTAATAGATAGATTAACATCGCTGAAATGGCTCCACAAGTAGTTGCCAGGAAATTAGTAATAGTGTTACCTATTGCTCCTTTCCCCTCCAGCACAGCTCCGATGAAAGAGTCAGCAAAATTCCCTAAAATTCCTGAAAGTAATGCTACTGGAACCACTATCCATCCTAATTCAAAGACTGAAATCAAACCTATTATTAATGCTCCTAACCCTCCTGCTAATGTACCTAAAAAAGTTATTCCTCCGTTTGTACCTGGTTCAACTTTTTTTAGATTAGTTATTAATCTAGGTTTTGATTTTGAAAGAACTCCTAATTCGGAAGATACAGTATCTGCCGTAGCAGTAGCAACGACTCCTATGAACGCTATAAAACCTACTACTCCTCCTAGAAGAGCCATTAAAAGGCCGATACCTGCATTACCCATTACATTCCAAGCTCCTCTAGTTTTTTGCATTAAATCAGATTCTTTTTTCTCATCTGATTTGATTCTTGTTACAACTGTTCCGATTAAGTAAAATGAAAAAAGTATTAGAAACCATGAAAAATTCTGTCTAATTATAAGTATATATGAAAGAAAAATAGCTGAAAAAGCTCCTTTAATAGTTAAAGATCTTTTTTCAAGTCCGAATAGAGCTATAAATAGAGGTAAGGCGAATTTTATTAGGTTAAAAGACATTTTAGTTATTCTCCCTCTTCTACTTCACATTTAGTTATCTCGATTCTTTTTATAGGGGCTATTTCCTTTGCTTCTTTGAAAAGAGCTGTTGCTGTCTTACCAAATATCATTTTTTGAACAAGAGAATCAAAGTTGTTCTCTTTACTTTGTTTATGAAGTTCTTCACTCATTATCTTCCTTATCTTTTTTTCTTTTGATGAGTGTAGTTTTCCAACGGTAAACGCGTAGACAGTGACATGTAGGTTTTTATCGTCTACTTCTATATCTTCTATTGTTTTTATAACGCTTCTTCCTTTTCTTATATTCTTTCTTATGTAATCTCTTGTTACTTTGAAGCTTTTGATTTTTGTTCTTATGGTTTCTCCTTCTATACCTTCTATTTTGAATTTTATTTTTATGTTATTATGATTTCTTTTCCCTGTTAGGTCTCTTAGTGAAGTTTCTATTGTTCTTTCTTCTAATTCATCTGTTTCTATTGCTGGTGTTTCCCCTATACCTTTTTCTTCAAATATTTCAGGGGCTTCTATTTTGTACCATTCTTTGTCTTTCCATTTGTTGGCTTTTTTAGCTGTTTTTGCTTTTGGCATATAATCACTATTTTTCAACTAGTAGTTTTGCTTTTTCTGGGTCGTAGTACCAGTTATCTTCTAATTCTCCTTGTTTTTTATAGTATTTTGTTAGTCTTCTAATCTTTGATTCTATTAGTTTTAGATTTCTTTTGTTCTTTTTATCTTTATTGTGTTTTTCTAGGTGTTTTCTTACTTTTACTGCTTTTTCCATTAGGTTCATCAGGTCTTCTGGGTATTCTGATTCTTTTCCTTCTTTTTCAAGTATTTGAGTTATTTTTTCTCCTGTAACTGCTTTGACATCTGGTACTCCGTATTCGTCTCTCAGTATTCTTCCAATATCGCTTGGATTTTTTCCTTCTTCTCTTAATTCTATTATTTTTTCTCTTATCTCTTTTTCGGATTGGTCAATCCATGTTGGGGGTTCATCTGATGCGGGGGAGGTTGAACCTGATTTTCCCTTGTCTTTTGTGTGCATTCTTGTCATGGTTATCTCTATTTGTCATTTTATAAGTTGATTAAGTAGAATTTTTCTTTGAATTTAAATTTTAGTATTTTTTGCTTGTTTTTTGCTTTTTCTTCTCTTGCTCTGTATTCCTGTTATTTTATTGTGATTAACCTGCTTTATAAATTTGTCTTAATCTATTGTTTTTCATCTTTTTCAGTGTATCTTCCTCTTTTTTCTATTTTTCTCATCTTGCTTAATATTCTTTTCTTATTGTATTCTTTTTTTAAGTTTTCCCATATTTCGTTAAATTCTTTCCAGTGTGTGCTTTTGAGCATTTTTTTGAATACTAGGAGATCCATTGCTTTGTCTTCTATTCTTTTTGTTTTTTCGGAGAGTCCGAAGTCTATGAAGTATAGTTCTTCTTCTTTTCTTATTATATTGGATGTTGTTAGGTCGTTGTGAACTATGTTTTCTTTATGTAGTTTTTTTATTAGTTTTCCTATTTCTTTTCCTATTTTTGAGGGTTTTTCTTTTCCTTTTTTTATTCTTTCTTTTATTGTTTCTCCTTCTATGTATTCCATTATTATATTGGATTTCTCTGTATCTACTTGGAATATGTAGGGTGTTTTCACTGCTTTTCGAGATCTTCTCATCATTTTGGATTCGTTGAGGGTTCTTCTTTTCTTTATTGTGTCGTCTAGTTCTTTTATTCTGTGTTTTTTTGGTTTTCTTTCTTTTTCTACTGTTTTGAATCCTAGGTAGTTATTTTTGTAGAGGGTTGCTTCTGCTCCTTTGTATATTATTTCCATTTTTTCACTTTTTTGCTAGAATAGTTTTTTTCCTACTCTTTTTATTCTTACTTCTGGGTTTGTTAATCTATCGCATTGTCTTTGAGTTTCTAATTCTATTTCAAAACTAGTTTTGTCGTCTGGTTCCTGGATGTTTTTTATAGTTTCAAATGTTTCTGCTGGTGGTTTTTCCGGTACTTCTTCTATTATTGCTTTTAGTTCTATCTCTTTTACTTCGTATTCGTATTCTATCTCTATTTCACCTGTAAAAGTAACTAGACATCTGTTTTCACCGATTTCTTGTTTTTGGATTGGTTCTAGATGGTGTTCTACGTCTGGGTCTGTTCTAGCTACTTGTATTAAGTTTGAAATGATAGGGTAGGAGAGTACAATTACTACTGCTATTATTATTAAGGTTATTAATGTTTTGTGGCTGGTTCCTTTTTTCATTTTTTCGCCTCTGTTTTTATTTGTACTTCTTTATTTTTTATATTTTATTTTTTTGCTCTGTATTTGTTGGTTCTCCAGTTGGGTTTTATATCTATTTTTTCCGGTTTTTTAGCTTTTTCTTTGTATATTTCTCCTGTGTAGGCTATCATGGCTCCGTTATCTCCACAGTATTCTCTTTTTGGGGTGTGGAAGCTTGCTCCGTGTTCTTCTGCCATTTTTTCATCAATTTCTCTTAGTCTGGTGTTCATTGCTACTCCTCCGGTTAATAGTAGTTCTTCTTTTTTGGTGTGGGCTATTGCTCTTTCTGTCACTTCTACTAGCATTGAGAGAATTGTTTCTTGAAATGAATAAGCTAGGTCTTCTTTTGTATATTCTTCTTTGTTTTTTAGTTTTTTGTATTCTTTTTTTGCTTGTGTTACTAGTCCTGAGAAGGATAAGTCCATTCCTTTGACGGTGTAGGGTAATTCGATGTAGTTTTCTCCTTTTTCTGCCATTTTCATTATTTTTGGCCCTCCTGGCATCTTTAGATTCATTTCTCTTGCAAATTTATCAAAGGCGTTTCCTATGCCTATGTCCAGTGTTTCTCCATGTATTCTGTATCTTGAACCTGCATATGATATTATTTGGGTGTTTCCTCCTGAAACGTATTGTACTAGTGGGTCTTTTGCTTCTGTATCTTTTTTACTAACTTCTATGTGGGCTATACAATGATTAACTGGAACTATATTTGCTTTTAATTCTTTAGATAGTTTTTTTGCTAGTTCAACTCCTTGAAGTAGACAGGGGGGCAATCCTGGTCCGTTTGCAACTGCTATTAAATCTATTTCGTCTTTTTCTATTCCTGCTTCTTCTATTGCTTTCTTTAATGTTTTTTCTCTCGTTTTTTCATGGTGTTCTGCTGCTTCTCTTGGTATTATCCCTTCTCCTTCTTCTGGTTTGTAGATGCTCTTTTCGTTCGCGATTATCTCTTTGTTTTTGGTTATCCCTATTCCCAGGGTGTGTGCTGTTGATTCTATTCCAAGACAGTTCATTTTTTTCACTTTTCAGATTAAATATACTGGTAGTATTGCTACGAGGTTGTAGAAGGTATGGCTTAGTATCGGGCTGTATACTCCTCCTGTTTTTTCGTATTGGTATCCTAGGAGTAGTCCTAGGAAGAAGGTTCCTACAACCTGTGAAATTGTTCCGTAGGTGATGTGAAATACTGCGAATATGATTGAGGCTATCCATAGGTTTGTTTTTTCTTGGATAAGTCCTCTGAAGAATACTTCTTCTATGAATGATCCTATTAAGACTATTATCAATATTTCATGTATTGGTATTTGTCTTAGTATTTCTGTTGTTCTTTGCACGTCTTGATGCATTCCTAATTGTTGGAAGGTTAAGCTTATTATTGAGGATACTACGAGCATTATTACGAGAAATATTATGGCTATTGCGGTTTCTCTACTTATTTTTATGTCTTTTTTGAATCCTAGTCTATCGAGTATTGTTCCTTTCTTTATGTACAGGGTTATTGAGAGTAGAACTAGGTATAGAGCTATTGAGACTATCATTTTTTCTCAATTTTCCTTTATTATTCTTTCCATCTAGTGTATCCGCATTTACCGCAGTGTTCTCTGTCTTTGTGTTTTGCTAGTAGTGTTCCTTCTCCGCATTTTGGGCAGTTTGGATTGTCTTTTTCTATTTCTTTGTCTTTAACTTTGTATTTTTCTCCTTTCATTCTTCTTCCTCCTTGTGGTTTCTTTCTTTTTTGTATTTTTTACTGTATTTTTCCCGGTCTTCTGGTGATTCGTATGCTTTTACTATGCATTTTGCTTCTTTCTTACCGTATTCTTGTTCTATTTTGTCTATGACTATGTTTTCTTTTTCCTGGTTTAGTTTTGCTGAGATTTTTTCTAGTACTTCTTGTCTTGAGGGTGTTTCTTCGTAATTCTTTATTTTTAGAGTAATCTTTTTTCTATTTAGTGCGGGGTTTTCTTCTTTTTTTTCTTCTATTATCTTCATTTTATCACCTTTTTAGTCTTTATCTTATCTTTTGATTCTTAATGCGTATTTTCCTGGTGTTTTGACACTTAGTTCTTCCGCTAGTTCTGATTCGTCTGGACTTAGGATTATTGTATATCCTTTCCAGCTTTGTGTTAGGTCTGATTCTTTGCATATTGGGCATTGATTTCCTTTGACTATTTTATGGCATTTTTTACATGCTTTGTCTTTCATTTTTGATCACTTTTTTCTTTGTTTTCTTTTTCTTCTTCTATCCATTCTTTTTTTCCTAATCCTGGTTGTTTCATGGTTAGATTGATTTTTGATTCGTTTACATTGTCTTTTAGTGATACGGCTATTATTCTAGCTCTTACTTTATCGTCTTTTTTTATGCTTCTGTCTGTTTCTTTTCCTGATAGTGCTCCTGTTTTTTGGTTGTGGGTCATGTAGTCGTCCGTTATTTGAGATACGTGTGCTAGTGCGTCTATTGGTCCGAATCTTACGAACGCTCCGAAGTCCACTATTTCGTTTACGTATCCTCTTACGGGTTCGTGTAGCTTTGGATTGAATGTTAATGCGTTGAATATTACTTCGTAGTATGCTGATCCGTCTCCCTGTATTATTTTTCCGTTTTTTATTTCTCTGCATTCGTCTACGCTTATTATTACTCCTAAGTCTTGATCTATTCTTGATTCGTATTTATCTTGTAGTGCTTTTTTTGCTGATTCTTCTAATGGTTTGTCAAAGTATTTTGGCGGTATTCTTACTGAGTCTTTTGCTGTAATCATTTGATACATTTTTTATCCCTCTTTTTTAGTTTTTTATTTATTTTTGTTGATCGTATTTTTCCATTGCTTTTTTGACTTGTTCGTGTGCTTTTTTTACTCCTAGCCAGTCTTTTACTTCTACCCATTTTGATTTTTCCAGTTCTTTGTAGTCGCTGAAGAAGTGAGCTATTTCTTGTCTCTTGTGTTTATTTACGGAACTTATGTCTCTGTATTCTGCTTTTCTTGGGTCTTTCATTGGTGCTCCTAGTACTTTATCATCTATTCCTTTTTCGTCTTCCATTCTAAGAACTCCTATTGGTCTTACTTCTATTACGCATCCGGGGAATGTTGGTTCTTCTGTTAGAACCAGTACGTCTAGTGCGTCTCCGTCTTCTGATATTGTTTGAGGTATGAATCCGTAGTCTCCTGGGTAGTGGAATGGTGAGTGTATTACTCTATCTAGTTTGAAGTATCCTTCTTCGTCTTGGTATTCTATTTTGTTTCTGCTTCGTCTTGGTATCTCTATTACTGCGTTGACTATTTTTGGAGGGTTTTTTCCTCTTGGTATATCTTTCCATAGGTTTTTTCCTTTCATGTTTTTGGTCTCCTTTTTTGTTCGTTTTTTTATTCTTTCCGTGTTTTTTATTTGTCTTTGACTTTTACATTTTTTTGTTTTTTACGGGGTTTATTCTTCCCAGTGTCTTATTGCTTCTCAGGTAAACCACTGGTATTTCTTTTTTCAGGCATCTTTTTTTTAGTTCTTTGTCATTTGTGGCTACTGTTGCTTTTTCTTTTTCAGCGTATTCTAGTATTCTATCGTCCACGTGTTCTTTTTCTGTTTCTATTTTTTCTTCTTTAATGTCTTTTTTTTCTATTATCTGTAATGCTATCTTACTTTCTTTTTTTCCAAGTCTTTCTAATTCTTTTTTGATTGATTTGAGCACTATTAGTTCTGCTGTTGGTTCTTTTTGTTTTATTTCTTTGAATATATCGATTTTTTTTGTTTCTGGTATTAATAGGAAGTTTGTGTCTAGCACTATTTTTTCTCTTTTCATTTTTTCTCCTTTATTCATTTATTTTTCCGTATCCTATCAGTCTCCATCTTCCTCTGGTTTTTCTTGATATTGCAATTCTTGATTCTTTTTCCATTGGCATTTCTTTTTGTAGTTTGATCTTTACAGAGTTTTTAAATATCTTTTTTACTGTCCCGAGTACTGTTCCTGTTCCAACTGTTAGTACTAGTTTTTCATTAGTTTTTATAGGTTCTACTTTTTCTATTCCCATTTTTCCGCCTATTAGTTTTGGTTTTATCTTTATTTCTTTTTTCAGTGGAGGTGTTGTTCCTTTTTCTCCTATTATGGATCCTATTAGATTATCTCCTTTGGTTAGTGAGGGGTCTAGTTTTGTTTGTATTCCTATTAATCCTCCTGGTTTTGCTTTTTCTATCTGGTGTTTTTCTGTTGATAGTGATTCTATCTCTGTTTCTAGTTTTTTTGTCTTTCCTTTTTTTCTTACTCCTGGGACTATCTCTATTTTGTCTCCTTTTTCCAGTTCTCCTTGTGTTAGGGATCCTCCTATTACTCCTCCTTTTATTTCTTCTATCTCTGTTCCTGGTTTATTTATATCGAAGGATCTTGCTACGTAGAGTTTTCCTGGTTTCTCTGGATCTCTTTCAGGGGTTGGTATTTCTTTTTCTATTGCTTCTATTAGTTTATCGTAGTTAATGTCGTGGTGAGCGGCTATTGGTATTATAGGTGCGTTTTCTGCTACTGTTCCTTTTACAAACTTTTCTATTTGTTTTTTATGTTCTTCTGCTTCTTCTTTTCCTACTAAGTCAACTTTTGTTTGGACTATAACAATGTTTTCTGTATTTGTTATGTCAAGAGCTGCTAGATGTTCTTTTGTTTGTGGTTGGGGGCATTCTTCATTAGCTGATATTACTAGTACAGCTCCGTCCATTATTCTTGCTCCGGATAATGTTACTGTCATCAGTGTTTCGTGTCCTGGGCAATCTACAAATGATACTTTTCTCAGTATTTCGGTTTCTCCTTCACATTTTTCTGGATCATAGGTGTATTTTTTTTCTCCGTTTTTGCATTTGTAGAAGGTTGTGTCGGCGTATCCTAGTTTCATGGTTATTCCTCTTTTTAGTTCTTCGCTGTGTGTATCTGTCCATTTTCCACTCAGTCCTTTGACTATTGATGTCTTTCCGTGGTCTACGTGACCTGCTAGTCCGATGTTAACTTCGGCTTGTTTTGGTTCGTCCATTTTATCGCACCTTAATATCCTTCAATTGGGCGAATCTATTTTTTCTATTTTTTATTCTATTTGGTTTTCGATCCATTCTTTCAGTGTTTTTCTGTCTTTATTCTGTTCTTCTGCTTCTAGTAATTTTTTGTATTCTTCTTCCTCGAAATCTTGCGCTTTTTCTTTTATTTCTGAGACATTTTTTTCTGCTAGTTCTTCGTAATCTGTTTCTTCTTCGCTTTCTTCTGTCTCTTCTTTTTCTTCTTCACTTTCAGTTACTTGTTCATCAGCATCATCGTCTTCTTCTTCGTCCTCTTCTGCTTCTTCTTCCTCGTCTTTTTCTGGTTCTTCTTCTTTTTCTTCTGGTTCTTCTTCTCCGAATAGTACTGCTAGTTTTTTCTTTCCTTTATCTGTTACTTTTAGATTTAGTTGTTGCGTTTCTTCTGATACTATTTCTCCTCTCACTGTTTTTCTTTTTCTTTGTCCTGGTTCTTGTGCTCTGTGTCCTGTTCCTCCTTCTAGAAGAAGCTTTCTTCTTTCCGTTGTTTTTACTCCTCTTTTCATTGGGAATCCTTGTTTGTCGCTTCCTCCTGTTATTCGGAAGCTATGTCCTTTTAGATCGATTAGGCTTCCTTCTACTTCTTCTCCTATTTTCTTATCGTGTAGTGCTTTTGCTTTTTTGTCTTCTATCTCTTTTTGGTATGTTTTTCCTGTTTCTGGGTCGGATACTACTATTTGCATGTTTTTACACCTCTTGTGATTTTTTGTTCTTTTTGTGTTTTGTTGTTTTAGGTAAAGTTTATCTTTTTATTTTCCTTATTTCTTTTAGTAGTTGCTTGTTTTTGAATCCTTCTCTTTCAAGTTCGTATGTTTCGTCTACTGGTACTTCAGTGTAGATAGTTTCTCCTTCTTCTATTTGTCTTCCTACAGTGACATCTGTTATTGCTATCGCTGCTTCTCCACCTTGTTCTAGTAGTTTTATTGAGTGTTGATCTTTTTGTATGCTTTTTATTTCTCCCAGTCTTTCTCCTTCTTTGTTCATTAATGGGTATCCTGGTTTTAGTTTTCCTTGTTGTAGTTTTATTCCTACTATTGCTGGTTTGCTTTTTCTGAAGGTGTGTTCTGGGAGTATTTTGATTTTTGCTGGGTATACGTATTTTTCGAGTCTTTCTTGTTTTTCTCTTTTTTCTTCTTTTTCTTTCCATTTCTGGTATTTTTCTTCTAGTTTATATATTATATTTGATTCGAATATAGGAACGTTTAGCTCTTCAGCTTTTTTCTCTATTTCTTCCGGTATCTTGGTGTTAAATGCGAATATCGCGCCTAAGTATCTGTCTTTTTCTTTTATGGTTTTTGCTTCCGTTAAGTCTTTTTTTCTCACTTGTCCTATTTCTGCTCTTCTTATTGGTATTTCTTTTTCTTTGAATAAATCTATTATACCTTCTAGTGATCCTATGGTGTCTGCTCTTATTATTACTCCTTCTCCTTTATTTTTTATAGTGACTTTTTCAAGCTGTTCTTCTACTTCTTTCTTTTTTTCTTCTGTTTTTTCATTAGCTATTATTACTGGTGAACCTGCTATTGCTTCTTCAAGTCCTGGTGCTGCTATCTTTATTCCTTCTGCAGCTTCTACTTTTTTAACTCTTTTAAAGTCTTTTCCTTTTGCTTCTCTCATTTCTTTTAGTTTTTTCGGTTTTAATAGTGCTCTTATCTTTGTTTCTTTTGCTCCGTTTTTTGTTCCAAATACTATTTTGTCTCCTTTTTCTATTTTTCCTTCGTATATTATGGTGTCTATCGTGGTTCCTAGTCCTTTGACTTCTTTTACTTCTAGTATGGTTCCTTCTCCTGTTTTTTCTTTTTCTACTTCTAGGTCTTTTTTCATGTATCTTTGTGAAAGTCCTGCGAGGAACATTAGGAGTTCTGGTATTCCTTCTTTAGTTTCTGCTGATGTTGGGATGATTATTATGGTGTCTTCTGGATTGTCTACTTTATCGAATCTGTTGGCGTTTATTCCGTATTCTGCTACTTCTCCTATGATATCGTATATCTTGTCTTGTAGTCTATTTTTTACTCTTTCACTCTGTTTTTTGATTGTCTTGGTGAATGGTTGTCCTTTGTTTGGTGTCCATCCTTGTATTAGATCTACTTTGTTTAGGGCTATTATGAACGGGCATTTGTGTTTTTTGAGTATTTCTAGAGCTTCTTTTGTTTGTGGTTGGATACCTTGCATTACGTCTATTACTAGTACTGCGAGGTCTGCGGTTTTTCCTCCTCTTTTTCTCAGGGAGGTGAATGCTTGGTGTCCTGGTGTGTCTATGAATAGGAGTCCTGGTATTTCTAGTTTGTATCCGTATTTTTCTATTATTTCTTTACTTTGTTTTTCTACTGTCTGGGTTGGTATGAAACTTGCTCCTACGTGTTGTGTTATTTTACCTGGTTCTCCTTCTAGAACTGTGGATCCTCTTATTGAGTCCAGTATTGCTGTTTTTCCATGGTCCACATGCCCTAGTACACATATTATCGGTGATCTAATCATTTCTATCACTTTTGTTTTATACCTCGTCTAGCAAGGCTATTTAGAAGTTAGCCTCAGTCTGGTTGATCCT
This sequence comes from Microcaldota archaeon, assembly GCA_964579265.1. Classification (GTDB taxonomy): domain Archaea; phylum B1Sed10-29; class B1Sed10-29; order B1Sed10-29; family B1Sed10-29; genus B1Sed10-29. The sequence goes on from CAZOFO010000003.1 coordinate 36,377, forward strand.
TTCCGAGGTTTTTCTTTTTAGGTTATTCGTTTTTCTTTTCGAGGTCTTCTATCTTTGGTCCGTCTTGTGGTGCTCTCATTATTTCTTCTTCTGCTCTTTCGTACTCTTCTTCGTATAGTTCGTCTTCATTGAACCAGATTTTGATTTCTTTTTCTGCATTTTCTTTGTCTGCAGCGTGAATTAGATTTCTTATGGGTCTATTTCTTTTATTGGCGTATTCGTATGATTCTGTGTGAAAGTCTCCTCTTACTGTTCCTGGTCTGGCTTCTCTTGGTTCTGTTTCTCCTGCTACTTTTCTACCTGCTTCTGGCGCGTGTGGTCCTTGGAATACTGCTGCTATTATAGGTGTTTTCTTTATGTATTCTCTTAATTGTTTTACTATTATCATTCCGTATTCTTCTGTGTCCCAGGGAAATGCTGTTCCTTCTGCTTCGAATTGCTTTTTTGCTTTTTCGCCTATTTGTTCTGCCATTGAGTCTGGATAATGTTCTTCTAGTTGTTCTTGAGTGGCTTTCGTCATTTTCATTCCTATTAATCTGAGTCCTTTTTGTTCAAATCTTTCAATTATTTTTCCTATTATCCCTCTTTTTACTCCGTCTGGTTTTAGTAGTATGAGGGTTCTGGTGTCTTTCATTTGCTCACCTTCTTTTATTTCTTGGTCCATTCTGTCTTTTTTGGATCTCTTTCTAGTTTTCTATGGTTCTTTTCGCATTTGCTCGAGCAGTAGGGGAATCTTTCTCCGTCCTGTTTGATGTATATTTTTCCTTTTCCTTGTGGTATTTCTTCTCCGCAGAAGCTGCAGTCCATTTTTGTTCACCTTTTTTATTGTACTTGTATTTTTCTTGCTTCTTCAGTGTCTCTTAACAGCAGTATGTCTCCTTCTTGTACTGGTCCTTTTACGTTTCTTCTTTTGATCCTGTTTTTGTCTCTTCCTTCTAGTATTTTTGCCATTACTTGGTTTAGTTCTCCATGTACTCCTGTTTTTCCTATTACTTCTACTACTTTTGCTTTTACGGCTTTATCTGCCATTTTTAATCACGCTTTGTTTTTATTCTTCTTTTTTTAGTTCTTTTACTTTTTCTTTTATTTTTTCAATTTCTTTTTTCGCTTCGCCTGAATCTACTAGTGCTATTGAAGTTGATCCTACGTTTAAGCCGCTTGCTAGTCCCAGTTCTTTTTGTGAAGGAACGTAGATGTACGGTATGTCTTTTTCTTCTGATAGTATTGGTAGGTGTGCTACTATCTCTGGTGGTTTTATGTCTGTTGCTATCACTACTAGTTCTGCTTTTTTTCTCTCTAGAGCTTTTGTGACTTCGTTTACTCCTTGTTTTATTTTTCCAGTGTCTCTTGCTTTCTCTATCGCTTCGTAGGTCTTTTTTGATAGTTCTTCTGGTATTTCAAATTCTTGGAAGGGTGCTGTCATTCTTGCTCACCTCGCTTTGTCATCGGTTTTTCTTTTTTGAGAATTATGTTCGATGCTCTTTGTTTTATCCGTGTATATTATTTTTCGGTGCCGGGGTATAAAAATGTTTCAGAGAGATCCATTTGTAAGAGGTTTGAATTTAAAAAGTACTGGATATAGGGGTGAATTTTTAAAAATCTAATTGAAAGACCAAAAAAATTCTTTAACTTTAATAGATTTTTTCAAGATTTTATTTTTTATTTATGAGCGTAACTGGCTTTTATCTCTTCTTCTGTTTTCTCATTTATTTTCACGAATCCGTATCTTTCGAACTGGATTACTTCTCCTTTTTTCACTTTTTCCAGTTTTTCTTCACCGTATCCTCTCTCGGTTTCTCCCGAGGTAAGGGTAACTTCTACCGGTAGGTAGTTCTCCGTTGCCCATTGTAGTATATCAGTTATATCTTCCTCCATCTCAGCCGTGACAAATTCAGCTTCAGTATATGAGTCGTTCTTTCCATTTACCTGGATAGTGAATGCTCCTTTGAGCCGTACTTTGTCTCCTTTTTCTTTTTTCTCTAGATCTTCCTCTGGTAGGTAGAAAATTCTTTCTCCTTCTTTGAATTTATATTTCTTTCTTCCCATTTCTTTTTCCGGGTGCATTGGTACTTCCACTTCCATTTCTGGTATGTTCTCAACTCTAACTTTCTTTGGTTCCGGTACGAAGTAGAATCTTCGTGCTTCAGAATCTATTATTTCTCTATTTTCCGCATATAGTTTATTCAATGGTACTGTGGAGCTAGATTCACTTATACCTTGGGATAATATGAATTTTTTTATTGCTTCGGGTTTTATTCCTCTTTTTCTAAGTGATCTTATGCTCCATGTTCTTGGATCTTCCCATCCTGTGTATTCTCCTTTCTTTATCTTTTCTGCTGATCCTGATGAACTTATTTTCACTTTTTCCAGGTTCATTCTTCCTGTGTGTATGAATTCAACATTGCTGTAATCTATGTCTAGGCAATCCCATATGTATTTCTCCATCTTAGTTTCCATTGCTAGGTCTTTTCCTCTTAGTATATGCGTCATCCCAAGAAGATGATCGTCCACTGCCCATGAGAACTCTAGCATGGGCCATACTCTATATTTTTTTCCTACTCTAGGGTGTTCTCTTTCACTTATCCTTAACAGTACTCTGTCTCTGAATGCTGGGTCTTTATGCTGCATATCGGTCTTTATTCTAAGTACTGCTTCTCCTTCTTCGTATTTTCCTTCCAGCATTTTTTTGAATTCTTCATGGTTTTTTTCTACTGAACGCGATCTATGATTGCATTCTTCACCTTCTTCTCTATTTTTTCTCAGTTCTTTAGCTGTGCAGTTGCAGACGTATGCTTTTCCTGTGTCTATTATCTTTTCAGCCCATTCGTAGTACTTCTCCATTCTCTCTGATTTCAGGTAGACTTCGTCCGTCTTCAAACCGAGCCATTCTATATCTTCTTTTATCATCTCGTAAGCTTTTGGATCTATCTGTTTTTCTTCTGATCCTATCGTGTCGTCTATCACGAGGTAGAATTCTCCATCGTATTTTTCTTTTGTGTATTCGTGGTTTGGAATTGCTTGCCTGCAGTGTCCAAGGTGTAGAGGTCCTGATGGATAGGGAGCAAACCTCATCTTGATTTTGGAGGTTTTACCTTGTAATTCAGGAAGTTTATGTTCGTCTTCTTCTTCCTCTTCTTCAAGTGCTTCTGGATCTATCTCCAGCAGCTTTCTTTCCTGTTGTTCTCTAGTCATCTGGTTTACTTCTTCAACTACTTCATTTGCTTTTTTACCTAGTTCCCCCATGTCTTTTTTTAGTTCTGGTTTTTCTCCTATTGCTTTGTTCATCACTGGTTTTACTTTGGCTTCTCCTTTGTGTTCCCAGGCGTTTTTCAAAGCATGTTTTAGTAGAAGATATCTCATTTTCTATACCTCTTTTTGTATCCTTAGAGTTCTAACTTGTTTTATTTATTGAGTTGCCCTTTATACTTCTTTCTTATCCTTTCGATGATTAACGTGGGTAGGGTTTATAATCCTCTGTGTAGAATAATTTAGATGAATGTTTTCGATAGGGGGTTCTTTAAAATGTCACTGAGAAGTTTTCTGAAGAGGCAAAGAGAGAGGGAGAATTTGAATAAGGTTTCTAGACAGGTTAATCCTGACTTTGAAGCAAGTTCAATAGCTTTTGAAGATCAATCAAAACCGGTTGTATTCGAGAATGTGGAAGGTTATCCTGATATCAAGATGGTTTCTAATATTGTGTCCTCTAGAGATATGATAGCGGATTCATTGGGTGTTGATAAAGGAGATATACTTTTTGAATTATCAAATGCTTACGATTCTCTAGAAAAATGCGTTGAATCTGATAAATCTATTAAGAGTTATAATAATTTTGGTAAACCTAACCTGATAGATCACTTGCCTATCCTTAAGTATTATAGTAAAAAAGAAGATGGGGAAGTAAAGGATCCTAGGTACCTTGCTTCCTGTATGGTTATAGCTAAGGATCCTGAAGACGGTTCTCAGAATCTATCTTTTCATAGGTTAATGTATCAAGGAGATAACAAGTTCACAATAAGGATAGTTCCACGTCACTTATATGAAATAAATGAAAAGAAAGAAGGAGATTTAGAAGTAGCTATAATAAGAGGAGTAGATCCTAGAATAGAGATAGCTGGAGCTACATCAGGTTCTCCTGATATGGATGAACTAGAGTATGCTAATGCTTTAATGGATCAAGATCTCGAGTTGATTGATCTAGACGGTTTAAAAATTCCTGCAGATTCAGAAGTTGTTATGAAAGCAAGAATAACTCAAGAAAAAGACGTAGAAGGTCCCTTTGTCGACTTATCTGAAACTTGGGATAAAGAAAGACAACAACCTGTGCTGGAAGTAGATAATTTATACATGAAAGAAAATCCTTATGTTAGGTTCCTCGTACCAGGAAAAAACGAACACAAACACTTGATGGGTCTTCCACAGGAACCTAGGATATATAATAAAGTGAGAGAAACAGTCCCTACAGTTCAAAACGTAATAATATCTAAAGGAGGATGCTCTTGGCTTCATGGTGTAGTAAAAATAAAAAAGAGGAATGAAGGTGATGCTAAAAACGCTGGAATGGCGGCACTAGCTGGTCATCCTTCCATGAAGAGAGTGGTTATCGTGGATGAAGATATCGATCCTACAGATCCACAAGAAGTTGAATGGTCAATAGCGACTAGAATGCAGCCTCACAAAGACATAAACTTTATAAAAAGAGCAAAAGGATCTTCTTTAGATCCTTCTCAAGATTATAAAAATAGATTAATGACGAAATGGATAATTGACGCTACTATACCTCACGACAAGGACGAAGACTTTTCCAAAGCAAAAATACCTCAAGTAGAAGATAAAGATACGGAGGAATAACATGCATCTAACAAAAGAAGAAGAAAAAATGCTTGAATCTGGATCAAAACCGGTTAGAAAAGCAATGGAGCTACTGGTAAGACTAGGAGATATTTACGGAGCTGAAGAAATGATAGAAGTTAACTCAGCTCAAGCATCAGGCGTATCATATAAATCAATAGGAGACCCAGGTATAGAGTTCCTAGAAGGATTTGCAGAAGAAGGAGCAGAAGTGAAAATACCTACCTTTGCAAATCCAGCTGGAATGGATCTAGAAAGATGGAAAGAAATGGACGTGTCTGAAGAATTTGCTGAAAAACAAAAAAGGATAATCAAAGCAATGAAGGAAATGGGTATAATTACCACGACATCCTGTACTCCTTATCTATTTGGGAACCTGCCTAGAAAAAACGAACATATAGCATGGGCGGAATCCTCTGCAGTTTCATTCGCTAACTCTGTAATAGGAGCTAAAACAAATAGAGAAGGAGGTCCATCAGCACTATCAGCAGCTATAACAGGAAGAACTCCTAATTACGGACTACATTTAGAAAAAAATAGAAAACCAACTCACCTTATAGAGGTTAAAACTGATCTAGAAACTATTTCAGATTTCGGAGCCCTTGGATCTTGGGTTGGAAGAGAAGTAGAGGATGGAAAACCCTATTTCAAAGGAATTAAAAATGCTAAGACAGATGAATTAAAATCTCTAGGAGCAGCAATGGCAGCATCAGGAGCAGTAGCACTATACTTCGTGGGAGGGATAACTACTGATAGAGAAAAACCTGAAGACCTGGAAAAAATCGAATTTACAGAAAAAGAAAAAAAAGAAGAATACCAAGAACTAAACCAAGCTCAAGATCCTGATCTAATCGTATTCGGATGTCCACACGCATCAATAGAAGAAATAAAAGAAATATCTGAATCACTGGACGGAGAAACATTGGAAAAAGACCTCTGGGTATGCACAAATAGAGCTGTAAAATCCTGGGCCGATAGAATGGGTTACACCGAAAAAATAGAGGAATCAGGTGGAAAAGTACTCTGCGATACCTGTAATGTAGTATGTCCTCTGGAAGATATGGAATATGAGAACACAGGTACAAACTCAGGTAAAGCAGCTAACTACTTACCTGGTTTCTGTGACCAAGAGATAATTTTCTCAGATAGAAAAAAATTGATAAAAAAGGCGATAAAATGAAAATCAAAGGAAGATCAATATCAAAAGGTGAAGCAAAAGGAGAAGTAATGATATCTAAGGAACCAATAGGGTTCTATGGAGCTGTAAATCCAGAAACAGGTGAATTTATAGAAGAGGGACATGAATTAGAGGGAAAAAATATCTCTGGAAAAATACTAGTATTCCCAAAAGGAAAAGGATCTACAGTAGGATCTTATGTCCTCTACGGTTTGGCAAAAAATAACAAAGCACCGAAAGCTATAATAAACAAAGAAACAGAAACAATCGTTGCAACAGGATGTATACTTGGTGAAATACCTTGTGTGGATAAACTAGAAAAAGATCCTTTAAAAAATCTAAGCGAAGGAGAAAAATTAAAGGTAAATGGGGACCAAGGAACTATTGAAAAAATGAATGAAGAATAGAGGTATTTTCTATGGATAATTTAAAACTGCTTAAAGTAGGTGGATCAATAATCACTGAAAGAAAAGCAGAAAAACCTACTCCAAGAGAAAAAGAAATGGAAAGAGTTGCAAAAGAGATATCAAAATCTTACTCTGAATCTATGAAAATGGTTTTAATACATGGGGCAGGTAGTTACGGTCATCCTATAGTTAAGAGAACAGGTATATCTAATGGAATGTCTAATAGAAAAGATAAAGTTAATTTCGCAGAAACCCAAAGACTTCAAAATAAATTAAATTCATTATTTACCAAAAAACTAATAGAACAAGGCCTACCAGCTTTTCCCTTCCAGGCTTCGGCTTCAGCAGTGAGAAAAAATGAATTAAAAAGAATGGAAGTTGATCTAATTAAAAAACTCTTGGAAGAAAATGTTATACCTGTACTTTACGGTGTACCTGCTTACGATGAAGATAAAGGTTGTTCAATTCTTTCGGGAGATGAGATAATGCCTTTCTTAGCTAAGGAATTAGATGCAAACCTAATGCTCCATGGTACAGATGTAGAAGGAGTTTATACTTCTGATCCTTCTGAAGATGATTCTGCAGAATTATTAAAGAATATAGGTTCTTTTGAAGAAGCTAAAAATTATTTAGGAGGAAGTAAACATACTGATGTGACTGGTGGGATGTTGAATAAAATAGAAAAAGCATTTGAATTAAATGTGGATAGTATTATCTTCAATGCTTCTACCAAAGGTAATATTAAGAAAGTTCTGAATGGTGAAGAAATTGGGACCTATATAAATGCTTATTAATTATCTTGAAATTGATCCATTTACTCCCATTTTTGTAATAATAGTTTTTCCTCCTTCTTTTTCTATTGCTCGGGCTATTCCTTCCTGTTTCTCATTTGATGTAAGTGCGATCATTATGCCTCCTTTTCCTCCTCCGGATAGTTTTGCTCCGTAGGCTCCGTTCTCTCTTGCAGTTTGAATTAGTCTTTCTAGTTTTGGGTGGCTTACTCCTAATGTCTTCAGTTTCTCCTGGTTTTTGTTCATCAGTTCCCCTAGTTCCTCAGGTTTATTTTCTTCAACTGAACTTGCTCCTTTCTCGACCAATTCTTCTATTTCATTGAATATTCTGTTATAGCTTTCCGGGTGCTTTTCCCATCCTTTTTTTACATAAGGGACTGTTTCACTTGTTTCTGATTTTATCTGTGTATCTCCTATTACTATTTGAAGAGGTTTTGGATCTTTATTTTCGTATTCTATACCTATTTCTTTTTCTTCTTTCTTCCTAACTGTATTGTATCCTCCTAATGAGCTTGAAATTATTTCACTCCCCGATGCTGCCCCTCCGTGTATCCTTACTTGTATAGGGTATATTGTTTTGAAGTATTCTTCTGCATTCATCTCTGTATCAGTTACTTTATTTAAGGTTCTTAGCAGTGATGAGGTTACTGCGGTAGAACTGCTCATTCCTCCTGATTCTTTAGGTATTTCTGTATCTATTTTTATCTGTAGACCTGTTTCTAAGTTTTTATATTCGTTATAGATAGATAAAAGATCGATTAAAGGGTCTAATTCATGTGTATAATCTTCTGGAGAATTATATTCAACTTTTTTTATTTTCTCTAGTTCTAAGTTTTTTTCTCCGTATCCTTTGGATTTTATATTTATTTTTTTATCTTTTCTTTTTTCGATTTTTGTCTCTGTATATTTTCCTATTGATGCTATCAATGCTTTTCTTCCATAGACTACGCTATGTTCTCCCAGTAGAAATATATTTCCTGGTGCTTTTGCTTTTTTTCTTTTCATATTTGATCTTTCTATTTGAATTGGAAATCTTCTATCTCTTCGTCAAATTCATCGTTTTCTTTTATTATCTCTTTGTTTTTCAGTGTTTCTCTTGCTATTAGGTAGTAGGCTAGTGCCAGAGATTGTTTTCCTTTATTGTTTATAGGTAGAATCAAGTCTATGTTGTTCACCATGTTTGAAGTATCACATAGGCTTATTACTGGTGTTTTGGATATTCTTGCTTCTTCTATTGCTTGTTGGTCTACTGATGGGTCCGCTGTTATTACTAGTTCTGGTTCCAGGAATTTGTCTCCTCTAGGGTTTGTTAGTAGTCCTGGTGGGTATCTTCCGGTTTCTGAGTTTGCTCCTATTTTGTCAGCCATTTTTTCAGCTGGTTTTTGAGCGTATTTTCTCCCTGCTACTACTAGTATCTTGTTTGGGTCTTTTTCTGCTATCATGTTCGCTGCTTTTTTAATTCTTTCATCTATTTTTGCTATGTTAAGTAACCATAATCCATCATCTCTACATTTATAAGTGAAAGGATCCATTTGTCCTGTTTTGTATTTCGATCCTATGTGTGCTCCTGTCTCTAGGTATTTTTCTACGGATACTAATGGGTTTTCTATTTTTCCTTGTTCGTTTTTTTCCATTTTTGGTTCACCTGTATTTTTTGTTTATTCGTTAGTTTTAATATTTTCTTTTTATCTGCTTATGTAGTGTTCTATTCTGATCAATTCATTTAGTTTTGCTACTCTTTCTCCTCCTGCTATCCCTGTTTTTATTATTGGTATGTTTTCTGCTAGTGCTATGTGAGCTATTGTTGAGTCGTTTGTTTCACCTGATCTATGGGATATTACAGGGGTGTATCCAATTTCTTTTGCTTTTTTTATTGTTTTTCTTGTTTCGGTTATTGTGCCTATTTGGTTTGGTTTTATAAGGATGGAGTTGCAGGCTTTTTTTTCTATCCCTTTTTCTAATCTTTCTATTTTGGTTGTGAATAGATCGTCTCCGCATATTGTCTTTTCTGGGTTTTTTTCTGTTAATTCAGCGTGTTTTTCGTAGTCTTCTTCTTGTAGAGGGTCTTCTATATATTCTAAGTCGTATTTTTCTATTAGTTTTTGGATGTATTCTAATTGTTCTTCCGGTGTTCTTTCTTTATCTTGGTATTGATACTTTCCTTTTCTATAGAATTCAGATGCTGCTACGTCTATTCCTAGTTTTATATCTATTTCAGGGTTTAAACCATTTTCTTTTTCTTTAATTTGTTTTAATGTTTTTTCTCTTGCTTCTTTTATCGTTTCTAGAGATTTTTCATTATTTAGAGTAGTGGTATATCCATTTTCTAGGTCTTTACCTGCTGTGAAGTGTTTATCTTTCTTTTTTAGTATTTTTTTCACGTTCTTTTGCATTTTTACATTTACTATGCATGATTCTTTGAATGTGTCTGTTTTTATCGGTATTGATAGGAATTCTTGTATTTCAGGGCCTTTTCCTGCGTGTTGTCCTCCTCCTATGAGTTTTCCTAGTGGTTGTGGTAGTATGTATTCATTTCTTTCTTCTAGGTGGAAGTATAGTGGTTTTTCTTCTGTATCTGCTGCTGCTTTTGCTATTGCTGTTGATAGAGAGAGGGTTATTGCTGCTCCGTAGTTTTCTAGATTTTCAGTTCCGTCTATTTCTTTTATTTTTTCATCTATTTCTTCTTGGTTTTCTGAGTTCATCCCTATTATTGACGGGTATAGCTGTCTTTCTGCTTTTTTAATTAGTTCTTTTGGTTTTTCTGGTGTTTGTTTTACTTCGTGTTTTCCTGCTGATGTTCCTGTGGGGGTGCTTGCTCTTCCAAATCCTGTTGAGGTATAAACATCTGTTTCTATTGTTTTTTCTCCTTTTGAATTCAGTATTATCTTTGAATCAATTTCTTTTATATCTGATTCTTTCATTTTGGTTTCTCCTATTATGTTTTTCTATTTTCTCGAGACTTAGGTAATGGGGCCAGCGAGATTTTCCTCAAAAGAGTCCTGTGGACTCCTGTTGATCTTGAACTCACGTCACCACCGCCCCGGGGTGGTAGGATGCCAGGCTACCCTATGGCCCCATTCGCGAGTATTTGTTTATTTCATCTATTATGTCTACTTGGGCTGTGAACATTCTTCTACAGCAGTATCTTTCCAATTTTAATTCGTCCATTACTTTTTCTGGGTTTTCTCCGTTTTCTATCTTTTCTTTGTATTCTTCCCAGAGGTGTCCTATTGGTTTTCCACAACTGAAGCATCTTACGGGTATCATCATTTTTGTTCACCTTTTTTGGGGCACTTTATCTGTATGATTTGATTGGTTTTGCTCTTGCTCCTTTTCTCATTGGTTTCTTTGGCTCTTTTCTTCTGTAATCATCTACTAGTATTGATCTGTCGTATTCTCTGTATTTTTCTTCCAGTTCTTCTGAGCCACTCCATTCTACTAGTGCTTTCCCTATTGAGGTTCTAGTGGCTGCTGCTTGTCCTGCTTTTCCTCCGCCTTTCACATTTGTTTTTATTTTTATCTTTTCAAGTTTCTCTTTTCCCAGAATTTTCTCAGCTATTCTTATTGGTTCTTTTATCATTCTTCTGTATAATTCAGGAGTGTATAAGTCTATTGGTTGATTATTAATTTTTATTGTTCCTTTTCCTTCCTTTATGGTTGTTCTAGCTACTGCTTTTTTCTTTTTTCCTTTTTTGAATACATGTTTAGCCATTTTTTCATCCTCTTTATTGTTTTAATCCTAATTCTTCACATAGTTCTTTTATTGTGATATGTGGTTTATCTTTTTTTATTTTTATATTATCTTCTGATTTTTCTTCTAGTCCTTCTGGAACTCCCAAGTATGCTTTTATTTTTTTCTTAGCCTTTTTACCTCTTTGTTTTTTCATTGGAAGCATTTTCTCTGTTGCTCTTTTTAGGAATAGATCGGGTCTTCTTGATATTGTTTTTGGACTTTTTCTTGGGTTTCCTAAGTCTCTTAGATTGAATTTGTCTCTGTATTTTTGCACTATATTCTGTTTTTTTCCCACTATTATTGCTTTTTCAGAGTTTATTATTCTGACTTCTTTTCCTTTTTGAGCTTCTTCGGATGCTTTTGATGCTATTCTTCCGAGTGGTTTTCCTTCTCCGTTTATTATGTACATTTTGTTCACTTTATTATCTTCATTTTTTCTTTTGATGGTTTTTTATCTTTCATTTCTTCTATTGTGAAGGCTTTTGATTTTGTTTTGTTTATTTTTTCATTGGCTTTGTTTGAATATGTTAATGCTGCTATTTCTATTTTTTTATCTTTATTTATTTCTCCGTATCCAAGTACTTTTCCAGGTATTAATATTATTTCTCCGTCTTCCGCTTCTTTGTCTATTTTTCTTAGGTTTACTTCAGCTCTTTTTCTATTTGGTTTACCTAGTTCTTTTCCTAGGTCTTTCCAAATTCCTTTTTCTTTTTCCAGAGTTCTTATTAGACTTTTTAGTCTTTTGTTCTGTATTCTGTTTTTCCTTTTACTCATTTTAATCATTTTTTATTGTTGTGGGGATGCGGGGAACGGGATGTTCACCCAAAGAAGCTAATAGCTTCTTCTTGGTTTTGAACCCGTGAAGGCACTAAGCCACATGGCCCTCAACCATGCCCTTTTGACCGCTCAGGCATCCCCGCTTATTCCTGTTCTTCTATTTTTTCTTGTAGTTCTTCTGCTTTTTCCTTGAGGATTTTTAATGATTGTTCTAGTAGTTCTTCTGGTTCTTTTTTTACGTATGATTCTACAGTGAATTTGAATTCGTCTTCTGGATCTTCTTCTGATTCTTTTTCTACATCTGTTTTATAGGTTGCTAGGCAGGGTTTGTGTCTGGCGTGTTCTTTCCCTAATCCGAGTTCTATTGTTCCTTCTAGCTCTATTTCTTGGTTTTCTTCTAGTTTTATTATTGGTGTTTTTGGGTATATTACTTCTATTTTTGGATCTTCTATTTCCATTTGTTCTGCGTGTACTATCCCTGGGTCCTTTGCTGTTAGCGTCATCATTGTTGATGGTGATTCTTCGGTTAATTCGTAGTCTTCTGGGGTGGATATTGGTGTCATTCCTATTCTGTGTGCTATGTATTCATCGAACATTGGTGATGTATTTTCGAAGAAGCTTACTTTCGTGATTGCTAGGGTAGGTATTTCTCTTTGCATTGTTCTCCTTATTGCATTGGCTGTTGGTGGGTTTGAGTCTTTTAGAGTGAATTCTAGCTTTTCTTCTTTTTTTTCTAGGTCTTCTATTTTCATTTTTATCTTCCTCTATCTCGTGTTATACTCTTCTTCCTCTTTTTCCGCCTGGTTTTTTGGTTCCATCGTGTGGGATTGGTGTGACGTCTTCTATTTTTCCTACGTTTAATCTGCTTCTTGATAGTGCTCTTATTGCTGCCTGTGCTCCTGGTCCTGGCATTTTTGATTTGTGTCCTCCGGGTGCTCTAATTTTTATATGTATTCCTTTTAATCCTTTTTTAGATGCTTCTTTTGCTGCTCTTTTTGCTGCTTTCATTGCGGTGTGTGGTTCTCCTTTTTTTCTATCTGCTTTTGCTATCATTCCTCCGCTACATTTTGATAGTGTTTCGGAGCCTGTTGAATCTGTTATTGTTATTATGGTGTTGTTGTTTGATGAATGTACGTGAGCTATTCCCCATTTCTTTTTCATTTTTTACACCTGTTCTATTTTAGTCTTCTTTGTTTATCTGTCTTTTTATCCATTTTTTAAGTGTTTTTCTGTCTTTGTTTTGTTTTTCTGTTTCTAGTAGTTCTTCGTATTGTTTTTTATTGAAGTTTTGTGATTTTTCTTTTATTTCTGAAATGTTTTTCTTGGATAGTTTTTCGTAGTCTTTTTCTTCTGCTTCTTCTTTTGTTTCTTTTTTCGGTTTTGTTCTTTTTTGTTTCATTGTTTTTTGTTCTCTGGTTTTCTTTTGTGGTTTTTTACTAGCTTCTGCTTGTTCTATTGGTCTTCTGTACCAGTCTATTGTGTTTTCTTCTTCTTTTGGGATTATTATTCCTGGTTTTGTGGTTTTTCTGCCGTTGATTTCTATGTGTCCATGAGTTATAAGTTGTCTTGATTGTTTAGGTGTTCTTCCGTATCCTTTTCTCCATGCTAGAGTTTGTAGTCTTCTTTCCAGGTAGTCTTTAGTAGTCATTGATAAGACGTCGTCTATTCCTCCGTTTTCTTTTATGAATCCTTGTCTTCTTAATTTCTTGAGGAAGTTTTCTTTCTTTCTTTTTACTTCTTCTTCTCTCTGTCCGATTATTTGTCTTGCTATTTTTCTATATTTTCTTACTTGTGATTGAGCTTTCCATACTTCTTTCTTGTTTTTCAATCCGTAGTTCTTTTTTAGTTCTTTTTCTTTTGATAAGTTCTGCCAGTTCCAAGGGTGTCTTGGTTTTTGGTATTTCTTGCTTTTTTTCCTCATTTCTGATCACTTTATTTTTGAACTTCTCTTTTATCTACTTCTACTCCTAGTTCTAGTCCGCTTCTTCCTGTTGTTTGTGTTCTCTGTCCTCTTACTCTTAGACCGTGTTTGTGTCTTATTCCTTTGTAGCAATGTATTTCTTTCATGAATTCAATATCTCTTCTTCTTTGTAGATCTAGGTTTGATCCTGTTAAGTGTTTGTTTTCTCCTGTTTTTCTGTCTTTTCTTCTGTTTAGCAGGTGTTTTGGTATTCCGTATTCGTTTGGTTCTTCTATGATTTTTTCTACTTTTTCTATTTCTTCTTCAGTTAGGTCTCCTACTTTGGTCTCTAGTTTTCTTTCTTTGTCTGTTTCTTTGATTAGTTCTGTTGCTATTGATTTGGATAGGTTTCTACCTATTCCTTTTATTTCTTTGAAGGCTGTTCTGATTTCTTTTTCTCCGTTTATGTCTTTTCCTGCTATACGGATTATTTTCTTTGTGTCTGGCATTTAGTACACCTTATTAGTGTTTATCTTATCTTTTGATAAGGATAAGATTTTACTCATCCTTTTTTGGTTTTCTTTTGCTATGGGTCAAAGCCGTTTCTTTTTTGGCTCGCCATCTGAAGTGAGAGTTAGTATTGGTTTTTGATGTAGTATTATTTTTTTACTCCTGCTTTATAAAGGCTTTCTAATTATCTTTCTTTTTTGTTTTTTCTACGCTGGGAAGGGGATTCGAACCCCTGTGGCCGTGAGGCCACCAGCTTTCCAGGCTGGCGCATTACCGCTCTGCCATCCCAGCTTTTTCCATATTATATCTTATTATTGGTTTGATTAATTTTTTAGATAATTTCTCCTTTGACATTGTTCTTTTTTACTTTTTTGGCTCTATTAGTACTTTTTTGGTTTTTACTATCTTTCCTTTTTCTTTTTTTTCTGTTCTATTTATTTTTTTTAAGGATTTTCCTATTGCCACTGATTTTCCGTTTTGTGTTAATAGTACTTGTTTTTCTTTACCTATTTTTCCTTTGATTTTTTTTATTCCTGGTGATTTTAGGTCTTCTCCGTGGCTTATTGATTTTAAAGCTGTTTTTTTTATCTCTATTTCTGGCATTTCGTTTAGAGCATTTTTTAAATTTATTAATGCTTTTTCTAGTTTTCTTTCTTCAATTAGTTTTTTTATTTCTTCCAATTTAAAAGCGTCTTTCTCTTTCCATTTTCCTATTTCGGTTCTTCTGAGTTCTTCAAGATTGGTTTCTGTCTTTATTTCTTTGCTCAGGTCTTTTACTAGTGTTCTGATGTAGGTTCCGTGCTGGCATTTAACGCTGAAGGTATGTGTGTTATTTTTTTTGTTTAGGTGTTTTATTGAATATATCTTTCTTTTTCTTTTTTCTCTTTTTACTGCGGATTTTTCAGGGGGTATTTGTTCTATTTTGCCTTGAAATTTTTTCAAGGCTTTTTTCATTTTTTCTTTTTTCACTTCTTTGTTTGTTTTTATTTCTACTAGGTATTTTTTGTCTTTTCTTTGTATGTATTCCTGTATCTTTACTGCTTTTCCTATTGTTATTGGAAGTAAGCCTGTAGCGTAGGGGTCTAGAGATCCGCAGTGACCTGTTTTTGTTTTTAATAATTTGGATATTTTTTCGGTTATTTCTGGACTGGTTTTCTCTTTTGGTTTGTCTATTAGAATTATTCCTTTTCTTTTTCTGGTTTTATTCATCTTTAATCTTTTCTATTTCTTTTTTTATTTTTTCTACGGCTTCACTTGGTTTTTTGTTAGTTGTATCTACTATTAAATCGTATTTTTCTCTGTCTTCTAGGTAATTAAATCCGTATATGTCTTTCCAGTGTTTCTTTTCTTTTTCTTGTCTTTTCTTTATTTTCTTTATTTGTTTTTCTATTTCTTTTCTCGTTAGTTCTTTTGTTTCTCTTTCTTTTTCTCCTTTGTCTACTTTTTTTGCGTATTTTTCTCTACCTATTTTTTTCCTCATGGCTATTCTTTTAGCTCTTTCTTCTAAATTGGCGGTTAGAAGTATTTTTAGTTTAGCGTTTGGTAGGTGGTGTGCGCTTAGTTTCCCGTTTACTATTACATTTTTCTTTTTTTCTACTTTTTCTTTTTGTTTTTCATCTAGTTTTCTGTGAAATTCTTTTAGTTTTTCAGGTGTTTTTTCATGTTTTTCCCATAATTGATCTGGATCTAGGTTTTTTTCTTTTGCTAGTTTTTTGTATATTTCTCCTACTTTTATTACTTCGTATCCTAGTTTTTTGCTTAGCATATCTGCTGTGGTTGTGTCTCCTGCTCCTGGAGCTCCAGAAATAGTTATGATCATTTTTCTCAGGTTTATTCTTCTTTATTTTTCTTTCTATATGTTTTGTATATTCCTTCTAGGGTGAGGCTGACTATTATTGAGATTAGTATGTACCACCATAGCCAGGTTAGTCCGATGTTGAGTATTGGGAGTTCTGCTACGACTCCTGCTCCTTCGTATCTTCCTCTGAGCCAGATTATAACTGCGAATATTGGTATCATTGTGTAGAGCATTGGTTTGAAGTTTTGTTTCATCATTTTTTTGGATAGGGAGAGCATTTCTTTCTGTGTTCCTTTGTCTTCTGGATTTTCTTTTGATTGTTTTTTGAGTTCATCCATTCTTTCTTTTATTTCATCTACTTTTTCCTGGTCTCTGACTAGTTTCTGGATTATTGTTGACATTGAGGATACGATTACGGCTACTATAGCTATTGTTATTTGTGGTTCCATTTTATCCGTTTTTTATAGTTTTTTCAAGTTCTTTTGCTGCTTTTTCTACTTGGTTTTCTCTGTTTTTTATTATTTTTATTAGTGCGCCTGTTAGTGTGGATACTGTTGCTGCGTAGTATCTGTTCATTTTTTGATGTTGTTTTGGGGGTAGTGTGAAGTCACTTCTTTTTCTTGTTTTATCTTTTTTTCTTCTCTTCTTTATCTTTTTTGGTTCTGCTTCTATTAGTATTATTCGGTTTAGATTTATCTTTTCAGCTGCCCATTTTGGCATTCCTGGTATTATTCCTTTTGGTGTTTCTATGGATAGATGTGTGTCTATTAATAGGTTTTCTTTCTTTTCTATTTTTTCTGCTGTTTTTTTCTGCAGTTCTTTTGTCTTTTCAGGGGATAGTTTTCTTAATTGGTCTCTGTGTTTTACTATGTTTTGTTTTTTTGCTGTTTTTAGCATTTCTGTACCGAAGTTGGTTATTTCGTATCCTTCTAGTTGTTCTGCTGCTTTTTCTAGGACTGTGGTTTTTCCCACTCCTGGTATTCCTATTATTATAGCTTTCATTTTATCTTTCCTGTTTGTTTTTTAGGGGGGTCTGTCCTTGGGTGAGCCGTTGTCTTGTTTTTTGATTTCTTTTAGGTCGGTAATTGACCTGGATCTATTCCTGGGATGTCTCTGAATGCTTCTTCGCTTGCTAGTGATTCGTACATTTGGTAGAGTATTCCTACTAGTAGTAGTATTCCCATTCCTGTTCCTACTGCTCCGGTTAGGTCTGCTATTACTGCTAGTAGTGCTACTGCTGCTGCTGATATTACTATTAGTGGCGGTATGTACCGGTCCAGTACCCGTTTTATTACTCTTTTGTCTCTTCTGAAGCCGGGGACATGTAATCCTATTCCTTTTAACTGGTCTGCTACGTCTTCGCTTGTCATGTTGCTCATTTTTGCCCAGAATTTTCCGAATAGTATGGCTCCTAGCACCATTCCTGTAGAGTATATTATTATCTGCATTATCACTCTTGGATTTTGTACGGTTGCTCTTACGTCTGCTGGTGTTCCTAGGGCGCCGTGTGGTGCTTGTAGGTAGTACGCTACTCCTGATACGGGTTCATTATCTTGGAATTCTCCTAGTACAGGTGTGCCCATTCTGTCCAGGGCTACTCCCCATAGTTGTATGTTTGCGAATAGTGCTGCTACGAATATTACTGGGATTACTGATAGGTACATGAATTTTAATGGGTATTTGGTTCCTCTTCCTCTCATTCTGCTTGAAGTGAGAGGTATCTCTACTTTCATGGTCTGTACATAGACAGCTATTAAGAATATTATGGCTGTGAAGATTAGTGGGAAGAGTGCTTCGGTTGGTATGTTTCCTATTACGGTTCCTCTCATTATTTGTGGTATTAGTCCTATGAATTCATCGGTTCCTGGGATTGTTGCCCAGCTTAGGCTTCTCCACATTATTGTGGATGATACTCCGGCTACAATGAATAGTCCTACTCCTGATCCTATTCCGTATTTGGATACTACTTCGTCTAGGAATATTATTATGATTCCTCCTGCTGCTAGTTGGAGTACTAGTGCTCCTGATCCTAGTGCTCCTCCTGTTGCTGGTATGAATCCGCTTATTACGTATACTCCTGCTTCGAAGAAACAGAATGCTATTGCTAGTAATTTTTGAGTTCCTTGGAAAACTGATTTTTGCGCTGGATCACTCATGTCCATTTGTATGATGTCTGCTCCTACTAGAAGTTGTAATATAATTGATGCCATTACGATTGGTCCGATTCCTAGAGATGCTAGTGTTCCTAATTCAGATGCTGTTATCAGTTGTATGCTTTCTAGGAATTCTCCTTGTTCTCCTATTGCTGATCCTACTGGTCTTACTACGGCAAGTGTTAGGAATATTACTAGTGCTAGTCCTGTCCAGATTAATCTTTTCTTTAGTTTTGGAGTTACGTCTGGTTCTTTTACTTCTGGTAGAATTTCTATTAATGGTTGTAGTGATTGTAGGTTCACTTATCCACCTTCTTTTTTGCTTCAGGTTTTATTGTTTTCTTTGATTTTGATTGCTTCTCCACCTTTTTCTTCTATTTTCTCTTTTGCTGAGTTGGAGAAGCTTTGAGCTTTTATTTTTACTGGTTTTTCGAGGTTTCCAGAACCTAGTACTTTTTCGTAACCGTGTTCTTGTAGATTTATTTCTTCAGTGTCTTCAGTTATGTATTTGTTTATGTCTCTTAGGTTTATTCCTGTTTGATCTGGTTTATGGCTTTTAAATCCTTTTTTTTCTGGTATTCCTTTTTTGACTAGGTGCATATAGTTTTTTCCGCCTTTTCTAGAGGCTGTTCCTTTTTTACTTCCTTTTCCTCTTCCGTGTTTTGTGTTACCTCTTCCATGGGTTCTGCTTCCTCTGTGTTTCTTTTTTTTCTTTTTAGCCATTTTTAGCACCTTTATATCATTTTTTCTATTAATTTGTTAATTTCTTCTCCTCTGTACCCTAGTTCTCCTTTTTTGTTGTAGGGTTTTTTCTTTGATCCTTTGAATCCTCCTTTTGGGGGGTGTAGTTTGAATGTTTTTTCCATTCCTTCTTCTTTTATCTCTTCTATGTCTTTATTTTCTTCATTTCCTTTTTTTTCTAATAGTTTTTTCAGAGTTTTTTCGTTTATTTCTCCCCAGGTTATGTATCCTTCTGCTTTTCTGAGCATTCCTTTGTAGTTTTTATTGTCTGGGAGTATTCTGCAATTGTAAACATTTTTCATCTTGAGCATTTCAAGAGTATCTTTTATTTTTTCCGGTGTTTTTACTTCTCCTCTTAGTCTTATTGCTGCTATCATTTTTCTTCACCTTTTTATTTGTCCCTATGTCTTTTTTGTCTTGTTTTTTGAAGGGCTTTTAATGTTGCTTTTCCGTAGTTTTTGTTTGTTCTTGTTGTTCCTTTTGTTTTTGTCCATACGTCTTTTATTCCTGCTAGTTTTAGTATCTTTTTGGCTGTTTCTCCTGCTACTATCCCTGTTCCTTTTGGTGCTGGTTTTATCTCAATTTCTACTGATCCTTCTTTTCCTTTTATTGTCATTGGTATTGAATGTGTTTCTTTGCATCCGCATTCCCAGGATCCACATCCTCTTTTTATTGATTTCATGTTTTTCTTTGCGTTTTGCACTGCTTTTTCTATTGTCGGTCCAAATTCTTTTCCTTTTTCTTCTCCTATTCCTATATGTCCGTTTTTATCTCCTACTGCTACTGTTACGTTTAATGATAGTCTTCTTCCTGAGTCTGTGATTCTGCATACTCTCATTACATCTATTGTTTCTTCTTCTAGACCTGTTAGTATTTCTTCAGTAATTTGATATTCCATTATTGGCTTTCCTTCTTTGTAGATTTGTTCGAAGTTTTTTATTTCGCCTTTTTTGACTTTTTTTCCAAGTTCTGTTCTCGGTTTCCATTCTCCAGTCATTTTATCTTTCCTCCTGTTTATTTATTCTTTATTTCTTCTGCTATTTTTTCTACTTCCAGTTTTTCGTCTCTGTGTTCTTCTATGTGTTCTCCTTCTATCCTTCTTTCATTTGGGAGGATTTTTTCTCCGTGGGGTACTTCTAATCCTGTTTCTAGAACTCCTTTTAGTAATGCAAATTCTTTTCCTCCTTCTGTAGGTGTTCTTCGACCTATATCGAGTACTGCTTCTTCTATTCCTTTTTCTTTTGATTTTTTCCCTATTAATAATCCTGTTAGGTAAGCTGCAGGTGTGTTTGATAAGTTTCCTTTGTATCCGTATTCTCTTAGTTCTTTTGAATTTACTTGGATTATTGTTTCATCTCCTTTTGGGTTGTATTTGATTATTTGTGCTGTTATGGTCTTGTTTTGTATTCTTATGACTAGTCTTTTCTTTCCTGACTTTATTAGTTTTATTCTTTTTCTGTAGTCTGTTTTTCCTTCTCTTCGTCTTCGTCTTGGTACTCTATATCTTTTTCCTTCTGCCATTTTTATCCTCTTTTAGTTTTCTTTTCTTAAGTCGTTTTGTTCTATGTGGTTCATGAGCTGTTTCTTATTTTTGAAGGCGTTTCCTTTGATTTTCTTGTATAATTCTTGATACGCTCCTGGTTTTAGTTGTGGTTTGATTTGTTTTAATTTTTTTCTCTGTGCTCTTACTTTTTCCATCCATTCGTCTTTTGATTTTTTCCTGGCTTCTTTTGCTCCTTTTCTTTTTCCTTTTCTTTTTCTTTTCTTTTTTATTTTTTTTGTCTTTCTGCTTGTTCCTTTTTTTGGTTTTTTTGTTATTACTCCTTGTTCTATTTTTTCTTCTACGTCTTGTCTTGTCATCACTTCTTTTGCTTCTTCTGGATGGACTATTTTCACTCTTTTTTCTCCTATGTCCATTACTTTTGATGCTAATGATTTTACTTTATTTAATTCCATTTTTGATCACTTTTTCTTTATTTGTTTAGTATTTTAAGGTCTTTTGACTCTGCCTTTTCAATTATTTTTTCTCTTTTTCTTTTTCCTACGTTTCCAGCTATTCTGACAGCGTGTTTTTCTTTGTTTAATTTCTCTATTTCTTTTGGATTGTATATTAATTTTTCCTCGTATCCTGAGGGGTGTAGTCCTCTTATTTCTTTTGGGTTTCTGTACCCTATCTTTGGTTTTGCTGGTGCTTCTCTTTTTTCTTTCCTGTGTTTGGAGTGCATTCCTCTTGGACTTCTCCATCTTCCTCCTAGTTTTTTGTATTTTCCTCTTTGTCTTTTGAATTTTGGTTTTTTCCGTTTTTTGGTTCCTACTTTTTCTCCGTTTTTCTTTTCGCTCATTTTGTTCACCTGTTTAGTCTCTTGGTTTTTTTGTAATGTAGATACCGTCTTCGAATACTCTTGGATCTTTGTTTTTTATCCATGTTGCTTGTTCTAAGTTTGCTGCGGTTTGTCCTGCTTTTTCTTTGTCTTTTCCTTTTACTGTTATTTCTTCTCCTTTTATTTCTACTTCTGTATCTCCTAGTATGTCCACGTATCTTGGTTCTTGTTCTCCTGCGAAATTTTCTATTTTTATTTTATCTTTTTCTTTATTTACTCTCATTGGGAAGTGTTGATAGATTATTCTTAATTTGTATTCGTGTCCTTTTTGTAGGCCTTTTATCATGTTTTGTATTTTTCCTTGTATTGTTCCGAGCATTGCTTTTTGATGTTTTTTGACTGGTTCTTCTGTTGTTATCTTGATCTCTTTGTCTTCTTTTTTTAGTTTTATTTTTTCTAGGTCGAATTTTTTTTCTAGAGTTTCTCCGTTTTTTGTTGCTTTTACTTTGTTTTTGGAGATCTCCATTTCGATATCTTCTGGTATTTCTACTTTTCTTTGCATTTTGATCACTTTTGATTTTTAGTATATGTAAGCTAGTGCTCTTCCTCCTGTTTCTCTTTTTTCTGCTTCTTCAGCTGTCATGATTCCTTTTGGTGTTGTTACTATTAGATGTCCGAAATTTTCTGCTGGTAGGTATCTTTTTTTCCATTTGAGGTATTCGTCTTTTTTGACGGGGTATCTTGGTTTTATTGCTCTGCAGTTGTTTATATTTCCTTTTAGTTCTATTCTATATATTCCTGCTTTTCCATTGTCTATGTATTCATATTCTCCTATGTAGTTTTTCTTTTGAAGTATTTTTAGTATGTTTCCTATTAGTTTTGACGCTGGTTTGACTATGCATTCTTCTTTACTAGCGTCTTCTGAGTTTTTCAAGTTTATCATTGCTTCTTCTAGTCTATCCATATTTATCACTTTTTTATCCGCCGTATTTTTTGAATCCGAGTTCTTCTGCTTTTTCTCTAAAGCATTTTCTACATATTTTTAATCCGTATTTTCTTATTACTCCGTTTTTGTTTCCGCAGAATCTGCAGACTCTTTCTTCTTCTCCTTTTCGTGAGTATGAATGTTTTTTTTCTTTTGTTTCTGACATGGTTTCACCTTTTTTATTCTTTTATCTCTATGTTGAATTTGTCTGTTAGGTAATCGATTGAGTCTTTTGGTTTTAATCTGTGTTTTTCAGGGATTTTTTTCTGTTCTTTTTTCCGTTTTTTGGTTCTGTATCCCCATTTTTCCATTGTTATGTTTACATCCATTCCGTACATCCCTATATCTGCGTCGTATTCTATTCCTGGGATGTCTATGTATTCTGAGATCCCGAAGTTAAGGTTTCCTTGTTGGTCGAAATTTTTTCTTTGTAATTCATTTCCTATTGCTTCGAATGCTCTTTCAAGGAATTCTTCTGCTTCTTTGTCCCTTAGTGTGACTTTTGTTCCCATTGCTTTTCCTTCTCTTACTCCCCATTGAGGTACTTTTGTTTTTCCTCTTGTTTTGACGGGTTTTTTTCCTGTGATTCTTTCTAGTAGTTTTTGTGCTTTGTTCAGGCTTTCTCCTGAGGTTCCTACTCCTATGTTGACTGTTACTTTTTCTATTCCTATTTTTTCTTTGTCCGTCATTTTTTCACCTTTTTATTCTTTTTTTGTTTGTATTTCTGTTTCTTTTTCTCCTACTGGGAATACGTTCTTTTTTTGTGTTTCTATATCTTCTAATTTTATTAGTGGTGGTCTTGAGCTTGTTCCTGGCATTTCTCCAGTTATTTCTTGTATTTCTCCGAAGTGTTTTCCGCTCATTATGTATGCTTGGTTTCCTTCTTTCATTTTAATTATTTTTTGTATTTCTTTTTCAGGTAGATTGATTTTTACTGCGTCTCCTGTGTTTACTTCTTCGTTTATGATGTTTTTTCCATCATGGAGAGTTATTTGGGTTTTTCCTCCTTTGATTTTTTGTTTGTGGTTTACTCTTCCTAGTTTGTAGTTTGCTTCTTTTCCTTCTTTTATTTCTATGAATATTATTTTTCCTTTTTCGTTGTAAACTGCTCTGTAGTTTTTTTTGCTTGGTTGGATTGTTAATACGTCCATGAATCCGACTGAATATCTTGGGTTTTTCACGGTTTTTTTATCCACCTGTATTTTTCCTTCTTTTATTATTCTTTCTGCTTCTTTTGCGTTATCCACTACTTCAATGTGGTTTCTTAATGCTGTTTTTAGGGGTATTGATGATTTTTCTTCGTGAGGTCCTGGTGCTGTTTTTGCTGTCCAGGTTTCGGTTTTCCTGTTTATTTTCTGGGTGTTAGGTGCGTCTAGTCTTTTTCTACTCTTGCTGTTCTTTGTCATCTTTATCCTCCTTGTCTTTAGTTTCTATATTTTTTCCTTTCTTTATTTTTTGTTCTCTTTTTGGATCTTCTAAGTCTAGTTTGGTGATCATGAGGTTTGAGGGGTGGAATTTTATGTTTACTCTTTCTTGGTCTTGTGTTTCTCTTTCTATGTCTTCTATCTCTACTTTATATTCTTTTAAGTTTACTTTTTTTACTTCTCCTGTTTTTCCTTTGTGGTCTCCTCTTTGAACTTTTACTTTGTCTCCTTCTCTTACTTGGGTTCTTCTTGTTTCGAATTTTTCTTTTAGGCTTGGTTTTAGTGGTATTGTCATTTCTTTCTGTCTTTGGTGTAGTGAGGCGTTTCTTTCTTTTTTTCTCTGTTTGCTCGGGTTTTTAATTTTTCTTCTCATTTTATTTCCCTCTTTTGGTTATTTATACAACGTTTTTAGCGATTGTAGCTACTTTTGGCATTCTTTCTCCTACTTCTTTTGCTACTACTCCTTTTATTTCGGTTCCTACTGGGTCTCCTTTTTCGTCTATTAGCACTGCGGCGTTGTCTTCGAATTCTATCCTTTTTCCATCTGGTCTTTTGAATTCTTTTTTTTGCCTTATTAGTATTGCTCTTACTAGTTCTCTTCTCATGTCTATGTTTCCTTCTATTACTGATGCTTTGAATATCTCTGCTATTCCTATTTGTGGTCTTCTTCGTCTTCTCGTTCCTTCTCCTTCTTTTGAAACTACTTGTATCTTCTTTGCACCGCTGTTATCATCTACTTTTACTTTACTTCCTTTTTGCAGTGATTTTGTCGCGCTTGTTCCTAGTCCTTTCATTTTTATCGCCTTTATTCTTCTGTTTCTATAACTACGAAGTGTTTTTCTTTGCTTATTGGTTTACACTCTGCTACTTTTACTTTGTCTCCTTCTTCTATTTCTTTGCAGGGAGGTTTGTGAGCTGTTATTTTGCTGTGTCTCCTTTCGCTTCTTTCATATTTTGGTACTTTTACTAGGTATTCTCTTCTTCCTATGATTGTGTCTTTTGGTTTAGTTGATGTAACTTTTACTGTGAATCTGTCTCCGTGTGTTTTTATTGATCCGTGTTCAGGACAGTTTTTATCTGTACAGGTCATTGTATTTCCTCCAGTTTTTCTTTATTCTGTCTTCAGGTCTGTGTTTTATTTTTTTACCTTTTATAGTGATTTTTTGGTTGTTTATGGTGAATTTGAATTTTGATGTTTTTTTTGGTATTGTTTTTTCTTTTCCTTTTTTTGTTTCGATTTTTACCGTGTTTTTTGTTTCGTCTATTATTTTTCCAGTTATTTTTTCTTTGTTTGAGTCTGTGCTTTTTTTTACTTCTACTTCTCTTCCTATTAATTCGCCCATTATTAATTGGGCTTTTTTCTTTCTTCTTTTTTCCTCCTGCATTTTTTTCCTTTTTCTGTGGTTTATTTGATGTTTATTTGTTCTTCTGTGTAGTTCATGTCTTTTAATATTTCTTTCATTTTTCTTTTATGGTTTCCTTGTAGTTCTATTTTTCCTTTGTCTTCTTTGTATGTTCCTCCGCATGCTAGTTTCTTTTTCAGGTCGCTTGCCAGTGATTCTAGGTCTATTTCGTCTCCGAATCCTTCTACCACTGTCATTTCTTTTCCGTATCTTTTTTTCTCTATTTTTACTGTGATCTCTTGTTCTTCTTTGCTTATTTCTTCACATACACAGAGTTCTTTTGGCATTCCACATGTTGCGCAGACTTCTTGAGCCATTTAGTTCTTTGCACCTCTTTCTTTTAATATTGTTTTTATCCTTGCGATTGTTCTTCTTATTTCTTTGATTCCTCCAGGGTTATCTGGTTGGGTTCCTGAAGCTATTGATGCTTTTTCTTGAGCTAGTTCGTTTTGTAGTTGATTTAATTGTTCTTTTAGTTCTTCGTTTCCCATTTCTCTTAGTTCGTGAATTTTCTTTATTGCCATTTTAATCACTTTCTTCTTCTTTTATTTCTATGTATTCTTCTGGGTTTTTCTTGTCTCTGAATTGTGCTTCTGGTGGTGCTATTCTTACTTTTATTCCTACTTTTCCTTGTGGTAGTACTATGCTGTCTTTTGTTTCTCTTATTTTTTTGGTTTCTTCTCCTGCTTTTTTGAGATATCCTCTTTGTGCTTTTGCTTGTCTTGAGTAGGTGTTTGCTCCTGTTATGACTCCTGTGATTATGATCTCTGCTCCTATTGCTCCGTCATCCATGATGGCGTTTATTGCTTTTTTAGTCGCTCTGTTTGCTCTGATGCCTTTTGAAAGCATTGATTTTATCCAGTTACTAACTAGTTCTGGGTGTAGGTTTCTTCTTTCTACTTCTTCAACATCTATTTCTACATCTTCTAGTTTTAGGTCTTTTTCTAGTTTCTTTTTTATTCTTTTGACTGTTTTTCCTCTTTTACCTATTATTAATCCTGGTTTTTCTGCTGTTATTCTTATTCTGTGGCCTAAGGTTGTTTTTTCTATGTCTATGTTTACTATGCCTGCTTTTGATAGTTCTTCTCTTAGCAGTTCTTTTGCGTTTTGTGTTTTTATTGATCCTTTTACGAATTCTTTTTCTTTCATTTTTTATCCTTTTTTATTTTTTGTTTTGTTTGATTACTATTTCGATGTCTGTTAGGTTTGTTGATCTTGCTCTTTGGTTTCTTCTTGGTTTTCTTACGGATCCTGATTTTTTTGCTGCTGAGTGGACTATTTTCATGTTTTCTGTTTCTAGTCCTTGGTTTTCAGCGTTGTTTAGGGCGTTTTGTATTGTTTCTTTTACTTTTTCTGCTGATTTTTTTGGGTATCCGCCCGGTGTTCCTTTTTTTCTGTGTGGTGTTTTTTTGTTGTATCTTTTGTAGGGGATGTATTCTTCTTTTTTTATCACTTTTTCCAGGTATTCTATTGCTTTTTTGGCTTTCATTTCTTTTACTGCTCTGCATGTTTCGATTGTTTTTTTTGGTGATACTGTTTCTCTTCTTTTTTTTGCTTTTGCCGTGTTTTCCATTGGTCCTTGGTAGCTGAAACTCATTTTTATCACTTTTATTTGACGGATAGGAATTTGGTTCCTCTTGTTGCTCCGATTCCTGGTCCTGAGTGTTTGACTTTTTCTAATCTTGGTAGTGCGAATTCTCCTAGGTAGTGACCGATCATTTTAGGTTTTATTTCGATTGTTTTCCATTCTTTTCCGTTATATACTTTTATTTTTTCGTTGAATATTTCTGGTAAGATTATGAGGTCTCTTTGATGTGTTTTTACGAGTTCGTTGCCGTTGTTATTTTTTATTTTTTCAATTAGTTTTTCTTGTTCGTTTGTTAGTCCTCTTTTTAGAGTTCTTCTTTGTCTTGCGGGTAGTAGTTCGGCTATTTCTTCTCTGCTCATTTTCTTTAGTTCTTTTGGTGTTTTTCCTCTGTATTTGAATTCTTCTTTAGCCATTTTTTGCACCTCTTATTTTATTTTTTGTTTTTTCCTTTCTTTTTCCCTGTTTGTTTTGATCCGAATGATCCTACGTGTTGTCCAGGAGGGGCTGTTTTTCCTTTTTTGGTGACTGTTTGTCTTCCAGTTCCTCCGAATGGGTGGTCCACTGCGTTCATTGCTACTCCTCTTACTGTTGGGAATTTTTGTCCTCTTGCTTTTTTCTTGTGGTATTGTTTTCCTGCTTTTAGTATTGGTTTTTCTGTTCTTCCTCCACCTGCTGCTTTTCCTATTGTTGCTCTGCATTTTGGATGGAATTCTTTGATTGTTTTGCTTGGTAGTGTGACTTGTATTTTTGTTTTTTCTTTTGCTGTGACCCAGCTTAGTGCTCCTGATGATCTTGCTATTTTTCCTCCGTCTCCTGGAGTGTTTTCTATGTTGTATACTGGGTATCCTTCCGGTATGTTTTGTAGTGATGTGATGTTGTGTAGGTTAGGTTCTGCTTTATATCCTGTTTTTATTTTTTCCCCTATTTTTGCTCCTTCGGGCGCTGGGAGATAACCTTTTTCTCCTGTTTCATATTTTAGCTCCATTATTAACGCGGTTCTTGATGGATCGTTTATTATGTCTTGTATTTGTGCTTCTGTTTCTTTTTCTGCGTTTTCTCTGTATCTTGTGATGGCTTTGAATCTGTGTGATTTTGCTTTGTAGGTTGGTGTTCCTTTTCCTCTTCTTTGTTGTCTTAGTCTTCTTCCCATTTTGTTCACCTTTTTATATTAGTTGTAGGTCTGTTGCTAGATCCATTGCGTTGTAGTCTGATGTTAGTTTTACTATTGCTTTTTTTGTGTTTTCCATTGTATTTAAGGTATTTATGTCTTCTACTTCGACTTCGTATAGTTCTTCTATTGCTTTTTTTATCTGTTTTTTGTTTGCGTTTTGTTTAACTATGAATGTTAATTTGTTTTCTAGCTCTATTGAATTCATGGCTTTTTCAGATAGTACAGGGTATTCTACTATTTCTCTTGGTTTTATCTGTTTTTCAGCCATTTTTGATCACTTTTAATTGTTTTGTATTTTGTTTTTTATTTTTTTGATCGCGTCTTCAGTGTATATTGTGAGTCTTCCAGGTTGTCCTCCTGGTGCGAGTTGTTCTATTGATAGTTCTTTTACTGTTGTTGCTTCTGCTCCAGGTATGTTCCGTGTTGCTCTCTTTATTCCGTTGTTTTTTCCAGTTACTATTAGTGCTGTTTTTCTATATTTGTTTTTTCTTCCTCTTGCTTTTCCTTTTCCTGCTCTTGTTTTTTTATTTTTTGATTTTTCTAGGTCTTTTTTTATTCCTATTTCTTCAAGTAGTTTTGTTATTTCTTTTGTTTTTTTGTATTTTTCAGCTTCGTTGTCTATTATTATTGGTAATTCTAGGTCTTCAGGTATTTTATGTCCTCTTTTTTCTATTGTTTCTCTGTTTGCTGTGGCTTTTATTGCTTCTTCTAGGGCTCTGTTTTTTTCTTTTTTGTTTATTTCTTTTTCTATTTTTTCTTCTGATCTTGGTGGATGTGCTCTGTGTCCTCCTCTTGCTTGTGGTACTCTTTTTACTTCTCCAGGTATTCCTCCAGGATGTATTACTCTTGGTAGTCTTGCTCTTCCGCTGTTTCTTGTTCTTATGTATACTCCTCTTCTTCCTCTGTATCTTGCAGTTGTTCTGAATCCTGCTCTTAAGTCGCTTCCTTTTTGCTGATGTTTTTTACTTCTTTCTGATTTGTGAGCTTTTTGGATTAGGTCTTTCCTTTCTGTTTTTTCTTGAAGGATTCTTGGAACTTCTATCTTTTTCTCTTTATTTTTTCCTGTGCTGTGCACTTTTACTTTTTTTCCTTTTGTCATTTTTATCTCCTTTTTATTTTCCTTGATGTGATGTTGTTGCTATTTTTTTGATTTCGAGTGTTCCTTCTTTTTTTGGAGGTCTTACTGCGTGTCTTAGAAGTATTGGTCTTTTAGCTGGTCCTGGTACGCTTCCTTTTATTAGCATGTATTGGTTTTTTACTTCTCCGTAGTTTTTGTATCCTCCTTTTGGTGTGGTTTCTTCTCCGTTCTCTCCTATTTTTAGTATTTGTTTATTTAACTCGGTTCTTTTGTGAAATCCTGTCTGTCCGCTCATTGGGACTGTCCACAGTATTCTTGGAGGGTGCCATCCTCCTAGTGATCCAGGGTGTCTTATGCGTTTTTTTGCTTTTCTTACCTGGGTCTTTATTCCAAATCTTTTTACTGGTCCTTGTGTTCCTTTTCCTTTTGTTACTCCTATTACGTCTGTGTATTGTCCTTCTTTGAACACGTCTTCGAGTTTTATTTCTTTTCCAAGTAGTTTTTCTGCTTTTTCTAGTCTTTTTTCTTGGTTTGGCCCTTGGACTGGTATCTCTAGTATTTCAGGTTTCTTCTTTCCTATTTTGGTTCTTTTTGGTTGTGTGTGTACCATTAGTCTTACTTCTTCTGTTTTTTCTGTTTCTTTGGTTTTTTCTTCGTTGCCTTTCCCTTCTCCTATCTGTATTTTTTCTTTTATTTCCTTGTCTATTTGATCTGAGTAGTATTGTGAATGTGGTTTTAGCCCTTCCTGTGTGTTTCTGTAGGTTCTTATCCCGTAAGTTTTTAGTGGAGGGCATTCTATTGTGGTTACTGGAACCTGTTTTTGTTTTCCATAAGTAGGTGAATCTTGATCTGTGTCTAATGCCATTACGTGAGTCATGCCTGCTTTGTAACCTAGGAATCCTTCTATTCTTTCTTCTTTTGTTTTTTGATAATTCTTTAAGTTAGGGTATGTCTTTTTTGCTTTTTTGAATGGTCTGTGTGCTTTTGAACCGTGTCTTGGCCTATTGGTTTTTACCATTTCTTATTCACCTTTCTTTTAGGTATTTTTTGATGGTTATACGTTGCTCCTTTTTTGTTTGGCTCCCTTTAGAAAAGTAGGTTCTCTCAAACCCACTTTCAACGTATTTAACGTTGTAGTTTGGGAGGTTTAATATGAGATTATAATTAGTTTCTTTCTTTTTCTCTGTTTTTACTTCTTTTTTGTTGCTGTTTTTTCTCGTATATATCTTTTCCTCATTGGTGTTTATATAAGTTTATTTGTTTTGCTTATTTTTTCCCTTTTTTGGGTGTTTTTTCTTTTTTATGTAATCTTTTACTATTTTATCGTGGTCGAACCCTGTTTCTTCTTTTTCTATTTCCACGGGTTTTTTCCATTTTGTTTCGTTTGCTTCATAGTTTGTTTTTAATTTTTTTTCTGCTTCTTTTTTATCTTTTTCTTTTGTTATGTATGCTATTGATACGTATCTTCCTCTTGGATCTCTTCCTGGTTCTGAGTATACTCCTAGTAGTTTTTCTATTTCTATATCTAGGTTGGTTTCTTCTTTTGCTTCTCTTTTAGCTGTTTTTTCTATTTTTTCATCTTTCTTCATTTTTCCTCCGGGCAGAACCCATTTTCCTTTGAATGGTGTTACGTCTCTTTTTATTAGAAGTATTTCTCCTTTTTTATTTGGTATTACTATATCTGCGGCTAATTTAACCATTTTTTATCACTATGCGGTCCAGGATATGAAGTATCCGAAGAAGAAAAGCATTATGCTTATTAGGAACTGTGTGCTGGTTACTAGGTGAATTGTTGTTTGTTTTGTGAGTATTGTTATTGCTATTGCGGTGAGGGTTGGCAGGTAGAGTGATCTTCCTATTATTAATTTAAATTTTCTATTTGTTTTACATGTTTTTAATAGTCCTCTGAGCCCTATTAGCGTTAAGAGGGTGCCTAGTATGAAAGTTGATCGTATCCAGGGAACTATTCCTACTAATCCTTTTACGTATTCTGTTCCGTATATGGTTACATCTAGTGTTATTAGTAGCATTATCAGGCCGATTTGGAATATTTTTCCCCAGAGATATTTTGATAGCACCATGTTTATAGATAAGTGGAGCAGGGTTTAAAGTTCTGTTGTTCTCTTCGTTTTTTCAGATGAAGAAGTATTTTTTAAAAAAGTTTGCACGCCGGGAAAGGGATTCGAACCCTTGAGGCCGTAAGGCCACCGGCCCTCAAAACCGGCGCATTACCGCTCTGCCATCCCGGCTTAATTGTATTTCTTAATAATAGTTTAGATTCTTGTAGTAAAAAACTGCTTGGGTGAGCCTGAGTAAGGGGAGAATATAGGGAATATTTTAGTTTGTTTTTAGGGTAAGATAGTGTATTTTTTATTTGTTGTCTCCTTTTGCTTTCTTTACTTTTTCCGCGTATTCTGTTTTTTCTTTTTCTGCCCATTCTTCAGGATATTGTTTTATTATTTTTCCTTCCTTGTTTTTTGTTATCATTTCCTTTATTCCAGCATTTATTAGTACTCTTTTACATCTGCTGCATGGTTTTGATTTTGTTCTTTCTTCTGTTTCAGGGTCTACTCCTATTATGTAGAGTTTTCCTCCTTTTATCTGTGTTCCTTGTCTAGCTGCATTTACCACTGCGTTTTCTTCTGAGTGTACTGCTGGGCATAAGTCGTATCTTCCGTATCTAGGTGCATTGGCTTCGTTTTTGAGGCATCCTTCTTTGCAGTTTGTGCTTCCTCTGGGTGGGCCGTTGTATCCAGTTGAGACTATTGCATCGTTTTTAACTATTATTGATCCGAATTTTCTTCTTTTGCATGGGCTTCTTTTTCCTACTGCTCTGGCTATTTTTAAGTAGTATTCGTCTTTTTCTGGTCTTGGCATTTTCTTGCCTCTTGTATTTTTTTGAGTTTTGGAGAATTATTCTTCTTCTTTTAGTTCTATCTCGATTTTTACTTCTGAGGGTACTTCTGTTCTCATTATTTGTCTGAGTGTTCTTTCGTCGGACTCTATTTCTATTAGTCTTTTGTGTACTCTCATTTTCCAGTTTTCGAATGTTCTGGATCCGTCTCCGCATGGGCTTTTCATGGTGCTGACTTTCATTTCTTTTGTTGGTAGTGGTATTGGTCCTGAAATGTTTATACCTGTTTTTTCAGCTATCCTTTTGATTTCTTCGCATAGTTCTTCTAGTTTCTGATGGTCTGGGCTTATTGCTCTTATTTTTGCTTTTTGTGGCATTGTTCAGCACCTTGTCTGTTTTTTTAGATTTTTCTCCTGTATATTAAAAGAAAAGGAGAGGGGTTGGGGTTTTATTTTTTCTTTGTTATTTCCATTATTTTTCCTGCAGCGACCGTGTCTCCCATGTCTCTCATCGCGAAGCTTGATAGTTCTGGGAATTCTCCTCCGGATTCAGCTATCATGGGTTGTGTTGGTTTCATTGTTACTACTGCTGCGTCTCCTTGTTTTACGTAGTCTGGGTCTTCTTCTTTTACTTCTCCTGTTTTTGGATCTAGTTTTTGATGTATTTCTGTTATGCTGCATGCTACTTGTGCGGTGTGGCAGTGTACTACTGGTTGGTATCCTTCTGTTATTGCTGTTGGGTGTTTTAGGACAATTATTCTTGCTTTGAATTCTTCTGCTACTGTTGGTTTGTTGTCTGGTGTTCCTACTACTGTTCCTCTTTTTAGGTATCTTTTGTCTACTCCTTTTAGATTGAATCCTATGTTGTCACCCGGTTCTGCTTCTTCTATTTCGTTGTGGTGCATTTCTATTTGTTTTACTTCTCCTGTTTGGTCTCCTGGCATTACTGTTACTTTTTCTCCTTTCTTTAGTACTCCTGTTTCTACTCTTCCTACTGGTACTGTTCCGACTCCTTTTATTGTGTAGACGTCTTGTATTGGTACTCTTAGTGGTTTGTCTAGTGGTTTTTCTGTTTCTTTTAGGTTATCTAATGCTTTTACTAGTGTTTTTCCGTCGTACCATGATAGGTTGTCGGATTTTTCGACTATGTTGTCTCCTTCGAATGCGGAAACTGGTACGAAGTCTGTTTCTTCTGGGTTGTATCCCAGTCCTTTTATTAGTTTTTCAACTTCTTTTTTCACTTCGTTGTATCTGTCTTCGCTGTAGTCTGCTGCGTCCATTTTGTTTACTGCTACTACTATTTGGTTTACTCCGAGTGTTTTTGCTAGTTGTGCGTGTTCTCTTGTTTGTTCTTGGACTCCTTCGCTGGGTTTTCCAGATACTACTAGTACTCCTGCGTCTGCTTGGCTTGTTCCTGTGATCATGTTTTTCACGAAGTCACTGTGTCCTGGTGCATCTATTATTGTGAATTTTTTGTTGTCGGTTTCGAATTCTTCGTGCATTACGTCTATTGTTACTCCTCTTTCTCTTTCTTCTTCTAGTTTGTCCATCATGAAAGCGAAGGAGAAGCTTGCTCCTGCTCCTGATGCTTCTGCTTCTTCTTCTAGTTTTCTGTATTGTTCTTCTGTCAGGTTTTCTGTATCGTACATTATTCTTCCTACGGTCGTGGATTTTCCGTGGTCCACGTGTCCTATGAACACTAGGTTCATGTGTGGTTTGTCTGCCATGTAAGCACCTCCATTAGTGTTAGTTTTATGATGGGTACTGCATTTTCACAGTACCTTTTCTGCTCTACCTATATTGTTCTTATTCTTATTTAAATACTTTGTAGAGTCTCTTTGAATTTGCTTTTTTAGATTAGTTCTTGCGGTTTTGGTGGTTCGTCTTTTAGTCCTTTTCTTTTTCTTATTTCTCTTATTTTCTCTTGCTGTAGGTTCTTTGGTAATGGTTCGTATCCGTAGTATTCTTGACTCCAAAGTGCTTTTCCTTTTGTCAAGCTTCTTATATCGTTCGAGAATCCGAATGTTTCTGCTACGGGGACTTTTGCTCTTACTTCTGCTGTTCTTCCTTTTTGTTCTATGTTTTCTACTTCTCCTCTTCTGTTTCTTATGTCTTTTGTTATTTCTCCTATGAAGTCCTGTGGTGTATCTATGTATATCATTTTCTTTGGTTCCAGGAGTTTTGGTTTTCCTGATAGAACGGTTGCTTTTATTCCTTTTTTGAGTGTTGGTACTACTTGTGCTGGTCCTCTGTGTACTGCGTCTTCGTGTAGTGATGCGTCTTTTAGGAGTATTTTTACTTTTGATAGTCTTTCTCTTGATAGGGGTCCTTCTTCTACTGCTTCTTCAAAAGCTTGTACTATTAGGTCTTTTGTTTCGTTTAGGTATTGGACTCCTTTGCTGTCGTCTATAAGCATGTTTTGTCCTTTTATGCTCCAGATGTTTTTTGCTCTTTTTTTGTCCATTCCCATTTCTCTTAGTTTTTTTGCTAGTTCTTTTTTATCTCTTATTTTCTGTTCTATGTCTCCTTCTTTTATTGCTTCTGCTATTTCTTCTTCTAATGGTTCTGCTTGTATTACGAATTGATTGTGTCTGTTAGGTGTTTTTGGTTTTAGTTCTCCAGAGTTTTGGGTTGTTGTTTCTCTGTATACTACGATTGGTTGGCTTGTTGAGCATTCTACTCCTTTGTGTTTTGAGATTTTTTCTTCGGTAACTTCTAGGTGTAGTTCTCCTTGTCCTGAGATTCTGTATTCTCCTGTTTCTTCGTTTATTTCTACTTTTATTGTTGGGTCTTCTTTTTCTATTTCTCTCATTGCTTTTATTAGGTCTGGGAGTTCTTTTGGTGTTTTTGGTTCGATTGATTTTGTTACTACTGGGTCTGAGTGGTGTTCTATGCTTTCGAATGGTTCTATGTCTATTTCTGATACTGTTTCTCCTGAGAATGCGTCTCCTATTCCGGTTACTGCTGCTATGTTTCCTGCTGGTACGTCTTCAAGTTGTTTTCTTCCTGATTCCATTGCTATTCCTACTTGTTGGATCTTTGTTTCTATGTGAGAGTTCAGAAGTTTTACTTTTTGACCTTCTTTTACGCTTCCGCTGTAGACTCTGGCGTTTGCTACTTCTCCTACATGTGGGTCTTTGTGCAGATCTGTAACTAGCATTATTGTTTCTTCATCCCTGTTGCATTCCTTCATTATTTTTCCTTCGTGGGATTCTATGTCTCCTTTCCATATCTCTGGTATTCTGTATTCTTGTGATTCTTTTGGGTTTGGTAGGTGTTTTGCTACCATGTCGAGCACTACTCTGTATACTGGTGTTTTTTCCGCTAGTTCTTTTTGTTTTTCTTCTTTTAGGTAGTCGTATATGTCTTTGAATGTTATTCCTGTTTTTTCCATGTAGGGTTTGGATATTCCCCAGTTGTACAGGGCTGATCCAAAGGCTACTTTTCCGTCTTCTACAGTCATTTGCCATTCTTTGGCGAGTTTTTTGTTAGGTGCGTAATTTTTTATTAGTTGGTTAACTTCTTTTATGGTTTCCATTAGTCTTTCTTGAAGTTCTTTTTCATTTACTTGTAGTTCTGTGATTAATCTATCTACTTTATTAATGTAAAGTACGGGCTTGACTTTTTCTTCTAAGGCTTGTCTTACTACTGTTTCTGTTTGAGGCATTACTCCTTCTACTGCTCCCACTACTATTATGCATCCATCTACTGCTCTCATTGCTCTTGTTACTTCTCCTCCGAAGTCCACGTGTCCAGGTGTGTCTATGAGGTTTACTAGGTATTCGTCATCATCGTATTCGTAAACCATTGATATGTTTGCGCTTTCTATTGTTATTCCTCTTTCTTGTTCTTCTTCCATTGTGTCCATTACTAGTTCTTCTCCTGCTAGTTCTCCGCTCATTAATCCTGCTCCGTGTATTAAGTTGTCTGATAGTGTTGTTTTACCGTGGTCGATATGTGCGGCTATTCCTATGTTTCTGATTTTTTCGGTTTCGTGCATTAGGTCGTGGACTCTTTCTGCCATCTTTTCTTTTCTACCCATTTCTATCTCCTCGTGTTAATTTTTGTTTTTAGAATTTATATTATTTTTCTACTTAGAGCTCTGTGCTATTCTTTCTTCGTTTATTTTCTGTTTTACTGCGAATGAATCCGAATCTTCTCTTGATGCTTTGATTAATTCGTCTTTAAGTACTTCTGAGACTGATTTTGTTGATTTGTATGTGTTCATTGCTACTGATTTACCGATGTTTCTTATTGCGAAGTCTACTCTTCTTTTTGGTGAGGAATCTACTGCTTGGTGTCTTTTGATTCCTCCTCTTTCTATCATTGTTGTTTCTTCTCTTGGTGCGGATTTTTCTATGGCTCGAACAAGAATTTCTACGGGATTTTTTTCGGTTTCTTCTTCTATTTTTTCGAAGGCTTCTTTTACTTCGTTGTACATTTTTGTTTTCTTGCCTGTTCCTCCTCTGTGTCTTATTACTTTTCCACTTATTTTTCCTCCGGTTCCTCCTCTCATTAATGTGTTGATTAGCCTTTCTACTATGTGGATGCTTGCTTTTACTCTTGGTTCTTTTACTTGTCTTCCTTGGTTATGAAGAGGTGTTTCTGGATCTATATTAATGTATTTTTTTAGTCCTGGGTCTTTTATTTCTATTTCTTCTGTGTCCCATTTTCCGAATACTTTTTCCATTTTTATCACTTTATCTTTGTGGTTTTTCTACGTTTCCTTTTATTACTTCAAGTAGTGATACTCCGTTTACTTTTATTATTTTGTATTTTACTCCGACCATTGTTCCTACTGGGCCTCCTTGTGCTCCTCCTGCTCCTTCTATTAGTACTTCATCGTGTTCGTCTATTATGTCTACTGCTCCTTTTTTTGGCATGTGTGCGGTGACTACTTTTCCGTTTTTTAGTAGTTGTACTCTTGCGCATTTTATGATTCCGGAGGATGGTTGTTTTTGTTCTATTCCTTTCTTCTGTAGTACTATTCCTCTTGCTTGTGGAGCTCCTTCTAGTGGGTCGTGGAGTTTTCCGGCTTTTCTTCTCATTCTTTTTACGTAGTTGGAGTCGCTCCACTTTTGTTTTTTTCTCTTTTTCTTGAGTTGTCTTGCTGCGAATTCTCCTGCCATTTTTCTCTACCTCTTGCGTGTTTGTTTTTTGTGCGTCTGTTTTATATTTATTCTTTATTTTTTATCTTGAAGTGTGATTTATATGATTTTGATGTTTTCTATGTCGAAGTGTCTTTCAGTGAGTTCTTTTACTTTTTTTACTTTTTTTCCTTTTCTTCCTATTGTTCTTTTTTTGTCTTCTGGATCTACTTCTACTCTTATCTCTCCGTTTTCTTCTGTTATTTTTTCTGGTTTTACGGGGTAGAAGAGGTTTTCTATGAATTGTTCGAGATCTTCTGAGTATTTGTATACGTTTATTTCTTTTCCTAGTTTATTTTTTACTTTTTCTATCATTGATCCGTTTTTCCCTATTGCTAGGCCTAGGTCTTCGGGTTTTACGAGGATTGTAGCTTCTTCTTTTTCTTTGTTTACTATGCAGTCCTTTACTGTGGCTCCTGTGATCTCTTCGAATTGGTTTATGGTTTTGATTTCTTCTGCTCCGTATTTTATCATTTTGTTCACTTTGTTCTAGTTTTTTCTGTGCTCTTTTTTAGTTTTTTTGTTCTATTTCTTTTTTGTCAATGCTTCCGGTGTCTTTTATTGCTACTGTTGTGGTTAGGTGTGGTCTTTTGCATGTTTCCCCTAATTCTTTGCTTGTTCCTCTGTATCTTCTTATTGGTGTGTCTTCTTTTTGTGCTTCTTCTTTTATTTTGTTTTCTATCTCTATTGGTGTGTTTTGAGCTATTATTACTATTTTGGCGTTTCCTTTTTTTATTTCTTCTAGTGTTTCTTTTGTTCCGTAGGTTATTTTTCCTGTTCTTATTATCTGTTTAAGTGCTTTTTCTATTTTCATTTTCTATCACTGTTCTTTTTCTTGTTGTAGGTCTATTTGTAGGTTTACTGATCCTGTTCCGAGTGGTATTGGGTTTCCCACTATTATATTTTCTGCTATTCCTTCTAGTTCGTCTTTTTCTCCTTTTTGAGCTGCTTTTAATAGGTGTTTTATTTGTTCTTCGAATGCTGCTCTTGCTAGTACTGATTTTTTGTCTCCTGATATTCCGTGTCTTCCTATTGCTTGTAGTTCTCCATCTCTTGTTATTGCATCGGCGATTAATAATATGTGTCTTTTGTCAATATTATATTCTTCAGTTATTTGACTTAGTTCTTTGAATATTATTTGTCTTGCTGCTTCTATTCCGAGTGTTTTGTATGTTTCTGGTATTGAGTTTGATTCTGTTCTTTCTGAGTCTATTCCTTCTATCTCTAGTACTTCTTCTAGATTTGATCCGTCTGTGTGTATCTCGTATCTTGTTTCTCCTTCTTCTGTTTCTTTTTCTACTAGTGTTGCTCTTTCTATTCCTTTTACTCCTTTTATCCTTGTGTTTTCGGTTTTTTCAATGTATCTTCTTAGTGATTTAAGGCTTGATGCGTTTGGTTCGAATATGATTTCGTCTTCTTCGACTTTTTCAGGTTTTCTTCTTATATTTTCTTTTATTTTATCAGCTACTTCTCTTGCTTCTAAGCTGTATTTTTCCATTTTTTCTTTTTCTGGTTTTACTTTTATTTTTTCTTCATTTATGTCTTCTTCTATTTTTGCTATGTCTTTTGCTTTTGTTTCTTCTATTTTTTTCGCTATTTCTATTACTTCTTCTTTGTTTTTTTCTATATCTTTTTTTGGTTTTATTCTGCATACTTCTCTTTTTGGTGTTTTTCTTACTTCTAGGATTTCTTCTACTCTTGGTAGTCCTTGTACTACGCTGACTCCTTCGGATAGTCCTGCAACGTGGAATGTTTTTAGTGTCATTTGGGTTGCTCTTTCTCCTATTGCTTGTGCTGCTAGTGCTCCTGCTGCTTCTCCTGGTTCTATTTCTCTTCTTTTGTATTCTTCATAAGTTTTTTCAAATAGTTTTTCTGTTTCTTTCTTATTTAGGTCTTCTGCTTTCTCCTTTGTTTTTTCCAGGAGTTTTTTTGGTAGTTTTTCTTCGTATTTTTTGTATGGGTCTTTTTTTGTCATTTTTGATCTTTTTTATTCTTTGATTTTTCTTTTGATTTTATCGATATCTATTCCTATTTCTCCTCTTGTGTTTTGTGGGTGTATTTTGTCTTCTCCGTAGTTGAATTGAATTATTTCGTTTTCTGCATTTCTTACGGTTTTGTCTTGTTCTATTTTTAGGTCTATGAATGCGTTTGCTGCTCTTTTGTATAGGTATCCTGAGTCCTGTGTGTTTAGTGCTGAGTCTATTTCTGAGTCTCTTCCGTTCATTGAGTTTTGGAATAGTTGGATTGGTGTTAAACCTTCTTTGAATGAGTTAGGTATGAATCCTCTGTCTTGTGGTTGTAGTGTTCCTTTTGGTTGGTGGGGTATTATTCTTTTTTGGTATCCTTTTTCCAGTCTTTTTCCGTCTACTACCATCTGTCCTACTGTTGAGTTAATTTGTATGAAGTTTTGCCAGCTTCCTCTTGCTCCACTCTTTGTCATTATTACTCCGTGATTTTCCAGACTTAGTTCTTCGGATAATAGTTCTATTACTTCGTTGTTTACTTCTTGTGTTTTTTCTTTTACTTTTGCTTCTAGTGTTTCTTTTTCCGTTTTTCCTGGGTAGGATTCTAGTTCTCCTTTTCTATATTTCTCTATTTCTTTTTTAGCTTCTTCTTCTTTTTCTTTTATTATCTTTTCTTTCTTTTCATGTGTTTCTTTGTCAAGTTCGTAGTTTTCTATTGAGATTGTATGTCCTTTCATCATTATTCCTTCTACTGTTATTATCCCTACTTGGTCGATGAAGTTCCTTGCTGCTTTTTTCCCTTCTTCATCTAGTATTTCTCTTGTTAGTGATCCTGCTGGTCCAAATGAATTTTCATCTAGTGCTCCTTGTTTTATTTGTCCGTTTTTTATTTTGACGTTTTCTTCTGATAGGTTGCTTTCTACTTCTAGGTTTATTGAGTCCGGTATTAGTTCGCTGATTATTTCTCTTCCTGTGTATTCTTCTTTGTTTTCATCTCCAGGTAGTTTATTTATTCCTGCTTTTTTGAGTAGTCTTAATGTTTCTTTTTTTGTGAATTTTGTATTTTCCTTTGTCATGATTGCTAGTCCTGTTACGTAGTCTTGGTGTCCTGCTAGTATTTCTCCGTCTTTTGGTGATAGTAGGTTTTCTCTTACTTGTAGTAGGTTGTCCGCTTCTACTTGTGCTTCGATTGTTTGAGGTACGTGTACATTCATTTCGTCTCCATCGAAGTCTGCGTTGTATGGTATTGCGATTCCATCGTTTATTCTTATTGTTTTTCCCGGCATTATCTTTGCTCTATGCGCCATCATTGATAGTCTGTGTAGGCTTGGTTGTCTGTTGAATATTACTGGATCTCCCTCTTTTAGTTGTCTTTCTAGTTTATATCCTGGTTCTATTTCTTCTTGTAAGTCTTCTTTGTTTATTTCTGTTACTTTGATTTTTTCTCCTGTTGGTTTTTCCACGTAGTTTGCCTTTGGGTGTTCCTCCCTCTCTATGTATTCTCTTGCTTTTTCCAGGTTCTTCTCAGTTACTTTCATTGGTACTGTTAGTTCCTCAGCCATTTGTTTTGGTATTCCTACTTCTCCTATTGATATTGTTGGGTCTGGGCTTATTACTGATCGTCCTGAGAAGTTGACTCTTTTTCCTGTTAGGTTAGCCTTTATTCTTCCTTCTTTACCTTTTAGTCTTTCGAATAGTGTTTGGAGTGATTTTCCTGATCTGTGTTTTGCTGCTGGTATTCCTGAGGTACTGTTGTTCATGAATGTTGTTACGTGGTACTGTAGCAGGTCCCATAGGTCTTCTATTATTGGTTGTGGTGCTCCTGCTGATAAGTTGTCGGCTAGTCTTTGGTTTATTCTTAATAAGTCTATTAGTTTGTGTGTTAAGTCGTCTTCTGATCTGTCTCCTGATTCTAGGGTGATTGATGGTCTGGTTGTGACTGGTGGTACGGGTAGTACTGTTAGTATCATCCATTCTGGTCTATTTTCTTTGCTTATGTTTAGTGGTTCTAGGTGTTCGGTTGGTATTCTTTCTAGTCTTTCTCTTACTTCTGTTGGTCTGATTCTTTGTCCGTCTTCTCTGTAGCTTGTTGGTTTGGTGTAGTCTATTTTTTTCTGTTCTGCTTCGCAGTGTGGGCATTTTTTTGCTTTTTTTGCTTTGTTTCTCATTTTTCTGAATTGGTATACTCCTTCTTCCGGTCCTTTTTCTATTTCTTTGATTTTTTCATCTGGTAGGGTTATTTTTCCGCATTTTCTACATGTTGTTCTTAATAGATCGTATATTTTTCTTCCGAATCCTACGTGTATTACGGGTCTTACTAGTTCTATGTGTCCGAAGTGTCCTGGGCAGTTGTCTTTTCTTCCTCCGCAGGTTTTGCATCTTAGTCCTGGGTTTACTACTCCCATTTTCAGATCCATTAGCCCTCCTTCTATTGGGTATCCTGCGTCGTCGTAGATGTCTGGCACTACGACTCTTACTGCTGACATTTCTCTTACTGTTTCCGGGTCCATTAGTCGGAAGTCTATTTCTCCTATTTCTTTGTCTATCATGGTTGATCTTTTTTTATTTTTTTAGGCTTTGTCTCTTAGTTTTAGTTTTGGTTTGATCCCTATTGATTTTAGCTCGTTTAGCATTAGTTTGAATGTGTAACTCATTTTTACTCTTTCTACGTCGTTTGATCCGCATGCTTCACAGTATTTTTCTCCTTTTATCTGGTTTTCTACTGCTATTGATCCGCATTTTGTACATACGTACTGTAGTGACTCGTCTGATTCATCCATGAATCTTTCTTGTAGTAGCATGCTTGCTCCATGGGCTATTAGACAATCTCTTTCCATTACTCCTATTCTTAGTCCTCCTTTTCTTGCTCTTCCTTCTGTTGGTTGTCTTGTGAGTATTTGAACTGGTCCTCTTGATCTTGCTCTTATCTTTTTTGATACTAGGTGTTCTAGTCTTTCGTAGTAAACTATTCCTGTGAATATCTTTGCTTCTATTCTTTTTCCTGTTTTTCCGTCGTACATTACTTCTTTTCCGTTTGGTTGGAATCCGTATTTTTTCAGTTCTTCTTCTATATCTTCTTGTGATTCTGATTCGAAGGGGGTTCCATCGTTTTTTTCTCCTTTTATCGCTGCTTTTTTGCTTCCAAGTGCTTCTAGTAGGTGTCCTATTGTCATTCGTGATGGTACTGCGTGTGAGTTGAATATCATGTCTGGTTGTATTCCTGATTCGCTCCATGGTAGGTCTTCTTCGTCTTCTATTAGTCCTACTACTCCTTTTTGTCCGCTTCTTGATGCGAATTTGTCTCCTGTTAGTGGTGGCATGCTTCTTCTTGTTCTTACTTTGATCAATCTATTTCCGTCTTGGTCTTCTGTTGCCATTACCCAGTCTACTTTTCCTGAGGCGTTTGGTCTTGTGGTTTTTGAGT
The DNA here is from genome assembly GCA_964579265.1 of Microcaldota archaeon. Taxonomy (GTDB): domain Archaea; phylum B1Sed10-29; class B1Sed10-29; order B1Sed10-29; family B1Sed10-29; genus B1Sed10-29. The sequence goes on from CAZOFO010000003.1 coordinate 78,570, forward strand.
CTTCTTTTCTTTTTTCTTCCATTGGTGTTAGTTCGCTTGATTCTTCTAGGAATCTAGGTGGGCTTGTTTTTCCTATTAGCACTCCTCCTGATTTTACTTCTGTTTCTGGGTTTGCTATTCCGTCTTCTCCTAGGTGGGTGTATGCTTCTTCTCCTCTGTATCCTTGTACTTCTTCTGATGGGGTTTCGAATTTGTCTCTTTGTCCTGCTGCGTATCTTCTTTCTTTTGCGCTGTATGTTCTTAGGTATGATCCTCTTGCTAGTGCTCTTTCTACACTTCCTTTGTTTAGTACTATTGCGTCGTCGATATTGTATGCTCTGTATGGCATTATTGCTATTACTAAGTTTTGACCTATTGGTCTTCTGTCTAATCCTGCTTTTTCATCGTATTTTGTTCCTGTCATGGGTCTTTGGGGGTAGAATAAGTAGTATCCTTGGGTGTCTGTTCTTATGTGTGAGTTTGGTGAGTATAGACCTATTGCTTGTCTCATCATTGAGTCTCCTTTTGCGGGTCTTACTGAGTGTGAGTATTCTGGGTAGGGGTTTGCTGCTGAGGGTATTCCGAGTGACATTGTAGGATGTATTTCGAGGTGGGTGTGTTCTTCTGTTAGGTTTTCTTCTTTCATTGCTATGTATGCGTTTTCTTCTTCTTCTGTATCTAGGTATTCTACTACTCCGTTTTCTATTAGGTCTTCGAACTCTATTTCTCCGTTTTTGATTTTTTCTATGTGTTCTTCTGTTAGTTTTGGTTCTCCGTCTTCTACTATTATCAACGGTCTTATTGCTCTTCCTTTATCTGTGTTTATGTGGACTGTGTCTTCATTTTTTGCCACTGTTAGTGTTTTTGGTAGTTCTCCTCTTCTTCTTTTTTCTCTTATTTCTTCTACTACTTCTTCTGGATTTTCGTGGAATCCTATTATTGATCCGTCGAGGTATATGCTTCCTTTATCCATTTTATCTTCCTCTTTTTCTTAATTTCTTTCAACTTCTTCTATTCCGATTGATCTTATCTTTTGTTCTATTTCTTCTTGGTCTATTTTTTCGGATGATATTGTGCATCCTGCAGTTAAGTGTTTTATTAGTCCGACGTTTGCTCCTTCTGGGCTTTCTAGTGGACATATTTTTCCGAAGTGTGTTCCGTGTAGTTCTCTTGGGTCTGTCATTTTTCCTTTTCCTCCTATTGGTGCTTTTACTCTTCTTAGGTGGCTTATTTTTGACATGTTGTTTACTGTGTCTAGTATTTGTGATACTCCTGTTCTTCCTCTTGCCCATTCTCCTCCTCTGAATGCGAATCCCAGTCTTTGTGTTAGTGATTCTGATCTTACTAGTGTTTTTATTTTTAGTCTTCTTCCTCTTGCGCTTGTTCTATCCACTTGGTATTTAACGTCTCTTTTGAATTTGTCTAGTGCTGTTCTAAATTGTTCTTTTATTAGTTCTCCTGATATGTTTATTCTTTTGTTTGCGTAGTGGTCTCTGTCGTCTGGTTGTCTTTCTCCTTTTGCTGTTTTTATTCCTCTTTCAGCCATTCTAACTAGATAATGAGCTTTGTTCATCCATACTGATGGTTCTTCTCCTATGTGTCTCAATAGGTATCTATTTAAGTGGTATTTTACTTTTGATTCTCTGTATTCTGGTTTTTGTCTTTTTGCTACTCTGTTTCCCAGTGCTTCTATTGGTTCTTGTTCAAGTGAGTCTTCTATTTTACTTAGGTTTAGATAAACATCGTTTTGTATGTATGGTTCGTCTGAGAACGCGTTTAGTATGTCGTTTTTTGTTTCTAGTCCTAGTGCTCTTAGCACGTGCATTAGGTTGAGGTTTCTTGGGCTGTTCGGGTAATTTATTTTTAGTTCTCCTCTATGCTTTCTTGTTACTCTTATTAAGCTTCTGTATCTACCTTTTTTGGATCTTACTGATGTTTTTGTTTTTATTTTTCCATTTCTTTTCTTCTTGGTGGTTATAACTCTGTTTGGAGCTAGTTCTTCTACTCCTATTAGGACTCTTTCTGATCCGTTTACTATGAAGTATCCTCCTGGGTCGTATGGGTCCTCGTTGGCTTCTATTAGTTCTTGTTCGTCCATATCTGATAGGTAGCATAGATTGCTTTTTAGCATTACTGGTATTTTTCCTGCGAATACTTCGTCTCTGTCCGTTTCTTCACCTTCTTCTTTTAGGGACAGATCCATGTATAGAGAGGCTGCGTAAGTTCTATCTCTTAGTCTAGCTTCATGTGGAAGTATTTTTGCTCTTGCTCCGTCTGCTTCCGTGGCTCTTGGTTTTTCTGCTCTAATTGAGTTTAGTTGTACGGTTATATCTTCTTTATCTGTTTCTATTTGATCTTGTTCTTCGATTATCTCGTGAATCCCGTTTTCCATGAATTCATTATATGATTGGATGTGTTGTTGCGCGAGCGGGTTTTCATCTAGATATTTTTTTGCTACTTCCCATTTATAGGATGACAAGATTCTGCACCTCTTTTGATTAGAGTTATTCTTTTACTACTACTCTGTAATATTTTGATTTTCCTGCTGTTGGACTTTTTCTTGTGATTTCGAGTACTTCTCCTACTTCTGCTTCTATTGCTTTTGCTACTGGATCGTTTTTATATATTTTTGGGAGCTCTTCTTTTGTGATTCCGTATTCCTCTAGAACTTTTTCTGCTTCTTCTTCTGATAGAACTTCGTGTTTTGGAACCAATTCGTGATTTAGAAGTGTTTCTTTATCCACTTTATCTCCTCTTTTATTTTTTAGCCTTCTGTAGCTATTTCTTCTTTTTTGAAATTTTAAGAAGTTTCAGTCTTTTATTCATATTTTCTTTGGTTTTTATGGTTTTATGAGTCTTTTGAAAGGGAAAGAGGGGGAGGAGGGAAGGGAGTTTGATGTTTCTTCTTTATTGTGGTTTTTCTTTTGCGTTGATTATTTCTCTCATTGGGGTTTTTAAGTGTTTCTGTTTTTTTATTTTTTCCGTGTTATATTCTTTTTATCTTTACTTTTTCTTAAATCTTTGCTTCTGGACGGTTTCTTTTTTGATTTCTTTTTGTTTTTTCTAGGTTTTTAAGAACGTCCCGCTCGGGATTTGAACCCGAGTCCCAGCCTCGACAGGGCTGGATCCTAGGCCACTAGACTAGCGGGACTTTTTTGTTCTTTTTGTGAATCTATTTTTTCTAATTGGTTTTTGGGATGGGCCCGCTGAGATTTTCATCTTGGAGGAAGCGTATTCCTCTTTTGATTTTGAACTCAGGTCAGGAGCACCCGAAGCTCCCAGCATACCAGGCTAACCCACGGGCCCTTGTGGGTTTTTTGGTTTTTTCCTTTTTATTTTTTTCTTATTCGAATATGGTGCCCATTCCTTGTGCTGCTTTTTCTTTTTCCTCTTCTATTGCATCGATTATCTTTTGTTTTTCTTCTCCTTCTTTTTCTTTTACTCCTTCGTGATCTATTTCTTCTTCGTTTTCTTTGAAGAAATCTTCCGGGGCTTCCACATATAGGTAGCTTCCTTCTTCTTCAAATCCTAATGATTCTGAATCTCTTAAGTCGTATCCTTGTCTTTTCCATTGGTTTAGATTGGTTTCGTTTTCTTCTACTACGTCGTCTGCTTCTAAAGCTTTTTTGACGTCTTTGAGTGCTTTCGGCTCTATTTTGTATACTTTTTCCATTTTTTACACCTCTTTTTTGTTTTCTAGTTTTACTCTTTAATTAGAATGAGTTCATTTCTTTTTGTGTAGTCCGCGTTTATATTTTATTGTTCGGAGGTATATAAAAATATAGAACGTAATTAGTTTCGGGTGACCTAGATGAAGTTCTTTTACCATGATTCGTTTGAGAATCACCGAACAGGTTTTAACTGTCCTGAGAATTTCAAGAGGATAGAGAAAGCTCTCTCGTATCTTAGAGATAATCATGAGGAGATAGAACCGGGAAATAAAGAAGATAGAGTACTTGAGATTCATTCTTCTGATTACGTAGAAAAAGTTAAAGAGTTGTCTGAGACAGAGGGTGTTTCTAAGGTTTCTCCTGAAGCTTATGTTTCTGAAGGTACTTATGAATCGGCCTGTTACGCTGCTGGAGCTGCGGTGGAAGCTGCAGAATTGGCTTTGGAAAACGAAACTTCTTTTGCACTGGTCAGGCCTCCAGGGCATCATGCTCCATTCGGGGGTTTCTGTATATTCAACAATATTGTTGTAGCTGCTGATTATCTGTTGGAAGAGAATAAGAAAGTAATGATCATTGATACGGATGCACATCATGGTAATGGATCCCAATATTTTCTAAAAAATAGAGAGAACTCTGTTTACTTTTCTATTCACCAACATCCTTTTTACCCGGGGACTGGAGGTGAATCTGTTGATAATTGCTATAATTATCCTTTGGACTCTGGTTCCGGAGACGAAGAGTTTATTAAGGTAATTGATAATGGATTGAGACCTCTTTTGAACTCTTTTGATCCTGATGTGGTCGGGGTTTCAGCTGGATTTGACTCGATGGCTGGTGATCCGGTGACTAATTTAGAGTTAACTGAGAAGAGCTACGGAGAATTATGTAAATTAATTGAGGATTACAATTCTTTCTTTGTTCTAGAGGGAGGTTATGATTCTGAGAATGTTTTTGAAGGTGTTAAAGAGATTTCTAATTTCTTTATTTAGGTTCTATCTCTTTTTTTCCTATAGATAGGTCAGGAGATATGATTACTGAGGTCTGTATTTTTTTCTCTTTACCTATTCTAAGTTTTTTTAAGTCTCCAAATAGATTTCTCTGGAAAAAAAGTTCTTAACTCCTTTTCCATCTTTTTTCCGGGCAGTATTGGCTTCGAAGAAATAATCCTCAGTTGATCTGTCGAAGTTAGGAATCATTTTTTCTACTTTATAGGTGTTTTGGTAGAAAAATGTGAATTGTTGTTTCTGTTTTTCTCTTTCTGGTTTGTTTTTTTGCTTTGAAAAATATTATTCATCCTGCAGGTATTGGTAGATGCTTTGCACTGCTCTGGATCCTTGGTATGCTGCGGTTATGACTTGTTTGAAGTTGTTGTTCGTTACGTCTCCTGCTGCGTATACTCCTGGAACGTTTGTACTCATCTTTTTATTTACTTTTATCTCTCCTTTTTCGTTCGTATCTATCTCCAGGTCCTTCAGGAGCTCCGTGGTTGGGACTCCTCCGATATCTATAAATAGTCCTTCTAACTCTAGCTCTTCGTCTCCTTGGTAGGGGTTATCGAGCACTACTTTCTTCATCATCTCGTCTCCCTTCACTTCCTCGACGTTCGTGTTATTTATTATTTCTATCTCTCCTTCTTCCACTTTTTGATATATTTTTTCTTTTGTTCTTGGTTCTGGACGGATTTCGCCTCTTCTGTAGATTATATAAACTTTTTCAGCGTGTTCTGTGAGAAGTAGAGCTTCTTTTGCCGCGGAGTCGCTTCCTCCGACTACTCCTACTTCTGCGTCTTTGAAAAGAGGAGCGTCACAGGTCGCGCAGTAACTCACTCCTTTTCCTCTGTATTCTTCTTCTCCTGGTATATCGAGTTTTCTGTGTTTTCTTCCGGTGGCTATAAGAAGTGATTTTGAGAAGTGCTCTTCACCTTCTTTGTCCAGCACCCTGAATCTTTTTCCGCTTTCTCCGGCTTCTTCCACATTATTCTCTTCTTCAGCTTCTACCAGTTCGATTCGAGTGGCTTCTTTTTCAGTTACTCCGTTGCCTAGTGATTCTAGATGATTGAGAAATTCCTCCGCGAGTTCTTCTCCTTTGAGTTTTCCAAGTCCAGGGTAGTTCTCCACGGTGTGACCTTCTTTTATCGTTCCACCTGGTTCTTCTCCTAATATCTCTGTATCTAGATTATATACTGAGGAGTAGATTCCTCCTGCTACCCCTGCTGGTCCGGATCCAATGATGATTAGATCTTTCATGTTTAGTGCCTCCAATTATTTTTTTGTAGTGTATTCGTGTTGTCAATATATTACTCGTGTTCCAGTTTTTATTTTTGTTGTGGTTTTGAAGACAAAAATTTTAATTTTATAATCTTTGAGAATAGAGTTTTTTGACATTAAAGAGATGATCTATCTTTTTCTAGAGTGAGCGTAAAGCTTTGTAAGAGCCATAATTAGTAACCCTGTACCTAGACCTATGAACAAACCTGCTGGAAGATTACCATGAAGAAAACCTGCTCCCATTCCTATCAAAAGAAATGCTGGGACAAATGCATCTGAATATTTTTCCCAAGATTTCTCTTTTTCTTTTTCCTCTGTTTCTTTCTCTTCGACCATATTACTCTTTTACTCTTACTACGTTATATAATTTTCTCGTTCCTCTATTGGATCATCAAACTTTTAAATAGATTCAATACCTTCTTCCACTTGGTGGTAAAAATGGATTACAACAAGAAGAAGAATATAAGAACTCACAAAAATAACGATATAGTTACCGATACATCTCTAGTTAACCCTGAACACGTTTCTCAATCAGGTATGTGCTCCATATGCACAATGGAAGGAAACTGCGAAATAGGTAAGAGAGCTAAAACAGGTGAAACACTGTTCCCGGAACCCTTTGGAACCGCTCAATTCGGAGCAGAAAAGAAGACTCCTTGCCTGGATGATCTTCAGATTATTCCTGAGCTGTACGGTCCTAGCATAGACTTCGAAGAAGTAAGTGTATCAACGGAGATAGGTAGCTTCGAAGTAGCAGCACCGGTAGCAGTAGCTTCAATGGGATCCACCAAAGTAGCTCACCAGTACGGGAAACAGTTAGCCGAAGGAGCTGCAAGAGCAGGAATACCCATAGGAATAGGAGAAAATGTCCTAGCGACTTATGGAGAGGAAGTTCTAAAGGAAAGAATGCAGTCATATATAGATAATTATGAAGGAAAAGGAGCTTTAGTGATACAAGTAAACGAAAATGAACGTAAAAAAGGACTACCTGAAATAGCTCATTCCATGGGAGCACACGCTCTAGAAATAAAGCTGGGACAAGGAGCAAAGCAAGAACTAGGAGGAGAAATACAGTTTGAAAGTGAGAAAAAAGCCAAAAAATACAGAGAATGGGGATACAAAGTAAAGAAAACAGAAGATGGGAAATACCAGAGACACGCAAAACCACCAAAACTAAGCGATGAAGTACTTGAAGATTATATATTAAAAGCAGCAGAACACGAACTGCCAATATGGGTTAAAACAGGTATAGGAAGAGGAATAAACAAGTTGATAAAGACTATACATGATTTGAACGAAGAATACGGAGAACTAGTAGAAACACTAACAATAGATGGACACGAAGGAGGAACAGGAATGAGTCCCTGGATAATAATGAATGAAATGAGCATACCAAGTGCCGCTACATTCAAAAAACTCGAATTCGAACCAAACTTCGATATAATGCTTGCAGGAGGATACAACTCCGGTGCAGACATAGTGAAAGGAATACTAATGGGTTCTAAAGGAATATCGATGGGAAGAAGTTTCCTAATAGCAGCAGGAACATTCAAAGATGGAGAAAGACTCGGAGCAGAAGGAGTAGAAAACTACGTGGAAGGGCTGAAAAAAGAACTACAGATGATAACCACCACACTAGACAAAGAAGATATAAACAAGGTAAAAGGAAGAAAAGAAAACTTACTAGCTCTAAGCGAAGAAGCAGAAAAAATGTTCGGAGTTTCTAGCGATCCAGAAAAAATTCTCTAGAAAAATCATAAAAACTTTTTATTCACCGCGAGCAATAAAAAAAGCACAATGAAAAACAATAAAACCACAGAGGACTACATAAAGTCGCTTCAGAACCAGAAATACAAAGTGATAGGAAAAAACCAACACTCCGCAGTAAAAACATGTCACTGGACAAAGGAATCAATCAAATGCAATGAAAACTGCTACAAACAAGACTTCTACGGAATAGATACCCATAGATGCCTGCAGATGACACCCAACATTTACTGCAACCAAAGATGCGTATTCTGCTGGAGATCCTGGGAAGAATCACCAGTAAAAACAGCTCCAAAGAAATGGGATGAACCGGAAGAGATAGTAGAGAAATCAATCCAGGCGCAGAAAAAACTACTCTCAGGCCTAGGAGGAATACCAAAAAGAATAGATAAAGAAAAATACGGAGAGTCACAGAAACCTACTCAAGTCGCAATAAGCCTACTAGGAGAACCCACACTATACCCTTACCTCCAAGAACTCATTGAAAAATACGAGGAAAGAGGAATGACCACCTTCGTGGTATCCAATGGGATGAACCCACGAATGATCGAAGAGATCGAACCAACACAACTATACCTCTCCCTGGACGCACCAGATAAAGAAAAACACGAAGAAATAAACCAACCACTACCTGAAAACTCATGGAAAAAACTACAAGAATCACTGAACCACATGAGAGAAAAAGACAGATCAGTTCTAAGAATAACCGCGATAAAAGAAAAAAACATGAATAAACCCGAAAAATACGCTCAAATGATAGAAAGAAACAACATAGACTTCGTAGAAATAAAAGCCTATATGTACATAGGGTACTCAAGGAAAAGACTGGAACAGGAAAACATGCCAATGCATCCAGAAGTCAAAGAATTCGCTAAAGAAATAAGCGAACACACGGATTATACCCTAATCGATGAAAAACCAGTATCAAGAGTAGCACTACTAAGTTCAGGGAAAAAAGAACAAGAAATAAAGGAAAAATAAAAAGATTTGAAGAGCTAAAATCTTTTCTCATCTATCTAAGCTCTCCCACCTGCAAGTATAGATGCAGCTACTAGAACAGTGGCTGAGAGCACTACAAATTCTCCTGCTGGTTCAAAACCAGCTAAACTGGCTCCTGTAGACACTACAAATATAGTTATGAAGAAGGCCACTATAGAAACTACCAGCATAACTATCGCTGATAGAAGGCTTCTCCCTATTTTTTCCATGGCTTTTCCCATGTTCATTTAAATCACCAACCTAAAATATAACTATTCAACTATAAAAAACTTATCTTTTTCCCATGTTCATTTAAATCACCAACCTAAAATATAACTATTCAACTATAAAA
>CAZOFO010000004.1:0-48297 GCA_964579265.1 Microcaldota archaeon
ACATCCCCTACACAGGAGGAAACTTCGCAAAAGTATGCAGCGAAGCAGGAGTAGACGCAGTAATACTCTTCCCACAAGCCGGACCAGAAACACAGAAACAATGGATAGAGGCAGCACAAGAAGAAAATTTAGGAATAATAGGAGGAGGACTAATGACACATCCTAAATATAAAAGAAGCGAAGGAGGATACCTAGCGGACGAAGCATTAATGGAGATGTACCTCAAATCAGCGGAAAAAGGAGTAAAAAATTTCGTGGTACCGGGAAACCGACCCAACGATATAAAAGAAATAAGAAAAGAACTCAAAAACAACGGAGGAGTAAACCCAGTTTTCTACGCACCAGGATTCGTTGCACAAGGCGGAGAAATAGCAGATGCAACAGAAGCAGCGGGAAAAAAATGGCACGCGATAGTCGGAAGAGCAATCTATCAAGCAGACGACATAGAAAAATCCGCAAAAGAACTCACAAAAGACCTCTAAGAAAGAAGAACAGAGAAAAATGTAGAAAAACCATGAAAAAATTCAAACCTCCCTTTTATTTTTTGGAGAAAATCCATCTAAAAATAAAAAACTCAAACATAAAAGCAATATCAACCTCCTATTCACTATTAAATAAAATAATAAAGACAATATATAACTAGATATAATGACCGAGAAAAAACAGAAACACAAAAAAATGGAAAACAAGATAGGCAAAACACACGAATACAAAGGAAAGATATACAGCGAAATACCAGAAGAAGTAGCCGAAACACTGGAAATAAAACCAGGAGAAGACCTACAGTTCAAGAACCCGTACAAGGACACCATAATACTAACTCCAAAACAGACAGAAGAAGAAAAAAGCAAAAAAGATGAAGATAAAAAAGAACTCGGTCCAATAGAACTAGAAACGCTTCAGAAAATAGGTAAAATAAAACACTGGGAAAGAACACCGGAAAACATAAAGAAAAAACTGAATAAAAAAGAAGAAGAAAAATACGAAGAAATGACTGAAGAAAACATACTATTCGAATACACTAAAGAAGGAGAAAAAAGAATAGGAATAGAAAGAGAATACTTCCCACTAGCCACAGGTAAAAAAGAAGAAAATGAAGAAGATCCAAATAAACAGAGTAAAAACAAAGAAAAAATCAAAAAAACCTCTAAAAAACAGAAAAACCTACTGGAACAGCTTGAAGAGAAAAAACACCTCGTTGTAAAAGACGAAGAGAAAGCAAGAGAATTTCAAAAAACACTGAGAAAAAAAGAAATGGGAGAAGACGTAAAGGGAGTAAGGGACTTCAACAAAAAATACTACATAATAAAAGAAGACGAACTGAGAAAAATAGAAGAAGAGATAGAAGAAAAAGACATACTGGAAGAAGAAAAAAGCATAGAAAAAACAGCTGAAAAGATAGGTAGAAGCAAAACAATGACAAAAGCAGCACTAGTCATATTAAGGGAAGAAGGGAAAGTAGTGGAGAAAGGAAAAGACATCTACCAAACCACCTAAAAAATAACCAGGAGGAATAAAAATGAAGATTTTGATCCCGGTACTCACGGGAGAAGAAGACGAAGATGAATTCCTGGAAGAAGTAAAAAAAGAAGAACCAGATAAAGTGATACTTCTAAATATAGTGAAAAGAGAGGAAGTAGAAGACGTGCCCGCGGGATATGCAGGAACAAAAATAAAAGAATCAGAAGAGATTATGGAGAAAATAAAAAAACAGTTACCTTCAAAAATAGAAGTAGAAGAAAATATAGAATGGGGAGATGTAAAAAAGAAAATAAAAGTAATTGCAAAGATAAAAAACATAGATAAAGTGATATTAAACAAAACAGAACATTCAAAAGAAATTGAAGAAGAATTAAAAGATTTAGATATCAATATAAGGATAATAAACTAGACATAATTAATTTAAAAGCATAGAAAGAGGATAATAGTTTTTTAAAATCAGATTAATCTATTTTTAGGCATTTTGCAAAAAACATAACATTTAAATATGTTACTATCCACAAGTGACAACAGTTTATGATATAAGTAGACATAGGTGTAAAAAATGAATCTCGGAACAACTGAAAAAATAATCGGAATCACCCTCACCCTTCTCGCGTTAACCCTAGCAATGGGTCTATCAACAGGAACCACCGAAGACACATGGGAAGGATTCATAGAACCGGAAACAGGAGAAACATTCCAACCAGGAGAAATACCAGCACAAGTACAACCACACTCAGAAGCAGATGCTTACAGATGGGAAATAGTTGAAGACGAATTCTCATTCGGACAAGTAAACGGAAAGGAATACACCTTTGAAATAGAAGAAACAGGCACCCACACCCTAAAAACTACAGCTGAAAAACTAATATGCGTGGACGAACCTCACATATCACCTGAAGAATTAAAAGAAGAACAAAAAGATGATTTCTGTAGGAAAGAATTCATTCCAATAGAATCAGATACAGTTTCAATACAAGTAGGAGAAAGTAAAGAAGAAGTCTACTTCAAAGTAACCGAAGTAGAAACAGAAGACACATACCTAGGACAAGAAGCAGTAACAGAAGCATTAATTAAAAATACTGGAGAAACCAAAGGAACTCAAGATATAGAACTATTAATACACGATTCTGAACCTGGAGAAGATCCATTGTTCAATCAAACCAAAGAAAAAGTAGAAATAAAAGCAGGAGAAAGCAAATTAATAGAATTCTCTGAAGAAGTACCAACAGAAGAAAAATACGTAGGAGAATACAAATCAACCGTATCATCCGAAGACAGCCAAGACACAGATCAATTCGAAATAAAAAACAATGAAAGCTCATGGAGAGGATTCATAGAGCCAAAACCAGGAGAAACATTCCAACCAGGAGAAATACCAGCACAAGTAGGAAAACACCCTAATCCAGAAGTAAATGCCTACCTATGGAGAACAGATGACAGAACTTATCCAGCAACAAGTCAAACAAACCACACTTTCAGAATAGAAGAACCAGGACAATACACCCTGGAATCAATCGCAGTGAACATGGACATAGAACCACCAAAACCACCTGAACCACCATGGCCACCACAACCACCACAACCACCAGAGCCACCACACCCAAACATAACCACGGATTACCAAGAAGAATCCACCTCCGGAATAACCCCAATAGAAAAAGACACCGTAGAAATAGAAGTAGAAGAAGAGAAAGAGGAATACGAGCTAAAGATAAACTCAACAAAAGGAGGGAACGTAACGGAACCAGGAGAAGGTAGATTCGAATATGAAAATAACACCGTAGTAAACATAACAGCAGGAAATAATCAAGGATATGAATTCATGAATTGGACAGGGAACACAAGCACTATAGAAGATCCTGAATCACCAGAAACCAAGATAACAATAAGAGATAACTACACAATCACAGCAAACTTCAAAGAAAAACCAGTAGATCAACCTTACTTCGAAATCAATATAACCTCACCAACAGACGGAACAGAATACGAAGAAGATGAAGAAATAAAAATAGAACACAGAGTTATAAACAAAGGAGGCGTCGAAGACACACAAAACATAACATTTGCAGTAGATGAAGATAATAACGTGGAAGAAAAAGAAAAATTCACCTTGAAATCAAATGAAACCGAAGAAAACAGTTTCACTTGGACAGCAGATGAAGAAGGAACTTACGAACTAATTATCTCAAGCGAAGATCACACAGACACAGTTGAAATAATAGTAGAAGAAGATACAGGAACAGGAGGAGGTGGCGGTGGCGGAACAGGCCCATCCCCAACCACCTACGACCTAACAATAAATACAGAAGGAGAAGGAGAAATCTCACCAGGAATCGGAACATACACATATACAGAAGGTACTGAAGTAGAAGTGGAGGCAACACCTGAAGAAGGATGGTACTTCCAAGAATGGACAGGCGACCATACAAGCACGGAAGAAGAAATCACGGTGACAATGGACGAAGACAAGGAAATAACAGCACACTTCCAGGAAGAAATAGAAAACTACACCCTAACAACCAACATAGATGGAGAAGGAGAAGTAGAGATAAATCCAGAACAAGACGAATACGAAGAAGGAACAGAAGTAACACTAACAGCAGAAGCACAAGAAGACCATGAATTCACAGAATGGACAGGAGACCACACAGGCACGGAAGAAGAAATCACAATAACAATGAACGAAGACAAAGAAATAACAGCACACTTCACAGAAAAAGAACCTTACTTCGAGATAGTGAGAATAGAACACGATGAAGAAGTAACAGAAGGAGAAGAAACCACAATAGAGATTAGAATTGAAAATACCGGAGAAGCAACAGGTGCTCAAACAATAACACTTCATGAACAAGAAAACCCAGAGAACATGATAGACTCTAGAGAAATCACCTTAGAAGAAGGAGAAGAAACCACAGTAAACTTAAACTGGGAAACAGAACAATTAACCACAGGAGAACACACATTAACCGTTTCAAGCGGAGATCAAGAGATAAATATTGAAATAAGCATAGTAGAAGCAGAAGAACCTGAAGAACCAACTACAATAACAGGACTGGTAACAGGAGCATTCGCAAACCCAGTAGTAGGGATAATAGCTCTAATAGCATTAATAATAGCATCAATGGCTCTCTACAAAAGAGAAAATATAAAGAAAAGACTAAAAAACAATCTTGAAAAAGAAGAATAAGAAAAAAACCATTATCTCTCTTACTAAAACCAAAAGAAAAGTAGAGACAGTTATGCAAAAACATAACATTTAAATATGTTACTATCCACAAATGATAACACATATTGAATAGATAAAGATACGCTCACCGAGAGGGAAAAATATGAATAGATTCAAAACAACGAAGAAAATAAGCATTATTGTAACAACACTCCTAGCGGTTATTCTAACGCTAGGAATCACACAAGGATTCGCAGCAGAGACCACTACAAGCTCATGGGAAGGATTCATAGAGCCAAAACCAGGAGAAACATTCCAACCAGGAGAAATACCAGCACAAGTACAACCACACTCAGAAGCAGATGCTTACAGATGGGAAATAATAAATAAACCTTCCTGGAATAGAAAAGGAACTTCTCACACTTATGAAATAAACGAGCCAGGACAATACGTACTAAAAGCCACAGCTGAAAAATTCTCTTTCCCACCTTACCCACCTTACCCACCCGGACCAATACCAAGAACAGAACAAAGTTCAACCCATTCCAGCAGCTTCGAACCAATAGCTACAGACACAGTTACCATTAAAGTTGAAGAAAAACCTAAAGAAATCAACACATGCAGCGAACTTCAAGACATAGGGAGATCAGGAGAGTACAAACTAGGAAACGACATAGACTGTAGCGGAATCAATAACTTCGATCCTATAACAGCCAACAGCAGAGACTCATTCTACTTAGACGGACAAGGCTATGCTATAAAGAATGTTAACATCGATAGACCCGACGAGAGCTACGTCGGAGTATTCGGACACCTGAAATACGACGCACTAGTAAAAAACGTTGGAGTAGAAGACGTAGATATAACAGGAAGAAACTACGTAGGCGGATTAGTAGGAAGACAATCCTACCAAGCAGAACTTAAAAACACTTACGCCACAGGAACAGTAGAAGGAAACAGAGACGTAGGAGGACTATCAGGACACAAATACGACGACATAACATGCAGCTGGGCAGACGCCAATGTAAGAGGAAACACAAACGTAGGAGCAGTAGTAGGAAATGACAGACAAAAGAAATCAGACTACACAAGAAAATCAACAACTCTTGACATAGGCACAACAGGACAAGGAGAAGTAGACATAAACCCAGAATACGACTACTACAGAAAAGGAAGCAAAACCACACTCACAGCACAACCTGAAAAAGGCTGGTACTTCCAAGGATGGAGAGGAGACCACAGCTGTACGGATAAAATAGTAACAATAACAATGGATAAAGATAAAGAGATAACAGCACAATTCACAGAAGAAAAAGAAGACCCATACTTCAAAACTAACATAATATCACCAAAAGAAGGAGATTACTTCTACGAAGGAGAAACAGTACAAGTCTACCACTCAGTAAAAAACACTGGAGAGATAAAGGACACGCAGAAGATCCAGTTCAGAATCAACAGCCAATTCGAGGATAAAAAATACTTAACAATAAAACCAGGAGAAACAAAGTACCGTACTTTCACCTGGACTGCAGAAAAAGGATACCACGAACTCAAAGTAAAGAGCGAAGACCACCAAGACACAGTAGGAATAAACGTAAAAGAAGAACCCCCAGAATACAAAGAGTTAAAGATCAATAAAGAAGGAAACGGAACCACACAACCAAAACCAGGAACACACATATACGAAAAAGGAGAAAAAGTAGAAGTAGAGGCAACTCCCGAAGAAGGATGGTACTTCGAAGAATGGAGCGGAGACCATAGTTGCGGGGACAAAAAAATAATCATAGAGATGAATGAAGACAAAGAAATAACAGCAAACTTCAAAGAAGAACCAACTGAATACAGAGAACTTACAATAAACACAGAAGGAAACGGAACCACACAACCAAAACCAGGAACACACATATACGAAAAAGATACCGAAGTGGAAATAGAAGCAACAGCAGATGAAAACTGGTACTTCGAAGAATGGACAGGTGACAAAGAATCAAACGAGACAAAGATCACACTAAACATGACAGAAGATAAAGAAATAACAGCGAACTTCAAAGAAGAAGAACCAAAAATGGAAGCAGAACTAATAAAACCATTGGACGGAGCAACAGACGTATCCAAAGAAGCGGAACTAGAAGTAAGAATAACACATTCAGAAGAAAAAGAGACGAACATCTCATTCATAGACTCAAAAGAAAATAAAGAACTAGGAACCTACAAAAACGTGGAAAACGGAACAAGAGTACAACACACATGGAAAGATCTGGATGGAAACACCACATATGAATGGTACGTACAGATGGAATCAGGAAACGAAACCGAAACCAGCGAAACATGGTCATTTACCACAGAGCACATACCTGCAGACCAAATATCAGTAAGTGCAGGAGGAGACCGAGTAACCACTGTTAACACACCAATCGAACTAAGAGGAACAGCATCAAGCTACAAATCCAGAATAACAAAATACAAATGGGACTTCAACGGAGACGGAGAATGGGACTACAAATCCAACACCTCCGGAATCACAACAACAACCTACGACGAACCAGGAGAATACAAAGCAAGACTACAAGTAATAGACGCAAACAACAACAAAAACCACGATACCGCTAGAATAACCATAAGAGAAGAAATAAGACTAGTTCCAGATGAAGAAACAATAGTAGAACTAGAAAGAAAAACAAAAAACCAAGTCAGAATCACACCAACCTACATATACGACCCAGAGGGAAATACAACAAGAGTAGAATACGAATTCAGGAACACGAAAAGAGAGAGCAGACACCTACAGATAAAAGCTGAAATACCAACAAAAGTAGCAGCCACCACGGAAGACCTCTTAATCCTACCCGGACCGGATGGAGAAGAGGTAAAAAACCTACCCTACTGGAACGTATCCCTAGCCCCAGAAGAAACAACAACAATAGCTATAGAGAAACAAGGATTCCTACAACAAAGACACATAGAAGACATAGAGATAGATATAAGAGAAAGAGAACCAAGAGAACTAGAACCAGAAGAAGAAGTAGAAGAACCAGTAACAATAGGAGGACTAGTAACAGGAGCATTCGCAAACCCAGCAATAGGAGCAGCAATACTACTAGCACTGATAATAATATCTCTAGCATACTACAAAAGAGAAGAAATAAAAGAAAGACTAGAAGAGAACCTTGAAAAATAAAAAACCACTTTTTCTTCACTTTTTTTAAATACAAAGACCAATGAAGTAGTCCCACGTATATCCAGAAAAACCATAGAAAAAACCTTTAAACAACAAACACCTTAAAAAGACAAGGAACAAGATAAAAAAGCGAGGAAAAAATATGCCTTTACTAACAGAAGAAAAAATCACAATAACCGACCAGGAACTGAAAAAAGAACTAAAAGAAAAAGGATACGGAGAAGAAGAAGAAAGAAAAAAAGAAAACGGAAAACTAGTCCTATCACCAGAAGAAACACTTTACTTAAAAGAAAAAAGAAAAAACTTCACAGTAAGAGACCCAGAGAACAAAGAACTCGGTGAAGAAGAACTGAAAAAACAATTCACCCGGAGAAACGAAGAATTCCCAAGAAAATACACAGTATACAAAGACCTAAGAGACAGAGGATTCTGCGTTAAAACAGGATTCAAATTCGGATCCCACTTCAGAGTATATAAAAGAGGAGAAAAACCAGGAGAAGGACATGCAAAATGGCTAGTGCACGCAGTACCAGAAGAATACGAATGCAGTTTCCCGGAACTAAGCAGATCCATAAGACTAGCTCAAAATGTCAAGAAAACAATGGTATACGCCGTAGTAGATAAAGAACAGGATATAACTTACTATAAAATGAAAAGAATAACACCATAGAGGTATAAAACATGAGCGTTAGAGTAACAAACCCTGAAAAATGGAGAGAAAAAGGAGAAAAAGAAAGAAAGAAAGAGAGAAAAAAGAGAGAAGAAGAAATAAAGAGGAAAAAGGAATATCCAAACAAAATGGCACCGGAAGAATTCGAAGTGAAAAAAGTAGAAAACTACCTAGATAAACTGAAAAAAGAAACAGATAACAAAGAACAACTGAAAGAACATCTCAAAAGAAATAAAAAAACACTTGAGAGGACAGAAGAAAAATTCCACGAAGTATTCCAAGATAGCAAGAAGAAAAAAGGGAAGAAACTGAAAAAAGAAATAGAAGAAGAAAAAAAGAAATTAGAAAAAATACTAGAAAGAATGGAAAAAGAAGGAGAGAAAAAAGAGATAGAAGAAGACATAAAAGAAATTGAAAAAAAGAAGGAAAGAGAAAGAATAGAAGAAGAATGGGAAAAAAGACTGAATGAGTAAAACAAACACAGAAAAACACCAACAAAAGAGAAGAAAAATACTGTAAAGGATTTAAATGAAGAAATTAAGCCTAATAGGACTTGGACTATGGAACGAAAAAGACATAACAAAAAGAGGGCTAGAAAAAGCTAGAGAATCAGATGTCATATACCTAGAGAACTACACCAGCGATCTACCAGGAACCAAAAAAGAAAAAATAGAAGAAGAAATAGGCAAAAGAGTACAACCAGCGAACAGGAAATTCATTGAAGACGGAAAAATACTACTGCATGCAAAATCCAACCACATAGCACTCCTAGTGCCAGGAGACCCCTTAATAGCAACCACCCACACAGACCTGCTGTTAAGAGCAAAGAAAATGGATATAAAAACAGAAGTAATACATAACTCAAGCATATACAGCGCAATAGGAGAAACAGGCCTACAAATATATAAATTCGGTAAAACTGCAACAGTGACTTTCTGGAAACCAAACTACAAGCCGGAGAGCTTCTACAATACTCTGAAAGAGAATAAAAAAAGAGGACTACACACCTTACTACTACTAGATCTGGAGAAAACAAAAGAAAAATACCTCTCACCAAGAGAAGCAATAAGAACACTACTGGAAATAGAGAAAAAAAAGAAAGAAGAAATATTTACAGAAGAAACTGATACAGTCGCGGTTTCAAGACTAGGATCACCAAAGAGAAAGATAAAGTATGGAAAAGCAAAAAACGTAGCACAGGAAAAATTCGAACCTCCCAGCAGCCTCATAATACCTGGAGAACTACATGAAATGGAGAAAAAATACTTAGAACAGTTCAAAATCAGTAAAGAGGATTAAAATGAGTGAAGAAGAAATAAATAAACTGGAAAAATGTATGGAGATCACGGAAAAAGCTCTAAAAAAATCCGAGCCAAAGGATGAAAAGGGAGAAAAACTATTAAAATTCGTTGAGAATTACTACAAAGACGCTGAACACTATAAGTCAAAAAAAGATAGGGAAACAGCTCTAGAAGCAGTCTCCTACGCACACGGAATACTCGATGCAGGGGTACTAACAAAACACATAAAAACACCAAACTACTTATTAAATCCTGAAGAGGAAAACAAAAAATAAGATGATGAAAATGGATCTGGGCGGAAATACAGGAATGGGAAAAAACAGTAAATTGGAAAAAATAAAGGAACCAAAGATCATCGCAACCATAGCAATAGTAATAATACTAGGAGTCACCTCCATATACCTAGCAACATCTGCTCTGTCCGCTCCAGGTCCACTGGAAACATATATAAAAGAGACACAGCCAGTTGGAAAAGAAGATAATGTAACCCTAATAGTAGAGTATAGGAACACACTTGAAGAAGACGTGAGAGAAGTGAATATAGAAGTAGAGCCAATAGCTAAAGACAAAATAGAAGTAGTAGGGGAAAATGAAGTAACTGAGGAAAATATAGGTAAAGGACAACTAAGGCGTTTTGAGTTTCCAATAAGATTGAAAGATGTTACATCAGGAAGCACCTACGCGATAGAGACAAAAGCAAAAGCTAACGGAAATGAATTCACAAGCAGAACCTCTATAGAGATAGAGGAAAATTAGAAAAGGAGATGATAGTATGAAAAAACCAGGAGATTTCGATGTTAACCTAAAACACGAGGTAGATCAAGAACTAATAGAACTAGTGTACAAAGCGCTTAACCCAACATCAGTTAGACTGACAGAGCTTTCACTCAAGTACGATAAAGAACCGGAAGAAGTTATGGAAAGATATAATGAAATAAGAAGAAGGTTACTGGATTAATCCTTATTTTTCTTTTCCCAAAGATCTCTTTTCTTTTTCATTATCTCTCTAGATATTTCTTTAAGTTCTTCTCCTACTGTTAAAGCTTCTTTTGGTTCTAGTTTGAATGCTTTTTGTTCATCTTCTCCTTGAAGCCTTATCATCACTGAACCATCATCAGGGTAGTTACCTTTCATCTTTGGATCTTCTACTTCTATCTGAAGCATGTTTCTATGGCTTTTTCCTTCGTTGTCTTCCCAGAAATGTGGAAATTGAGCAGCTATTCTCATATTAACACCTCGTTTTTATCTATGTATTTAATTGGTGCATCGGGATATAAATCAATTTTAAACTGTTTTTCTAGAATTTAGTTATGCTCTTATGCAGTAGACTTCTCTTATTTTTCTTCTTCCGTTTTTATCCAGTCCGGCGTCCTGGGTGCTCTTCTCAGTTTTTAACCCGAATTCCTCTTTTATCTCTTTCAGTACTTTTTTCCCTATCTCAGTGTAACCGTAGTAGAAGTTCCATCCTCCTTCTTTTCTTTTTCTGGTTCTCCAGGATGCTACTGCTTTGTGATCTCTTTTTATTTCTTTTTCCGTTGTTCTTTCAATGTGTTCTTTTATCTCCTTGAATCTCTCTGGATCGTGTTCCTCTTTGTTTTTTCTAAGCTGGATTTTTAATCTGTAATCCTTGTTTTTCAGCCTCAGGCAGACGCTGCAAAGGCCTTTTTCTTTTCTTATCTCTATCTTGGATTCTTCTTCAACATCTATGAAACCCTCTGGATCCATTTTACCTTTTAATTTGACTTTTATTTTATCTCCTGCTTCTAGTATTCTATCGGGAGAATCTATACTTATAGTTTTCTGGTAGAGATTACTTTCGATTTCCTGTGAAACTATTTTTCTTAGAGAATAATCACTTGGATTTTTCCATTGGTCATGGTACTTCCAGGATCCGCATTCCGTGCATTCTGTTATTGTTATTATTTCCGGTATCTCTATAACTTTATTTTCTTCTTTATAACAATTCAAGCATAGTTTTTCGTAGAAATCAGTGTCTTCTTTCCCGCATTTTGGACAGAATTTTGTTGGCATTTTGTTTTCCTCGTTTTGATTAAAAGATATTTAGATATAGTTCTCCATATCATGAGATTCATTTAATTCAGGGATTATTACTTCGGCATCTAGGTTTTCTCTCATCCAGTTTCCTAGTGCTTCCGTGTTTTCTTCATCCCCATGTATTATGAATGTTACTTCTGGTTCTATCTTCTCTGCAAATTCTCTGAGTTTGTGCTTGTCGCTGTGTGCGCTGAAATCGTAGAACTCTATTTCAAAATTGGAGAGATCCATATCGTAGTTGTCATGGGTGAATCTACCTGTTTCAAGTAGTTTTCTTCCTGGTGTGTCTTCAGGTTGATATCCTGTGAGGTATATTCCGTGTTCTCTTTCGTCTCCTTTTCTTTCTTTCTTCTTCAGTTCTGTTAGGTAGTGTATTATTGGTCCTCCTCCAAGCATCCCTGCGGTTGTTACTATTGCTCCGGGTTCTTCCAGAGCTTCGAATCTTTCTCCGTGGTCTTTTATCCATTTGGATCTTTTCATCCCTTCGTAGAAATCATCAAATCTGTTTATGTATTCCGGGTAATTCAGCATTATGTCAGCCGCGTCAGTTGACATTCCGTCCAGCCATATCTTGCCGTTGAAACCGTATTGTTCCAGTACGGTGATCACTTCCTGTGCTCTCCCCACTGCGAAGGCAGGTATGAGGGCTATACCTCCATTTTTCACTGTTTCCTGTACTGATTCGTAGAAATCTTTTTCTATCTGCTCTCTAGGAGGATGTTCTTCATCTCCATAAGTAGCTTCAGTTATCAGTATATCTATATCGTCCTTTTCTTCGCTGTAATCGTAAGAGGGTTCGTGTAGAGCGGTTTCGTTTAGTTTGAAGTCTCCGGTGTAGAGTATGTTTCCTTCGAGTGTATCCATTCTTATTGTAGATGCTCCGAGTATGTGTCCTGCATTTTCGAACTTGATGCTGGTTTCTTTACCTATTTCTTTTTTCCTGGAGTACGGGACTTTCACGGTGTTTCTTAGCATTCTCTTGAGGTGTTGTTTTGTGAATATCTTTTCGAGTCCCTCCATCTCCCTGATCTTTATCGAGTCTTTTATCAATAGATCTATGACGGGCAAGGTAGGGGGGGTCATGTAGGTCTTGGGTCCGGTGACCTTGTATAGTAGGGGTATCGCTCCCGAGTGATCAAGGTGAGCGTGGCTTAGAACCACTTCATCTGCAAATCCTTGAACAGGTAAAGGTAATCCTGGGTTCTTATCCACTCTTATACCATAATCTAGGAGAGTTCTTTTCTTATCTTGTTCTACTAATACAGCTGATCTTCCAACTTCTTTTGTTCCGCCTAAAAAATCTATCTTCATGCTTTAAATCTCCTTTGTATACTTTTTTAAAGTCATTTTTATTTATCAATACCTGAATCTTGTTCTAGATACGTTTCTAGTTGCTTTTCAAAGCATTTATTAATTTATTTATCTTCAGATTTATATAATTCCTTCTCTCTTTCATCCTTTGATAAAGAGTTTCACATTTATATAGACCAAGTGCTTTTTTTTCTAACGTAGGAAGGAGGAAGAATAGATGAAGGAGATGCATTACCTGGAAGCCAAGAAGATTCTTGAATCATATGGAATACCCGTGGTTAAATCAGGGTACATGACTAAGAAAACTGAGTCGGCTCAGAAATCAGCTGAAATAGGTTTTCCTCTAGTGATGAAGATAGATTCGGAGAAGCCAATACATAAATCCGATAGAGGATACGTAAAGACAGGTATAGTTTCAGTGAAGGAGATAGAAGAAGTATTTGAACAGATGAAAGAGAGAGCTGAGAAAGAAGAAATCGGATTCAACGGAGTAGTGCTTCAAAAACAGCTTGAAGGGAAGGAAGCCATAATAGGAGGTAAAAGAGATCCGCAATTTGGACCTGTGATACTGTTCGGACAAGGAGGAATATTCGTGGAGATATTTGAAGACACTTCCCTCAGAGTAGCTCCAATAGACCAAGAAGAAGCAATGGAGATGATTGGAGAGATAAAAACTCACGAAGTATTCACAGGAGCTAGAGGAGAAAAACCGGTTGACCTGAAAAAACTAAGTGAAACAATAGTCAAAGCCAGCGAAGTAATGGATGAAAACCCTGAAATAAAGGAAATGGACCTGAACCCTATTATCGCGAATGAAGAAGAAGCAAAAGCAGTTGACCTACGCATCATAAAGAAAGAAGAGGTGGGTAAATGAAAAGTAAGGAAGAAATATTCAAGGAACTATCACCAATATTCAATCCAGATAAAGCAGCCGTGGTAGGAGCCAGTAGAGAAAAAGACAAAATCGGTCACTCAGTCTACAAAACAATGAAGGAATCAATGGAAGGTGAAGTGCACCCGGTGAACCCAAATGCTGAAGAAGTGCTCGGTGAAAAATCTTACGACTCGATCAAAGAAATACCTGGAAAAGTCGAACTGGCTGTAATATCCGTTCCAGCAAAGATAACTCCAAAGATAATAGAAGAGTGTGGAGAAAAAGGAGTAAAAGGCGCTGTAATAATAACAAGCGGATTCTCCGAAATAGGAAACCAAGAACTGGAAGAAAAACTCAAAAAGAAAATAGAAGAAGCGGGAATACGTGTTATAGGCCCCAACTGCCTTGGAATACTGGACAACACCACGGGACTTAACACATTATTTTTACCACCTGAAAAGCTTGAAATACCTAAAAAAGGAGGAATAGGAGTAATAAGCCAATCAGGAGCCGTTGGATCAGTAATGGTCGACTGGTGTTCCTACGAAAACTTCGGGCTTTCAAGATTCATTTCATTTGGAAACGGAATAGATATAGACGAAAGAGAACTGATAAAATTCCTCGGAGGAGATCCAGAAACAAAAGTAATAGTGATGTATCTCGAAGGAACGAAAAATGGAAGAGAGCTCATGAATGCAGCTAAAGAAGTCACACCTGAAAAACCTGTGATAGTTTTAAAAGGAGGAAAAACAAGTGAAGGATCAGAAGCAGTAGCTAGCCACACTGGAAGTTTAGCAGGATCAGCAGAAGTCTATAACTCAGCATTCAAACAATCAAACATCGTTCAAGCTAGAACAATGCTCGATTTACTCGATTACGCAGAAGTATTTGAAAAACAACCACTTCCAAACGGAAAAAAAGTAATGATAATGACAAACGGAGGAGGATACGGAGTACTTTCAGCCGATGAAGTCATAAATCAAGGATTAGAACTTGCCGAAATAAATTCAAACTTAAAGAAAGAACTCAGAAAAACAGTTCCAGAATACGGAGATATAGGAAATCCTCTTGATTTATTAGGAGATGCGGATGCAAGTAGATATAAAAAAGCATTGAAGGCAATTGAAAAATCCAAAGATATAGATGCTGTTATATGCGTACAGTTATTTCAAACTGATCCTATGGAAGAGAAAGCAATAGAATCAGTGTTTGAATTTAACAAAAACTCGGATAAACCAATAATAGTTGTTACATCAGGAGCGGACAGAGTAAGGCGGTTAAAAGAAAAACTTGAAGATGAAGGGATACCGGTGTTCAACACACCGAACAGAGCTGTGGATGCATTGACATCAATGATAAAATACAAGGAAAGGAAATAGAAATATCGAAGTTAAAAATCCGTCAGAGTCTTTTTCTCCTCTTCTAAATCCTCTTCCCTTTCTTCTACTTCTCTTACTCTCTCTTTATCCTGATCTTTATCCACTTCACTTTCTTCGTATCTGTCCATTATTTCGTTAACTACTTCCGTGGCATCCTTATCGGAAAGCAAGTTAATCAGTCTTTCCGGATCTATAGAGTTGTAGTCTTCCCCTAGCATTTCCTTAAGTTTTCCCATCCCTTTCTGTCTAACGGATTTCTTTTCTCTCTGTGATTTTCTAAGGTTTTCTATCTGGTTTTTAAGTCCTTCTGCTTCGTAGTCTTTATCTATTTCTATTATTGCATCGAAACCTTCCTTTATCTCCTTTCTATCTATGTGAAGAGCCTGTGTTTCCTTTATTTCTCCCTTCAGTTTCAGCTTTATCATTGGATCTTCGTCACTTTCAGTTTCTTTTTTTATCTCTTCAAGAGATTTTTTAAGTTTTTCACGTGCTTTTTCTATTATTTCAGAGGATTTTTCTCCTTCCAGCTCCATTTCAATATATTCGAAAGGTCTTCTTTTTTCCAGAGAAATGAACTCTATCTTCCATTCGCCATTATTTTTATCTGGAGCCGTGTCGATTATGTAGAATCCTTTTTCTTTTTCCGCTTCTACTTTTCTCATCTGTGTGGTCACGGTGCTTCCAGGGAACATTACTGTTTTCTCCTTATCAAGTACGTTTTGCCAGTGTATGTGCCCGTCTATGTATAGGTCGAATCCTTCTGGAAGATCATCTATCTTCAGGAAAGTGTTTTCAGAGTCGTATATGTATTCTTCAAGTGATTGGTGGAACATGAATATGTTCGGTATGTTCTTAACTGGTTCCGGGTTGAAATTTTGCAGTACTTCCCCTGCGTATTCTTCAGGTACTCCGGACATCCCGTGCACAGCTATCTTTTCTCCGTTTATCTTTAGAATTGTTTTATCACAGTGTAGATGTATCAAGTAACCCATGTCTTCAAGCATTTCCATCGGGTTCACGTATCCTTTGCTTCTTCTTTCATGTGTTCCGTGTATCGCTATTACAGGTACACTTGATTTGGATAGTTTTTCTTCATTTTCTTCAGGTTCTTCTATTTTTATTTCTTTTTTAGTTTTTAGAAGTGGTTTTTTAAGTATTTTAAGTGCTCTGGACCATGTTTCAGGGCTAGGTGTTTTTTTGTCGAATATATCACCGGGTAATAAGATAAGATCAATGTCTCTTTCCAGTGCTTTATCCATTGCTTCTTCCGCTTGTTTGAATGCGTCTTTTTCTCTCTCTGTTCCGGCTCCATAGCCCAGATGAGTGTCGGATATTACAGCTATCTTCACTCGAATCCCTCTAGATATTTTTGGTTCTTGCGGTAGATAAATATGAGTTTGGTTTGGAGAATAGGGATTTTGAATATAGGTTTATTCCCACATTTTTCTAGCTAGTTCGCCTTTGTATTTGTATTGATCCACTTTGTCCTCGGCCTTTTCTCTTTTATCCTGGAAGTTCTTTAGGAAATTTTGTAGTTTCTCTATTGTTATCTGTTTTATTTCTCCTGTTAGCATTTCTCCTGAGCTGTATTCTTTTCTTATTCTTTCTATTTCTCCATCGTCATCTTCAAGCAGTATGTAGAGCCATTGGAAACATGTGTCTACCTCTGGGTTTCCTCCTTTTTCCCTGTGTTCTTCCAAGCTCGGTTTTCCTCCGGAATATGCGTATTTTTTAATCTTTTCCGGTATCTTGTCTATGTCTTCGTCAAGGAATACAGTGGTGCTTGGTTGGGATGAACTCATTTTTCCTTCAGGTCCTTTTAGACCTGGTAATAATTTGCTGTGTATTGCAGCAGTTTTCTTGTATCCTAGTTTAGGAGCAACATCTCTTTGTAGTCTCCAGTACGGATCTTGTTCTATTGCTGAAGGTATTAAACATCTTTTATCTTCGAATAGAGTTGGAACCATCTGTATTGCAGGGTAAAAAAGGCTTCCTATGTTCGAGCTGTTATCTAAACCAAAAGTGGATCTTACTTGGGAATACGTGAGCCTATCCGCTATCTTTACTGCTTTCTCGTATAAGTGACCTGAATATTCTGTATTTTTAAATATGAATGTTTTATCTTCATCGAACCCTAATGCTGCTATATCTTTTATGTTTTCGTCGGCGTATTCTTGAACTTCTTGGTATTCTTTGTCTTTGAAAAGGAATTTCTCGTCGTCAGTTACCTGGATATAGAGGTTGACGTTGAAATTGTCCTGTAGCCATCTGGTAAACATCAAGGCGGGTAGGTGCCCTATATGCATCTGGCTGGAGGGACCCATTCCCGTGTAGAGGAAGAATCCTTTTCCGGACTCGTGATCATCAAGTACTTTATCCATGTCACGGTGTGAGTAAAAGTATTCTCTTCTTAGGAACTTGTGAAGATTTCCAGTATTATTCTTTATTCTTTTGAGAAGTTCTTCGTCTATCCTTTCGGTTCCGAACTTCTCTATAAGTTTTTCGTACTCGACTTTTCCCTCTACTTCGAAGGGAGTTACTTTGAAACCGTTTTCTTCTTTGCTCATTTTGGGATCACGTGGTTAATCAAGTTACTCGGTCTTTTTATTTTTATAGTGATGTTTATTTTTATCGACTTTATCCATTCGTACAAGTTTGTAAAGGTTTAAATAAATCCATTACCTTGTTTTATGTATGAGGCTTCTTAAGGAAAGCGGAGAAGAAGTGCCTTTACTAGGGAATGAAGCAATAGCTAGGGGAGCTATAGAAGCAGGTGTTGGTTTGGCAGCTTCTTATCCCGGTACACCTAGCTCCGAAGTACCCATGACTCTTTCAAGATTATCTGATGAACTTGATTATTATTTTGAATACTCTTCCAATGAAAAAGTAGCTTTTGAAACAGCAGCAGGAGCAGCATGGAGTGGAGTAAGATCCATAGTAGCTATGAAGCACTTTGGGATGAATGTAGCTGCTGATTCCATTTCACCAGTAGCTTATTCAGGAGTGAAAGCAGGGATGGTCGTGATGGTGGCTGACGATCCAAAAGGATGGAGTTCAGCCCAGGCAGAGCAGGATACCCGTTACTACGGAGAGATGTGCAGGTTACCTATAATAGAACCAGCAAGTCCTCAAGAAGCTCTGGAATTAACCAAGAAAGCCTTTGAATTATCCGAAGAATTCGGAATACCTTTCATATTGAGAACAACCACGAAGATAAGTCACTCCATAGAGACAGTGGAACTAGGTGAAAGAAAAGAGATAGAGAAGGACGGACACTTCAAGGGAGAAGAAGAAATGTTTGACAACGTGGGACCGGGACTTCAAAAACAACACAGAAGAGTGAACAGAAAAATAGAGAACATAAAAAAAGAGTACGGTGAAAAACTGAATAGGATAGAAAATGAAGGAGGAAGTGAAATAGGCGTGATAACCTCTGGAGTGAGCTATGAATACGTTAAAGAGACGATGCAGAAACTAGATATAGATGCTCCGGTGGCGAAGCTCGTTATGACGTACCCCATATCAGAAAGATTCGTAGAGAAATTCATAGAAGATAAAGAAGAGGTTCTAGTTGTTGAAGAACTCAGACCATTCATAGAAAAAGAAGTGGAGAGAATAGCTAAAGACGTGAATCCAGAATTAGAAGTACGTGGGAAAGATTTACTCCCTCTGGATGGAGAGTACAACCTAGAGACAGTTATACCTGCATTTGAAGAAGTATTCGATAAAGAGTTAGGAGTAGATTTTGAAGAGCACGAGGAAAAAGCTGAAAAAGCAATGGAAGGACTCCCGCCTAGAAAACCTGTTTTCTGTCCAGGATGCCCACACAGATCAACATTCTACGCGTTGAAACAGATCTACGGAAAGGAAAACATGTACGGAGGAGACGTAGGATGCTATGCCCTTGGCAAGTTTGAACCCTATGACATGCAGGATTTCCTGATAAGCATGGGAGCAAGTCTAGGGCTAACCCACGGAGTCAAAAAAGTCAGCGACCAGGACGCAGTTGTAACTGTTGGAGATTCAACATTTTTCCACGGAGCAATGCCCGGATTAGCTAACTACGCTTATAACGACGGAGAATCACCCTTGATAGTAGTATTTGACAACAGATGGACAGCGATGACAGGTCACCAACCTCACCCTGGAACCGGGAAAACAGGTATGGGAGAAGATGTAACTCCATTAAAAATAGAAGACGTGGCAAAAGCAATGGGAGCAAAAGTAGAAGTTGCAAATTCTTTCAGTCAAGAGGAACTAGTTAATAAAATAAAAGAACTGAAAAAAGAAGAAGGATTAAGAGTACTGGTAAGTAAAGGAGAATGTAGACTCGTTACAAGGAGAAGGAAAAGGAGAGAAGAAGAAAAGATCGTGAAGTTCAAAGTAAATCAGGAGAAATGCACGAAATGCGGGATCTGCACAATGAAGTTCGCCTGTCCTGCAATAAAGGAGATAAGAGAGGAAAAAGGAGAGGAACCAGAATACATAATAGACCCGGAAATATGCCTAGGATGCAGTGTATGTAGCCAAGTATGTCCTCAAGACGCGATAGAACCAAGAAAAGGTGAAGAACAATGAAATTCGATCTAGTATTAACAGGAGTAGGAGGAGAAGGAGTTCTGACCACAGGAGTAATAGTTACAAAAGCAGCTCACGAAGAAGGTCACTACGTTAGAGGAGTTCAACTACACGGTCTAGCCCAGAGAGGAGGGACCATACCCACTTACTTAAGGTTCGGTGATAAAGAAGAAATTCATTCTCCAAGTCCAATGAAAACCGATGCCGATTTGATAATGTCTTTTGAACCAATGGAAGCAGTTAGAGCTACTGAATACGCTAGAAAGGATAAAACTAAATTCATACTAAATACTCATCCTTACATGCCGATTTACGGTAATCTAGAAAACGTTCCTTACCCAGGAATGGAAGAGATAAAAGAGAGAATAAAACCATTTGCAAAAGACATAGGAGTATATGAAACTGACTTGAAATCTAAAGAAGAATTTGGGGACATAATCTACGGTAACGTAATGTTAGTAGGTGCTGCAATATCATCAGGTGACCTGCCTATAGATAAGGACATAATGAAGGAATCTATTGAAGAAGTAGCTCCAAGAGATATAGAGGAGAATCTAAAGGCTTTCGAAATAGGATTGAAGATAGGTAGAGAATAATAATCTTTAAAGAACATTATCAGATTCTTTTATAATATGTTTTACCTTTTCTTCCCGGTTGAATTCCTTAGCTTTTTCCTTAAGACTTTTAGAACCTTTACTCTTTTTTCCAGTTTTTATCATCCTTACACCCCGATTAATACTTTTGCAGAATACTTTATATCTTTTTGGTTTTACTTTTTGCCTTACTTCTTTCACATGAATTCGTTTATTTTGGTGTTATTCTCTATCAAAGTCAATATGTATCCTTCTTCTTTATTACCTATTAACTCCACGCTTGAGATATCTTTATAATCAAGTAGAAGCACATAAGCGCAGAAAAAGGAATCTAATAGATCTCCTTTTCTTTTCAGGTCTTTGGCAGATAATTCTTCCTTTTCAGTTAATAGTTCCTGGAAGTTTTTCAAATCTACTTCTACAGGTAGTTTTCTCTTCTTTATTCTGCCCCATATTTCTCTAATTCCTTTTTTTACTTCTTCTTTTTTCACGTTCTTGTAGTCTGGGATCTCTCCTAGTAATGCTTTTATTGTTGGATTCGGGTAGACCTCTATAACTCCTTCTTCATTATCTTTGGTTCTCTCTATGAAAGGGTAATTATTCTCTTGGGATTTTTTAACAAGTCTTTCTCCTCTAACTCCTCCGTAGTGTTTTTTGAAGAATTTTCTATTTGCAGGGTACGCTGGTCTTCCTCTTTTTGCCAGTTCTCTTTCCACTGGTCTTGAACCTTCTTCATTAGGAATTTTTAAAGGAGCATCTATCCCTATATATTCTGCTCCGTGTTCTTCAGCTAGTTCTACTATTTCTTTGTCTTTTCCAACGTGTTTCATTTCTAGTATCTCGCCTTCTTCGTTTAGAAGACAGGCTCCGCTGCTCTTGGGCTCCGGTTCCATGCTCCAGGATAGATCGATTCCAAGAAATTTGGTCATTTTACTCAATATTTTTTACTCTTCCTTGTTTTTGTTTATTTCTTCTTAAGTTCTTCCATAACTATCGCGGGGCAGAGGTTTTTGACTCCTTCTATTTTACCTATTTTTTCAGACATTATTTTGCTTAAGTGGGAATTGTCTTTTGCCCATATCTCGGTCATTATCATGTGGTCTCCAGTGCAGGTAGTTACTCTTTTTGCTTCTTCTATTTCACTTATCTCTTTAGCTGCTTCTACTAAGCTTTCTGGTTCAACGTCCAGTCCGAGCAGAACTACTGTATCGTAACCAAGGGCAGAAGGGTCTATTTCTAGGGAGTAACCTTTTATTATTTCATTTCTCTCCATTTTCCTTACTCTTTTTCTCACAGTCGCTTCACTAATTCCAAGAGTTTCGGCTATCTCTGTGAAGGGTTTTCTGGAGTTTTCTTTGAGCATCTTTATTATTTTTTCATCTAATTCATCTGCTTCATTCATCTTCATTCACCACAACCTTATACGATATTCGAACCAAAATCTTTTATATTAGTACCTATAAATATTATGTTAGTTAAAATATTTAAAGCTTTTCGTAATGGAGGTGAAAATATGGAAAAAGAAGAAAAGAAAATGCCTTTGATAGGTGATGAATTTCCAGAGCTAGAAGTAAACACTACACACGGAGAAATCAATCTTCCAGAAGAATATGAAGGAAAATGGTTCATTCTATTTTCCCATCCAGGAGACTTTACACCAGTATGTACAACTGAGTTCTACTCCTTCCAAAAAAGATACGAAGAATTCAAAGAAATGAAAACGGAACTAATAGGACTCAGCATTGATCAAGTACACAGCCATCTCAAATGGACTGAATGGATAGAAGAAGAACTGGGAGAAGAAATAGATTTCCCGATAATAGCGGACGGAAACGGAAAAGTAGCGGAAAATCTAGGGCTAATACATAGCGAAGGAGGAACAGCCACAGTCAGAGCAGTATTCATAGTTGATCCAGATGCAAAAATCAGAGCAATACTCTACTACCCAGCAGAACTAGGAAGAAACATGGATGAAATCGTAAGAATGATAAAAGGATTCCAGAAATCCGACGAAGAAGGCGTGGCAATACCTGCAAACTGGCCCGACAACGAGATTGTCGAAAGCGACGTGATAATGCCACCTGCATCGAACGAAGAAGAGATAAAAAAGAGAAAGAAACAAGAGGAAAAAGGAGAGATAGAATGCTACGACTGGTGGCTATGCCACAAAAAACCCTAGAAAACAGAAAAAACAAGTTTCAAAAAGGAGGTGATTTAAAATGAAACTAGAAGAATATCTTGAAGAATGGTTCGCCGACGAGACCGAAGAAGTAGGTCTCTACATGGCAATGGCAAGAAAAGCCGAGGAGGAAGGCTACCCAGAGATCGCGAGACAATTCAGAGAAAACGCGATAGCAGAAGCAGAACACGCAGGAATAGCAGCAGAACTAGGGGGAAAAATAGGAAACACTAAAGAGAACCTAGAAAAGATGATAGGAGGAGAAGACGAAGCAAACAGCACAAGATTAGAGATAGCTGAAAAACAGGAAGATCCGGAGAGATCCTACCTAGTGACCACGGCCAGAGACGAAGAAAGGCACAAAAAAGCACTGAAAGGACTTTACGAGGAGAAATTCTAGAAATCTCCTCCCAAAACCTCTTTTCTTATACTCTCATTCTTTATTATCCTGATTTTAATACTCTATACCCCTATCAAATACCCAGAGTAAAACCGAACAAATCGCTGCTACGATAAATATTACCCTAAAACTAATTTCTGCTGAGAATACGCTCCAGAGAAGTAAGAAAACTATACCAGTTACTACTTCCCCGAAAGAAGTAAATATCTCCTTAAGAGTATAGAACTCGGACTTACTCTTTCTATCCGCCTGATCAGCAAATTCAGAGAAAAGAGGAACATGGAAGAGTTTGAATGAGATCCCGCCTAGCAGAGCTATGATAAACGCTTCCAAAGGAGCTCCTACCAATGCCCGCATCAAGTAAAAGAAAGCTGTTAAAAGGCTTCCTACCATTATTATCCTCTTTCTACCGTATTTTGATGCCAGTAAACCAGCTGCATAAGCAGTTAAGATAAATCCAAGAGTATCTAGGGATCTCACCATCCCCGCACTTAGAGGACCTCCAACCACCACGTAGATGAATAGAGAAAAGATCGCAACTCCCGTGATCCCCTGCACCCCTCTAAGAAAGAATAAAGGAAAGTACTTACTATAATCCTTATCGTAAAAAAGACAGGTATCTATCTCCAAACCTGTCTTCTTCTCTTCTATAAACAATAGAGGTAGAATCGAAATTAATATCACAGTCAGAGAAGCAAGTAGAACCCAATGGAAACCTAAAGTTGCGGCTAGTAATCCTCCTATTATTGGTCCTAAAAACCTACCGAGATTAGGTATACTCATCAACTCTGCGGCCTTCATACTTCTTTCTTTTGAAGAAGTATCCGATACGAACTCTAAATTAAGACCCCCGAAATGAAAACAGTGGCCGATAGAATACAAAAACCCAATTAAAATCACACTAGATAAATTAAATTCCAGGTAGATAGCCAGAACAATTGAAGGTAGTAAGAATAAATATGATAGACCGAGTCCAAGGTAAAATCCCTTTCTACATATCAGCTTCATGATAAAAGGAGTGAGAACAATACTAGTAGTTCCTAGAGCAAGAAGGAATACCAATGGAAGAAATACTGTTCCCGTGGCCTTGTAAATCATTATAGGTATGAATATACCTAGCATGCTTAGAGCTATATTTTTCAAAAATTCATAAGCCAACAGCTGCTTGAAGTCCGTATGGAAGAATCTCTCAATACCTCGAAAATGCCAGATATTACCACCGGTAACCTTTAAAAACTCTAGGAATTTAAGTCTATGCTGAAGAAAAGACTTCAAAAAAATTGTTCTGAAAAAATGAGAAAATGATGAAAAAACACAAAGACCAACACATGATGGAAAGCGAAGAGCATCTGAAAAAAGTAGTAAAGACAGCTGAATTATCTGAAGAGGACAAAGTACTGGAGATAGGTGGAGGAACCGGCAACCTTACTGAGAAAATCGCGGAAAAAGCAGGTGAAGTTCTAACCGTGGAAAAAGACCCTGAATTAATACCAGAACTAAAATCAAAGTTAGATAGATTCAATAATATTAAAATAAGAAACGAAGACGCAATGAATACAAAGATAAAAGGATACAATAAAATAGTGTCCAATCTACCGTATCAATTAACCCAACCAATACTAAGAAAACTAGAAGGAAAAAAATTTGATCTAACAGTACTTACAGTCCCGGAGAATTTTTCAAAGAGATTAAGAGCAGAAAAAGATTCAAAGGAATACAGCAGTCTCTCAATCAGAGCTCCAGTTTATTTCAAGATAAAAAAAATCGATGAAGTTCCAAGAGAATCATTCGAACCAGAACCAAAAGTAGATTCAGAAATAATAAAAATAAAACCAAGAGATGAAGAAGAAATCAAAGAAAACAAAAACTTATTCATCAAGAGGTACCTCTTTGACTCGGATCAAAAAATCAAGAACTATTTAAGAGATCTATTCTGGAATAACGGTAAGAAAATCACAGGAAAGGAATACAACAAGAAGGAAGCAAAGGAAAAAGCCAGAGATATTCTTAAAGAAGTCCAAGAAGATTTAAGTGAGAAAAGACCCTCAAATCTCTCTAAAAAAGAACTGGAAAAACTTTTCGAAGAAATAAAAAGAGAAATAAAATAAGGTATTTTTATAAAAGACTAGACCTTAATTCTAAACGTGATAAACATGGACTACTCAAAACTAGGTAACTTAGGATTCCTCGGATTTTTAGGATTCCTGGGTTTCATATGGGGACCGGAACTTCATTATCTGTTCTTCCTATTCTTCCTGTACTTCCTGTACTTCCTGCCTGAAGGAGAATAGAGTAAATCTTTAAAATAAATTAATTCTATAAATAGCCATATCAAGAGGTTAGAAATATGATAGAAGGTGAAAAAGTCAGGCTTAGAGGATTTGAAAAAGAAGATGCGGAAGAATTGCACGAAGCAATGAATAACCCGGATATGATTCGTTTTCTATCCGTATATAAACCTCATTCAAAAGAAGAGGAAGAGGAATGGATAGAGAAAACATGGGAAGAAAGGAAAAAAGGAGAAAAATACGCTTTTGCAATAGAAGAAAAAGAAAATGGAGAACTCATAGGCAGTATAAGTCTAATGGATATAGAGGATAATAACAAAAGAGCAGAGATAGGAGCATGGATAAAACAAGAGTACTGGGGAAAAGGATACGGAACGGAAGCAGAAAAATTAATAATTAAATACGGATTTGAGGAGTTAAATCTCCATTCGATCTACGGTAGAGTATACGAATTCAACAAGAGAAGCCAGAGAGCAGTTGAAAAAACAGGTTTCAAAAAAGCAGGACGTTTCAGAGAAGCAATCTATAGACATGGAGAATACCACGATGCCATTCTCTACGATATCTTGAAGGAAGAATATATGGAGAATAAAGAAGAAATTTAGGAAACCTTTATATCTGTATTAATTTCTTTACTTTCTCTATTACTTCTTCAACAGATCTTTCAGCATCTATTACGTAGTCAGCGTGTTTTTTAGTTGGCTCTATGTATTTTTTGTATGCTGGATATACTTTCTCATGGAAGTATTTTTCATCAGTATCAAGTTCTCCTTCCTTGAATCTTTTTATTCTTCTCTTAAGCTGTTCTTCTTTCCCTATGTCCAGATAAACGGATCTGTCGAGAATTTTATTTATTTCATCATTATGCAGGATCATGAATCCATCAACTAGAATCAGTTGCGCTGGCTCCATAGTTCTCTCTCCCGTGATTTCATTCTGCATCTTGTCGAATACAGGTATTTCAACTTCTTGGTCTTTTTTCAGCATCTCCAGAGCCTTAGCCGCTTCTTCAAATTTAATTGCTTCTGGATGATCGTAGTTTCCATCCTTCCCTCCTGGTTTGTAGAAATTATCAAGAGAGAATCTATTTACTTCTTCGCCTTCAAGGGCTCTGCATACAGTGCTCTTGCCCGAACAAGATGGACCTGTTATCCCTATGATTCTAACCATGTTTTCTCTTCTTTAGTTACTTTTCATAAAGAATTATTATTCTCTAAATACTTAAAAATTTACGGTGGATTTGTTTAGTTTTTGTATCCCCAAGTATCTAATACATTATCGGTTTTTTCCTTATACTCTTTTGCTTTTTCCAGAGCTTCTTCAGCATCTAGTTTCCCCTTCTCAAATTTCCTTTTTAACTTAGAGATATCGTTATTTATAAAATGCATATCCTTAGATGCTTGTTCTTGAATTACTTCTTTCTCACTTGGGTTTAATCCTCCAAATGGATATTGATTATTAACTTTTTTAGTGGCATTTTCTACATATTCTATCATATTTCTTACCTTTTCTACCTTTTCTTCCTGTTTTTTCTCCATTCCTTTCCTTATATTTTCTTTTACTTCTTTATCGGCTTTTTCACGGTATTCTCTAGGGATTATCGATGGTTCTTTTCTCTTCAGACTCTCGTATACCTCATCTATTCTTTTCTTAACTGTCTCTTCTCCAAAACCGTACTGAGTTTTAAGATTTTCTTTTTCTCCTTTTATTTTAGTTCCTTCTTTAGGCTTCATCCTCATTATCCTATCGATCAATTCTTCTTTGGAAGGCATTTCTCCGTCTTTCCTCATTCTTTCTTTAACTATTTCTCTAGCAACGTCATTTATCTCTTCTTTCCTTATCAGCATCTTTCTATGCATTCCTTCCGCTCCTTTTCCTGTTTCACCTGCTTTCTTACCTCCTTCTGCTTTTTTCCAGGCAGGCAAGTCGGCATACCATGGTTTCCCTCCTTCCTCTTTAATCTCTTTAAATGACTCTTCTTCCTTTCTTTCAGAGCCTTTCTTTTCCATTAGCTCTTTAAGTCCTTCTGCAGATTTTTTAGATGGATCAAAGGATTTACCAATAAGTTCTCGAAATGCATTCTCTACTTTTCTAGCTTCAACTTGCTTTTCTCCTTTTTCTATCTTTTTAAAAGCATTTTTAAGTTTCTCAGTCTCTTCTTGAGTTAGATTCTCTATTTTTTTATCCTTAGGCAGTTTTTTAAGAGATTTTTTGCTCAATACATCCTTTAAATCCTTTACTCTTCTACTCATATAAATCCTCATGAAACAAAATTACTCTGTTTTATTTATTTCTTTTGGTAAGGGATTAATAAAGAGATTCTCAATCCGAATTCAAGTAGATAAGAAAACCTATTAAAGTTCCGAGAACCAGACCAGTGATTGAACTGGTATATATTGTTGAAACGTACTGGACTTCATGAGTCCAAGAATTTAGGATACCTATCAGTATCCCTACAAATAATCCGCATCCAAGTCCTAAAGGGATTATCATCCTTTTGTTTCCTTTAATCCAGTCCTTCTCCATCGCTAGACCGATTATCGACCCTATTATTATTCCGCCAGCTATCCCGCTGGTCATTCCAACAGTAGTCAAACCAGATCCAAGTAGAATTGAGACTAAAGATCCGAAAGAAACTCCAAATATCAATCCTAGTGTAAATCCTGTTTGTCCTGGGTCCATATTCATCTTACTAGCTATTTTCAAATCTTTAAATTTATTCTTTTAGTTTCACTGCGGTACCGTAGGCTATTATTTCTGCTCCTCCGCTGGATATCTTCGAAGTCATGAATCTAAGGTTCACAACAGCATCAGCTCCCATCTCTTCCGCTTCTTCTACCATTCTCTCTGTTGCTTCGTTCCTGGATTCTGTCATTAATTCAGAGTAAGCTTTCAGTTCTCCTCCAACTATATTTCTGAAGAACTGAGTTATATCCCTTCCAACATTCCTTGCTCTCACAGTATTTCCTCTCACAACCCCTAGAGTTTCCTCTATTTCTTTGCCCGCTATACCAGGTGTGTTAGTAACGATCATATCTAAAACCTCCGTTTTAACTCTACTTTTAATTAGCTTTACAATATTAAATTATTCTTCTACTTTATCTTCTCAGATGTATTTATCATTCACTATTTACTTTTCTCTATATCTTTCTTAATTTCTTTTAGTTCTTCCAATGCATTCTCCGCGGATTCTTTTAGTTTTTGAGATTCTTTCAAATCTGATTTATTTCCTTTTTCTCTCGCTTCTTTTATTCTATCTTTTGATCTTTCCAGATCCTCTTTCACTAGCTTCAAATCTTTTTCTAATTTAGAAATATTTCCCTTGTAGCTTTCCTTGAGATATAACTTTCTTTCTAATCTTTTCTTCCTCTTCTGTATCTCGTACGGTGTTCCTCCTTCGTAATGAAGTTTACCTTCTCTTTCCGCTTGCTTTTTTCTTTTTCTAAACTTATTCTTTTCTTTGCTCATATCGATCCTTTATTTCTTTTCTGGTCCCATTCTTCTTCTCCTTTCTTCCTTCAACTTATCCTCTAGTTCTTTTGCTCTTCCATACTTTCCCTTTTCTTCCAGTTTTTCTATGCGCTCTTCCAGCCGTTCTATTACCTTTGCCTTCTTCTCTTTCTTTTTCTCTATCTTTCTTTCAACCTGAGGTTTGGCCATCCTATTTCACCTATTATATTTTATTTTTCCATTCGAATTAGTTTACCAGGTTTAAGTTTAAATAATTAATGCTCTTTAGAAGTAAAACAATCGAAACAGAAAGTTGTGAGTGAGAATAATACCACTCAAGAATTTAAGTAAGGAACGGGAAAAAAGATACGTGATTTTAATATGAAAACGAGCTACATAAAAGAAGAATTAAGCAGAGGTAAGGACTTTATAGAATCAATTGAAGAGGATTCAAATGCTCTTATAGTTAGCCACAGCGACGTGGACGGATTAATAAGCGCTTCAATAATATCACAGCTTCTAGAAGAAGAAGGGATAGAGAAACAGAGTCAGATGTTCCTACTTGACCGTGGAGAAGAAGTAAAGAAAAGGATATTGAACAAAACAGAGGAACTCGATGCTGATTCAATTATTTTCTTGGATTACACTCCCCCTAAAGATACGTATGAAGGATTAGATGATAGAGATGTCCTTACCATAGAACATCATCCAGTACGGGAAGTTCCTGATCACGGTGTATTCGTAAATCCACAGGAAGGAGAACCTCCAGCAGCTTCAGTTCTATGCCATATGCTCTACAAACAGATGGAAGGAGAGAAAGATACTAAACCTTGGGCGCTCATGGGAACATATTCGGACATGATGCTGGACCAAGGATTGGAACACCTTGAATTAAACGAAGAAGAAAAAGAATTATACCTACACAACGGAGTGATGAACTGGAACCTCCAGACCATCATACAGCTAGTAAACGTGAGTTATATAGATAAAAAAGAATCTTCAAAGATATTCAAATTGATAAAAGAAAGCATAGAAAAAGAAAACCCATTATTAATAGAGGAAGAAAGCAGAGGAAGAGCAAAGCAGATCATGGAGAAAAAAAGAAAAGCAGAGAAAGAAAAGATAGAGACATTAGAAAGAAATTCGAACCTTGAAGTAGATAAAGAAGCAAGATTAGTGTTTGTAGAGTTCTCCTCAGACCTCAGGATAAAAAGGATACTGGCAAATCATCTAAGAACAAGACACCCTGGATACACTATAGCGATAGCGATGAAAAAAACAGGAAAATATTCAATGAGTGTAAGAAGCTCCACCGCGGATCTAAGCAAAGCAGTACCAAAAGCATGCGAAGGAATAGACGCACATGGAGGAGGACACCCAGGAGCAGCAGGAGCAACAGTAAATGAAAACGATCCTTCTAAATTCATAGAAAATCTTAAGGAAGAGCTTAAGAAACAGAAAAAGTAGAAATAGACATACAGGTAATCAATACATGTCAAAAAAAGGATGGCAGAAAGAATCCGAAGAATGGCAGGAGAAACTATTTGATGAGAACGGTAATTTACGTTCAGTTATAAACTGTATCTTTAAGAGAACATCTAATGGAGATAAAATCCTGATGTTCAAAAGATGTGGAGAAGAATGGGAACACGGTTACGAACCTATAAAAGGAGCAATTCATAAACAGGAAAGAGAAAAAGAAGCGGCAAAAAGAGAGCTAAAAGAAGAGAGCGGTTTAAGTATCGAGAACAATGATGTAAAAATGATAGGTAGCCTTGAAGGTTACCTTCACGGAACCAGGCCCCACCCAGTCAAGAAAGGTAAACT
This sequence comes from Microcaldota archaeon, assembly GCA_964579265.1. Lineage (GTDB taxonomy): Archaea > B1Sed10-29 > B1Sed10-29 > B1Sed10-29 > B1Sed10-29 > B1Sed10-29. Next base: position 30,735 of record CAZOFO010000004.1, read on the forward strand.
AAATGTAAGGGCCAGAGTCTTTGTTTTTGAGTATACTTCACTTGGAGATATAAGAATCGGTGAAGAAGAACATGTGGGGTATAGATGGATGGATATTGAAACCGCTATTAAGAAAAATTTTCTACGTGAATCAGGACAGGAAATGATCGAGCCTGCATATAACCTATTCTCTAAGGATAAGACTTAACTATGTTCTTCATCCTTCTTTATTTTCTCTATCTCTTCTTCCCAGTGTTTACATACTTTCTCTACCTTTTCCGGTGCTTTACCTATGTAATTTCCTGGATCACTGATTATTTCTTTCTGCTCTTCCGTGAACTTGTCTAGGTAGGGCTCTAATTCTTCGTCTTCGAACACCAGTTCGGTCATTGGTTTTTCTTCTTTGTAGGACCGCATGGTTAGCTTCCTCACCTTCTCGTGTGCATCGGGGTGATCGTGGTAGGATAGCAGTATCTGCAGTGGCTCCGCTGCTATCTTGTCCTTGCTGTTCTCCAGGTTCTCCCTCATGTTTTCTTCGTCCACCTGTAGCTTTTTGGATATTCTCTGCATTCTTTTTAGAGAAGAGTCGAACATTACTAGAGTCTCAGGTATATATCTCTGTGTGAGGGAGTTCGATAGATCTCTCTGATGCTCGGAGATCTGGTCCATATAGCTGGTTAGTGCTCTAGGTGTGAATTCCTTCCAAGCGCTCTTTACGTTCTCGAAGTTTATCGGGTTTCTTTTCTGGGGCATTGTGGAACTTCCCACTTGTTCTTCTTCAAAAGGCTCTCCGACTTCTCCTATCTCTGTTCTTTGAAGATGTCTCATATCGTCCGCGTAGTTCGCTATTACTCCAAGCCCGGATGTAACTGCATTTATCAGATCAAGGGTTCTTTCAAAGGGAGTTATTTGGGTAGAAACCCTGGCTGGCTCCAGATCAAGTTTATCCATTATGTCTTCTTCGAATTCTTCAGGATCCTCTATTAATAAGTCCGAGGCATTATAAGCTCCTACTGCTCCGGAGAATTTTCCAACTAGGTTATCCTTTGCTCTTTTTAGTTCTTTTATTCTGTTTCCCAGTCTCTCCACGTATTCAGCCATTGTGTACCCGAAGGTTGTGGGTTCGGCATGTTGACCGTGTGTCCTACCTATCTGTATCGTGTTTTTTTCTCTTCTAGCTATTTCTATGAATATTTCTTCTAGTTCTATCATATCAGGCAGTAAGACGTTCTCTACTGCGTCTCTATACATCATGGCTCTTGCCGTGTCTATTATGTCGTAGGAGGTCGCGGTTGCGTGTATATATGGTTTTGTTTCATCACTCACGTATTTTCTCATCATATTCACTAGAGCTCTGATATCATGGTGTATTCTTTTTTCTTCTTCGTAGACTTCTTCAGTCGTTATTTTCTCCGCTGCCTCTCTAGTTTCTTCAGCTGCTTTTTCCGAGCATACTCCGTGCTCAGATAATGTCTCAACTAAAGCCGTTTCCACTTTCGCTTTGTAATTGGTAAAGGCATCTTCGGATAGATACTGCTCCAGTTCCTCTACCGGGTACCTGAAATCAGTTGGTGAAAAGGCTCTGTATCTATTCATTTCTGTATCCATTAAATCTACCTCCAGATTATCATACCTTCTATTATCTCCCTGGCATAGTTATTACAGCCAGGAAATAAAGAGTTTTGGATTCATCCTCATATAACCAGGATGAGTGAAGATGAGTTAAAAAAGTATAATAAACTCGGGTTACTACAAAGTCCTAGAACACTTTTCGTTTGGGGAAAATCATGATAGATTTCAACGAACTGATAGACGAGCACCTGGAGAGGGAGAAGAGTGAGAAGAAAATAGGTAGGTACTGGCCTTCAGAGGTAGGAGGTTGTCTCAGGGAAACCTGGTTCAAGTATAAAAAACCGAAGAAGACACCAGTGGAGAGCCTCAGGCACTTCGAAGTAGGGAACATGGTACACGATTTCATAGTAGAAGTGCTCGAATCAGAAGATAATAGCGATGTGGAGCTACTAAAGAGCGAACTTCCCTGTAGATTAGACAGAGAGAATTACGTGATATCAGGAAGAGTCGACGACGTCGTACTGGTAAAATCAGAAGGTAAAACATGGTTAGTGGAAGTAAAATCAACCAAGAACCTGAACTATTGTGAAGAACCAAAAAAAGACCACGAAATGCAGTTGATGTTCTACATGCACTCCACAGGGATAAGGAACGGTGCCCTGCTGTACCTGCAGAAGTACGATCTAGAAGCAAAAACTTTTGAAGTTGAATACAGCGAGGAAAAATCTCAAGAAGTTCTCGAAAGATTTGACAAGCTCCATGAATCTCTTACGAATGATAAAATTCCGGAACCCGAAGCTAAAAAGAATGAAGAAATCAAATGGAAATGCAGGTACTGCGACTATAAAGAAGAGTGTGAAGATGAGTGATAAATATGAAGATAGTGAGCGCGTGCCTAGCGGGAATAGAATGCAATTATAAGGGAGAATCAAGACCCTGTGAAAAAGTCATAGAGCTAGTTAAAAAAGGAAAAGCAATTCCTCTCTGTCCAGAACAACTAGGAGGTCTACCAACCCCTAGATCAGCAGCGGAGCAGAGAAACGGAAAAGTATTTACTGAAAAAGGAAAAGATGTTACCGAAGAATTTCAAAAGGGCGCGGAGGAAGTTCTTAGAATAGCGGAGCTACTGGACTGTGAAGAAGCGATCTTAAAATCCAAATCACCATCCTGCGGATCAAAGAGAATATACGACGGAACCTTCACCGGAACCCTTAAGAAAGGAAAAGGAATAACCGCAAAACTGCTCGAAGAAAACGGAATAGAAGTAAAGAACGAGAAAGAACTGGAATAAAAAACCCTATTTCTCGATTATCAACGTATATACGTTAAACGTCTAACGAAAGGCTTTTATTGATGGAGAACCTGAAATAATTAGCCAGAAGAGGAAAGATAAAATGACAGGAATAACTTCTTACGGAACATCAATCCCGCTCAGAAGAATAAAAGTAGAAGAAATAGCCAAGCAATGGGGAGAAAACCCGGAGAACATAAAGAAAGGACTAAAAGTAAAAGAAAAAACAGTCAGAAACTACGATGAAGACAGCGCAACACTAGCAGTAGAAGCAGCAAGAGAAGCAGTGAACACAAACCAAGTAAACCCGGATAAAATACAGGCAATATACATTGGATCAGAATCCCCACCATATGCAGTCAAACCAACCTCAGGAATAGTTGCAGAAGCAATAGGAGCCACTCCCGATCTCACTGCAGCTGACCTAGAATTCGCATGCAAGGCAGGAACAGCTGGAATACAAGCAGCACTAGGGATGATAAAAAGTGGAGAAGTAGAAAAAGCAATGATAATAGGAACGGACACCTCACAATCAAGCCCAAACAACGCCCTTGAATACAGTGCAGGATGCGGAGCAGGAGCACTTATACTCGAAGAAAACCCAGAACTAGCAGAAATAAAGAAAACCACATCCTACACAACAGACACACCGGACTTCTGGAGGAAGGCTCACAGCGAATTCCCAGAACACGGAGGAAGATTCAGCGGAGAACCCGCATACTTCAAACACGTCATAAACTCCACGGAAAAACTACTGGAACAAACAGGAAAGAAAAAAGAAGAATTCGACTACTACGTATTCCACCAACCAAACGGAAAATTCCCGTTAAAAGCAGCTAAAAAACTAAACGTACCAAAAGAAAAAGTAGAACCAGGACTAGTAACACCAAAAATAGGTAACACGTACTCAGCAGCCACCTTCCTCGGATTATCAAACGTCCTGGACAGAGCTAAACCAGGTGAAGAGATACTGCTAACATCATACGGATCAGGAGCAGGAAGCGATTCATTCTGGATAAAGATAAAAGAAAAACCAGAAGAAGAACTAGAGAAAAAGAAACCAGTAAAAACACTGGAGGAAAAAATCCAGGACAAAAAATACGTGGACTACGGGACCTACGCAAGCTACATGAACAAACTGAAAGAGGTATACTAAAAAGGTGAACCAAAAATGAGAGACGTAGTAATAATCGGTGCAGGACAGACGGAATTCGGAGAAAAATGGGAAAAGAACCTGAAAGAACTAATGGCAGAAGCAGGTACAAAAGCAGTTAAGGATGCAAGGATAAAAGGAGATAAAATAGACGCACTATACACAGGATGTATGGCCTCAGGCAGACTAGTGGGACAAGAACACGTAGGAGCCCTAGTAGCAGATCAAGTAGGTTTAAACCCGATACCATCGACAAGAATCGAATCCGCATGCGCCTCAGGAGGAGCTACACTCAGAACAGCCTACCTATCAGTAAAATCAGGAGAACACGACACAGTAGTAGCAGGAGGAGGAGAAAAAATGATAGACGTGCCAACAGAAAGAGTAAACTACGCATTAGGAGGAGCAGGAGACCAGGAAACCGAAATATTTAACGGAGCAACCTTCGCAGCACTCTACGCCCTAATGGCTAGAAAACACATGGAAGAATACGGAACAACAGAGAAACAACTCGCGGAAGTATCGGTAAAAAACCACGAAAACGGAGCAAAAAACCCATTAGCACAGTATCAAAGAGAAATATCAGTTGAAGCAGTCATGAAATCACCGGAAGTAGCCTCACCATTAAAATTATTCGATTGCTCACCAATAACAGACGGAGCAGCATCAGTAGTACTAACAACAAAAGAAAAAGCCGAAAGAAAAGGAAAAGAATACATAGAAATAGCAGGATCAAGCCAAGCAAGCGACACACTCGACCTAGCAAACAGAGATTCGATAACAGAGATAAAAGCAACCAAAATAGCAGCTAAAAAAATATATAAACAAACAGGAATAAATCCAGAAGACATAGACTTCGCAGAAGTACACGATTGCTTCACCATCGCAGAAATAATGGCAATGGAAGACCTTGGATTCTACGAAAAAGGAGAAGCAGGAAAAGCCGTGGAAAAAGGAGAAACAAAACTAACGGGAAAAATACCTATAAATCCTTCAGGAGGATTAAAAGCAAAAGGACACCCAGTAGGAGCAACAGGAGTAGCTCAAGCAGTAGAGAACTACAAACAATTAACAGGAAACGCAGGAGAAAGACAACTGGAAAATCCTGAAATAGGGCTAGCACACAACGTAGGAGGAAGCGGAGCAACCGCAGTAACACACATATTCAAAAAACCAAAATAGGAGGAAAACAAAATGGAAGAAGCAATACCACTAAACTGGAGAAAATACCCTGAAAGATACAGGTTAGAAGGAACCCACTGTAAAAAATGCGGAGAAGACTTCTACCCAAAGAGAAGCATATGCCCAAACTGCAGAAGAAAAGGAGAACTAAAAGACAAAGAAATGCCTAGAAAAGGAAAAATAGTAAGCTACTCAAAAGTAAAATCCTCACACAAAGACTTCTCAGACGAAACACCGTACTACGTAGCATTAATAGAGCTGAAAAACGGAGTAAGAGTATTCTCCCAAGTGATCGACTCAGAAGAAAAAGTAAAAACAGGAGCCGAAGTAAAAAAAGTATTCAGAAAAGTAAACGATAAAAAAGACGGAGTAATAGCCTACAGCCACAAATTCAAAGTAGAAGAATAAAAAAAACTATACATCTTAATTTCCCATTAATCCCTTTTCAGATTCAGTTGACCTCCTCTCATGGAGAATAATAATTAATACAACAAACACTAGAGAACCAAGCAGTAATTGAAGAATCAAATTACCACCAAGACCACCCTTGAAATAACCGGTAAATCTAGATCTAACCCCCTCATCAATATCACTACCATCCTCAACTAGTTCTTCATCCTCTTCTAAAGACTCTAAATCCTCTACTTCAGTCAAAACAAACTCCACACTGTTCTTACCTGAATCAGAAACATTTAAAACCTGTTTACAGCTGTAAAAATCGCTTTCTTCGATGCAGCCGTAACCCTCTATATCCCCCTCAGGATCAAGCTCGTAACTTACCAATAGTTCTCCTGGGAAATGATTTATTATTTCTTCAAAGGACAGAATAATCTCTTCTTCACCCTCAATATGTTCTTCGCGAATATCGATTCTTCTCACATCTAGGCAATTCGCTGTGGATTCGGCACTGAAAACACCTGTCTCATTTTTATCCAAAGAAACTTTCATCTGCTCGATTTCAACTTCTCTACATTCATTTAAATCACCTGTCTCTGGATTGTAATAGAATTCTATCGGTCCGGGTAAGTTCTCATGCGCCTGCAGAGTTACTTCTTTTTCAAAGTGAACTTTGTTCTGAGTTGAGATTTCATCCTTATCCTGTTCCCAACCAGTAGTACTCTTCTCCAGCCAGTCTCCATCCCAGGAAGACTCTACAGAATCATTTTCTCCAGGTTCTATCCCTCCTATGAAGCTATCTTCTTCAATGAGATCCGCTTCACCGATATCTCCATAATTCAGTTCATAGTATAGTAGATCTTCTCCAAGATTGGTTATCTCATCTTTTTTGATGTATAATTGTTCTTCAATATCTCCGGATTGAAACTCTAATTCACTATCTGTCAATTCATACTTCAATTCGAAGATCTTTTTGTTACCAGCTTCATCTATAAACTCTATATTCTTTTCATATATATCTGAAGATCTATTAAGATCTTCCGTAAGGTTTAAAGTGTATTTTTCACCATCTTTATCCACGATAGGGTAACTAGCGTTTTTAATTTCGGATAAAGAATCTGCAGTCACTTCTAGTTTCTTTTCAGATTTATTTTCATTTCCCCAGTTTTCCACTATTAACCAGGGATCCCTTATTTCAGGGGGTGTATCATCCACTCCTATCTGAATTACCTCTGTCACGGTCCAGCAGACAAATTCAGAGGGACATTCCCGTCCATCAACCCTGAGATAGAAGCCATCCGATTCAGGCAGTTCGGAAAAATTTAGTTCTGTAGAAACATTGCTTTGATCCTCTTCCAGATCAAATGAAGCTAATTCTTTCCAGCTCCTTGGATCCGATTCAGAGTTCCAAAAAATATTCATTTCCTCCAGATTTCTTTCCTCGTAATTAACCTCTAGATTAGTTAAACCAGAGATAAAAGAACCTTCTTCAGGCTCCTCTATTGACAGGGAAAATGAAAGAGGCATGATCATCAAACATATCAAAGCTAGTAAAATTACTTTTCTCTTCATCATATTAGTAGGTAAGGAAGCCGGGAAATAAAAAACTTACATAAGAAAGAGGATACACAGAGAGATTTTAATTAAACTTTTTTATTCGCGAACGGAGTTCGCGATATATATCGGAAACCGCCAGGTTTCTCGAATATCTAAAAAGTTTAGTGCACGGGGAGAGATTTGAACTCTCGAAGGCACTAAGCCACTAGGTCCTAAGCCTAGCCCCTTTGACCACTCGGGCACCCGTGCTTAAAATAAAAATAAAGCAAGATGCTCCGACCGGGATTTGAACCCGGGTCTCGGGCTTTCTCCAATCCTGAGAATTTTCAAATCTATAAAGATATTTTACTCAAGATTTCGAAAGGCCCGAATCCTTGGCCACTAGACTATCGGAGCATGAGATTTAGTCCACCATTATTCCTCTTTGTTATCACTATTTTTTGTTACTCTCTTTATTTAATTTCTCCCTCTTATTAAAATCTATTTCTCCAAACCTCTTCAATCATTATTGAAACTAAGGTATCTACAATGCTTAAATATGGTGACCTTAATAAATATATTGATTAGTATGACTTCAACCGAAGTGAAAGAAAGAAGACTAAAGAGAAAAATATGCAGAAAATGCAATGCGAGGAATCCTCCCAACGCTGAGAAATGCAGAAAATGCGGTTCCAAGCAATTAAGAATGAAGAGCATGGAAAGAAGAGGAATAGCTTAAATATAGGTCTAATGTAGCTTATAAGCAGTTTTAAAGCTTTTTAAACCTCATATAAATACAATTGATGCTTTTCAATAGATAAAAGACGAATAAAAGATAGATTTAAATTCGTTCTGAAGGCTTTTTTTCAAGGACTAATCCTGACCAAAAGATTTATATATCATGACTTCATCATGATATGTGTGACTCCAACATAGGAGTCATGATTGGAACCCGACCCCAATATTCAGAAATAAATCGGATACCGGTGAATCTTTAGATGGATATCGAACCAGAAGACGAAACCGAAAAAGAATTCAGCAATCTAATGTTCGATGTAAAGTACGATAAAGAAGAATTCAATGATCCGGAAACAATAGGTTTACTGCTATACAGACTCTCTAAAGAAAGAAAAAAAACAAACCATCTGTTCAAAGAAATAACAGAGAAACTTGAAAACATAGAAGAAGGAATTGAAAACAAATCAACTACAAAAAATACAAATAAAGATAGAAAAAAACAAATGCTTTCAAAGACAGATCAAAAAGTATACGATTACGTTAAAAGAAATGGTAAAGTCGACGCAGCCGATTTAAAAGAAGAATTTGGATATAAAGGGAGAAATGCCGCATCCGCAAGACTTAACTCCCTGTACAAGAAAGACCTCCTGGACAAGGAACGCGTTGGAAAAAGGGTTCTATACTGGGCCAAGGGGTAGTTCAGCCATAATCCACCTCCAACACTCTAGAACTTACCCCCTTGCGCCTTCTTTCTCATTTTTTTATATCTCTTGAATTAGAAATACCTGTCTCTAGGATAAGTAAAAAGAAAAAGAAAGATTTAAATAGAGGTTTCAAATATTTTCACTATCTTAGTTGCAGTGGAATGTTATATCTGGGAAGTCACCGTCAACAACAGTGTACTGCGTACCGGATGTAAAGTGGTCTTCATCTGTTGATACTAGATCTACGTATGCTTCTTCACCAGCTTCTAATCCTAAATCGAATGATATGTTTCCTCTGTGTTCTCCTTCTGAGTATACTGTTACCATTCTATCGGACCCTATATTTACTCCACCAGTATTTACTATTCTTGCACTGGCATTACTTGGGGTTTCAGCTTCGTTTAGGTTGCATTCTCCTACGGTGAATGCTGTTTGTGCTGTTTCTGCTCCTGGAGGTTTGTCTGCTAGTCCGGCTGCCCAGTACCATACACCTACTGCTGCTATCACTGCAATTGCTATCAGTAGTACAACTGCTATAACTGGGGATATACCTTTCTTCATATATATTCACCTCCTTTAAATTTTGATCTTGAATATTCTCTTTTGGATTATAAAAAATGAATTGATCACTTATAATACTTTCTATATGTTTAGGTAAGCGATCTGGGAGATAGAAACATATAATGATTATAGAAATCCCTAGTGAAAGATAAAGAGAAACAAAGAAAAAGAAAATTAAAAAATAGAGGTTTCAAATATTTTCACTATCTTAGTTGCAGTGGAATGTTATATCTGGGAAGTCACCGTCAACAACAGTGTACTGCGTACCGGATGTAAAGTGGTCTTCATCTGTTGATACTAGATCTACGTATGCTTCTTCACCAGCTTCTAATCCTAAATCGAATGATATGTTTCCTCTGTGTTCTCCTTCTGAGTATACTGTTACCATTCTATCGGACCCTATATTTACTCCACCAGTATTTACTATTCTTGCACTGGCATTACTTGGGGTTTCAGCTTCGTTTAGGTTGCATTCTCCTACGGTGAATGCTGTTTGTGCTGTTTCTGCTCCTGGAGGTTTGTCTGCTAGTCCGGCTGCCCAGTACCATACACCTACTGCTGCTATCACTGCAATTGCTATCAGTAGTACAACTGCTATAACTGGGGATATACCTTTCTTCATATATATTCACCTCCTTTGAATTTCGTTAATATGTTTGTTGTTATGAAACGAATTGTTCTTTATAAGTCTTTCGTTATGTTTTTTTCTTTAAGGATGATTTTTCTTTTTTCTTTTCTTTTTCATCTTCATTTTTGACTTTTTTAACGATTTTACCTAAAAAACCTGTATTTTTTGATTGATCTTTGTCTTTATCTTTTTCCTTTTCCGTATCTTTCGATTTTTCTTTACCCTTTACTTCTTCTTTATCTTTCTTCTCTTTTTCGGGTTTTTTATCTTTTTTATCTTTTTTCTTCTCTATCTTCTTTATCTTCTTTTCTTTTCCTGTTAGTTTTCCTTTTATACCTGTTCCTATCAGTTTTATGTCTTTTCTATCTTTTATTTCTTCTTTGATGTATTTTATGAGTCTTTTTTCCGGTATTTGAAGTCTTTTTTCCAGTGTCTTTATCTCCATTTCTTTTCCTGGTCTCATTATATCTAGGTATTTCTTTGCTCTTTCTTTTCTTCTTTGTTTTATTTCTTCAGTATGTTCTTTTATTTCTTCTGCTTTTTTTCTGGTTTTTTTGTGTTCTTCTTCGTCTTTTTTTAGTTTTGAGGTTATGCCTCCTATTTTTTCCTCCATTTTCTTCATTTTTTCCGATTTTTTCTCTTCTTCGGTTTCTTCGTGCATTTGGCTTTTGTGTATTTTCATTCCTTTTTTGGAGCTGAATTCTTTTCCGCATACTGGACAGGTGTTTCCTTCAGGTTCTTCCTGTTCTTCGGTCTTTTCTCTGATCTTTTTCATTTTTTCTTTTGCTTTTTCAAGTTTTTCTTTTTTATCTTTAGACATCTTTTTTGCTTTGGGAGGTTTAATTTCAGATAGTTTTTGTTTTAGTTCTTCTTTTTCTTTTTTAGATGGTTCTTCTTCTTTTGCTTCTTCCACTGCTTTTTCTGCTTTCTCTATTTCTTGTTTAGTTTTCTTTATTTCTTTTCCTGAGATGTGTTTGGTTTCTATTCCTTGACTTATTTTTCCTAGAAGGGTTTCTATGTTGGATAGGTCTTTTCCCATTGCTTTGAAGTACTGTCTGGTTTGTTTTCCACTTGCTTTTTCCACTTCGTCCAGTTGTTTGTCTATTTCATCTATTTTTTCATATAGTTTATCTATTGATGCTTCCATTTCTTTGCTTGGTCCTGATCTGTCTATACCTTCTATTCTTTGTTTTATCTTGTTTAGGGAGTTCTTTATATTTTCCATTTCTTCTTTTGTTTCTTTTCTTTTTTCCTTTTCTCTTTCCCTTGCTTTTCTTATCTGTTTGGTTAAGTCTTCTATTTTTTGCTCGAGCTGTGTTTCTCCTTCTACAGTGGTTTCTTCAATGGTTTCTCTGATCTCTTGTATTTGTTCTTTTAGTTCTTTTCCTTTTTCTTCCATTCCACTGTATTTTTCTTCTTGTTTTTTCACGAGTTCGTCTGGTAGTTCCTTTAGTTGTTCCTGTAGTGATTCTATATCTTTTTGAAGTACTTCAGCTTTAGGTGCGTGTTCCTCTGGTTTTTCTTGAGCTTCATCTATTTTTTCAGTCATTTTTTCTATTTCTTCATCTAGTGATTCTATTTCTTTTTCAAAGGAACTTATTTTTTCTTCTTTTGGTATATGGTGTAGTGCTTTGTTTATTTCGTCTATTCTTTCTTTGAGTTCTTCTCCTGTTGTTTCTTCTTTTTTGGATTTTAGTTTTTGTACTTCGTTTAGAAGTTTTGATTGTGATTCCGCTATTGTTCTTATGATTTCGTTAGGTGTTTGATCTTCTTCTGTTTCTTCGGCTGCTTCCTGTATTACTTCGGTGAGTCTTTCTATTTTATTATTTATCTCTTTGTTCTTTTTCAGGTTTCTTTGTACGAGTTTTTCGAGTTTTTCTTCTTTTCCTTCATCCATTCCTCTACTTTTTTCTTTTTCCAGTTCCTGTATTTGTGATTTTAGTTTTTTCTGTGTTTCTTTGAGTTCTTCTGCTTTTTCAGCCATTTGGAAGGTCCTCCGCTCTGTTTATTATTTCCAGGTAAAACCTGTTTAAGTAAAAAAGGAGTTACTTAATAAAAAGGTTTTTGATTTTTTATTCTTCTTCGTCTTCTCCAGCTATATATTTTATCCATATTATCCATAGCAGTAGTGCCCATATTATTAGTAGTGTTCTCCATAGGAAGTCGTGTACCAGGTCGAGGAACTGTATTCCTCTTGCCCATCCTGCATATATTGTTGTTGAGAGCCTTACTATATTCATTAGATGAACTAGAGGGATTGATAGCACTATTCCAAGGAATTTATCTTTTTTATTGGCATCTGGATAGGCTATTATCAGTGAGACTATGGCGAACATTCCTATCCATCCAACGCATTCAGGTATTATGTCCACCTGGAATGGTTCATCCGTTCCTTGTATGTCTATGAGCGCGGGTGAGGTGTATACTATATGTCCCTGTGCTCTCAGGTTTTTAGTGTATTCGTCCACTATATTTTCATCTTCTGGGTGTAGTGAAGTTGCTAGAAATTGTCTTGATCCTTCTATATCTCTTTCTTCCATCCCTATTCTTGTTAGTTTTTCACTGGCATCTTCAAGGACTGGAGAATCTTCCGGTATTATTATAGAGTGTTCGTAGAACTGAGTATCGACACTTGAGGCTTGTAGTACTGCATTGGTGTGCATTGCTACCTGTCTTCTTGGAAAACGCATTTCTAGGTTAAGAGAAGATATGAATGACATTAGTATTGCGGCTAGAGCTAATACTGATGCGAATTTAGCTATCTTTATTATTTTTTCTTTTTCTTGGATTTTCTCAGTGAATTCAGATAATCTAGATTCTTTTATTTTTTCAGAAAGTTTCTTCATGACTTTTCACTCTTTAAAGAAGTTTTTTGATTATTCAGAACTGTGTTTTTCCATATTCTTGGCTTCTACCTACTTTTCTTCTGTTGTAGCTTCTTTTCTCAATATTTTCCTGCATGTATTCTTCTATATGTTCCTTGAAGGATTTATTAACTTTATATCTTTGTGATTGTTTTTTCAATATCCCTACATTGGTCATTAGATCCAGGAAAGTTTTTGATTCTTTTCCAACGCAGAATATTATGTTTTTTTCTTCTGTCGTCCCGTTGTCAAGTAGGAATTGTAGTGTTTGTATACCTGTCTTGTTATTTTTGAGTTTCTCCAGCATCCTGGTCAGAGATTGTTTTGAAAACTCTTCTGACTTTGTTGCGATGATGTGATTGAGTTCATCGCATTTATGGCATCTTCTCCATCCTTCGAAGTTCTCGTTTGTCGCCAATTGTTTTACTGGTGCTTCGCAGTTCGAACATTTTACTGTTTTCATGTGTTTAAATAACTAGTTTTCTCTATATAAAACTTTCCTTTAAATTTTAGGGAGAGAATAATGTTTTAAGAAGAGAGGTAAATTAGTGGTTAGGTGCAGGATAATAGTTTTTCGAACGATATATACGGTTCATGGAAGGATAAACAGATTGAGAAGTACAGTGAGATATATAAAGAGATCAAGGAGTATTTAAAAGATTTTGAAAAAGCTTTAGATATAGGTGTAGGTAGGGCTTGGTTATGGGAGTATTTAAGTAAAAAAGAGATTAATTTTGGAGATATAGTGGGAGTAGAGGTATCTGAGGATGCTGTGGGAAGAGAAAAGAACTATATAGATTATTTTTACGTGGATGGATCCAGGGAAAATCTAGGTTTGGAGGAACTAGGAGAGGAAAAGTTTGATTTAATCGTTGCTTTTGATTCAATTCATCTGGTTAATTACGGTGGAGATCTGCCCGAATTGTTGAGAGAAGGTGGATTAATGCTTCAGTCCGTTCCCCTGAAGTTCGAGGATGACCTCAAGCTGTATCCGGGAATGAAGTTACTGGAGAAAGGTAGGATAGGTAAAGAGGAAGTCGATAGATATGTACTTCAGAAAAAGATTTGATTCTTAAAATCACGGGTATATAAGGAAAAAGGATAAATAAAGGGAATTGATTATTAATCACGGTGGAAAAAATGAAGGAAATAGAAGAATTAGTTGAAGAGGCAAAATCTCTTAAAGAGCTAAAAGAGAAAGAAGAAGAGAAAAAGATTACGGAAGAAGAAAAACAGAAGTTGAAAGAACTTGAAAAACCTTTAAAGGAGTTAAAAATAGTTAATGTAACTGATCAGACAATAAGAAGATCTTCTCCCAAACAGATAGCTGAATTTATAAGAGTTGCCGAAGCAAAGAAAAAGAAAAATTTAAAAGAAAAGAACAAGAAGAAGATAGAGGAATATATAAAGACAATGGAAGAACAAAAAAGGAATATAGAGAGACTTAGAAATAGAAAAGGAGGAGAATTAATCCAGGGCTCTTCCAAGAAAAAGAAGAGAAAAAGGAAATGATTTCTACATCCTGAATTTCCCTCTTTCCATTATTACTTCTCCATCAGCTTCTAAAGTAGGTTCTTCTATCAAGAAGTCATAATGATAAGATGAACTGTTCTTTCCTATATCGTATGAGTCTCCTATAGCGAAGTGAACTGTTCTCAATGCTTTTTCAGATTCCAGGAAACCTCTGTCAGGTCTTGCTTCTGGATTGGTTCCTATCCCAAATTCTCCGATAGTTCTATTGTTCTGATCCTCCATTATCTCCTCCAGTTCTTCAGGCACTCCGTCGTATTCAACTACTTCTCCTTTTTCAAATTTAAAGTGTCCTTTCCCGGTTCTAAAGTCGCTGAGATGATCGAAGTATATTTCTCCGGTAAAGCTATTTTCCACTGGAGCTGTGAAGGTTTCTCCACTGGGTAGGTTTCCGTAACTTCCTCTTCTGGTTATTTTACCTGTTTCCTGGTGGAATTTCCTGCCTTTAACTGAAAACTCTACATCTGTTCCCTTTTCATCAGTTACTTTTATTTTTTCTTTTTCATTCATCTTCCTAGTCAGTTTTGAAGTGAATTTTCTCAGTTCATCGTAGTCAACGTGGAGTGTGGACTCTATCATTTCTTCGGTTACTCCCGGCATCATGCATACTCTCGCGTATTTTCTCCCTAATTTAACTACTCTCCCTCTGAATGGTTTTTCTTCCGGTTTATTCTCCAGTAGATATATTATCAGGTCTAGTGTTTCGATACCGGAGTCAAAATACGGGGTAGTTTTTTGGATCGGCCTTATTTCCTTTGGTATGAGGTATGTGTCGACGTCCGCTCCTATTGAATTCATTTCGTTGATGAATACTTTGGATATCGGTAATTTACTTTCATCGGTAATAACTAGTACGTCCTCTCCTCTGGTAAGTTCGAATGATTTTTTTATTGTGTTTCTTATCGGTTTTCTTATATTTTCCATTTTATCTTATCCTGTTTTTATTCTATAAACCCTGGTTTATCATCTTTAGAGTTTAGAAATATCGCTTTTACTATTCTAGCGTTTTCTTTAATCTCAAATCCATTTTTGTTGTTTATTGTTAGGGTAAATTTTGGTTTGAAGGGTTCTTCAGATCCTATTATCCTGGTATCAACGCTTACTCCTGATTTTGCCAGGGTGAATCTCGGGTGCATTATCATCAGTGTCTCTTCAGGTAGTTTTACTTTTTCGTTTGTTTCAATGAAGTACGTTCCTTTTGGCAGGTTCCACCATCCGTAATCATCTTCTTTGTTCTTCTTTCTAGGATTGATCTTGTTTTTAGAGGGTATTTGTCTTTCGTCATTGCTGAAGTCTATTTTTCCAGGTCCTTTGTATTCCTCTATCCTGGATACTGTTAAGTCGAATGAGTTTTGATCCAACTGAGTCTCTAAGTGTATGTAGTCTTCAATAAGATTCTCTTCTTCTATCTTCTCTTTTATTTCTTCCTTATCCATGTACATATTGATCACCTTGGTTCTCGAGACGGATCCGAGGGGATTCGAACCCCTGACCTACGGCTTTCTTCCATCTCCGTCATCGCTTTGCACGTGAGCGGGAGAGATTGTTAGAAGGCCGTTGCCCTATCCGAACTAGGCTACGGATCCTTTTCTTATTTTTTTATTATTCTTGGTAGTATTCTATGTCTTCTTCTTCAGCTATGTCTTTTAACTCTTTTTTTGTTTCGTTTTTCAGGTCTTGGAATCTTTTTATTTCTCCGTTTTCTATTTTTTCTTTTATTTTTTTTAATGTTTTTTCTCTGTGTTCTTCTGTGAATCTGGATTTGGTGGCTTCTCTTTTAACTATTCCTTTTGCTTTCTTTTTCAATATTTCTTTATTCATTTTTTGCCTCCGTGTGTTTTTGTTTTCGTTTTCGTTTTTGTTTGTTTCGTTTTTTTGTTACATTTCTTCTAGGGGTTTTATCTCCAGTAGTTCCAGTCCTCTTGCAAGGGTGTTTTTGAATGCTTTTACTGTTTTTAATCTTATACTTTTGAGTTTCTTGTTTTTCTCCTGTTTCACAGGGCATTCTCTGTAGAAATCCATGAATTTATGTGATAGTTCTACCAGGTAGCTGGTTATTTGTTGTGGTTCTTTTTGTTCTTGTGATTCTTTGATTTTTTCCGGGAATTCCGCTATTTTCTTTATAAGGTTCTCTGTTTCTTCGGATATTTCTTCATCTTTAAGTATTTCTTTTATTTTCATTGTTTGTTCCAGTTCTCTCCCTTGAGTTTCTTTTATTATTCCGCTTGCTCTTGCATGAGCGTATTGTAGGTAGGGACCTGTATCTCCTTCGAAGTTCAGTGCTTTTTCCCATGTGAATTTTATGTCTTTGTTTTTTCTTTGATTTAGGTTTATGAAGATGAGTGCTGCTTTTCCCACTTCATCAGCTACTTCTTCCTTGTCCTCTAGGCTAGGGTTTTTTTCTTCTATTGCTTTTATTGATCTTTCCTGTGCTTCATCAAGCACGTCTTCGAGTTTTACTACTTTTCCTTTTCTTGTTGACATGCTGCCTTCGGGAAGCTGTACCATTCCGTAGGATAGGTGTTTGCATTTGTCGCTCCAGTCGTATCCCAGTAGTTCCAGGGTTTTGAATACTTGTTTGAAGTGTAGGTTCTGTTCTGATCCTACCACGTATAGGTTTTCGTGGAAATTGTTTTCTCTCCATCTGTGTTTTGCTGCTGCTAGATCTCTCGTAGGGTATATTGTTGCTCCGTCTTCTTTTTGTACTATCATATTTGTTAATCCGTGTTCTTCCAGCGGGATCACTATTGCTCCTTCTTCCTCTTTCTCTGCAATGTTTTTTTCAAGGGCTTCTTTCACTATTTGTTTTGATTTTCCCGATCTCACGTAGTGAGCTTCTCCTCTGTAGGAATCAAATTCTACTCCAAGTCTTCTATATGTCTCTTTGAATTTCTTTATACTTAGTTCTCTGAATTTTTCCCATAGTTTTTCTTCCCTTTCAGCCCCGTCTTCCAGTTTCTTGAAGTTTTTTCTAGCTTCATCTTCTATTTCAGGGTTTTTTTCTGCTTCTTCGTGGAATTTTACGTATAGGTCGAATAGGTGTTGTATCGGGTCTTTTTCCAGTTTTTCAGGATCTCCCCATTTATTGTAGGCTGTGATTATTTTTCCGAACTGGGTTCCCCAGTCTCCTAGGTGATTTATTGCTATTGTTTCGTATCCTAGGTATTTATAGATGTTTTTCAGTGATTCTCCTATTATCGTTGATCTCAAGTGTCCTATGTGGAATGGTTTTGCGATGTTGGGACTTGAGTATTCCACTATAACTGTTTTTCCTTCTCCTTGTGAACTCTTTCCGTAGTTTTTTTGTTCTGCTTCTTTCAGAATTTCAGGGTAGTATTTTTCTTTTTTTACATGGAAGTTTATGTACGGTCCTTTTGTTTCTATTTTATCTATCATATTAGGGTTTATCATTTTCTTTATCTCTTCAGC
>CAZOFO010000005.1:0-2289 GCA_964579265.1 Microcaldota archaeon
CAAGAGAAACACTGGTCCAGACATCAGCCAGATCAATAATGGCATCCCAACTCACCGCTCAAGAATTCCAAAATGAAGACTGTCAAAATCCTTACGTATCATCCTACGAAGTATCAGAGAACGGGAACAAAGAACTAATATTCGATATAGAACCACCTGAATGTGTAACAGATGAAATAATCCATAATACGGCTTACCAGATAGAAGATGAGATATGTGGAGCAAGCCCAACAAGTGACGAGATAATACAATGTGGAGAAGAGACATACGAAATCGTGATAGAATAACTTAAAAAAGGTAAGGATTAAAATGAAAAGGCTCAAAGATAAATATGAAGAAAAATACGGATCCATAGAACCCTACATAGTACTAAAGATGCAATTAGCAGTTATATCCGCCCTAATAATATCCGTAATAGGTGTAATAATCAATCCAATACTACAACTATTGAACATACTGACACTAGCAATGCTAATACACTCTTCCTACCAGATAAAAAAGAAATTTAAAGACAAACTAGTAAAATACTCTCTAATATTCGGAATAATATATATAATAGCAATCATATCTCCTCTGATAATCGTGGAATACGCTATACCTCTTTCTCCAAGACTCATGGATATGATAATAATCGTAATGATACTCTTAGTAATCGCAATGATCGTAACAAAGATAAAAGTTAATAGAAAAGGAGTAAAAGCAAAAGTACTACTAGCAAATAGAGAAATGGCGGTAATAAAACCAAAATACGATCTTATAACAGGTATAAAACCAAAAAGATACGTAGTAGATAATAAAGGAGCGGAAAAAGAAGATGAAGTAATAGTTAAACTTTCCAAAACTCCCTTCAGAAAGCCGGAACCCAAAAAAATAAAGAGAATAATCGGTAAAAATAATAGAGGTGTCGAAAATCAATAAAGGACAAGTCACACTAGACGTATTAATAGCAATATTCCTCTCCCTATTCGTATTAACATGGCTACAGGGCTACATAACGATACAGCAACAAGAAGCAGAAAAACAGGGGATAAGCCAAGAAACAGCATCCATAGCCATATCAGAAGGATCCGTAATGAACACTTTCTACGCAATGAACCCATCAGACATGGGTGATTACGCAGCAATACCAGGATTAGAAACTACAAGATTCCTGGAAGATACAGATACATACAAACAAAAAGAATATGATGATGAAGAACTCCAAATAGAATCCCATCTAGATGATTTAATCTTCGAATACGCTTATAGAGTGCCTGAAACCATGGTTTATTACGAAGAATGTCCGGATGGAGAAATAGAAGGTGAACCTTGTGTCAGATACACTTCATAGAAAAACAAAAAACAGTAAAGGAAGAAAAGGACAGATATTCACGCTAGACATGCTCTTGGCAATTCTAGGAATAACCATATTCATGGGTCTAGCAGTACAGTACCAAACCTTAGTGAAAGAACAGGCTAGTCAGGCTTCTTATATGCAAATGGAGACAATGGCATCGGACGCAGCTCAAATAGCAGTGAAAAGAAAAATAAGCCAAGAAGGAACAGCAAATGTAGTCGAAGGACCGGAACTAGAGGAATTCCTAGAAGATTTCACAGGAGATAATTATGAATACGAAACAAGAGGAGCAATAGAACTAAACGAAGATCACTGCGAGGGAAGAGAACAATCAAGCTCCAAAAGAATGGTGGATGGAGGAGGATACCTCCAAGAACTCACCATAATCATATGTAAATAATCAAAACTAAAGATGAATTAATATGAAACAGAAAAAATCAAGAAAAAATGAAAAAAGAGGATTCGTATTCTCAATGGACACAGCCTACGCTATATTAATCGTACTACTCTCATCAGCAGTTATAATATCAATGTTAAGCACTTCACAAACAGATACAAAAGAAACCTTACATCTCTCAAGGATAGCAAGAGACATCCAAGATGTGAATCAATCAATGGAAGGAGAAATAGATATCAGTGATGCAGAAGAAGAATATGGGAATATAAAAATAAATGACTGCGAAGATGAAGATGTAGTAGCAACACACGAAGCAGTTGTATACGATGGTGATGGATATACAAGAACAATTACAACAAAAGTATGTTACGACTAAGGGTGTCAAAAAATGAAAAAAGCCGTGGTAATAACAGGAATAGCATTCTTGATAGGAGTAATACTCATAGCATCAGCTAACTACGTAATAATAAGTAGAGAAAAAAGAGAAAGATCCGAAACATACAAAATGAGGATAGATGCAGTCACAAATAGACACCATGACGCCAGATGGATAATA
>CAZOFO010000005.1:2389-42114 GCA_964579265.1 Microcaldota archaeon
CAAAATGAGGATAGATGCAGTCACAAATAGACACCATGACGCCAGATGGATAATAAACAAATCAGTAGAAGAGGCACTAGAAGAAGAATATGAAAATTGCACAAAAGCTGCAGAAATGGTGGAAGAGAATTTAGAAAGCGCTTTACAAAATAACAACATGAACGAAGGACCTGTAAATTTCTATACAGATGAAGATGATATAAGGACTCTGCACGAAGAGTACTGCCCAGATAAGTTCATCCTTGAAGTAGAATATACCGTAGAATCAGAAGATGAAAGCGTAAGAAAAAAAGAATATTTCTTAAGGAACTACACACATCCTTAGGAAGAAAAAATAAAAACTTTTAACTTTTTCTAACTCAATTAATTAGAAATAAAGACATAAAGAAAAATTACTATTTTTTATACAGAAATACTATGAATAAATCACTCTACTTTTCCCTAACAATAGCTCTCACAGGTCTAATTATACTTCACTTTCTACCTGCCTCCAATTATGAAGAGAAAACTTTAAAAGAACTTGATCAAGGATGTGAAGGAAAAATAGAAACAGAGGGAAAAATTATAAACACTTTTAGATCTGAAAAAGGAAACAGAATAGGAATAATAATAGAAGGAGAATATAAAGCTCTTACAATGCTTCCAGAAGATAAAAAAATCGAAGAAAACCATGTAAAAATAAGAGGAGAAGCTTCTAAGTACAGAGAACAGTGCTTTATATTTCCAGATAGGATTAAAACAAAAAAATAAAGATGATATATCTAACGATAATAGGAACTATCACCGGAACTCTCCTTGGATTAGTACCTGGAATACATCCAAACAACATCGCTCCTTTACTAATAACACTGCCTTTAATTGAAGAAAAAATAACAGTATTCGCGGCTTCTGCAACAGCCAGCTTCACGCTATCTTCCCACATTCCCTCGATACTGATAGGATCACCTTCAGGAGAAGATCTATCAGTTCTCCCAGGACACAAACTAACAAGAAAAGGAAGAGGAATAACCGCGATATACCTGACTCTAAAGGGATCGCTAATAGCCATTACAATGGCTCCCGTGATAGGGTTATCCTACCTACTATTCTCAAAAAAACTATACCCTTCACTATCGATCTTAATACCTTTTTTCCTCGTAATAATCACAGTATCAATGATCAAAAACAAAAAATCATTATTAGTAGTGATAATGGCTACATTTCTAGGAATCTCAGCACTAGAAGACGCTACAATAATGCCAATGCTAACAGGACTATTCGGAATAAGCACCTTAATAACTTCTCTAAAAATGGATAAAAAAATAAAAAAACAAAAGATAAAACCAATTGCAAAGACAAAAAACTGGAAAACAACCAGATCAGCAACCCTCTCAACCATACTATCAAGCATCTTAGGGATAATACCAGCAGTATCAAGCGCACTATCAGCCACAATAGGGAAAAAACTAGGGAAAATGAATAAAGAAGAATACTTAGCCTTCATAGGAGCCTCAAACACCACCTACAACATAGCATCTTTCCTAGCACTGATATACCTAGGGAAAACTAGATCAGGCACCACCGTAGCGCTTTCCTCAATAAAATATCCGGAATCACCATTACTAATCATAACAGCTATAATGACCTCAACAGCAATATCCTACATACTACTAAGAAAAAATCTACATATAATAGCAAAATTCTTTAACAGAATAAACCACAAAAAAACATCATTAATAGCAATAATTCTTCTAATAGCACTAAACCTATTCCTAACAAACCTGAAAGGAATGATAGTACTCATAACCTCCACAGCAATAGGTATAACTACAATAAAACTAAAAGTTCCTAGAATAAACAATATGTCCTGTCTAACTATACCTACAGCATTATTACTAATATAAAAGACTAAAAAAACTATACCCCTAGATAAATTAATCATAAAACACCAATTAAACTATGGGAAAAATAAAGATCAAAGAAGAAACACTGGAAGACATGCTTCAAATCTCAAAAGAAGCACACCCATTAGAAACAGGAGGCATAATGCTGGGTAAAAACCATGTAAACGACTTCGTTCTAATACCAGGAGAATTCACACCAAGAAGCGTACGGATAAAACTAAACCAAATGCCGATTTACGTGAACAAAAAAGGAACATTCCACAGTCACCCTTCTCCTCATCCAAATCCATCAAAAGCTGACCAATCATTCTTCTCAACAATGGGAAAATACCACTTAATAATAGCAAAGCCATACAAAAAAGAATCCACAAGAGCATACAACAATAGAGGAGAAGAAATCAAAATAGAAATAATTCAAGACAAAGAACAAAAAACAGATTAAAAAAGAAACATAAAACAAAACAAAGAGAGGAATAAGATGAAACAAAAAACAACAATATTATTCACAGTTCTCGATGGAGCAGCAGGAAGAGAAAATCCTGAATTAAATGGAAAAACAGCACTAGAAGCAGCAAAAACTCCTGCTCTCGACAGGATAGCTAAAAATGGAGAAACAGGGATGATGACAGTCATACCTGACACAGCTCCTGAAAGCGACTCCGCAGTACTTTCCCTACTAGGATACGATCCAGAAAAATACTATACAGGGAGAGGACCTCTCGAAGCAATAGGGGCCGGAATGAAATATCAAGATGGAGAACTAGCATTAAGATGCAACTACGCCACAATAAAAGAAGAAAAAGAGAACTTGATAGATAGAAGAGTAGCACGTTCTCTGACAAAAAGAGAAACAGAAGAACTTGAAAAGATAATAAATCAGGAAATAGAACTAGAAAACGCAGAATTTAGATTCAAATCAACCCAACAACATAGAGCAGCACTAGTGATAAAAGACAAAGATGAAAAGACTCTCAGCCCACGCATCACCAATACAGATCCCGCCTACGATAGAAAAGGACTGATCTCAATAGCAAAAGAAGAATACAAACCGGAAATAAAAGAATGCGAAGCAAAAGAACCAGAAGCTAAAAGATCAGCAGAACTAGTAAATGAATTCACTGAAAAAGCAATAAAAGCACTAGAAAACACCAAAATAAATGAAAAAAGAGAAAAAGAAGGAAAAATGAAAGCCAATGCAATTATAACGAGAGATGCAGGTTCAAAAAAACCTGAAGTATCTACATTAGAAGATCAATATGGGTTGAAATATAGTCTATTAGCAAACATGCCTCTAGAAAGAGGGATAGCAGAAATATCAGGAATGAAAACAGTCAAGATAAATGAAGAAGAGGATTACGAGGAATGGTTAAAGAAAACACTCGAAGCAACAGAAGAAAATGACTTCGTATACATTCACTTGAAAGGTCCTGATCTACCGGGACACGATGGAAAACCAGTTAAGAAGAAAGAAAAAATAGAAGAAATAGATCAAGAATACTACTCGGAACTTCTGGAACAGATAAATCTTAACAACACCATCATAATCGTAACATCCGATCATTCAACACCATGTACCATGGAAACACACACAAGCGACCCAGTACCAATAGCAATATCTCATCCAGCGCTTTCAGGAAAAGCAATGAAATTCAATGAGAAAGAAGCAGAAAAAGGAACACTAAAAATACCTAGAGCAACTCTACTAATGCCTTACCTTATCAGGATATACAACGGAATACAGAAATAAGAAAAAAATACGAATAAAGGTTTAACAAAATGACTGAAAGATGGGAAAAGTACTACAGCAATCTAGATAAGATACCAGAAGGTATAAAGAAACCTAGAAACTACGTCAAAAGATTTGCAGAAAAACTGAAAGAAGAAGGAAAAACAAATATACTCGACTTAGGATGTGGATTTGGCAGACACTTGATCTACTTAGCTGAACAGGGATTCAACGTCAAAGGAATAGATATATCACAAGAAGCAGTAGAAATGACAAATAAAAGATTAAGAGAGAAAAATTTAAATGCCAAAGTTCTGCAAAGAGATATGAAAGATCTTCCCTTCCAAGATCAAGAATTCGACGCAGTACTAGCGATAACAGTGATAGGTCATGCTACCAAACCAGAAATAAACCAAACCGTTGATGAATTGTATAGAGTTATGAAACCAGGAGGAGTATTCTACGGGAATGTATCATCTAAAAACGATTCAAGATACAAAACAGGTCAAGAGATAGAACCAGGAGAAACTTACAGAACAAAAGAATACGGATACGGAAGAGGGATAAGAGAAATACATAGTTTCTACACTGAAGAAGAAATAAGAAAGCTTTTCCAAGAATTTGAAGATGTCGATATAAATCTTCTTAAATTCAAAGGTGGGGAAATACAGAGTTACAAGATAATAGCAGAAAAATAAACCTATAGTTCTAAGATTTAATTAGTCGTATAGTAATACTCTCCTTTCTCCTTTTGTTCTTTATCCTTCTGAGAATCTTTTTTATTTATCCTTGGC
Source organism: Microcaldota archaeon (assembly GCA_964579265.1). GTDB lineage: Archaea > B1Sed10-29 > B1Sed10-29 > B1Sed10-29 > B1Sed10-29 > B1Sed10-29. Next base: position 6,793 of record CAZOFO010000005.1, read on the forward strand.
CTACCTGTACGTGGCTCTCTCCTCATTGTTATACTCATCTTTTCAAGGAACTTACTCATTCCTCTCTTCATATCAACAGGAGATTCAGCTCTTCCTCTCTCCCCAGGTTCGCCTGTGAATCTCATCAATCTATTCGAAACCATGTCTTGGAACAATAGATCATGATCAACAACTAATACAGATGTTCCTCTATCTTCAGCAGCTCTTTTTATAGTCTTAGAGACTTCTAACCTCTTTTCAATATCTAGGAAAGCTGAAGGTTCATCCAGCAAGCATAGATCAGATTTTTTACCAAGTGCGATAGATATTGCTACTCTTTGTTTCTCTCCTCCGGAAAGCTCTCCAAGTTTCTTAGGATATAGATCTTCAACTATGTTTTTTAATCTAGAGTTAAAGAGTTTCTTATCTAGATTCTCCTGCATTGCTATGAATTGCTCGACATTCAAACTTTCCTTTGAATCAAAATCTATGTATTGGGGTTTATACGATATTTCTGCATCTATATCCAGTTCTCTATCTTCAGGTTCTTCTTCACCGGCTAGAACCTTTACAAAAGTAGTTTTACCTATTGCGTTTTCACCTATTACTCCTATTACTTCTCCTTTTTTTATCTCTCCTTTCTCAGTTTCTAATTCGAATTCCGGGAATCTCTTTTCAAAAGAAGGATAAACTATAGATTCTTCTCCTTTGTAATGTGTTGAAGGTGGTTTAGTTTCGAATTTTATCTCATTCGGTCTTATCCTAGTATTTTCCTTTTCTAGGAAACCTTCTAAAAATTGATTAATTCCTTTTCTACTTGATTTGAGGCTGGAGACAGCACCGTAAACACCTGGTTCTCCGTATAGAACATATATGTAATCAGTAAGGTAATCTAGAATTGCTAGATCGTGTTCAACTATCATTACTTTTTTATCTTTTCCTAGTTCTCTTATTATTTCAGCTGCATTAATCCTCTGCTTTATATCCAGATAACTTGAAGGTTCATCTATGAAGTAAAGATCAGCTTCTTTTAATATAGTGGCTCCTATAGCTATTCTCTGTAGTTCTCCTCCAGATACATCTTTTATATTTCTATTCCAACACTTTTCCAAGCTTAATTTTCTCTTAATTCTATCAAGTTCTTCTCCTTTTTCATTAACTTCTTCCAGTAATTTAGATACTTTTCCGTTGTGAGCTTTAGGTATTGAAGTAACTTCTTGGGGCTTGTAAGATGTTTTTAGTTCTCCGGATCTTACTTTTTTGAAATATTCATGGAGTTCTGTACCTTTGAATTTATCCATTATCTCTTCCCATTCAATTTCTTCATTATACTTTCCAAGATTAGGTTTTAAATTTCCTGAAAGGATCTTAACAAGAGTTGATTTACCTATTGCGTTAGGACCTATCAATCCCACTACACCTTCTCTAGGTGTTGGAACTCCATATACCCTGAAATCATTCATCCCGTATCTATGGGTTGGTTCACCTACTTCTTCAGGTTTGTTTATTATAGATATAGCTCCAAAAGGACACTTTTTAACACAGATCCCGCATCCTGTACATAGTTCTTCATCTATCTCCGCTATAGTCTTTCCTTCGTTTAAAGTAATGCAGTCCTCCCCTTGTCTATTCACAGGACAGTACTTTATACACTCGTAACTACATTTCTCAGGATTACATTTTTCTTCATCCACTACAGCTATTCTGGACATTTACAAACACTCTTTTATTTCTTAAACATTCTAAGGTATTTCTAATAAAAAATAATTAGTTAAAAGAGTTAGAAATCTTTTTTTCTACAGCCAGAGTAGAAGTATTCCTATAACGAACAGGAAGATTCCCAACAGTATTATTCCACCTTGGATAGTCACTATTATTGCTGCTATTAATCCTTCCATGGTCCAAGTTTTTCCCATGAAGAAGAAATGTAGCATCCCGACTATGATTAAGATTCCTGCTAAAAGGCTTCCCAGTCCAAATTTATCTATCTCCATTCCAATGAACCTCCTGTGAAAGTTTTTAAAGTATTTCAACTTCAGTACTTTTTATCCGACTCCATCTATTTTAAACTACTCTTCCGTTAAATAACTTACATTAAAGTGATTAGAATGTTCATCATACACAGGGAAGAAAACAAGATCAAACTCAAGCCAGAGTCAATCGAAGACCTCTGGCACCTTGAAAAAATCATAAAAAAAGGCGACAGAGTTAGAACGCTTACAGAAAGAAAAAGAGAAGAAAAATCAGAAACATTCAGGGAGAAAATGAAGCTAACCTTAGAAGTAGAAAAGACGGAGTTCCATAAAGACTACAGTGCATTAAAAATACTTGGAACAATACAGGAAGGACCGGAAGACAAGATATCGCTTGGATCACATCATTCCTTCAAGATAAATGAAAGAGAAGTGCTTACAATAGAGAAAAAAGAAGGATGGAAAAAACACGAACTGGAAAGATTAAAACAAGCTAGAGAAGAATCAAAACAACCTAAAATAACTATAACCATAATGGATGAGAGAGAAGCGGAAGTATTCACCGTAAAATCCTACGGTTTAGAGAAAAAAGCAAAGATCAGCCTACCTGGAAAAGGTAAATATAAAGGAGAAGACCACGGTGAAAAAGGAAAGTACTACAAAGAAATAACAGGAGTCCTAAAAGAAACCGAAACAGATAAATACATAGCAGCAGGACCAGGTTTCGAAGCAGATAACTACCTAAAATACTTGGAAGAAAATGAAAAAGACATAAAAGAAAAAACTACAAGATTAAAAACAAATAACACTGGAGAAAACGGAGTATTCGAATTAATGAAACAAGGAAAAGTAGATAGAATACTTGAAAAATCCAGATTAAAAAAAGAAACAAAAGCAATAGATCAATTAATGAAACACATATCCAAAGAACAAGGAAAAGCAACATACGGGAAACAAGAAGTAAAAAAAGCAATCAAATACGGAGCAGTTGAAAAATTACTGGTTACAGAAGAAAAACTATTTGGAGAAGAGAAAGAAATCAATGAATTAATGGAGAAAACAGAGCAGAAAAACGGAGAAGTTACAGTAATATCTGGAGAAAATCCAGAATCAGAAAAAATAGAGTCATTAGGAGGAATAGCAGCAATACTGAGGTACAAAATAGAATAAAGTCAAGAATTTTACTCTGATTTAGATAAGACTTCAGAATCTCATCCAAATCGAGTTCATTTATCCTATCTAGAATTCTTCAGATCTTTTACTGATCATATTAAACTATATTTCCAACTATTACTTCCCTTTTACAACCAGTTGAGACATCAGTGATTCCAGCTGAATCCTCTCGTTTGCTCCTTCTGTTAACCTGAAGTCACATTCCCCTATTGAATCAACTATCTCAACTTTATCCTCTTCAGAAAGATCATCGTGCTTCATCACTTCATTATATAGCTGTATTATCACGTCTTCACCACTCATACCGTATTTGTATAGTAAATCATCCAGGTTATCTCTAGCTTCCAGAAAATCACCATTTAGAGAAAGATCTATAAGTTTCTTTATCTCTTCAGGCCTTGCTCTAGAAGCTACTTTGTATATATCTTTTTCTTGTATTTCATCTTTAGTAGTGCTAGCTGTCTGCAGGTAATTGATAGCTTTCCTCATATCTCCTTCAGAGGTATATACTAAAGCTTCATAGGCATCTTCCTTCACTTTCAACCCTTCTTCCTTTGCTATGTACTCCAATCTTTCTATTATTTTTTCTTCATTTAAAGGATTGAATCTGAAAAGAGCACATCTAGACTGTATTGGCGGTATTATCTTACTGCCGTAGTTACCAGTTAATATGAATCTAGTGCTCTCTGTATAGTTTTCCATAGTTCTTCTCAAAGCATTCTGAGCATCTGAAGTAAGGGAGTCAGCTTCATCAAGGAAAATAAGTTTGAAACCGATCTCACCGTAAGGTTGAGTTGCGGCAAAATCCTTTATCTTACCACGTATAATATCTATTCCTCTTTCATCACTAGCGTTCAATTCAAGAAAGTTTTCTTCAAAATTATCTTTAAATAATTCATGGCCAATAGCCAGAGCCGAAGCTGTTTTACCTGTTCCAGCAGGTCCTGTGAAGAGCAAACTAGGCATATTGTTCTTCTCAACATAAGCCTTCAATCTATCGATTATATCGTCATGACCCACTACATCTTCAAGCTTTTCAGGCCTGTATTTCTCGGTCCAGGGTAACTCAATCGCCATAAACTAACATCTCCATTTAAACTTGACTGGAAGTTCTCCAGATTCGGACACTAATAATTAATAATTCCCGTGATTAATAAGAATAACAGCACCAATAAAAAACCAAGAAACAGATTCAACACAAAATAGAAAAAGTGAATAAAATGATTGAAAACATGATGCTCGGTGAAATACTTATAGTGATTTCAGGGATATTCCTAGGATATATCTTCCCTGACTTAGTAGATGAAACAGGTTTAGACTCAGAAATAAGCTACTCGATAATACCTGTAATAATACTAGGACTACTTCCAATACTATCCTACGCTACCAGGGAGCTATGGTTCCATGGAGAATTTTCCATCGCAGGATTAGAAGGATTCACAGAAACCATTTTCCTCTGGATGACAGTGACCTTACTTATAGGAGGATTCATAAGGATAGCCCAACACTACCTCCTTAAAAATAGATAAATAACATCTATTCTCTAAATTCTAAGAAGAGATATCTATGAAAGTAGCTATAGACACTTACGGATGTACCAGGAACAAGTCAGACGAAGAACTCATAAAAGGACAGATAGAAAAGGATGAAAAACTGGAAGAAACCAAGGATATAGACGAAGCAGACACAGTGATTCTAAACACGTGCGGAGTGAAGAATAAGACACAATCAAAGATGATAAACCGCCTTAAAAGATACAGAAAAAAAGGAAAAAAAGTACTAGTAACCGGTTGCTTACCAAGAATAAATACAGAGATACTCGAAGAACACGAAGCAGCCATGACCGATCCCAATACTATAGAAAAGATTCCTGAAGCCCTTGAAAAAATTAAAAAAGGAAAAAAACCAGTATATACAAGCGAAAAACGTGGAAATAAACTAGAAGAGAAAAAGAAAATTAGAAAAGGAATAACAGGGATATTACCAATAGCCGAAGGCTGCCTGGGAAACTGCAGCTACTGTGGAGTAAAAAAAGCCAGAGGAAACCTCTACAGCTACCCGGAAAACTCCATAATAGAGGAAATAAAAAGATTAATTCAAAAAGGAAAAAAACAGATATACCTAACAAGCCAGGATACAGGGTGCTACGGACTGGATAAAAAAGATACAAATCTTCCAAAACTAATACGGAAAATAACTGAAATAGATGAAGAATTCAAACTTAGAATAGGAATGATGAATCCAGAACACCTGAAAAAACAGGAAAGAAGAAAAGAACTAATAAAATCGATGAAAAACCCTAAAATATACAAATTTATACACTTACCGATCCAGTCAGGATCGAATAAAGTTCTGAAGGATATGAACAGGAAATACACTGTAGAAGAATTCAAAAAAATAGCAGGAGATCTTGAAAAAAATATAAAGGAACTAAATCTCGCTACAGATATAATAGTAGGTTACCCCACTGAAAAAGAAAAACACTTTCAAGAGACTATAAAACTAATAAAAGAGATAAAACCAGATGTTACAAATATCTCCAGGTTTCACCCGAGGCCGAACACTGAAGCAGAAAAACTAGAACCACACAATAGCCAAGTACTCAAAAAAAGATCAAAGAAACTATCACAAATAACTCAAAAAATAAGCAAAAATAAGAATAAACAGTATATAGACAAAGAAAAAGAAGTAATGATCACAGAATTAACAAAAAATAAAATCACAGCACGAACGAATAATTACAAGAAAGTAAGAATACAAGAAAACAAAGAAAAAGATAAAAACCAATTAAAAGAACTGGAAAAAGGAAATAAAATAAAAGTAAACGTGATAAGTGTTGGTTCAAGAGGACTAAAAGGAGAAATAGTTAAATAAAAACTAATTGAATAAGAGAACACAGAGAAAGAAAAAGAAACAAGACACCAATTAATAAATACTTTAATAAACCCTATTTTATACATGCAGCTACCAGTTCAAAGAGCCCTTGACAAATACGTCGAAAACATCGATAAAGTAGCACTCTTCAGCGTATTCATAGTACTGACACTGCTACTATCAATAGTTCTATCTAGTTTCATTTCAGTTGGCTCTGGATTCATAAGATTCACATCAATATACGCCGACCTCACCACATCACAACTAGCACTAATGCTAGGAGTATCAATTGCCTCGATAATACTCATATCAATATTCCTATCCGCATTAATATCAGTTATCAAACTACAAGAAACACTTGATCACGTTACCTACAAAAAAGTAACCTCCACATTCAAAAAATACGTACTACAGATGACCTTCTTCCTAATACTAATCACAGCTACTACAATAGCCATCGGAACCATACTAACGTATATAGGAGCTCCTAGAATAATAATACAAGCGATAATACTAATCATATGGGTACTATTCATATTTACACCACAAGTAATAGTGCTAGAGGACTTTGGATTAATAGAATCAATGAAAGACGCGGTTAAATTCATAGAAAACTATCCACAAGCCCTAGCAAAATACATAGTAGCAGGATTTATCCTGATGTTCATACTAGCTCTAATAGAAGTTGGACTAGGACAATTCTTCGTATGGACACATCAAATAGTATCAATAATAATAGTATCTCTAGCAGTACTTCCTTTCCTGCAGATATACGCCACAGAGCTATACTTGAAGAGATACCCTCTAACCGGGATCTAAATAACTCTCAATCACCTTAAGATTCTCTTTTTATAGTAAGGAACTTCCTTCATTTTTCTTTTTCTTTCTCTCCGATTTAGCGATTTTTGGACCCAGCCTGTTCACGGTTTTCACATCGCCTTCTCTCCTAGCTTTATCGTATTTTTCCTTTCTCTTCTTGTTTATATAATCCGATAGCATTTGCTCCACCTATTTAAAATATTAATACTCTCTCTATATAATTCTTGGTCTATCCCCCACCAACACTTTTTAACCCCTGTGCTCTCAAAATATAACCATGGATTTAGTAATAGCGGAAAAACACAGCGCGGCAAAAACACTTGCAAATATTCTTGGAAAACCAAAAAAAGTCAACAAAGGAAGAGTCAAATGCTACGAACTGCAGGACATGGTTCTAGTGCCGTTAAGAGGACATATAAAAAATCCTGATTTCCCAGATGATTACAACAGCTGGAGAGCAACCGACCTAGAAGAATTGATAGACGCACCAATACAATATCAAGAAACCAGGAAATCAATAGGGAACACTATAAGGCACTACGCCAAAAAAGTCGATGAATTAACCATTGCAACCGACTACGACAGAGAAGGAGAATCAATAGGAAAAGAAGCGATCCAGATAACTAAAGAGAAAAATCCAGATATACCTATAAAAAGAGCCCGATTCAGTTCACTTACCTCAAAAGAAGTTAAAGACGCTTTCTCAAACCTCAAAGGATTTGACTGGAATCTAGCGAACTCCGCGGACGCAAGAAGAGAAATAGACCTCATATGGGGAGCAACACTAACAAGATACATATCACTAGCAGGAAATAGACTAGGAAAATCCTTCCTATCAGTTGGAAGAGTACAAACACCAACACTAGCAGAAATAGTGGACAGAGAAAAAGAAAGAAAAGACTTCACACCAAAACCATACTGGAAACCCTGGATAAAATGCCAGAAAAACAACCAAAAATTCAAAGCAAACTACAAAAAGAAAAAAGTATTCAAAAAGAAAAAAGCAAAAGAACTCAAAGAACTAGGGCCTGGAGAAGCAGAAGTAAAAAAAGTAAAAACCACAACCTACACCAGAAAACCACCAACACCATTCAACACAACCAAATTCCTAAGACAAGCCAGCAGCATAGGATACTCACCATCCACCGCACTCTCAATCGCAGAATCACTATACCAAGATGGAATAATAAGCTACCCAAGAACAGACAACACTCAATACCCGGACTCACTGGATCTAAAAGATATACTCAAAAAACTCAAAAAAATCGACAGATACAAAGACTACAGCGAAAAACTCCTGAAAAAGAAACTGAAACCAACAAAAGGCAAGAAAAAATCCACTGATCACCCGCCAATACATCCAGTGAAAAAACCACATAAAGAACTAAACAAATCAGAATGGAGAATCTACCAACTAATAGCGGATAGATTCATAGCAACACTAAGCGAAAAATCCAAAGTCAAAACAATAAAATCAAAAATAGACTACGAAGAACACGAATACCGGACAAAAGGAAGGAAAATAATCAAGCCAGGATGGCAATCCATCTATCCATACAAAAAGACAAAAGAAATAGAAACACCAAAATTAAAAGAAGGAGAACAAATAAAAGTAGAAAAGACTGGAGCAAAGAAGAAAAAGACAAAACCAAGACCAAGATACAGCTCCAACAAAATAATAAAATACATGTCAGACAACGACCTAGGCACAAAATCCACAAGACCAAGTATATTAGACAAACTAACCAGCAGAAACTACATAACGAATGAAAAAGGATACAAACCAACAAAAATAGCCTTCCCAGTAATAAATGCACTGGAAAAACACGCAGGAGAAATAACCAAACCAAAAATGACAGCGAAATTGAAAAAAGAAATAGATCAGGTTAAAGAAGGTAAAAAAGAAAAAGACAAAGTAGTGAAAGACTCCAGAAAAATGCTCAAAAAAGTATTGAAACAACTGGAAGAAAACAAAGACGAAGTCTCCGAAGAACTTCGAAAAGCACTCAAAAAAGAAGAAAGAATGGGAAAATGCACCAAGAAAAACTGCGACGGACAGCTAACCAAAAGAAGAAGCAGAAAAGGAAGCAGGTTTGTCGGATGTACAAACTACCCAAAATGCACCAATACCTACCCCCTACCACAGAGCGGAAGCATAGAACCACTCGGTGAAAAATGCGAAGAATGCGGATCCCCAAGGATAAAAGTATCAAAAAATAGAGGTAGAGATTACGAGATGTGTCTAGATCCAGACTGCTCTACAAAAGAATCCTGGAACAACTCCAATGAAGATTAAAATGGCTGAAGTAGAAATAGATCCACGTAAAAAAATAACCGACAACGCAGCAAAGTACTACGAAGAAAGCAAGAAATACAAAGAAAAGATAGAAGGAGCAAAAAAAGCAATCAAAGAAACCAAGAAACTGATAAAAAAAGCCAAGAAAAAAGAAAAAACCAAGGAAGAACAACTCAGAAAAATAAAAAGAAACAATGAATGGTACAGCAAGTTCCACTGGTTCAAAACAAGCAACGATCATCTAGTAATAGCCGGAAAAAACGCGGATCAAAACGAAGAGATAGTCAAAAACTACATGGAAGAAGAAGACCTCTATTTCCACGCTGATGTACAAGGAGCACCGTCAGTGATCTTGAAAAAAGGAAAAGAAGCAGAAGAAAAAGACCTCAGAGAAACAGCGGTATTTGCAGGAAGTTATTCTGCTGCCTGGAAACAAGGAGTGGGAACAGCGGACGTATACCAAGTAGAGCCAAATCAAGTAAAACTAGGAGCAGAATCTGGAGAATACATGGGGAAAGGAGCATTCCTGATAAAAGGAGAAAAAAACTACTACAGGAACACAGAATTAAAAATCGCATTCACAATACAAGAAAACGAAATCAAAGTAGCACCACCGGAAACCTTCAAAGAAAGAGAAATAAATGAACAAAAACTAGTTCTACTCCGACCAGGAGATACTGAAAAAAACAAAGCCAGCAAACAGATCAAAAAGAAACTGATAGAGAAATTCAACGTCAAGATAGATCTAAACTGGGTACTCGAAAGAATGCCACCAAACGGCTGTAGAGTAAAATAGAAAATTATTAACAAATTAAAAACTACAAAAAATCAAGTAAAAGTATTGAAAAATGTACTACAATCCATTAATCCCATTATGACAGATATCAAACCTAGCTGATTCTCCTTCTCCTCTAAAAAGATGTTTCTTAAGAACAGCTATTCTCTTCTCACCATCTCTCTTAAGCTGCACAATTATCTTAGAAGAATACTTCAATATATCTCCCCCAATAGGTCTAAATTCCTCTTCATCCGACTCAAAGTCAGAATAAACCTGATTTGTAACAAGTACTGGGATCTCGTTCTCCCTAGCAATACGAGAAAGCTCCTGAACCTGTCTACCAAGCTCCTGATTAGTTTCCCGAGCATTACCATTACCTAATTCAGGTCTATACTGCGAAGTCAAAGAATCAATAATAACCAAATCAACCTCATCTTCAATCTCCTTCAAACCATCAATAACTTTCTTCTGTTCTTCAAAACTCAAAACACGCTTGAAAAAAACCTCATCCAAGATAGAACTAGCTTCACCACCATTCAACTGCTCTAACCTTCTCTCAGAAAACCCTCCTTCAGTATCAATGTAAACAACATCCTTACCAGCACTATGAGCACTTACCAGAGCCTGAAGACAAATATTGGTCTTCCCAGTACTAGAAGCACCGTAAAACTGATTAATCCTCTTTGGAAGAAGACCACCTCCTAACAAAGAATCAATGGCTTCACACCCTGTTGGAACCACACTCATAAAAAATCAACCTCAATAAACTTCTACCTACCAAAATATAAAATACTTCTACAAAAAATAAACCAAGACTAAAAGAAAAAACTAAAAAAGAACAATACCCAAAGAAAGAACAAGGAAAAAGAAAATACTTTAAAAAACAAAAATTTCTTAAAAATCTCAAAGAATGATCAAAATGTCTGTAAAACTAAAAGTAGCCGAAAGCCTCCAAGATGATATGGGAAAAGGCATAGCCAGAATAGATACAAAAACAAGGAAAAAACTAGAAGTATCAAGCGGAGATATAATAAGAATAAAAGGAGAAGAAGAAACCGTAGCAAGAGTATGGCAAGCCTACCCACAAGACGAAGACAGAGGAATCATAAGAATGGACGGAATCGTCCGACAAAACGCAGGAGCCTCAGTAGGAGAAACAGTAGCCATAGAAAAAATAGAAGAAGTCAAAGAAGCTAAAGAGATTTCACTCGCACCCACGAAAAAAGTCAGATTCACAGGAGACTTCAAAGACTTCGCAAGAAGACATCTAAAAGGTAGACCACTATCAAAAGGAGACAAAATCTACATATCAATATGGGGACAACCATTATTCTTCCAAGTAGTAAAAATGAAACCTAAAGAAGTTGGAAGAGTAACCGTAAATACAGAAATGAACATAATGGAAGAAACAGTAGAAGAACTGGCTGAAAAACCACAAGTAACCTACGAAGACGTAGGAGGACTCGAAGAACAAGTTCTAAAAGTCAGAGAAATGATAGAATTCCCACTAAGACACCCGGAATTATTCAAAAAGATAGGTATAGAGCCACCAAAAGGAGTACTGCTCCACGGACCACCAGGAACAGGAAAAACACTACTAGCAAAAGCAGTGGCAAACGAATCAGACGTCCATTTCACTTCAATCCAGGGACCCGAAGTAGTTTCAAAATTCGTAGGACAAGCAGAAGAAAACCTCAGAAAAATATTCAAAAAAGCAAAAGAAAAAGCACCATCAATAATATTCATAGACGAAATAGACGCAATAGCATCCAAAAGAGACGAAGCAGTAGGAGAAGTAGAAAAAAGAATGGTAGCACAACTACTATCATTAATGGATGGAATGGAAGAAAGAGGAGACGTAATAGTAATAGGAGCAACAAACAGGCCAGATACACTTGACCCGGCACTAAGAAGAGCAGGAAGATTCGATAGAGAAATAGAAATAGGCATACCAAGCGAAGACGAAAGAAAAGAAATCCTACAAATACACACAAGAGGAATGCCTCTATCAGATAACGTTGACCTAGACGAAATGGCAAAAAGAACACACGGATTCGTAGGATCAGACCTGGAAGCACTAGCAAGAGAAGCCGCAATGAAGACACTAAGAAGAATATTCCCAGAAATAGACTTGGATGAAGAAGAACTACCAATAGAAGTACTGGAAGATCTAAAAGTCAAAAAAGAAGACTTTGAAGAAGCATTCAAAGAAGTACAACCATCAGCAATGAGAGAAGTATTCGTGGAAAAACCAGATGTAAAATGGAATGACATAGGAGGAATGAAAAAAGCCAAAAAAGAAGTAAGAGAAGCAATAGAATGGCCAATACAACACCCTGAAAAATTCAAAGATATAGGTATAGAGCCACCAAAAGGAATATTCCTCTACGGGCCACCAGGAACAGGAAAAACAATGTTAGCAAAAGCAGTGGCAAACGAATCAGAAGCAAACTTCATACTAGTAAACGGACCAGAACTACTAAACAAATACGTGGGAGAAAGCGAAAAAGGAGTAAGAGAAGTATTTGAAAAAGCAAGACAATCAGCACCATGTATAGTATTCTTCGATGAAATAGACTCCATAGCCCCAAAAAGAGGACAATACCAAGGATCACACGTAACAGAGTCAGTAGTAAACCAACTTCTAACAGAAATAGATGGACTAGAAGAACTAAAAGACGTGATAGTGATAGGAGCAACAAACAGACCAGACATAGTGGATCCCGCACTACTAAGACCTGGAAGATTCAACAGAATGATAAAAACAGAAGAACCCGACCAGGAAACTAGAGAAAAAATATTAGAAGTACACATAGAAGATATGCCGATAACAAGCGATGTAGACTTAAAAGAGATCGCTGCAGAAACCAAAAATTACTCAGGAGCAGATCTAGCTGCATTAGTACAAGAAGCAGGAATGAATGCACTAAGAGAAGAAAGAGAAGAACTAAAAGTAACCAAAAAAGACTTTGATAAAGCACTAAAAGAAGTAGAACCAAGCTTGAAAGAAATATCCATGGAACAATACAAAAACTTCAAAGAAAGCTACAAAGGAATGGAATACGCCTAATTATTCTTAAAATCTATTTTTATCTAGAAGAAACCTGCAGGATTAAATATAAATACAAAATAAACAAAAGCGAAGAATAAAGTAACCCAAGTGAACTTACTCCAACCTAGAACCTTGTAACCATCCAAAGGCGGGAAAGGAAGCATATTAAACATCCCTAAAAACATGTTTATATGAAAGCCCCAAAAACCAAGAATTCTCAGAGAAGGAACAGTGAAGAAAATCACGAGAAAACCAAGACCAAGTAAGAAATTAACCATTGGACCTGATAAACTGATTAAACCGTTTTCCCTAATAGTCAAATACTTCTTATGAATATACACAGCCCCAGGAGCAGCAAAAACAAAAGGAGTTAATACAGCAAAAGCTAAAGCAAGAACTAAACCTGCTATCCAAGCACGATAAACTGCTGTACAACCAAATCTTTGAGCAACTAACTTATGACCAAACTCATGAAGCATAAAAGCAAGTCCAACAGTTAAGAAAACCGTTAATAAACCTACTTCAGTTCCTGTTTTAATCAAAATTATGTAGAAAGCTACCGTTATAGTTAAAATTGAAATAGCTAAATGAACTAACTCGGTCTTCTCAAATTGCATGTATAAAATAAATTCTTCCCCAAATAAAAAACTATCTAAAACACAATAACTAATGAAGAAACTCTTTTTAACCTAAAAAACTAGAAAAATCCACCTAAATAACAATGAGAAAATAGAAATATGAAAAAAGGGTTTTTAGCTACTGCAATACTGCTAATCTCCATAACCATAGTACACCAAGCGGCAATCACCCAAAACATCATAAGACAAAAAACGCTGGAAACAAAGAATACAATTAGATTACATCGAAAAACCCAGGAAACACGTTATCAATTAACTCAAGGATTCAAATCCTCAATTAAAGAATCATTAAAGAAAACACAAGGAGAAAAACCTATAATAAGAGAGCAAAAAGCCTGTAAAGAAGTAAAAGAGTGGTTTAATGAAGTAAAAGAATCTAAAAAAGAAAAAAATATACAAATAGAGCTAAAAGCAGGTTATATAGATAAAAAAACCTATGAATACAATAAAGAGCTAGAATACATAGGAAAATCATTCAAAATAATACAATCAAAGCTTAAAAAGAACCCAAAAGAAGTACTAGAAGAAATAGACGCAGAAGCAACTCTTTGCACTAACTACCTATCCATAAAAGAAGAAAAACCAGAAGCAAAAGTGAAAGATAACAACTATCTTAGACGGGAAATCACAGGTGTAATAGATAAAGAACCAGTTTACCTGTTCAAACTAAAAAAAGGAAACTTGAAACAAAAAGTAGTGATCCCTGGAGGAACCAAAATCAATGTAGAGGCCTAAAAACCAAACCAAGATAAAAAATGAAAAGAAAAAACCCAAGAGCACAAATCACTCTAGAATTCCTAATAGCTATAACTGCTTACATACTAATAACAATAGGAACACTCCAGATACATGGACAAACACAGACAAAACTAGAAGAAGAAAAGATAAGATCAGAAAACTATAGAGAAATATCAAAAACCTCTGAATCATGTACATATCAATACTTCCACGGTCCATCAATACAAAAAAACAAAAATAGAACACAACCTACGGAAACAAACCAAAATAAACTTATAAAAAAGTCCAACAAATCAAAAATTGCTGTAGAAACATTCTCACCTGAAATCACGCTTACAGAAAATAAAATAAAATGCAAATCAATCAAACCATGGTACCTGAAATAAAACTAAACCAAAAAGCACAAATACCAAGCCTAGATACAGCTACATCAATCATAACAATCCTTTTCATAGTATCCCTAACAACAACTCATTCCTACAACATACTTAACAGATCAGAAAACAAAGAAGAAAGAATAAACCTACAGAAAAAACTATACTTTGCCACAGAGTCACTGATAACAACCCCTGGAGAACCAAAAGACTGGCACAAAACTGAAAAAACAGAAAGAATCGGATTAGCCAAATACAAAGAAAACACAGTAAAAAATCATGAATTAAACCCAACCAAAATCCAAGAACTACAAGAAAAACCAATAGAAAAAATAAAAAAATCACTCGCACTAACAAAAAAAGAAATAGAACTAAAGATAACTAAAATGAATGGAAAAAAGATACTGAAAAAAACAGAAATAGAAAATAAAAGCATAAACACAGTTCAAATAAAAAGAATAGCTCTAATAGAAGATGAAAAACATATCATTACACTCAAAGCAAAAAATACAAATAAAAAATGAATCAAAAATGAACAAAAAAGCATTTACATTAACAACAGAAGCCATACTATGCCTGACAATACTTCTAATCTCACTGAACTCTATTGAACAAGAAAAACATCCTGCTCTAACCGAAGAAATATCACAATTACAAGCGCAGGACATAGTTGAAACATGTATAGCTAAACAAGAACCCAAAAAACAATGTTTCCAGAAAATAGAAAAAATAAATCCCTCATTAGAGTACAGCAAAGAAGGGAAAATAACCGTAAAAAGAACAATAGAAGGTGAAAATAAAGAAATAAACTTCAAAAAGAATTTAAAAACCCCTAGATAACCTCACAAATAATTTATCCTCTTCAAAAGACAGATCACAGTTCTCATTAATCTCCAAATCAGTAGAAAAATCACCATAACTTATATTTACTTTTCCCCCCTTATCCTCCACTTTAATACCTGGATTCATATCAATAGAAACAGAACCACCCGTAGTAAGAACCTCATCACACGCAATTGAAACATCTCTAGCAATAGAATCAACCTGAGCACTTCTAACAGATTCCTCTGATAAACTTCTTACCCTCGATAAAATAGGCAAGATCCCTAGTAACACGCTTAAACCAATCGAGAAAACAATTAAATACTCCAAAGAAATCTGACCATTCTCCATAACTGAAACAACCTCAACCCTACTTCCACTTAGCAATCTCTCCTTGATAATCAAACAATCTTTCTACCTCCTTCATCAGAGCCTCCTCTGCTTCTCCTGAAAAAGAATCCAATCCACTTATCAAAACAACTGATATCGCTAAAAGAGCAGCCATAACCACTATCAACTCAGCAGAAATCTGAGCCCTATTATCTCCCCATAGATCCATCATAATCACCTTCAAGACCCAGTTATATTTCCAATCTCATCCATTAAATCCTCAGAAGTTTCATTAAGCTCACTAACAGCCTCCTCCGAAGTAGAAGAGATATTTTGAATAAACAAAAGAGAAAAACCAATTACCGCTGCCATGACAACGAGCAATTCAGCAGAAATTTGAGCTTTATCATCCATATCTACCATACCAGTACACCTCCACTATACAAATAATTCTTGAAAAACAATAAATAAAGCCATTTCCCAACAACTCTAAGTTAATCAGAGTTAATACAAAGGGAGAAACTAAAAAATAAAATGTTTAATGGAAAAGGTTAAAAAAGACTGAAAAACTAAAATAAACATGTCTAATTCTACCGGAAAAAAAGACACTAAAAAAGAGAAAGAAAAAGAACTGCAAGATATAGTAATGGATATGCTCCTCAAAGGAGAAAAAAAAGAAGATATCCTAGTTACACTGCAAGAAACAGGGTTAACCGAAGAAGAATCAAAAAATGTCTATGAAAAAGTAAAGAAAGACTACGAAGAATCACTAGGAACTGAAATGGAGAAAAAAACAGAAGAACTCTTCAGAGAAAAAGAAGAAGAGATCATGGAAAGGATGGACGATAAAATAGAAAAACTCAAAAAAGACCTTAAAACAAAAAGAAACCTAAAATCTACAGAACAAAAAGAATACATAGATAAAAAAACAAACAAACTAGAAGAAAGAGTAGACGAACTTCAAAGTCAACTTTTCACATTTAGAGCAACAATGAAAAATAAAGTAGAAAAAATATCAGAAACAATAGGCGGATCAGGACTGGATAAAAACATCAAGAAATCTATAGCAGTGATAATGATAATCATAGCAATAACAATGATAGCATACCCTCTAATAAACTACAACACAACAATAACTCTTCTAGAAGAAGATATATCAAGAGGAATGATTAATCTACTATTCCACATAGCACTTATAGCCGGAGCCCTCATCCTAGGAAAATACGGAAAAGATATATACATAGCTTCACACAAACAAAAACTAGAGGAAATAGGGCACGACTGGGTTGAAAAAAACCAAAAAAGAAGATAAATAAAGGGATAAAATGAAAACACTAGAAAAACTACAACAAGAAAAAAGAGAAAAGATAGAAAGAGCAGAGAAACTAAGAGAAAAAGCCCAAAAGAAAAAAGAAAAAAGAGATAAAGAAAATAAAAAAGTTTCTGAATACAAAGAAAAAAGAAACAAGAAAAATGAAGAAAAAAAAGATAAAAAAGAAAAATTAGAAGAAATCCAAGAAGAAATAGAAGAACTTTCAAAAAATATAGACACAAATAAATCCTTATCAAAATACGAAGATAGATATAACAAGATATACTGGAAGTATCAAACAGAACCAACTTCAAAAGAGAACGAACTAGTGGAAAAACTGGAAGAATTGGAAGAAAAAAAGGAAAAAGCAAAAAAACTAAATAAAAAGAAGAAAGAAGCAAGAAAAATAAGGGAACAGATAAGAGAACTAGAGACGGAAGCAAACATCTACCACAAAGTGGTTACAAAACACGCTGAAAAAAGCGAGAAAAATCACAGGGAAATGATAGAACTATACCAAAAACTAGATAAACTCGAAGAAGAAATCGATGAAGTCAAGGAAAAAATAAAGAAAAGAAGAAGAACCATGAAGAAAGAAAAAACAAGGGAAAAAGCCTTGAAGGAAGAAAAAGCCGAAGAAGCTGTAAAAGAATTTAAAGAAAATGGAAAAATAACTATCAATAATCTAACAACGTGATAAAATGACTAGGAAATCAACTAAAGAGGAAATAGCTTACAAATTAGTTAAGCTATATGTAGGAGAAATTTCAAGAGGCGGAGAAAAAAGACAGATGGGTCTAGACACAATAATAAATGCATATTTCTACACATTAACTAGATTAGAGAGGAAAAAAGAAGAATTAGGGTTATTCGAAACTGCTGTAAAAAAAGAAGAAGAAGCAGCAGAGGAACTTGGAATACCAATTGGAGATGAGGAAATGCCCTTTGAAAGAGAACTTAAAAAAGCGGCAGAAGAAGCGAAAAAAGAACTAGAAGAAAGAAAAAAAGCTAAAGAAGAAACAGAGGAGAAAGAAGAAAAAGAAGAGAAAAAACAGGGTAAAAAACCTCCGATAAGTTCTTAAAATAAAAAAATATAGAAAAATAATTTTTTGATCAGGTTAGAATTTCAATTACATCTCCATGCTCCAGTTCAGAATCTTTTCCTAGTTTTTCTCCTGTTTTAACATCGATAGCGCCTTTAAATGATTCTCCAATATCAGAATGAATCTCATAAGCTAAGTCGAGAGCACTAGATCCTTTTTTAATTAGATATGCATCTGGTAGAACTCTACCTTCACTATCTGTATACTTAGATTTTGATTCTACAGGATAAACCACGATATAATCAAGTTCGTCCAAAACGAGTTTATTCAAGACTCTTTGAATTCCTGTTGAACCGTATCTATCCAGTACTTTTTTTTCAATAAAATCAAGAGCTTCTCTTTTCTCCTTGTCTAATTCTCTCTTAACCTCAAAGGAATCTTCACCAGGGGTATAATCTATAGAGCCATTTTTATCTGCCTTACGGAGAGCTAGTTCACCCTCGGCAAAAACAGGGAAGATATTATAGCTTTCTTTGAGTTTACTGTAGTTATCCCGAGCTTCAGTTAAATCTACTTTATTCCCTGCTAAAACAATGGGCTTACTTTCTTCCCTTATATTCTTACTAAGCTCTAGTAAATCCTCAAATCCTTTATCTATAGCCTTCTTCACTTCTTTTTCCTTAATCCCAAGACCGGTTAACTTATTGTGAATGCATTCATAGAGTTCTAAATCTTCCTTTTCAACTTCTTTTTTCCATTCGTCCCATTCCTCCTCCAGTAACCCCTTTATCCATTGGTGTATCTCCTCGTAGAGAAAATCAATATCGTTCTCAGGATCATAACCTGAAGTTGGGTTTCCCTCTTCATCTGTTCTTCCAGAGAGATCCAAAACATGTATCAGGCCCTCAGCCTCCATCAGATCACTTAAGAATTTATTACCGAGTCCTCTACCTTCATGAGCACCAGGAACCAATCCTGCAACATCTATCAGTTCCACAGGAACCAATCTAGTGCCTCCTCTACATTTTGAATTAACAGGATCACATGAAACATCTAAATCAACACATGGGCATTCCACGCTAACGTAAGTAATCCCTTTATTGGCTTCGATAGTTGTAAAAATCCTATTGCTAATCTCCGCATCGACTAAAGAAGCGGCTTTGAAAAAAGTCGATTTCCCTGTGTTTGTCTTACCAACTAATCCAATCTTCATTAAATTCCCCTTTCATAAATTACCTAAATTATTTACTCTTTCGAACATATAAAAAAACAACGTGAAAAAACAAAAAAGTGTAACTATGTCCAAGACAAAAAAAACCTGGGCCGATCAATTTACTCCAAAATCACTTAAAGAAGTTATAGGTCATCCTACAACAGTTAAAAAGCTTAGAGAATGGGCCCAAGATTGGAAAGAAGGAAAAAAAGATAAAGAACCACTACTTCTACATGGCCCACCAGGATCTGGAAAGACAGCTACTGTAGAGGCAATAGCTTCGGAATACGGATGGAATATACTGGAAATGAATGCTAGTGACACTAGAAACAAAGAAAATATACGTAGGATGATGGGGGAAGCTTCTCAAACCAAGACGTTGACGGGGAAAAAAAGATTACTTCTTATAGACGAAGTGGACGGACTGTATCGACAGGATCACGGGGGAACCAGAGAGATAAACAAGATAATAAAAGAAACAAATTTCCCTGTAATACTTACAGCTAACGACGCGTACAATCAAAAAATAAAATCAATAAGAGGAAACTGCAAGATGATCAAAGTAAAGAAGGTACATCCTTCGACAATAGCCAAGCTACTGCATAGAATAGTCAAAGAAAAAGATGTAGAAGCGGATAAAGAAACACTGAAAGAAATAGCTAAAAAATCAGATGGTGATGTAAGAGGAGCAATAAATGATTTACAGGCCTTAGTCCAGGGAGAAAAACGATTAAAAGATGAAAAGATCTCAATAATAGGAGAAAGGAACAAAAAAATACAGATATTCAAAGCAATGGAAAAAATACTTCAAAAAAGAAGCTTTGATGAATCGAACCAAGCCTTAAAGGACCTGGATGAAAATCCGGATTTTATCCTGAAATGGATCGAAGAAAATATCCCAAGAGAATATGAAAAACCCAAAGATCTTGAAAAAGGATTTGAAAAACTATCAAAAGCAGATATATACCTAGGGAGAGTTAGAAAAAGACAAAAATACGGGTTATGGAGATATGCAAACGTACAAATGGGACCAGGAGTATCTCTAGCTAAAGAAGAAGAATACGGAGGGTACACCAGATACAAGTTCCCATCAATGATTCAAAAACTAGGTTCTAGCAAGTCCAAAAGAAGCACTAGAGAATCCGTAGCCAAAAAAATAGGAGAAAAATGCCATGTATCGATAAAAACAGCAATAAAAGATTATATACCTATGTTGGAACAGATGATGAATGATAAAGAAAAAAGAATAAATCTAACTGCAGAATTTAACTTCACAGAAGACGAATTAAAACTTCTAGGAGTAAGCCAGAGAAAAAGAACAATAAAGAAAGCGGAAAAGATACGTGGAAAAGAAATAAGGAAAAACAAGGACAAAAAAAGTAACCAAAACAAAATTAAAAACCTTAAAAATAAAAACGAAGAAAAAGAAGAAGAGAATAAAGACAAAGAAGAAAAAAACAATGAGAAAAATCAAAAAAACCTGGCTCAGTTCTAAAAAAATGAATGATTAAAATGGCTAAAATACTGGATGCTAGCGCTATAATAAATACCAATTACCTTCAGTCAAAAGAGAAAATGTATACAACACCATCAGTTATACAGGAACTAAAAAATACAGCATCCCGGTCTCTAGCGCAATCAGCCATGGATCAAGAAAGACTTGAAGTCATCAGACCAAGTAAAGAAAACGTGGAAAAAATAAAGAAAAAAGCAGAAAAAATAGGAAGTGAAAAAAACCTCAGCAATACCGATATAAAAGTACTTTCACTGGCCTTACAGGAAAAAGGAAAATTAATAACAGATGATTATACCATGCAGAATCTTGCAGCACACCTTGGAATACAGTACGAAGGAGTTACAAGGGGAGAAATAAAGAAGAAGAAAAAATTTAAATAAAGAATTAAACTAATCTATAACTTCTCTTTAGGTTTCTCTGCTTCTTCTTCAACAGCTAATCCTTCTGAAAACAGTAACTTTATCTCCTTCCTGTAAATAAACGAAAGAACGATTAATATACCTAGCACTAAACCGTATATAGGGTTCTCTATGAAAGTGTCTCTGAAAGCTATCCACATACCTAAAGGGCTCCAACCAGTTATTGGTTCCACTATACTGTACCCCATATTTATATTCCAAGTTCCAGTGCTCCACTGATACTCATTACCTTCCCATTTCTGCCATACATCTCTAGGAGGGTTTATCTGATCTTCCTCCCAATCTTCAGGTAGACTTATCCTTAACATTGTATTATCAGGAATTCTAACTATTTCAGAGTCTTCGTCATAGAATTTTAATTTTGACTGGTCTAGAGTATAATGATTTATTCTTCCTTCTTCTCTTTCCAACTTTATTAGGTTTCTAGACTCATAATTAAGAACTACTTCATCTTCTCTATATGTATCCGATGTAGATATTTTAAGATCATGGATTTCCCCTGAAACAGAAGGTTCTATGGTGATATCATCGCTTAATTCATCCCATTTCTCAAAATCGTCTCCTCCTTCTGTTCTTAATTTTTCAAATAATTCTGCTTCTGTTATTTCTCTATTCTCAACTATCTCGGTGCCGCTTATCCTAAAACTAAAGGTTTCCTTTACCTCTGCCACGTTCTCTTCATTTATTTCTATTCTGACTTCGTGTCTTCTGAATTCTGCAGCTGTTCCTATTGATAAGGAGAGTGAAAGAATCAAAATAGCTGTGATTAATTTAATCTTCATAGGAACCCTCTTTAGTTTATATTCATGCAACATTATTTAAACCATTTATTATATAAATCAGTTTCTGGTAAATTAAACCAGGGGTGCATATAAAATGACAGAGAAGATAGGTGAGGTAACTCATTACTTCACTGATCTTGGAGTAGGTATAATAAAGCTTGAAGGAGAACTTGAAGTAGGTGATCATATAGAAGTAAAAGGAGCTACTACTGATTTCGAGCAAGAAGTGGATTCTATGGAGATAGATAGGGAAAAAGTCGAAAAAGCAGAAGCCGGTGAAAGCGTAGGGATGCAAGTGAAAGAAAGAGTAAGAGAAGGAGACGAAGTCTATAAGAAATAAAAATCAATTTTAGGTTATATAAGAGAATTAGATCTTCAAGCAAGATACACGTCTATTTAAATCCTCCTAGTCTATCCAGGAGGCAAACCTTTTCTTTTATTCTACAGAGATTTTTATCTTCTTTAGTCTATCTCTATCTCCATCAGGTCTTTTGCTGCATACGATTTTTTAAATATTTCTCTAGCTTCTTTTTCTAATAATTCTTCGTCTTCGTATCTATTGGAGAAATGAGTTAGGATTAATCTATCTACTTCTGCTTTTTTCGCTATTTCAGCCATTTTTTTCGCTTCTCCGTGTCTATATTCCTCTGCTTTTTCACTATGTTCTTCACCAAATGTTGAATCAACTATCAATACATCTGCTTCTTCAGCCACACTTTCCAAAGATTCGAAGACACGGGTATCTCCTGTGTAGACTGCTTTCATTTCTTTTTCTTCGGGTTTTTTTACTTCTTCTAGCTTTATTTCTTTTCCTTTATGCTTTATTTGCCCTTCTTCTTTGAGTTCCTTGCATTTAGGATGGTTCAACAGCCCTAATTTCTCTAATTTTTCTTTATCTAGATTTATTTCTGGTTTTTCCTCAAATATGTATCCGTATGTCGGGCAAGAGTGATCTACTGGAAAAGCTTTAATCCTATAATCTTCTTCTTCTTTTACCGTTCCTTCTTCTACTTCTTTAGTTTTTATATTGAAATTTAGATTGAAGTAATCCCAATTTTTGAAGAAATCAACGTATTTCCTGATTTTTTTAGGTCCAAATACTTCTAATTCTTTTTTCCTACCTTGGAACTGTAGGCTCTGTATTATTCCGGCTAACCCTACCAGATGATCTGCGTGTAGATGGGTTATGTAGATTGAATCTATCTTAAAGGGAGATATATTTGTTTTCATTATCTGTTTCTGAGTTCCTTCTCCACAGTCCCATAAGATGGATTTTTCTTTGTATCTGAGGTGGATTGAGGGTTGGTTTCTTTTCTTTGTGGGTAGAGAACCGCTAGTACCTAGGAAGGTGATTTTCATATTAACCAGTTCCTTGTTTTCCAATTTGTTTTATACTATTTTTTGGTATTTCTCTTGATTTAACTTTTTCCATATTTTTTTCAACATAATCTTTTTAACCCTCGTGACTACAATACTTACAGGCATGTTTTACTGTTAATAGGATATAGTTTAAAAGATAGCGGGTAAAATTTGGACGGGTAATCTCTATGACTGATTCAGATGAAGAAGAATATGAACCTAAATACAAGGATATAGAAACCACGGAAGAAGTGGAAGTACCTGAAAATCTTATAGATCAAGTTATAGGTCAAGATGAAGGAGTAGAAGTTATAAAAAAAGCTGCAAAGCAAGGTAGAAATGTTCTACTTATAGGTAAGCCAGGTACAGGTAAATCTATGCTTGCTAAATCTATGAGTGAACTTCTTCCAACTGAAGAGCTTCAAGATATTCTTGTATATCCCAATCAACAGGATCCGAATGAACCCAAAGTTGATACTGTTCAAAGTGGAAAAGGAGAAAAAATAGTTAATCAGAAGAAGAAACTTGTCACTGATCAAAATCAAATGCCTGCAAAGGTCGGAATGAGCCCTATCTTAATAATGGGTCTCATATATGCTCTTGGAATAGGTGCAGCGATTTATTTCAATATATTCAGCGATATTATACTTGCAGCAGTCATGATAGTCGGTGGAATGTTACTGGCTATGTTGGCTTTTGGAATAGCAGTAACTTCAGGATTACAAGGCATGCAGATGCCTGGTAAAGGTCAACAAGCAAAGAAAAATTCACCAAAACTACTTGTAGATAACTCAGATAAAGATAAAGCTCCTTTCGTAGATGCAACAGGCGCTAGAGCAGGAGCACTTCTTGGAGATGTAAAACACGATCCTTTCCAGAGCGGAGGATTAGGAACTCCACCCCACCAAAGAGTAATGGCTGGTATGATACATAAGGCTAACAAAGGAGTACTATACGTGGACGAAGTAGCTTCACTATCTCCTAAATCACAGCAAGAACTACTAGTGGCGATGCAAGAAAACAAATACTCAATAACAGGACAGAGTGAAATGAGTTCAGGAGCAATGGTGAGAACCGGTCCAGTACCCTGTGATTTCCTTCTAATAGCTAGTGGAAACATGGAAGATATGAAGAAAATGCATCCAGCGATAAGATCAAGGATAAGAGGATACGGTTACGAAGTGTACATGAACAAATACATGGAGGATAACCCGGAAAACAGAGACAAACTAAGAAAATTCATAGCTCAAGAAGTGGAAAAAGACGGAGGAATACCTCATTTCAAAAAAGAAGCTGTGGAAAAAATAATATTCGAAGCAAGAAGAAGAGCCAGTAGAAAAGATAAACTAACACTGAAACTTAGAGATCTAGGAGGGCTAGTAAGAGCTGCAGGAGATGTTGCAAAGGAAGAAAACTCCGACTATGTAGAAAGCGAACATATAGAAGAAGCCAAAGAAGTATCAAAATCTCTTGAAAAACAGATATCTGGAAAAGAAATAGAAAGAAAAAAACAATACCAGGTGTTTAAGACAGAAGGACAGGAAAACGGTAAGGTAAATGGACTAGCTGTATTCTCCGGAGGAAGAGAAAATGAAGAAATATTCGGAGGAATAATGCTACCTATAGAGGCTAAGATATCTCCAGCACAAAGCAAAAGAGAAGGAGAAACCATAGCCACAGGAAAACTAGGAGAAATAGCAGAAGAAGCAGTAGAAAACGTATCCGCAATAGTGAAGAAATACAAAGGAACAGATATAAGCAACTTCGACATACATATACAATTCCTACAAACATACGAAGGAGTAGAAGGAGACTCCGCATCAATATCTGTAGCCACCGCAGTAATAAGTGCACTAGAAGACGTACCGGTACACCAAGAGATAGCTATGACAGGTTCACTATCAGTAAAAGGAGAAGTACTCCCTGTAGGAGGAGTAAGTGAAAAAATAGAAGCAGCAATAGAATCAGGAGCAAGTAAAGTGATAATACCCAAATCAAACATGAACGATGTTGTCCTGGAAGAAGACAAAGAAGAAAAGATAGAGATAATACCAGCAGAAGATTTCTCTGATGTTCTAAAAGAATCACTAGCAGATACAGAGAAGAAAGAAAACCTAATAAAAGAAATAAAAGAAATAATAAAATCCTAGTCTAGTAGAGATATTTTAAAGATTCAATGAGTTTTAAACTATTGAGACGTAGTTCTTACGAGCCACTACAATGGATCCAATAGGTTTATTGATTCTTTTTCCTTTTCTCTGATCGTAGATAGAAACTAGATTATTCTCTTTGTCCAGAGTTATCACTGAACCTATTTTTCTACCGCTTAGATCGTATACCTCTTGACCTGTTTTAATCCGTGGATACACGTACCTCTTGACAAAGAAATCTCTGACCATTGCCAGCATAATTATTACGACTAGGAAAGCTACTAAAGTAAATACTATAAAGTTATCTAGGGTCATTTGGCCTATCATGACTCTAGTTCCCCACAGGAAGATTAACCAGACGGCTATGAGCGAAACAAATGTAAGCAAGTGTTTCTTTATTTTTCTTACATTCCTTTCTGAGTGTCTGTCTCCTATTCTACCTATTAGGAAAAGAATTCCAGCAACCAGGAAAAGATTTATGAATCCGTATGCAAAACCTGCTCCCTGAAGGATTAAAGGTTCACCTACATACTGGTTCATTTCCTCTAAACCACTCCAGAAAGCCAGGATAAAACTAAGCATAGATCCCACGTAGAGAGGGAATGTAGCTCTACTTACGCTGGTAGTTTCTTTGAAACTTCTAGCTGCTTTTAGTAATTTTCCTTCTATCCCAAATCCTTTCAAGACTAAATAAGCTCCAATACCTACCAGGACTATTTGAACTCCTAGTTCTTGGAATATTGCGATGATTAATAATATTATACCGGGTAAACCAAATATTATCCTGCCTATTGTCGGATCTTTCAAAGCTTCTTTCAAAACGTAGTACCTTCTCTCGAGCTCTTCACTCTGTTCAACTATGACTGTCTTCTTCGAAACTATATCTATCCTGGATTCAATTATAGGCATTATCTGATCATCATGAGAACCATCTGTGACTAAATAAACCCCGTCCAAATCATCTCTTCCTTTCAGTAAGTAATCAAGTTGATCTGCAACTTCTTTATCAGCTCTATAACCTCCTTTTTTATCCCCTGTAACTGTGAATATATCAACCGCGTCTCCGACCTCTTCGTAAAGCTTCACAGCCTGAAAAATAGCATTAGTATCGGATTCAGAAGGATCAGCTACACCTAGTCTCTTAGCTGCTTCTAGATTTTTCTCCTTCCCTTCGACCGGTCCCTTTATACCGGCTTTTTTACCTAGGTCGTCATCCCGATCAACACATAGAATAGCTATCTTAGCCATATTGATTCCTCTAAATCTCCTTATATATTTTACTCGTCTCGAGTAATCACATTATTTTATAAAGCCTCAGGGTTTTTATATATATCAGAGCGAGAGAATACATGGAAAGAACCAACCAGGATTTGCAAAAATAATTGAAAATTTATATAACGCGGGACAAATAAAGAAAAATGAATCGATAGGGTTTTAAAAATGGTGGATAGAAACGAAGAAGAAAAAAGAGCAATGATATTCTTCACAATAATAATAGGTGCAGCTCTAATAATAGGTCTATTCTGGTTCTTAGATATGCTCACTACTATAGTATTACTTATAATAATCTTTGTAGTCCTACTGATACTCTACCAACAGTTCCCAAATTTCTTCACCGAAGTGAAACAATACCAGAGAGCAGTTGTATTCCGTATGGGTAAATTCAGAAAAGTAGCGGAACCAGGTTGGCTATTCGTTATCCCTTTCATAGAATCATTCAAAGTAGTGGACATGCGGGAAAGAATGATCGACCTAGAACACCAGATGGTAGTGACAGAAGATAACATAGAGCTTGAATTCGATGTAATAATCTACCTCAAAGTAACAAATGCAAAGAAAGCAGTAATAGAAGTAGAGAACTACAAAGAAGCATCAAAAAATAGAATACAAGGTAGACTAAGAGCTATAGCAGGTAACATGAAAATGACGGAGATAGTGAGCCATATAGATAAGATAAGCCAAGAACTATTTGAATACATGCAAAAAGTAGAAGAGGAATGGGGAATCAAGTTTCCAAACGTGGAAGTAAGAGAGGTATACATACCTGACACAGTTCAAGATGCTGTACAAGAAAGAAGAGCAGCTACAGAGAAAAAACAACAACTAATAGAAGAAGCAAAAGGTAAAAAAGGAGAAATAGACCAAATAAGAGAAGCAGCAGACGAATTAGGACCAGCCGCACTACAGTACTACTACCTACAGACACTACAAGACATGGGTGAAGGAAAATCAAGTAAAATAATATTCCCACTAGAACTATCAAAACTCGCAAGCGGTCTTTCAGATAAAATATCAGGAGTAAGCCTTGGAGAAGCACAAGAAACACTAGCTGATAAATACAATAGAATGAGAAAAGAAGGAAAGGATAAAGAATCAATAATAGAAGAACTCAAAAAAGAGATAGAAAAAGGCGAGATAAAAGAAGATCTAAAAGAAGAAGAGGAAGAAGATTAGAGTATAAAGAATAAACTAATTTCTTTCGAAATCTCTGTTAAACCCCTACTTCTACAAGAGCACCGATTATCAGTAACAAGATAGCTATTCCAAAGTATATACTGGAGTCTATAATAACCTGTTTCAAGTGTCTGAACTTTGTTCTCCTACATTTTATGCTCTCTTGGATAACACCAGCTGATAGAACTCCTCCTGCAACAGCCCCAGCAAAATAAGCTCCAAATTCAAATATACCATGAGGCAAGAGCCTTAAGATGGTGGTTGGCAGAGCAACCAAGTAATTAGTGAAAAGGTTACCAGTATCACCGAGACCTAATAATTCAGGGTTTTCAGCAATCCTACCCACCAATACCCCTATTATGGAAGCATTCCACGAAACCAGAAAAACAGCTCCAGCACCGAAAATGAAAGAGAATAAGAAAGCAAGCCCCAAAACCACTGTATTATTAACCAAAATCTCCGTGAAACTTGGAACTTGAGTTACAGGTCCAGCCGCCTCTCCAGTTACAATCCCCCTAGCTTCCAAATCATCAACCTGGCTTCTAAACATGTCACTAGAGGTCTCTCCAGGAGCTACAACGTAAACAAAACTTGTTGCAAATAATACAGCTAAGAAGAAAAAAGCAAATATCTCTATAACATCCAGGTGATGAGTGAAAAGATTTTTAGTAAAGATCCTATCTTCTTGCTTTCTCAATTCTTCTTTTTCCTCCACTTTGAACAATTGAACAAAGAAAGGAGCTGCCGGAATACATATAAATGAGATTATAAGGAAACCAAGACCAGCCGCACCATGTTTAGGAGGTATAATACCAATAGCGAATAATACCGCTGCAAAAGTAAAAATACATCCCGCTAAAAATGCTTCGAATCTCTTACTGGATTCGGCTCTTATCTCTTCAGGATTGAAAAGCGATTCAATCATGGTCTTCCCAATTAACTTAATTAATTTAATCCTTAAAATAAACTCCCTTTTTTTACAGATAAATTTGATTAAAACCAAAAATAGGAAAGACCGTACCAAAGTTATTTATAAGTTCAATTCTTAATTACAGTCAAAGAAAAAATTTTTTAACAGAAACTGGATTGAGGTAAGGGATATAATGAGAAATATATCACAAGGAGCACTTGAATATATGATAATAATAGCAGCAGTTCTATCCATTGCAGCAATGGTCACAGTATTCCTAACCGGAGCATTAGAAGGAAGAAGAGAAGAAGCACTAGTAAGCGAATGTAGATCAGCAGCAGCACAGTGTAAACAAGATCAATTGATTTCTCCAGAGACAGAATGCCCACAGTGCGAAGTATGCGGAGAATTAGCAGAAATAGACGGATACGAAGATGCAGAAGAACACTGCAGAGCAGGAGAACCTGAAAGAATAGGAACAGGGTAAATTAATCGAAATACTTTTCCCAATTTTAATTCTATAAACTACTTCTCAATCATGCCTCTATGTAAAGAGATATAAAAAGAGAGACAAACAAAATATTACACTGTTGAAGATAAAAAATAGAAAAATTCTAAATAAAACAAAAAAAGAAAAAAGGAGGATAAAAAATGTTCACACTACCAGGAGAATACATAGGAACACCAGAAGAATACGACACAGGATTCGGAACCTACAAAAACATAGAAAAAGGAGAAATAAGATCATCAAATATAGGAAAACTAAAACTAAACAAAGAAAAACACAAAGCAGAAGTAAAAACAGATACCAAAATACCCAAAATGCAGTCACCAGGAACAATAATACTTGGAAAAGTCACAAAAACAAGAGACCAAGTAATAGAAATAGAACCAGCACCATTCGAATCAAAGAAATTCAAATTCGTACCAAACGAAAAACCAGCAATCCTACATATCAGCAACATAAAAGACGACTACATAGACAATATAAAAACACAGTACAAAATAGGAGACATAGTAAGAGCAAAAATAACAGGAATGGATGAAACAACAGTTGAACTAGCAACCGATCAAGGTAACCTAGGAACAGTAAAAGCTTACTGCTCCAAATGCAGACAACCAATGGAGAAAATAGGCAAAGATAAAGTCAAGTGCAAAGAATGCGGTAATGTAACCACAAGGAAAACTGCAAAAGACTACGGAGAAGGAAATGTAAAATAAAATTCAACTAAAAAAAGGTGAAAAAATGGAAATAGAAATCAAAGACCAAGAGGAAACCGGAGAAAACGAAATCAAATTCGAAATCAAGGAAGAAGACCACACATTTGCAAATCTTTTAGTAAACACTCTACAAGAAATGGAAGAAGTAAAAATAGCACAATACGATATAAAACACCCAAAACTAAGTTCACCTAATTTCTACTTGGAAACAAAAGAAAAAGAACCAAAAGAAGTTATTAAAAAAGCAGGAAAAGAAATACAAGAAACAATAGAAGACCTAGAAAACCAACTTTAGAAAATCCAAAGGGTGTAAAAAAATCAAAAAACCTAAAACCCTAGCAGTAAACGACGGTTCATTCAAAAGAGAAAAACAAGAAAAAACCATAGCAACAGCAGTAGAAACACAGGGAAAAATCTATATAGAAAAAGTGGAAACAGAAAAGATAAAAATAGACGGAGACGAAGCAACCGAAAAAATAATTAAAATCCACAAAAAACCTAGATACACAGAACAAATCAACCTAATCCTACTCCAAGGCACTACAATAGCAGGTCTCAACATAATAGACATCCATAAAATACAAAAAGAAACTGAAAAACCAGTAATAACCACCTTGAAACAAAAACCAAGCAAGAAAAGGATAAAAAAAGCCATAAAAAACACTGAAAACTCTGAGAAAAAACTGGAAAAAATAGAGAAAAACCCGGAATACCAAAAACACCCTGGAAAAAATCTACACTACACCTCAACAGGCATGAAAAATGAAAAAGCAGAAATAGTAATAGAAAGATTAATACATAGAGGAAATATCCCGGAACCACTCAGAATAGCTAGCGTAATAGCAAAAGGAATAACAAAGAAACAACTAGAGGATCAAAAATGAAGAAAAAACTCAAAAAACTAAAAGAAAAAACAAAAAACTCCCTGAGCAAACTGAAGAAAAAGATAAAAGGAAAAGAAAAAAAAGAAAAACTAACCCGAAAACAACGAATAATAAAAGAAATAAGAGACTGGGGAATATCAATAGCAGCAGCACTACTAATATACTACGTTATACTACCAGCCATACTAGGAACAAGCACACCAATGGTAATAGTATCCAGCTGCAGTCAAGAACCACACCTAAATATAGGAGATGTTCTAATACTACAAGGAACCTCAATGGAAGAAATAGAAGCGCCAACAGTAAAAATAGAAGAAGAACTTAACTACACCTACAACAACGAAACCAATAGAATCGTCATAAACGGACAAGAAATAGAAACAGACACGGAAAACGACATAGTAACCTACATACCAGAACCACCCGGCACACAAGTGATACATAGGTCCCTTGCAAAAATAGAGTTCTCAGAAAACGCCTCTCCTGAATTCCTCGCGGGAGAAAAAATACTCCTAACCCAAGGAGACGCAAACCCCATACCCGACCAAGTTACCAGAGAGGAGATAAACGCAGGGAAAAGAGCAATGTGTATCTCACTAGAACAAGAAGGAATGATAGTAAACCTACCGCATGACATGGATCTAGAAGGACAAGAAGACTTGAAGATAATCCCACACGGTATTGAAACATGTCTCTCAACACCTGTAACAGAAGAAAGAATAGTTGGAAGAAAAACAGGTCCAAGAATACCTCTACTAGGACACGTAAAACTATTCTTCTGTGATGTAATGCCATTCTGCGATGGACATGCAAATCCAGGGACCGAATACGAATACAAATTAAGCTGCTGAAAAATATAGAAAAACCACCAAACTAAAAGAACCAGACTTCAACAAGAAACAATAAATAAACGGAACCCATAAAAAAATACGAACATAAACAAAAATCAGGAAATAGGAGGAGATTCAAAAATGTTCGATATCACCCTAGAAAACGCACAGAACTTCAAAAAATGCATGAATACTCTAAACACACTTATAGATGAAGGAAAATTCAAGATAGACGAACAAGGGGTAAAACTAAAAGCAATGGATCCATCACAAATAGCCATGGTAAGTTTTCAACTACCAAAACAAGCATTCGAAGAATTTGAAGTGGAAGAAGATGAAATACAGCTAAATCTAAATGACCTAAACGACAGAACAAAAAGAGCAAGATCAAGCGATTCATTAAACCTAAAACTAGATGAATCAGGCTCTAGATTAAAAATAAATTTCCAAGGAAAGATCGAAAGAGAATTCGACCTACCACTCCTAAACCTATCAGAAGAAGGAGTAAACGAACCCTCAGTAAAATTCGACAACGAACTAAAAATAAACGGTTCAACACTAAAAGAAATACTAAAAGACGCGGATCTAGTAGCAAGCCACGTAACACTAAAAGCAACACCAGAAGGACTACAAATAAAAGCAGAAGGGGATAAAGGAAATCTAGAAACCTCAATAAACAAAGAAGAAGACATAATACTCGACTACAACGTGGAAAACGAACAAAAAGCAATATTCCCAATAGAATACCTAAAAGACTTGCTTGCAGGAGCAACATCCAAAAGCATAGTCACAATAAACCTCAAGACAAACAATCCTCTAAAAATGAAATACGGTATAGGAGAAGCAACTTTAACCTACTACCTAGCACCAAGAGTGGAAGAATAAATCCGAATAGAATCGGATAACCAAGGAAAAATATAAAAACCAACTCTTCTTAACTATACATAGGAATAAAAAATGAACCGTAAAAAAACAAAATCAGAACAAAAATCTCAAGGGGCAATGGAGTACATGATAATAATAGCAGCAGTACTGATAATAGCAGCGGTGACCACAATGCTCATAACCAGAACCACAGGAAGACAAAGAGAGGAAGTACAGATAGAGGAGTGTAGATCAGCAGCAGCACAATGTTCTACAGAACACGCACGTTACGAAGACCCAGCATGTGAATTCTGCGTGAATGCATGCGAACCAGTGGAAGAAAACGACTTAATGGAAAATGCAGTAGACTGCTGCAAAGCAGGAATGGAAGAAAAGATATACATGGACTCAGAAGAGGATTGCTCATAGTAAAAATAAATATCTAAATAAGAAAATAATAAAATACCGAAACACTTAAAAATAGAACTTCCTTTAATAGATTAAAAATTAATGGATGGAAAAATGATTTTTCATAAGAAATCAAGAAGACAACGTTCCCAAGGAGCAATGGAGTACCTAATAATAATAGCAGCAGTACTAATTGTAGCAGCAGTAACAACGATGCTGGTTACAGGTACGGTTGGAGAACAAAGAGAAGACGTATTAATAGAACAATGTAGATCAGCAGCAACACAATGTGAATTACAAAGAAGAGGAGATCCTGACGCTGACTGCGATTTCTGCGAAGAACAATGCGTGGATCAAGAAGGAGAAGAAATATTCGAAGGAGCAATAGACTGCTGTAAACTAGGAATGGACGAAGAAATATACATAGGGTCGGATGGCTGCGGAGACTTAATAGAGGTCACTGCAGATTTTTCACACGATCCGCTAAATCCCACAGCAGGATCAGAAGTAGAATTCACAGATCAATCAACAGTAAACCATCCTGATTACGATATAGTCGACTGGGAATGGGATTTTGGAGACGGAGGGACCTCAAGCCAACAAAACCCAACTCACACTTATGATTCAGAAGGAACATACACAGTAGAACTGCAAGTATGGGATGAGGAAGGAAACACTGATACAACTCAAGAAACTTTGGAAGTATCTGAATACGTTTACCTAGAGACTGACTACGAAGGAGAAGGAGAAATAGATGTAGATCCACCAGATATCGAAGGAAGATATGAGGCAGGAACGGAAATAACACTCACCGCCGAACCATACGAACTTGAAGATTACTACCTCTACGAATGGAAAGATGCAGAAGGAAGCACAACAGAATGCATAGGAGAAGACGAAACATGCACCTTCACCATAGAAGAAAATTCAGAAATAACAGCAGTATTCATAGATGAATACGCCGTCAACTTCACCGAAGAAAAAACATACATAGAGGTAGATATAGAGGAAAAAGAAACAATATCCTTCTGGGCTAGAAATGAAGATGAAGAATGGACACATTACGCAGTATCAGGCGGAACCCAATATGTAAACGGAGAACAACAGCAGTTTGACAATACTTACTACCTAGAAGAAGAAGGAAAACTCAAAATAGGGATATATCGTTTCGATGATTAATAATAAAAATATTTAAGGTGAACAAAAAATGGATAAAAAAATAGGAATAATACTGATCGGGATCATAGCGATAATAGGCACTTTCGTAGCAGTTCAACTCATAAGAGAAGAACCAGAACCAGAACCGGAACCTGAAATCCCTGAGATAGAAGCAAATGAATTAACGATAAATATAGAAGGACAGGGTGAAACAGACCCGATAGAAGGCACACACGCATACGAAGTAGGAGAGGAAGTTACAATCACAGCAGAGTCGGACGAAGGTTGGTACTTCAATAAATGGACAGGATACATAGAAGAAACAGAAGAAGAAATTACAGTTACGATGGATGAGGATAAAGAAGTGACAGCACACTTCGCAGATGAAGAGATAACATACTATGACTTAACGATCAATGTAGAGGGTGAAGGAGAAACAGATCCAGAGGAAGGCACCCATACATACGAGGAAGATGAAGAAGTCACAGTAACAACTACACCTGAAGAAGATTGGTATTTCAATGAGTGGATAGGCGACTGCACCGGAACAACCTGTACACTAATCATGGATGAAGATAAAGAGATAACAGCATACTTCCAAGAAGACGCACCTGATTTAGATCTAAGTATAAATGTAGAAGGAGATGGAGAAGTAGAAATAGATCCGGACAAGGATGAATTCGAAGAAGGAGATCAAGTAACACTAACAGCAATACCATCAGAGTATTTAGGAGAAAAATGGCTATTCGAAGAATGGACAGGAGATTATACAGGCACGGAAGAAGAAATCACAATAACGATGGAAAAACATACTCAGATAACAGCTCATTTCATAGAAGAAGATGAAGAAGAAGATGAAGAAGATGAAGAAGAAGACGATGATGAAGAACCTGAGATAGGATACACCATCACAACAAACATCGAAGGAGAAGGAGAAGTGGAAACGGATCCAG
>CAZOFO010000006.1:0-40090 GCA_964579265.1 Microcaldota archaeon
CCTTTTGGTCTTAGTCTTGAGAAGCTGAATCCTGTTCCTCCTCCGCTTTGGTGTATTAGTGCTGCGTTTTTCACTGATTCATATATGGATTCGAGGTCGTCTTCTACTGGTAGGACGAAGCAAGCTGCTAGTTGCTGTAGTGGTGCTCCTGCGTTCATTAGAGTGGGTGAATTCGGAAGGAAGTCAAGGTTCTTCATCATTTCGAAGAATTCTTCTTCCCATTTTTCTGGGTCTCCTCCGTAGTTCTCTTCGGCCTTTGCTATGTCTTCGGCTACTCTTTTTAGCATTCCTCTTGGTGTTTCTTTTACGTTTCCGTCTTCGTCTTTTAGGAGGTATCTTTCTTCAAGTACTTTCAGGGAGTTTATTCCCATTTTTTTGATTAGTTCGTCTTCTACGCTGATTTCTTCTGGTAATAGATCTTTCTTTGTCTCTCTGACTTCTTGTCTTCTGCTTCTGTATAGTATGTATGCTTTTGCTGTTTTGATTAGGTTGTTTTCTATTAGTGTTGCTTCTACTTGATCTTGTATGTCCTCTACCCCTGGTATTTTGTCTTTT
Source organism: Microcaldota archaeon (assembly GCA_964579265.1). Taxonomy (GTDB): domain Archaea; phylum B1Sed10-29; class B1Sed10-29; order B1Sed10-29; family B1Sed10-29; genus B1Sed10-29. The sequence continues at coordinate 556 of CAZOFO010000006.1, forward strand.
TCTGAGAATTCCTTTGCTGTTTTTTCCTCTGTTTGTTGTGCTAGATCTTCTGCTAGTTCTCTGTCTTCTTCTTTTGCTTCTTTCATAGCTGCATATATAGCTTCTTCTATTTTTTTTCTATCGAAGTCTACTACTCTTCCGTCTCTTTTTCTTATTCTGTCTATTTGGATTTCTTTATTGGTTTCGGTGTTTTCTGTGGTTTTTTCTGCTGTTGCAATCATTTTTGTACCTCCTGTTTTTTATCGAGTTTTTTAGTGTGTTTATTTTTTTGTTTATTAGGTTATTTAAATATTATATGCAAGATGTTTTGGTTTTCTTTGTTCTGAGCGTAATTAGTCAAGGAACCCGTAGTTTATAAAGAATTTTATTTGATAAATTAACTGTCTATGCTTTTGAGATTAGTTAATCGAACTAGTGTTTATAAAGAAATATTGTGGAAAAAGGGTGGGGGAATAAAAAATAAAAAGGGTTTATAATAAAATTCTTCAATCGTACTCTTTTCCAAGATGTTTTATTATTTCTATGAATCCGAATGTAGCCGTGGCTGTTATGCCCGCTATGATCCATTGTGATATACTCATTGGGTAGTGTTTGAATATTGCGGCTAAGTAGGATTGATGGACCGCTGCTATCAGGAGAGGGGTAACTATAATTATGGAAAGTATGACGAGTTTATTTTTAAGAAGATCCATTTCCGTGATTGATTTAGTTAGGGAGCGGAAGTTGAATGTGTGTACTATGACCATGAGTACTATTGAGGAGAATGCCATTGTTCTGGAGAGTTCTAGGTTTTGTACTGGTATCCCTGCTATAAATGCTGTGTAGGCGGCTATTGCCATGAATATAGCCATTGATACAACTAGGAAGGAATTTCTTTTGTTGAGTATTCTTCTTGAGGGATCTCTTGGTGGTCTTTTCATTATTCCTTTTACAGCGGGATCGAGTCCTAGGGATATGGCTGGCATTTCTTCTCCTATTACGTTGATGAATAGGATTTGTAGAGCGATCAGAGGCAGGTATTCGAAGCCGGATACTCCGAATAGTAGTGGGAGTGTTAATATACCTATTATTATGAGCATTATTTCAGTGAAGTTTCTTGATAGGAGGTACGTGGTGAATTTCTCTATATTGTCGTAGATTCTTCTTCCGTCTTCCACGGCGTTCACAATTGTACCGAAGTCATCATCTTCCAGTATTATATCGCTTGCTTCTTTAGTTACGTCTGTTCCTTTTACTCCCATTCCTACTCCTACATCAGCTTCTTTTACTGCTGGTGCATCGTTTATACCGTCTCCTGTCATTGCTGCTACTTCTCCATTTTCCTGGAGTGCTTTTACTATTCTGAGTTTTTGTTCTGGTTGTGTTCTGGCGTATATATCTATCTCCATGACTTTTTCATGAAGTTCTTCTTCATTCATCTCTTCTAGTTGTTTCCCCGTTATGACTTGAGGATTGTCCGTGAGCCCTATGTTCTTAGCTATTGCCTGAGCGGTATCCGGGTTGTCTCCTGTCACCATCTTGACATCTATTCCTGCTTTCCTGCATTTCTCTATTGATTCTTCTACTTCCTGTCTAGGTGGATCTATCATCCCTGCCAGGCCGATAAAAGTCATTCCATTTTCTATTTCTTCTTTATCAAGATCAGGATTCACTTCATCTTTGTAAGCGAATGCTAGTACTCTCATGGCTTCTTGAGCGTATTCTTTGTTTTTGTTGAGTATTTCTTTTTTCTTTTCTTCGGTGAGTTCTTTTTTTCCGTCTGCTTCCAGTATGTGGGTGCATCTTTCGAGAACTATTTCAGGAGCACCTTTTGTATAGGCGATGTAATCTTCTTTTGAATCTTTCTCAGCGGGATTATTTTGGTGTATAGTTGTCATTCTCTTTCTTTCCGAAGTGAATAGTATTTCATCTTCTCTAGGGTATTTTTCCTCCATTTCTTCTTTATTTACTCCTGCTTTTTCTCCAAGTATGAGTAGAGAGGCTTCGGTTGGATCTCCATCTATTTTTCTACCTTCTTCTTCTTTGACTTCTATAAAGTCCGCGTTGTTGCATAGAATGCTGGTTTCTATCAGTTTATCCATCACTTGGTTGTCTCCGTAGAAAACTTCTCCTTCACCTTCGATGTTTTTTTCGGATGTGTATCCAGTTCCGTGAGCGTGGAAGTGTTTGTTATCTGCATGTATTTCTTTGACTGTCATCTCGTTTTTGGTGAGTGTACCTGTTTTATCCGTGCATATAGTGGTGGTGGATCCGAGTGCTTCTACTGCCAGCATCTTCCTGGTTATCGCGTTTCTTTTTGCCATGTCTCTTACACCAGCGGAAAGAGTAAGTGTCAAGGTTAAAGGAAGTGCTTCTGGTACAGTAGCGACTATAAGAGCTAGAGCTACTAATAGAACTTCTTCTGCAGGCACACCTTCACTAATACCTAATATAAATATCCCTATACAGATGAATATAGCTATTCCTGCTAATCTCATGCTAAGTTTATCCACTCTTTTTTGTAGAGGTGTTTTACCAGTTTTTATTTGTATTCCTTCCGCTATTTCTCCTATTTTGGATTCCATCCCTGTATCTGTCACCTTCATTGTTGCTCTTCCGTGTACAATGGTTGTGCCTGAGTACAGATCATCTTTTTCACTCTTCTTAACTGGTTCACTCTCTCCGGTCAGTATAGCTTCGTTAACCTTCAAGTTGTTTTTTTCCATTACTTCCCCATCAGCAGGTATTTTGTCACCCATCTCGAGTTTGACCACGTCTCCAGGCACTAATTCAGTCGAGGGTACTTCCTTCTTTTCACCATCTCTTATAACTGTTGCTTTTGGAGTTACCATCTGCTTGAGTTCCTCAACTGCTTTCTCAGCCTTCCATTCCTGTATAAAGCCCATGAGTATTATTATAGCTATTATCACAGTTATAAAATAGAAAGTTATCACTTTATCAGCTATAAAGGAAATTATTGCTGCTCCAAGCAGTATCCAGACAAGGAGATTCTTGAACTGTCTCTCCAATATATCTAGAGAAGTAGTCTTGTCCTCTTCTTCAAGCTCGTTCGGACCGTACTCCTGGAGCCTTTCTTCAACTTCTTTCTGAGTTAGTCCATCAGTCATCCGATCACTCTGTTGCTCCGAGACCTCTTAATCATATTTACCTTAATTAAGAGGAGGAAGAATAAAAAGGTTTAACCTCGCTGTATAAAATATTTATAATCAAAACTATAAACAAAATAGAAAACATAGAACATACACTTATTTATATGGTCTAAATTTAAACATTTGTTCAATATTATTTGAAAATATTAACCAAACATTTAAATACTAGAAACTTCCCTAATGTTATGTCTCTCTATAATTAAATGATACAAAAGGAGAATAAAAACCTCAAATAGGGGGACCACCCTCCCCTGGTCCCCCAGGGGAGGAAGGCTCACCCTTATATTTTTCAGTAAAGTATAATTTTACAGTGAGAAACAAATGACTAAGAAAAATAAGAGTAAAAATAAATTAAAAAAGATAAAAGAAAAAGATAAAGAAATAGAAACCTACCAGAAAACAAGGAAAAACAAATACGTAGGTAAGAGAAAAGAAGAAGCAGACATAGCGCAAACATCAATGTTAAAAAATAAAGAAAAAAAAGAAAGCCACTTCCAAAAATTCTACGGTAAAAATAAAGAAGGATCAACAGAAACTTCTGTACTGGAGAAGATAGAAGGTAAGAGCCTTGACAAATGGATCAAAGATAAAAAAGGAAAAGAAAAAAACAAAGAAGAAATGATAAATCAATTCGCCGAAATAGCAAAAGAATTAACAAAAAAAGGAGTGACACACAGAGACATATCTCCAAAAAACATGATAGTAAAAGAAAAGGGAGAGAAACCATTCATAAAACTCATAGACTTTGAAAAAGCAAGAAAAACAAGTAAAGAAAACTTCAAAACAGAAAAAAATATGAAAAGAGAAATGGAAAAACTAACAGATACACTTACAGCTACCTTGATGAAGATGCCTCAAACAAAATACGAAAAAATAGCGAAAACAGAAGAAAAATACATACCTGAAAGCAAGATGGAGCTAAAAAAGAAGATAGAAGAAAAAAGAGAAGAAGTGAAAGAAGAATTATTCGAAGCGTACGAAAAAAAGATAGAGAAAATGCATGAAAAGAGGAAAACTAAATAAACCCAATCAAACCTAAAGAAACAGATACGAAGAAAGCAGTTGAAACTATAGACCCTATAAGGACTATTAAGACAGTCTTCCAGTTCTTAACTCCTAAAACCTGAGCCAGGAAAGAAGTAACAATGGAACCAGTTCCCTGGAAAGGAACGAACATGAAGGCTCCTAGACCTATATGCAGTAAACCGTACTTCCTAGCTACTTCAGATCTTTCCTTAGCCTTATCTAAAACTCTGCTGAGATAATCAAAACTACTTGCAATATATTCTACAATCTCGAATGACGTAATTATTATTAAACAAGCTGCCAAATCAGAAAATACTATTACTGAGAATATAATAGGTATTTCTATACCTCCAAAAACCATAGCAGGTATGATTGATTCCTTACCAGCAGGGGGTATAAAAGCAATTAATAATAAACCGTAGATAAGTTCTGGGTCCTTTGAAAAACTACCTATAAGATATATAGCAGCTATAGCTACAGCTAAGGATATCAAGAAGAATAATAAAGACCTGATCTTGAAATCTTTATTCTTATTTTCTTTCACCATAGATAAAATCCATCTCCTAAATAGGTAGCTGGTATTTTTTCTGAAGATTCTTTTTTGTTTAAGTAGTTTCTTATCTTAAATCCCTATCCTTGTTTATCCATATGAGTTTTTATCTCCTTATTCTTACCTTTTACCACAAATTGAAATGAGTTTATCTCAGTAACGCTAGGGTAAAAACCATTCTCTTTCATTTTAACTTTAAAAGTTTTTGGATCCCAGAACTCTGTTGGTTCTCCAAGAAGTATTTCAAAAGCTTTTATTATTTTTGATATAGTTTTTTGAGGTTTCATCTCAAGTATAAGTACTTCTCCTTCTTCTCCAGTTGCTTTAAGAATTTTCTCCATGCTTTTTTCTTTATTCTCAAAATGATGGAAAGAATCTATACAGGTTACCAGGTCGAAATTCTTACTAGAAGAAGAGTATTCTTCTATTTTATCTTCTACAGTCTTTAGATTAAATCTCCAGTTCTTTTTTTCAGCCTGTTGAAGCATTTTTCTTGATTTATCCAATATATACACATCTGTATTGTTTATTAATTTTTCATTACCTTTAATTTTTTCTCTTTTCTCGATTTCCTTCAGAAAAAGGCCTGTTCCACCTCCAACATCCAGTATATTTACTCTTCTATCGGAATCAGTATTATCATGGAGTTCTTTTAGATCTATTTCTTCAATAGCTCTCTTATAAGCTCCTCCACAGATATTACCTACTATCCTATCGTAGACAGGAGCCGAATACTTGAACATCAGGTTGTTTTTCATATTGACCCTCACGCGATCAAGGTTCTTTGTAGAACTTCTGAAAGAATATAAGTAGATGCTATGGCTATAAGGAAAGCTGATATCCAAGCTAAAGCTGTGAAGAAAAGTTTTTTCTTACCTATAGATGACTTACCAGTTACCAAGCCACTTCCAATAGTAGTGGCTATTATAGCTTGATTAAAGGAGACTGGAACACCTAAGAAAACTCCTATTTGAGCCAGTATAGCTGCTGAACCTAGACTTGCTGAAGATCTTCTAGTCCCTAGACTAGCATATTCAAATGAAATAGCGTCAATTATCTTTGGAGAAAATATCAATCCACCTATAAATATAGATACACCTCCGAGAATTAGTATAGATAGTTTAGGATACCCTAAACCTTGTAATGGACCAACTGCGAGGCCAACGGAATTTGCTCCTGCAGTGTAAGCTAGGAATAACCCTGTGATCACTGTAAGATATCTCAAGGATCTTTTAGATTTTTCCTTATCAAGAACCTTTCTTAAATACTTCGAGAAAACGTAACCCATACCAAGGGCCAAGAAAGGAACTAACAACCAATACAAGAACACAGTATACAGAACCGAAGTCTGTAGAGAGCTTCCAAAACTCAATGCGCTTCCTATGACTGCTCCCACTACTGTAAAAGCTGTTGGCATAGGATACTTGAAGATCACACTTATTATAACTAATACTGAAGCTACTGATAAGATAACTAATGCCTGAGGACCTATTATACTTTCAATTGTGATCTCAGAACCGATAGTATCTGTGACTCTTCCTCCTTGTATTATAGCTCCAGCAGCTGCAGCTATACCTGCTAGTAAAGCTGATTGGAGTATTCCGAGAGAACCAGATGACCTTACTGGACCAAAGGCAGGTGGAACGGAAGATGCTCCGATTGAGATACCTACGAATAATGCCACGATGAAGGCAGCTATTACTATTAAACCGACTCCAAACATCTTTTATTTCTCCCTCTAGTCTTCTTTCATTTTTCCTTTACCTTATCCTGCATATACTTTTTTAATTCTTCATCCAGAACATTTACGGTTAACACGTATTCCTTTTCTTTTTTGTTTCTCTTTAAATTGATAGAGAGTTTCTCGGTATCGAAATAGTAAGGACTGAAATTCAACATTATTTTTTCAAATATAGCTTCTTCCATTTTCCTTATTGACTTAAATGATTCAGCTTCTATTATCTTCCCTATTCCTTCTGAAGCTTCTTTAAGATTATTTCCTGGATCTTCACCGTTAACCGCTTCTTTAACGGATTCTTCCATCTTTTCAGTTGCCTTTGAAAATTCTTTTTTAGCACCTTCGAAATCTTTTTCAACCTTTTTCTCTTTTAAGCTAGCTTTTTCAACTGTTTTCTTCTTCAAGTCATCTTTATCCTCCTCTTCTCTAGGTCTCCATTCGTCAAATTCTTCAGCTGACTTCATATCCGAAGTTTTCTTCTTTTCCGAATATTCTTTGATGATCTTAGAGACTCTTCTAGAGAAACTGCATATCTCTTCCCAGTCACCAACTATTTTCAATCCTGTGTTCGTGATTTCCATATTAAATACTCTTTTATTTTTTTCATATAACTCTTAAGAATAAATAGGAACCTTTGATTTATAAATCATAAGAGACTATATTTAATACAGAGATGGTGATGATAAATGGAAAAAAAGATAATTAGCTTGATGATCTTTGGATTACTGATAATAGGAATAGGCTGTATAGGACCATTAGAAGACGAAGAGGTAACTGATGAAAACGATATTGACGAAGATTTAGATCAATACGAACTGATAGTAAATATAGAGGGAGAAGGAGAAGTGAATATAGAACCGGAAAAAGAAGAATATGAAGAGGGAGAAGAAGTCACACTAACAGCAGAGCCTGAAGAAGATTGGATTTTCCAGGGATGGACAGGAGACATAGAAGGAAGTGAAGAAGAATTCACAATAACAATGGATGAAGATAAGGAGGTAACAGCTACATTCATAACAGATGACCCGGTACTCCATCAACTAAAACTACAGAAACAGGGAGAAGGAGAAGTAAAAATCAACGGAGAAAAAATAGAAGAATGGCCACACGAAGGAATACACGAAGAAGATAAAGAATTAACGATAACCGCAGAACCTGAAGAGAACTGGTACTTCGATCAATGGATAGGAGACCTAGAGAGAAACCAATCAACTCAAAAAGAAAATGAAATAACTATGAACAAGGGAAAAGAGATAACAGCATTATTCGTATCTCCAGAAAACATTACAACGGAAGAGGAAAACTGTTATCAAGATATAAAAGAAGCAAGAGAATTCTCAAAAGAACAAGAAGCATGTACAGCAGAATATAGAGAAATGCAGTGTCCTCATAATGACTACGTGTACGGAGCTCCGGACGGATGCCAAATAGGATACTTGGAAGAGAGAAACTGGACAGAAGTAACGGAAGAAACCTATCAAGGAGAAGAAGGAGATGTAGAAGGAGCCTTAAGTTACTCAAAAGAACAAGAAAACTGTGAAGAACAGTACAAAGAACTGGAATCTCCTGATGGAAACTACTTCTACGAAGCATCTGACGAATGCCAAGTCAACTACTTGGAAGAAAGAGACTGGAGAGAAACAACAGAAGAAGATAGAGAAATAGTCAAGGAAAGCACAGAAGATGAAGAATGCGGATGGGTAAGTACAAACTGCTGTCCACCACAATCAGGAGCTAACTGGGAATGTGTAAATATAGAAGAAACAACCATAGAATGTCCTGAGAACCCAGTCTGCCTACATGTATATGTGGGAAGACCTAAAGGAGACTGCGTAAGCTTAAACAATACCTGTACTGCAGTTGATAATGGAGAAGGAACAGGTTACAGTATAGAATAAAAAAGTGAGATAAATGACAGGATTAAATGAAATGAAGACAAAGATAATAGGAGCAGGAGTATTAATACTAGGTATAATCTTTCTAGTACCATTCGCCATACTAGGACTTATACCCTTCACCCTATTCATAACAGGGTTTGGTCTAATGATAGGCGGAGGATCCGCAATATTCCTAAAAGACCAATACGAGTAGAAGAATACAAAAAATAAGAAAAAGGAGACAAGAGTATGCTTATAAAAGCAGGTTTGAAATGGGGAATGATAGGAGCAGCATCAGGAACCATAGGAGGAATGAGTCTAGGCATGGTTCAAAGAAGCATAGAATCCTTACTACTAGGTATAATACTAGGCTACATAATGATAATGGCCGCAGTAACAACACTGCACTTAATAGGTAAGAAAATATAAACAAAACCATCTCATTCTAAATTAAATTGCATCTGTATCTAAAGATTTCAAGTAAAAGAGAACCTAAACCAGCAACACATAGGAAAAGATTTAAAAAAAATAATTCATTTAATGTAGTTACAGGAGAGAGGACACACCAAAAAATAAACCCGAAAAAACCTCCACACCCAATAAACACCCGACAAAAAACACAATAAAAAATAAAAAACTCAATCCCCCACCAACAGTCCTCTCTCCCCCTCCCAAAAACTAGTTCTAAACAAATAAAGAAAATAACCAAGTAATTTATATCTCAACCACCTTTTCCTAAACATGGAACATTTAATAGATACAAGAAACTTGGAAACGGAAAAGATAAACCAAATTTTAGAAAAAACAGAAGAACTGAAAAAAAGAGATAAAAAAACACTAAAAGGAAAAGAAGCAGCAATGCTATTCTATAAATCCTCCACCAGAACCAGAATATCCTTTGAAATAGCTATAAGAAAACTAGGAGGAAACTTAACCTTCTTATCAAAACAGCAATCGCAACTGGGAAGAGGAGAAACAGTAGAAGACACAATAAGAGTTCTAAGCAGATACAACGATCTAGCAATATTTAGAGTCCACGAACACAAAGACCTAGTGAAAATGAAAAAAGAATCAGATATACCTATTATAAATGCTCTAAGTGACCTTCTACACCCATGCCAAGCTCTTTCAGATCTATACACAATAAAAGAAAAGAAAGGAAAACCTTCAGAACAGAAAATAGTGTTCCTGGGAGACGGATCAAGTAATGTCTGCCACTCCCTGATAAATATAGCGGGAAAAACAGATATGAAGATGAATGTTTCCTGTCCAGAGAAACACGAACCAGAAATAGATGGAAAATACAAAATCGAAAGAGATCCTGAAGAAGCAGTTGAGAACGCGGACGTTTTATACACCGATACCTGGATATCAATGGGAGAAAAAGATAAAAATATAGATTCCTTTAAACCCTACCAAGTAAACCAGGAACTACTGAATAAATCAAAAGAAGATTCAATAGTAATGCACTGCCTTCCAGCCCACAGAGAACAAGAATTAACAAGCAAAGTTATGGACGGAGATCAATCAGTTATCTTCGACCAGGCGGAAAACCGGCTGCACGTGCAGAAAGCTTTACTTAACATGATGAACATATAAGGTGAAAAGATGGTTCCAAAACAATCTCGGACAATGAAGGAAAGAAAAGAGAAAGCAGAAGAACTGCTAGAGAATATCAAAAAGAGAAAAAAACTAGATTCTCCTAAAGAAATAAAAAAAGCAGCCGAGCTTCTAGCGGAAAAAACACCCCACATGGGTAAAAAAACAGCAGCAAGAAAGATAGACTCAGTATCCTCAGGAAGATTCACAGCATCAAGAATAGAAGATATTATAGAGGAAGAAGAAACTGTTAGCAGGAAACTTCTAAGTGAAAGACAATCAAACTTTAAAAAAGTAAAAGTACCTCAATCAGGAAAAGAAATCCAACTTAGCAAAAACCAGCTCGAACTATTGAAGAAAATAGAAAAGAGACATGACGGAGAAAGAAAAAGTAAAAGAAGACTACAAAAAGAAATTAAAAAAGAATTTCCAGAAATAGGAGAAGCAGCCATCAAAAAAATGCTAGATAAACTCGAAAGAGCCGAACATCCGCTGATAAATGAAGGAAAAGTGAGAATATAGAAAAAAAGGAGAAAATACGAAAATATGAGCAACGAAAAAGAAAAAAAGATAGACGAACTGGAACTGTACACCGACGGAGCCAGCAGAGGAAACCCAGGACCAGCAGGAATAGGTATAGTAGCGGTCAAAGATAACAAAATCCTCTACGAAGAAAAAGAGTACCTTGGTAAACAAACGAACAACGAAGCAGAATACAAAGCCATAATCAAAGCACTAGTACTCGGGGAAAAATACAGATCTAAAAGACTTAAAATTACCTCGGACAGCGAGCTAGTGATAAAACAACTAAAAGGAGAGTACCAGCTGGAAGCGTCGAACTTAAAGCCATACTACCGGAAGATAAAGAAAAAAGAAGAAAAATTTGAAGAGATTAGCTATCAGCATAAAAGAAGAACAAATAAATACATAGAAAGAGCAGACGAACTGGCCAACAGAGCACTCAATATACATCAATCAAAAAAATAATCAAATTCTCTCTATCAACGTACCTGAATCTCCTGATAAATCAAGCTCATCACCTATAATAGCCTTTCTATCACTCTCTTCATCATTAGAATCAACAAAATCCACTGCTGATTCTAACTTAGGTTTCATAGAACCTTCAGGAAGTTCAGGAAGAATCTCTCTAGCCTCTTCAACATTTAATTTATCTATAGGATCTTCATTTTCCTGATCATAGTTCCTGTAAATATGATCAATATCCGTGTAGAAGAATAATAAATCAGCATCCAGTTCTCTCCCGAGCAGAGAAGTAATTCTATCCTTATCTATAACAGCCTCTTCACCGATTAATTCACCTTTATCGATAACAGGCACTCCACCACCACCACAGCAAACCACTGTGAAATCATTTTCCAATAAATTCTCAATAGATTCAATTTCAACTATCCTCTCCGGTTCAGGAGAAACAACAACCTTCCTCCACCCTCCACTCTCCCTAACCATATTTTCTTCAATTTTATCCTCGTAATAAGGACCAACGGGCTTGGAAGGATCTTTATCTAAATCATCCGAATCCACCACTACTTGAGTAACTACACTAACCGAATTATCCAAATTCTTTTGAATCAAATAACCTATCTGACCCTGAGTCATAGAGACACATACATCCAAAGGCATCCCAGGAACCTCTTCAGTTTCTTTCTGCTGTAAAAGAAGATTACCAACCTGAGGACCATTACCATGTGTAAGAATAACTTCATGATTTCTTTGAATCTCTTTCAAATCGTTTAAAATATCTTTAAATCTTTTTTCCTGTTCTCCAAAAGAACCTTCATCCTCCGGTCTCAACAGTGCATTTCCACCAAGTGCAATGACTACTCTCATACATAACTACCTCCAGTCAAAAACCTCACATTACTCATAAACACCTCGAACATATAAAAAACCTTATATTCCGCAAGAACTAAAAACAAACAGAAAGAAAAACAAAAAATAGGTAAAATAAAAAAGGTAGATAAAAAATGGTTAACAGAGAACCCGCAAAGATAAAAAGCGTACAAGACCTATTCAAAGGAGAATATAAAGAAAGCACAGGAATAGAAACACCGCACAGAATAGAAACCGAAGAAGACAGCTACTCAAGAGTAAACGTGGTAGCTACCGTGGAAGACACTTATGAAAACCCTGAAAAAACATATGGATCAATACAGATAACTGATTCAACAACAACAGTAAGAGTAAAAGCATTCGAAGAAACCACTAAACAACTGGAAAAAATAGAAAAAGGAGACCTAGTAAAAGTAATTGGAAAAATAAGAAAAGACGAAGAAGGAAGATACTTAAACGGAGAAATAATAAAAAAGATAGAAAACCCAGAATACGCTAAACTAAGGGAACTCGAACTAGAGAAAAAAGAGAATGAAGAAAAAACGGAAAAATCCGAAGGACTAGAAATAGAAGAAGAATCCATAGAATAAAAACAAAAAGTGATCAAAATGAATGAATACGAAGACTTACTAGAGAAATACCACGAAAACAAGCCAGAAGAAACAGAGAAACACGAAAGACTGGACATACCGGAACCAAGAACCAATATACAAGGAGGAAAAACATACATAAATAACTTCAAAAAAATAACCAAAACACTCAGAAGAGATCCAAAACACCTTCTAAAATTCATATCAAAAGAACTGGCAACAGCAGGAAACCTGGAAGGAAAACAGGCAAGTCTAAAAGGAAAATTCAAAAAGAGACAAATAAAGAAAAAAATAAGCCTGTACGTGAAGAAATTCGTGATATGCGAAGAATGCGGAAAAGCAGATACAAAACTAGAGAAATTCAAAGGAGAAAGCTACAAAAGATGTGAAGCATGCGGAGCAAGATCACCGGTAAAATCAATCTAAAAAAGAATAAAGAGCATAAGTGATTCAATGCACTGGATAAAAGAAACAGAAGAAACACTAGCTGCATGCGATGAAAAACTGCTTGGGAAAAAACTAAAAGAAAAAAAAGAAAAATCAATAGAGATAAAAGAAAAATACTACGGAGAAAGAAAAATAGAAACAAAAGAACTAAGAAAACTAATAAAAAAACACAGAAACATCAATCTAATAGGAGAAAAAACCATAGAAGCAGCAAAAAAAGAAATAAAAAACCTACACGTTAAAAAAGTACAAGGAGTACCGCACTCCATGATATTCACAATAGAAAAAAAAGAACCAAAATAGGTATAAAACATGAGTAAAAATGACGAAGAGAAAAAAACAAGAATAAGAACCCCGAGAGACAACCAAGTAATAGGAAAAGTACTCCAAATGCACGGAGGAAAAAGAATGACAGTAGAATGCTCGGACGGAAACAGAAGAATGTGCAGAGTACCAGGAAGAAAAAGCAGGATATGGGTAAAAAGAGACGACTACGTACTAGTAGAACCATGGGACATACAAAGCGATGAAAAAGGAGACATAGTCTGGAAATACAGAAAAAGCGCAGTAAAACAACTGAGAAAAAAAGGATACCTAGATGACCTAGAATAGAAAATCAAAGAACAACTACCTTAAAAGAATGCTCCAAGAAAGCACTAACTAAAAGAAAAAACATTATCAAAAGAAACTTAGACAAATACTTATCAGTCAAAGTTATACTTTCAAACTCTAAATCCTTCTTACTAATTTTTATACCTAAATTAACAGCCACCGCGCAAGCATAAATCGCTAGAAAACCTTCAAATATCAATATAGGAAAAATAAGAAAAGAAAAAAACCCTAAATTGAAAAAGTAAACACCTGTTCTTAGAAAAGGAAAAATCAAGAACAACAGAGGAGCAAGAACTAAAAGAGAAACAGCGTCTTTGGAACGCGGAGAAAAGCTCTTCAAACCACGGAAATAATCCGCGACCTTCCAGTCAAAACGAAGATCCTTAAATCTAGAACCGTAATCAGAAGAGATCTTTAGATAAAACTTAGAGACAGCATAACCGGTGAAAAGGGTTAATACCACCATGAAAAGATTTACAAAGAAAACACGAAGCCAAAAAGGCACTTCAAAACCAAAAAAATACTCCAAGAACCCTAAAAATGCAGGAGCAGCAGCAAAAGAAGTAGCAGGAGGAACAGTCCTGAAAAAATTGATTAGAAAACCGAAAAGAATACCAATAAATACGCTTCCGATAGCGAAATAAAATACCTTTTTCAAAATATCTACATCAATTCCCTCAAGCCACTGCAAGGACATAAAAGAAACCGAAGTTAGAATTAAAGAAAAGAACATGAACAAGACGAAATAAAGTAACTGCACTAAACCACCTAAAAAGAATTAAAGAGTTATCCTTTAAAAAAGATTAACAAGTCAAGTGAAGAGCAGCTGCTACATCCTCGTCCTCTTCAACCAATTTATTAAATCTTTTACAAGCCCTCTCAGTTTTTTTATCCTCAACCTTAACCCCTTTATCCTCAAGTGCTCTTCTGGTCTCCGGGAGCAATCTAAGTCTTCCTTGAGCTCCTCTTCCAATAATTAGGATATCAGGAGGATTCTCTAAAATATCCTCAATATCTTCCTTATAAAGAGAATGTCCCTCTTTTCTTCTCCAACTGGATTCTACATTATCATGATAAATAATCAAGTCTTCAGAGTATTTATCCCCGTCCACTTCAATTTCTCCAAAACTATAATCATCAATCTTAACCATACTTATCTTAAGGAAGCTCCAACTAAATAAACCTTACCTTCAAGACTACTCTATGGAAAAACAAAGCTAATTTAAAGTTAGAAAACAAGATGCAGGGGAAGGGATTCGAACCCTTGAAGGCGCTAAGCCAACGGATCTTGAGTCCGTCCCGTTTTCCAGGCTCCGGCACCCCTGCAAAGAGTGCAATAAAGAAACAAATACTTCAATAATTTGTCAATACATATTCCTTTATCTTAACTTTATTAAACTTCTCTTCCTTAATAATAAACAACATTCAAAAAACAAAAGGTGTGGAAGAAATGGATCTAAGAAAAATAAAAAATGGAAAAACAGAGAGAGACCAGAAAATCATAATAATTGTTTCAATAGCTCTATTCCTATTCTTAGGAATATCCTTAGGATTCAATCTAGCATTCGTAACCCAGGGCCCAGGGGAAACAATCAGAGAAGAGAGAATAGAAACAACACCTCTCTTTGGACCAATAGAAGGTGAAATAAAATCAGAGGAGATCACAAGACTATACGAAGAAATATCACCCTCAGTAGTACTAATAGAAACAGGAGAAGAGACAGGTAGACAAGGTTCAGGATTCATATATAAAGCTGAAGGATACATACTAACAAATCAACATGTTGTAGAAGGAGAAGAAGAAGTAAGAGTTACATTCCAGGACGGAAGCGTAGAAGTAGCAGAAGTCATAGGAGAAGATGTCTATTCGGACGTCGCAGTAATCAAAATAGAAGATACAGATAAAGAGCTAAAACCTATACCAAAAGGATCAATAGAAAACATAAAACCAGGAGAAAGAGTAGTAGCGCTGGGAAACCCATTCGGATTAGAGGGAACGATAACAAAAGGAATAGTGAGTCAGAAAGAACGACTACTAACCACAGAAGCCGGTTTCTCAATACCAAACGTAATACAGACAGATGCAGCTATAAATCCAGGTAATTCAGGAGGACCTCTCTTAAACCTAAGAGGAGAAGTAATAGGTATAAACACAGCAATAAGAACAGAAACAGGAGCATTCGTAGGCATAGGATTTTCAATATCGATAAATACTGCAGAAAGAGTAGCAGAAGAATTAATAGAAGAAGGAGAATACAAACATTCCTGGATAGGAATAAGAGGAACAACAATGAACCCACAGATAGCTGAAAAAATGGACTCAGATCAAAAAACAGGAGTACTAATAAGTGAGGTAGTGAGAGACGGTCCAGCACACGAAGCAGGTTTAAGAGAAGGAACAAGAACAGAAAAAATATGGGGAGAAGAAGTAAAAGTAGGAGGAGACATAATAAAAGAAATAGATGGAGAAAGAATAAGAAGCATGGACGAATTAATCTCCTATATAGCACAGTACACAGAACCAGGTCAAAAAATAACCCTAACCATAGAAAGAGAAGGAGAAGAAACACAAATAGAAATGGAGCTAGGGGAAAGACCAGAACCACAACAGATAAATTAAAAAACCCTAGAAAAAATAAAATAAGGATTAAAAATGGAGAAAAACGGGAAAGAAATTGAAATAAACACAAGAGAGCAAAAAAACTCAGATGAAATAGAAAAACAAAGAGAAGAAAAACCAGAAACAACTGAAAAATACGAATACAAAAAAACACAGCAATACGAAATACCTAAAATCCTTAGAAAAACCAGAAGATTCTTCAAAATAATAAAAGAACTAACACCACTAGCAGTAACAATCCTAAGAGACAGAAAAAAATACATACTATTCGGAGAACCAAGAGAACTAACCGAAAAAGAAAAACAAGAAAGAGCAGAAACATTTACAGACAAACTAATAGAACTAGGT
Source organism: Microcaldota archaeon (assembly GCA_964579265.1). GTDB lineage: Archaea > B1Sed10-29 > B1Sed10-29 > B1Sed10-29 > B1Sed10-29 > B1Sed10-29. The sequence goes on from CAZOFO010000006.1 coordinate 16,963, forward strand.
CCAACATTCATAAAACTAGGACAATTACTCTCCACAAGACCAGATCTGCTTTCAAAGTACTATGTAAAAGAATTAACAAGACTACAAGATAGAGTACCACCAGCACCCTACGAAGAAGCTGAAAAGATAATAAAAAAAGAACTAGGACCAATAGAAGAACAATTCGATGAATTCAATGAACATTCAGTAAAAGGAGCAAGCCTAGGCCAAGTATACAGAGCCAAATTAAACGGAGAAGAAGTAGCAGTAAAAATAAACAGACCAAACGTAAACGAACTCATAGAAGCAGATATAGAGATAATGAAAAGCTTCATGCCACTAGTGAAAAAAATAGTAGGATCTGCAAGAGCCTATTCAATGGGCAACATAATCGATGAATTCGAAAAAGTCCTAAAACAAGAGATGAATTACAAAAGAGAAGCAGGATACATGGAAGAAATCCGAGAAAACTTCAAAAACAAAAGAAAAATAAAAATACCGGAAGTAAAATGGAGCCACACAACCAAAAACATACTTACAATGGATCACATACCAGGAACAAAGATAAAAAACGTAGAAAAGATCGAAGAAATGAATATAGATAAAAAAGAAATCGCCAACACAATAATAAACGCCTACCTAAAAATGGTTATAAGAGACGGAATATTCCACGCAGACCCGCACCCAGGAAACATCGCAGTAACTAAAGACGGATCAATAGTCCTATACGACTTCGGAATGTCAGGAGAAATAACACCCGTAACAAAACAAAAGATAACAAGACTATACCTCGCACTAGCGAGAAAAGATACCAGAGGGATAATAAGATCACTAATCTCACTAGGAACATTGAAACCAGGAGTAAGAATCGATGTACTGGAAAAAATAGCTCAAAAAGAAATAAAACAACTAACAGAAAAAAGAGAAGAATGGAGAGCAGAAGAAATACTGCAATCAGCACAACAAGTAATGTACAAATACCCATTTAGAATACCCGAACACCTGGCACTGCTAATAAGAATGGCTATAATAATAGAAGGAGAATGCAAAAAACTCGATCCAGAGTTCAACTTCATAAAAGCCACGAAAAAATACATAAGAAGAAAAGGAATAGAAAAAGAACAAGTAGAGAGAAAAATAAAAGAAAACATAGTGGACCTGGAAAAAAGCCTGGACGTAGCTACAAAAACACCTCAAAAACTCGACAACCTAATAGATCAAATAAGAAGAAATGAACTAGAAATAAACGCACAAATAGAAGACCCGGAAAAAGTAATAAAAAACACAGGAACCAGAATAATTCTCGGAATGCTAGCAAGCGCATCCTTGTTATTTACAGCATTAACAATGAACCAAGAACCTCAAATAACAGCAATAGGATCAACATTAACAGCAATATTCCTAATAGGACTACTAATAGCATCAAAGGAAGAAAAAAGAGAGATATGGGAACCTAAAAAACCAGTAAAATAAACAATAAACTACTTCTAAAAAACAGATAAAACAGTATTTTTATATGTTAGCATGTGTTAACATAATACAATGTCTAAACGAAAAACCAGTGAAAAGAGAAAGGAAGAAGTATTCGAAGCAACGCTCGAAATAATATATGAGGAAGGAAAGAAGAACCTAACCATACGGAGAATAGCTGAAAAAATAGGTATATCTGAATCCGCCATATACAGGCACTTCAAAAATAAAAAAGATATATTAAGACAACTAGTAGAAAAAGTACTGGAACAAGGAAAAGAAGACTTCAAAGAAGAAAGATTTGAAGGACTAAAAGAACACCTGGAGTTCGCAATAAAATCAAACTTCTCAATGCTAGAAGAAAACCCGCACCTAGCAGCTTTCCTATTTCACGAAGACCTATTCGCAGAGCACCCTGAACTAATGGAAAAATTCCAAGAATACAGAGAAGAAAAAATGGAGAGAATAAAAGATTTAGTTAAGAAAGCACAGGAAAGAGGAGAAGTATCAGAAGAAGTAGATCCAAAGACCTTTTCAGAAATATTCATAGGATCCATCTACATCTCAATAATTGAATGGAGAAGGAAAGAATTCTCATACTCACTAGAAGAAAAAGCGGAAGAAATAATAAATGAATTATCTAAAATATTGGAGAAATAAAGTATTCCATTAACCTTTTATAAGTTAATGCATGTTAACATATTAGTCAAAAACCAAAAATAAAATGGTGATGAAAATCAAAAAACGACTCCTATTAACAATACCCATAATCTTTCTCTTGGCTGCAACAATCGCTATATCTGGTTTTGGAAGAGGCAGAGTGATAAGCGGAACTGAAAGAGAACTATGGATAGAAGAATATTCAACTCTACCAGCAGACCCTGAAGTAGGATTCGAAAGCATAATCCTACAAGTAGATTTCAAACACACAGGAACCGCTACCTATAGAAACATGACATTCAGAGCTGAAGAACCACCACAACTTGAATCAGTAAGAGAAGAATTCTACATCAGCAATATGAAACCAGACGACGTATTCACCACCAGCTACAAATTCAACGTGAAGGAAAATACAACCCCAGGAGTCTACACCGTTCCAATACACATCGAATACACAGACATAGGATCGGATGAAGATAACAAAACAGCAAAGATTACAAGAGAAGCAAGAGTAAGAGTATCAGACGAAACTGATATAGAAATAGTGAACGTGGAACAAGAAGAACCAGTACTACCAGGAGAAGAATTCAAAACCGAAGTAGAAGTAAAGAACATAGGCAACATGCCTTCAAACCTATTAAAAGTATCTATGGACACTCTAGCAGCTCAAGAAAGAACAGCAACAGAAGAAGAAATGATGGAAGAAGGTTACGAAGTAGGAATAGAAGAAGCAATACACTGGAAAAGACAGCACAAGACAATAGACTACCTACACCCAGGAGAAACACAGACAATAGAATTCACAGGAAAAACAAGCATATCAGCCGACAATAAAATATATCCAGCAGTAGCAAGAGTAGAAGGAGGAGGACAAAGAGAAATAGAGAAAAACAAATTCACAGTCACAGTAGAAGGAGAACCAAGAGTAATAGAAGGAGGATTATCAACAGCAGAAGAAGAACCAAGAGCAGGAGATAGAATATCAATCTCCATACAACTGGAAAACATAGGAGAAGGAGACGCCAGAGCAACCACCCTAAAACTAGAAGAAGGAAAATTCGAAGGAGATAGTAGATCACACATAGGAACCATAGACAAAGACGGAGGAACAGGAACAGCAGTCATGGACCTAACCTTCACAGAACCAGGAGAACACGAAATAAAATACACAGTCACCTACGAAGACAAAACAGGAAAAGAATACACAGAAGAATTTACCGACACAGTTTACATAGGTCCAGAAGAAGAAGACTATACAACCCTAATAATAGCAGCCATAGTAGCAATCATAGTAGCATTCCTAATCTACAGGAAGATTAAGAAATCCAAAGAAGCAAAAGAAGTAGAAGTATAATCCCCAAAGACTTCTCAAGAGATAAACCTCTTAGAGACCTGGTACTAGTAAAGAGGTAGAAAAGGGAGAAAAATGTATAAGATAGCCCTGAAGAACATTCTCCAGAACAGATCCAGATCCATACTGGCGATAATAGGTCTATCCATAGCTATAGTAGGACTGATCTCTCTAGTATCTATAAGCGCAGGAATAACCCAAAGCGTGGAAGAAAGCTTCGAAGGCATGACAGGAATCATAGTACAGGAAGAAGACAAATTCGAGATGCAATCACGCTTAGACATGGAGAAGAAGAACGAAATAGAATCAGTAACAGGAGTTACAGTAGCATCCCCAATAGTAGAAGGATTAGTCACAAAAGTAGAAGGAGAAGAGCCGGAAGCACAAATGGGACCTATGCTAGGAGGATTTTTATACGGAATAGACCCATCCCAAGAGATGGAAAGGGCTGACGGAGGACCTTACAAAGAGAACCTGAAAAGAGGAAGCTTTCTGGACAGCAGAACAGGACACAACATATTGATATCGGAAGACATAGCAGATGAATATAATAAAAGAGTTGGAAGCAGGATAAGTGTCGACGGAGAGGACTTCACAGTAGTAGGGATATACGAAACAGGCACGGAGTTCCTGGACATGGCTTATGTAATACCGGTAGAAACAGCTAGAGATATGATGGGATTGGATGATGACGAGGTCGTGTACTTCCAGGTAGGAGTGGAGGATCCAGCAAGAGCGGAAGAAATATCGGACAGGATAGAGTTCCAGATAGATGACATAGAAGCCTCTTCCATGGCGGAATTCCAAGAAGACATAGACGAAGTACTAGGGCAAATAAGAACCTTTTTCGTGGCAATTTCATTCATAGCAGTACTAGTAGGAGCAATAGGTATACTAAACACGATGCTGATGAGCGTGATGGAAAGAATGCAGGAATTTGGAGTTCTCAAAGCAATGGGATGGACAAAAAACAATATAATAAAACTAGTATCACTAGAATCTCTCTACTTAGGAATAATAGGAGGACTCTTGGGAACAGTATTAGGAATAGGAGCAGCTATAGGGCTTGAAAAAACAGCATTACCTTTCCCAGTAGTGATAACACCAGAATTAATAGTAATAGCAATCGTATTATCAATAGTGCTCGGACTAATAGGAGGAATCTACCCAGCGTGGAAAGCCGCCAAACTGGACCCAGTGGAAGCCATAAGAGACTGATAAAAAAACAGAAAAAAGTGATAAAAATGCTAGAAGGAAAAAACCTGCACAAATACTACAAGCTCGGAGAAACCACAGTAAAAGCACTCAGAGGAGTAGACGTAGAGATAAACGAAGGAGACTTCACCTTCGTAGTAGGACCAAGCGGATCAGGAAAAACAACTCTATTGAATCTCCTAGGAGCACTAGACAAACCCACAAAAGGGAAAATACTCTTCCGAGGAAAAGAAATAAGTAAATTCACAGAATATCAACAATCCATGTTCCGTAGGAAAAGAATAGGATTCATATTCCAATCATACCAATTAAAATCTAGCTTAACAGCATTGGAAAACATATTGGTACCCCTACAACCCGAAGGAGTCACACCCCAAGACAAGAAAAGAGGGATAGAACTACTGAAAGAAGTAGGATTAGGAGACAGAGTAAATCATACACCAACAGAACTATCTGGAGGAGAGATACAAAGAGTAACAGTAGCTAGAGCACTGATAAAACAACCAGATATGGTTCTAGCGGACGAACCTACAGGAGAACTAGACACCGAAACAGGAGCAAGGCTTTACAAAAGCATGAGAAAGATAAACAGAGAAGAGAAAAAACCATTCTTAATAGTCACACACGACACTGAGTACATAAAGCCGGACGACAAAGTACTGGAGCTGAAGGATGGAAAAGTAAAAGAAAGACGCGGATTATAAAGAAAAAATACTACCTAGAAGTAAACTCACTATCCCCTAAATAAAACCTCATCGGCTCTTCTAGATCCTCGGAAACACCTATCCTCTTACTCCTACCAATCTCAAAGTCTTCAAAATCTTCATCAACAATAAAGAGATTTTCCTCAGTGCAGAAATTAGCTTTATTCAAATCTTTACCTATATCCAAGGCCTGAGTGAGCTTACCAGGACCCGAACACAATTCCTCTAAATCCCTACGTCCTCTATTATCTCTCATAATATCCACACCATCTTCAGGCTCAAGAGCTCTGAACAGGACTGCGCTGGGTTCACCTTCTCTCCCGGTAACCACATTGAGCATCCAGTGACCGTGAACCATATAAACAAACACGGTTCCAGGCTCGCCCCACATCACCTCAGTCATATCAGTCTTACCATTCTGAGCAGCGCGGGAAGCAGGATCATCTCTACCAAAGTAAGCCTCAGTCTCTACCACGTAACCAGAAAGAACTTCACCATCAACCTCTCGAACCATCAATTTACCGAGGAGATCCTCAGCAACTTCATCAGGATCTCTAAGGTAAAAATCTTTTTCCAAAATCTCTTCATCTAAAATAAAAAACACCTACTGAATTACCAGATACTTTTATTTAGAGAAAACATATTATTTAACACCTAAAAAGAGTGGAAAAATGAAAAAAGGAAAAAATGGAAAAATAGGAATCATCATAATACTGATCCTGACAATCATACTAATATCCTATCTTTTCATCTATATAGAAGAAACAGAGATCACTCCAAGAACAAGTATTGATGAAGCAGAAAAAGATAGAGAGACCCACGAACATATAGAAGTGGACCCACCTCAAATAAATGCAACTAAACTAGAAAACCACACTCATCAACTAATAAACAAAGAAAGAGAACAAAAAGACCTGGAAGAATTAGATTGGAATTCAGAACTAGCATCAGTAGCTAGAAAACACAGCGAATACCTAGCCAACAGAGAAGAAAACCACGGCTATGACCATGAACAAGATATATACATAAACCACGAAGGTAGAGACGGAGAAAAACATAAACACAGACTGGAAAAAGCAGGGATACATTACTTTAGAAGATCAGCAGAAAATGTAGCAGGCATAGGATCAGTAAAAAGGATCAACGTAGAAACAAAAGAACCAGTATCATACATGAATAATACAGAGATCGCTGAAGAATCCGTTGAAGGATGGATGGACAGCGAAGGTCATAGAAAAAACATCTTAGACCCAAATTTTACTGAAGCAGGTATGGGAATAGTAACGGATCCAACCGAAACCAACTACATATTTACTCAAGTCTTCATAGAAAGAACTGAATGCGGATACCTAGGCGGAGAATGCTGTGAAGAAAGAGCTTGTTTTGAAGAACTCACCTGTATAGAGAACAAATGCGTGGAAGGATAAAATAAACTAGGTTCAGTTCATTTGAGTTCCAGTATCTTTATAAAAGTAGAGTGCCGTAATAAAAAACATGCCCAAGGACATAGAATTAAGTTACCCTGAAGCAGCAGATGCTGTTGATCAATACATTCAAGAAGATTTCTACAGATCAAAGTATCAATACGATAACGATCTAGAGCATTCTATAGGTAGTACTCTAAAACTTCTATCCGAGAAAAATTTATCAATTAATCCTCATGAATTCAAAAGCCCTCACTAGGATCAATGAACTGGAGGCGGAGCCTCCAACATCTCACAGAGGGCTCTCTCTCGCTTTCTTTAGAACCGAACAAAATTCAATACTAGTCAAACTCATATCTATTTTCAAGGAGGTGGATTCAGATGTGTGAATGGGAAGAATTATCAAAACTAGGTTTACAGGAATATCAAGCCCGTTGCCTAGCCTGCCTGATAGAAAATGGAGATATGACAGCTCAAGAAGTATCTGAAAAATCAAAGGTACCTTATTCAAAAGTCTACTCCATATTGAAAGAACTTGAAAATATGAATCTCTTGATATCTACCAAAGAAAGACCAAAAAGATACATCTCAAAGACCAAAGAAGAGATAATAGATTTTTTCATAGAAAGAAAAAGAAAAGAGTTTGAGAGAATAAGAAAACAAGGGAGAAAAGCCAAGCAAAAACTACAGTCAAAGAAGACAATAGGAAGCAAAGAATCCATCTACATCCAAAAAACACTGACCAGCGAAGGCTTATAAAAACTAAAAAAAGATATAAACAACCATCTTAAACACAGCCACGGGTCGCTAATTCTCTCTCCTCCTACTAAAGAACACCTACAGAGATCAACCTCAAAGTATATAATTCTCTAATAACTTAAAAATAATCATCTCAAACGAATAGAGGAACACTTCATCTACCAAATATGCCTCGGTAGCTCAGTGGTAGAGCACCTCCCTCGTAGAGCCCTTTGTAAAAGGACTTCACTCCAAAATAAAGGGTTTGAGAAAGGAGGATGCCGTGGGTTCAAATCCCATCCGAGGCTTCAAGCTCTTTAACCAACTAGAATATGATCTTCTTTTGACCAGGGAGGCTTACTTATCACTAAGACCTTGAAGTCCCCGTGAGCCCTATGCTCCACATCAGGAGAAATATAGATTAAATCTCCTTTATCCAGATTAATCTCCTCACCATCTAAAACCATCTGCCCTTTCCCTTCCACTACATAGTAGATCTCTTCCATTTCTTCATGATAATGTAGATTAGCATCCCTTATTTCAGCTTCAGCTATTCCAATATCACCATCAGAAAATACTTCACGTATCTTTTCTCCTTCAGGTTCCTCTACTTCCCCCTCATCTGATCTGAAAACCTTATATCTCTTTGAACTTTCTTCTTCCATATCAAATCACTTTAAATGAATTTACTTTAATATCTTTATAATTACTCCACCTTTATAAAGGACGCGTGAACTAATGTAACTTACATATAGTAGTATTTAAGGAGGTGTTTATTTTGAAAGGAACGATAAAATTTTTCCACGACAGAAAAAAATACGGATTCATAACTCCAGAAGACGAAGGAGAAGACGTATTTTTCCATGTCAGTGACCTAGACGTAGAATCCGTAGAAGAAGGCGACGAAGTAGAATTCGAAACCGAAGAAGGCGACAGAGGATTAAAAGCAGTAAACGTAGAAAAAGTATAAAAAGCTCAAGATCTTCTAGAGATCTCTTCTAAGGAAATATCAGTTGAAAACTATACTGAAAAATCTATTTTAATATCTTAATTCAATTTTTTTATATCTACTAATTCTCGACCAATACCAGTAAAACCCATAGAGATAAAAATCTAGAAAAACCCTTTTACAAATGCATATAGAGTTTGGCAAATATGGAAAACAGGAGGGTAGAAACATGGTTCATTTCAAATGGCTAGGACAAGCTTGCTTTGAAATAAGGAACTCCAAAATAATTGTAACTGACCCACACGATGGAGAAGGAGTTGGTCTAGAAGAACCAGGAGTAAAAGGAGACGTAGTGACCGTTTCACACGACCACTTTGACCATTCGGCGGGAGTAGACATTGTTAAAAAGAAGGATACAGAAGTAGTAAAAGAACCAGGATCAAGAAACATTGAAGGAATTAATGTAGAAGGTTTTGATAGCTATCATGATAAAGCAGAAGGATCAAAAAGAGGAAAAAACACAATCTATAAATTTGATCTAGAAGGATTTAAAATAGTACACCTAGGAGACTTAGGACACTTGCTGAGTGAAGAAAAAGTCAATGAGATAAAACCAGTAGATATACTTCTGATTCCGGTGGGAGGAAACTACACGATAGACGGAGAAGAAGCACTGGAAACAGTGAAACAGCTCGATCCAGAGATAACAATTCCAATGCACTACAAAGTACCCGGATTAACAGTGGACATATCAAGCGATGACGAATTCATACAAGCAGCAATGCAGGAAGGATACGTAGTAAGCAAAGAAGATACAGCAGAAATAGATGAACTACCGGAGAAGAAAAAAGTGATAAAAATACAGTGTAAGAGATAGATGTTGAATGATGGACCCCATAGAACTATCAAAGGAAACTAAAGAAAAAGTATGCAGAGACAAACAAGGTAAAAAAGAAAGAAAATACTACAGATTCAGAGACACAAAGTTCTACGGAGGAATAGCCACAGGAGACTGCGTCGGATGTAATCTGAGATGCCTATTCTGCTGGGCTTGGAACAAAACGAATAATCCTGAAAATTCAGGAAAATTCAAAGAACCAGGAGAAGTATCTGGAAAACTAATCAAGATAGCAGAAGAAAATAACTACGATAAAGTACGAATAAGCGGTAATGAACCAACCATAGGAAAAGAACATCTTCTAAGAGTATTAACAGAACTACAGGAGACAAAATTAGATTTCATTCTTGAAACAAACGGATTATTACTCGGGGAGGATATAGGATACGTGGAAGAACTATCTGATTTTAAAAATTTTTTAAGAGCTAGAGTAAGTATAAAAGGATGCAGCCCCGAACAGTTCTCTAAATTAACTCAAGCAGACTCTAGAGGATTTAAACTTCAATTAAATTCTCTTAAAAATCTTTTGGATTATGAGATAGATTGTCATCCAGCAGTAATGATATCTTTCTCCACCAGCAAAGAGGTAAATAGATTGAGGGAAAAATTAGCCGGGATAAATCCTTATTTCGTTAATTTCGAGCCTGAAAAAGTAAAGGATTACGGTGGAGCTATGGTGAGATTAAATAAAGCAGGTATAGAGACAAAAGAAGATCAATGATAGGATAGATCACGGTGGCTTTACTACCGAGGTGAATAGTTCACTGGTTTTTAAGTATTTATCTGCAGTTTCCTTTATTTCCTCTAATTCTATCTCTTCGATTTTATTAATCTTCTCGTTTAGATAACTCAAGCAATTATAGAGATTAAAGTCATTGAGTTCAGATGCTTCAAATAGAACATCGTCTCTCATCATTTTTTCTTCTCCTTTTACATAGGACTTGAATTCTCTTAGCTTTTCTTCATCTAGATTTTCAGGTAAATTCTTTATTACTTTTTTCATGTTCTCTTCCACTTTTTCCCGTTTTTTAGGCTCGAAACTGGTTTCCATTTCTATGGAACAAGCTTCTTCTTTTTCTCCAAGGAGAGAATGAACGTGGTAAACTAGGTTTTTATCCTTTCTGAGTTTTTTATACAGGAAACTTATATCCTCAGAGGATCCTAAAATTTCATTGAGCATTAAAATATTCCAATAATCTTTAGATTCAAATTTTCTCCCTGGTAGATGTATACCTGTACGTAGATAAGTTGAAGAACATTCCTTTTCTTCTAAAATATCTTCAGGATTTTCAATTAACTTTAGTTTTTTTCTTTCAGGTTCTTTTTTCTTTTTAAGATCTTTAGTTAGTTTTTCTATTTTATCCAGTGTTTCTTCTTTTTCTAAAGGACCTACTAAGGATATTGATGCATTATTAGGGTGGAAAATATCTTTGTATAGTTCCTTTACTTGTTGTTTTTCCAGTGATTTCACAGTTTCAGTTGTCCCAAGAATATCTAATAGGTAATTATTTTCGTACATTATCTTTTCAAGATTTTTCTCCACTATTTCTTCTTCATCATCTTTAAATTCAAGTATTTCAGCTTCTATTATCTCTTTTTCTTCCTTAAAGTATTTTAATTTGGATTTGAAAGCAATATCTATCATTGTATTGATCAGTTTATCTTTATCTTCTTTGTTAACAGTTCCTTCAACCGTGGTGTCAAGGCTTGTGGTTCCCATGTTTATGTATCCTCCTCTTTTCGTGATTTCTTCTTCCGCCTCTCCTTTACCCGGATAGTTTTCAGATCCATTACCAAGCAGATGTTCTATAAGGTGCATGATCCCTCTATTATCTTCACTCTGATTCATAGATCCAGATTTCACCATTAGTTCGATTCCAACAACTTTTCTCTCGGGCCTTGGTTCGATTATGACTTCTAAGCCATTACTCAGTGTTTCTTTTTCGTATTCATATACCATTCAAAAACCTCTGAAATAGATAAGTTGATCACTATATTTATTCTTAATAATAACTTTTTTACAAAAAGATTTAAAGGAAGAAGTATATTAAAATAAATGCTGGTTTGAGAGAGGAAGCGTAGGGATCGAGGAGAATCAGACTAGAAAATGCAAAAAGATTAAAAAGATAAGTCTTTAAAAAATAATGTGATATCGATGAATAAAAAGAAAAAAAGAAAATTTAAAGATAGAATAAAGTTCTCATCAGACAAAGGAGTTAAAAAAGCAGATAAAATAAATCCAAAAAAAGTAAAAAGAAAAATAAAAAGGAATACAGGAATCAATAATGTAGAGGATCTAACTTTAAAACAATTAAAAAAGCTATTAAATTCCGCAGAATGGAGTGAAAGAGAAAAATCATTTGTCAAAAAGGTATGGAAAAAAGGAAAAGAGAAAAAAAAGAAATCAGCAAGTTAAAAATAAAAAACCAAGCCAGATACTAAAAGAAACAAACCTTATCCAATCTTATTCGTCCTATTTTCAATTCTTTTGAAACCAATTCTAAATGAACCTAAGCAAACTCTTAATATAGAGAATGATTTATTATTTAACATATGACCCAAAAAATAGAAGCAGATAAAAAGATAGAATCAGGAGTATTCGATAAATATACCAAGAAGACAATATATAAATTACAGAGCAAAGGATACTTCGATACTCTAGACTTCCCAGTATCAACCGGGAAGGAAGCAGACGTATATAGGGGAACAACCAGAGATGATGAAAACGTAGCGGTAAAGATATACAGGATAGAAACAACCAGATTCAAGAAAAAGAAAAAATATTTAGTTCACGATCCAAGATTTGAAGAAGTAAAAAGCTCAAGAAGAGGCATAATAAAACAGTGGTGTAAAAAAGAATACAGAAACCTAAGAGATGCAAGAGAAGCAGGAGTAAGATGTCCAAAACCAATTAAAGCAATTAATAATGTTCTAGTAATGGAGTATATAGGTAAAGAAGACGGTTCACCCGCACCTCTTCTCAAAGACGCTAAAATAGAAGAACCAAAAAAGATTATAGAAAAACTAAAAGAATACTTAGACCTACTATATGAAGAAGCAGGATTAGTTCATAGCGATTTTAGTGAATTCAACATCCTTATACAAAATCAAGAACCAGTAATAATAGACATGGGGCAAGCAGTGAGCAAAAAACACCCTAAAGCTGAAGAATTTCTACAAAGAGACTTGAAAAACCTGAAGAAAATTTCGAACCAACGTAAATTCAAACAGGATTAAAACAAGTCTTGAATTAAATATAAAACCAAAAAAAGATAAAAAACCAAGGAGAGAAAAACTCTCCTTTTTTTTTTAGATATACTAAAAAGATTTATCTATAAAATTTGTCCATCCGTCCCTTTCAATTTTCCTTTCTTTGCATCCTTACTCATTTTATCCATAGCTTTCCTTATTTTACTTTTATCTTTGTTACTTAAGATATTGGTCACCTCACGTGTTTATCATCTTTTTTCCAGATCACAATATCTATGTCCTGGAGCTATCGAATCCTCAACCGCTCACAACGAGCAGTCAAAGTGCTCCTCAGCATCGGGTGAAGTATAGAATATTTAAGAAAGCCTACTATATATACTTTACCTTCTCGGAACCCCAAACCCAATTAATAACCAACCCTATACCCGGGATAAATACTTCGAGACTATACAAATATAGATAATCATTTATATAAAGGATATTAATTCAGTGAGTTCCAAAATACTTTTATCAAAGGAATACTTTAAAACAAAAAAGAGGAAATAAGATGAAGAGATACAAAGCAGTTATATTCGACATGGATGGGACTTTGATAACTCTAGATGCAATTATAGAATCAATAAACAAAGCTCTAGAAAGTAATGATTATGAAAAACTTTCTGAAGAAGATATAAAGGAAAAAATAATAGGATACCCTCTAGCAGAATCTTTACAAAGAATAATGAACATTTCAGAGGAAGAAGCTGAAAAAGTAAGTGAAGACTACACCAGACACTACCTAAAATACAATGAAGAAAGCGAACCATACCCTGGAGTAGAGGAAACCTTGAGAAAACTGGAAGAAGAGGGAATAGAAATAGGAATAGCAACCACCAAAAAAAGATCCGAAGCCCTATCAAGCCTAGAAACATATCCTGAAATAGATTACAATGTTCTAATTGGAGGAGACGATGTTGAAGAGACTAAACCTAGCTCAGAACCAATAGAAAAAGCCTGTAAAATGCTCGGAATAAATCCAAAAGAAACATTATATGTTGGAGACCACAAAGTAGATGTAAAAGCAGGTAAAAACGCAGGAACAGATGTTGTAGCTCTAACCACAGGGATACACGGTAAAAAAGAACTTGAAGAAGTTGAAAAAGGAAACATAGAAGTATGGATAAAGAATGAAATAAAGGAAGTGATTCCAATAGCTCTAAAAGAAGCAGAAGAAATAGAAAAAGAGATGAAAGTTCCAGAAGATAGAATAGGTGCATTAATAGGTAAAAAAGGAAAAACAAAGAAAAAAACAGAAAAAAAAGCAGACGTAGATCTCGAAATAGATTCAGAAACAGGAGAAGTAACACTAACCCGATACATGGGTAGATCACCGGAAAAATCAATAAGAGCCATAGATGTGATCAAAGCAATAGCAAAAGGATTCTCACCGAAAAAATCATTCAAACTACTGGAAAAAGATACCTACATAGATACAATAGACATATCAGAACATTCAAAAAAATCTAAAAAAGACTTGAAGCGGATAAAATCAAGGATAATAGGAAAAAAAGGAAAAACCAGGAAAAATATCGAAAGACTAACAAAGACAGACATATCAATAAGAGGAAAAAAAGCATCTATAATAGGAAAAATAGATCAAATAAACCTAGCGAAAAGAGGAATAAAAAAGATAATACAAGGAACACCACACAATTCAGTCTACAGAGAACTAGAAGAAGAAAGAAGTAAAAAAACATGGTAAAAAGACAAAAAACACTATAAAAAGAAAGAGACAGAAAGATAAAAAACCAAAAGGTACAAAAAACACGAGAACAAAAAAACAATAAGGGAATTCTAAAGAGAAAATACAAAAAAGAAACCATAAAAAAACAAAACAAAAAGAAAAAAACTAAAACAAAACAAGAAGATAAAATTCAACACCTCAGGTGACGCGAAAATGCCGGAACCCCAACAATTCCAAGAATTCAAAGAACATTCAGTAGCCGAATTTTTCAAGAAAAATAGACAGATGCTAGGATACTCTGGAAAAATAAAGAGCCTAACCACAGTAGTACACGAATACGTAACCAATGCCATAGACGCAGTAGAGGAAGAAGAAGACAACCTACCAGAAGTCTACGTAAAAATAGAAGAAATGGGACCAGAACACTACAAAGTAATAACAGAAGACAACGGACCAGGAATACCTGAAAACTACATAGGAAAAGCATTCGGACAGATGCTAGCAGGAACAAAATTTCATAGATTCATGCAACAAAGAGGACAACAAGGAATAGGAGCAGCAGGAGCAGTGATGTTCGGACAAGTAACCACAGGGAAACCTACTAAAGTAATAACAAGCAAAGGAGACGGAGAAATACTAGAATGTGACTTATCAATAGATGTGCAGAAAAATAGAGCAACACTGGACAACAAGAAAAGATACAGCGGAGAAATGAAAGGAACCAGACTAGAAACAGAAGTAAAAAATGTATTATACCAGAAAGGACAATACGGAGTAGACGAATACCTCAGAAGAACAGTCATAGCGAACCCCCATCTAAAACTAACCTACGTAGACCCGGAAGGAAAAACAGAGATATACGACAGAGCTGTAAAAGATCTGCCTAAAAGACCAAAAGAAGCCAAACCACATCCAAAAGGAATCACAACAGATGATTTACTAGGATACGCAGTCCAATCCCAATCAAGAAAAATCAAATCATTCCTAAAAAACGACTTCACAAGAATAAGCGGAAATAAAGCTAAAAAAATACAGAAAAAAGTCAGCTTTGACCTTGACAAAAGACCAAAAGACCTAGAATGGGACGAAGCAGAAGAATTAGTAAACACATTCGAAGAAATAGACTTCATGAGACCCCCTACCGATGTATTAGTTCCAATAGGAGAAAAAAGACTGGAAAAAGCAGTAGAAGAACAATTAGAACCAGAATTCAAAGCAGTAATAGAGAGAAAACCAAAAGTATACAGAGGAGGAGTACCATTTGTAGTAGAAACAGCAATAGCCTATGGAGGGAAAGCAGGAAACAACAACGGAGACGACGAAATGGAAATAATAAGATTCTCAAACAGAGTACCGCTTCTATTCAACAAAGGAACATGCGCAATAACCAAAGCATCACAATCAGTGGACTGGGACAGATACGGAGTAAAGGAAAATACCCCTCTAACCGTACTAGTGAACTTCACATCCATCCACGTCCCATACATAGGAGCAGGTAAAAAAGCAATAGCCGACGAAGAAGAGATAGTGAAAGAAATAAGATTAGCACTAATGAAAGCAGGTAGAAAACTCGGAAAATACCTAAAAGGAAAAAGAAAAAAGAAACAAAGACTACAGAAAAAGAAAACATTCGAAACATACATACCTGAAACAGCAAAATCACTAGCTGAAATAACCGGAGAAAACCAGGAAAAAATACAGAAAAGATTAGAAGCAGTAGTAAAACAAAGATTCTCCGACTTGGAAGAATGAAAATATAAAATAAAGGTGATAAAAATGGCTGAAAAAACACAAAAAGAAACCGTTGAGAAACTAGAAGAATTCGGAAAACAATTGATGGAACAAGTAGAAAAAGGAGAAGCACCCTCCTTTCAAATACCAAGCAGAACAAGATCAAACGTAGAATTCGATGAAAAAACCGAAATAGTAGACATAACAGGTAAAAAATCCACAAGATCATTCATAAACGCATCACACGTAAGAAAATTCATGCAAACCCTACTGGTAGCAAAAGCAGCGAGAGAATACATAGAAAACGATAGAACAGTAGGGAAAAGAGAGCTATACTACAACCTAAAACACAAACTACCTGGAACGAACAAAAACACTTGGGAAGACGATGACGAATCAAGCGCAGTAATAGACGATATAGAAGCCATGCTCAACATCCCAAGATCAAAACTAAACATAGGGGCAAAGAAAAGAGGATCAGTCTACGGAGACATAACCATAAAGCAAGCAGGAGACGAATTTTCCTGTAAAGAACTAGGAAAAGGAGGATGGAGCATAC
Source organism: Microcaldota archaeon (assembly GCA_964579265.1). GTDB lineage: Archaea > B1Sed10-29 > B1Sed10-29 > B1Sed10-29 > B1Sed10-29 > B1Sed10-29. Next base: position 33,574 of record CAZOFO010000006.1, read on the forward strand.
CTGGAAACGTAGAAGATGTAGAGATAGTGGACTATGATGCAGAAAGAATAATATTCATAGAGAACGACGCTATGCAATCAAGGCTAATAGAAGAAGAAGCCTACGAATCTCTAGACTCATTACTAGTAACAGGAGAAGGAGTCCCACCAAGAGGAGTAAGAAGATTCGTTAACAGACTTCAAAAAGAAACAGGACTACCAGTAATAGTATTCGTAGATGGAGATCCTTACGGATTCTACATCCACAGCGTGATAAAACACGGTTCAATGCAGCTAGCACACATAAACAAAAGATACGCCATACCAGAAGCAAAATATATAGGCATGACAATGGACGATATAGACAGATACGACCTACAAAACGTGACAGAAAACCTAGGAGAAGGAGCAAGGAAAAAACTAGAACACAACCTAAACTACGAATGGTTCCAACACCACCCAGAATGGGTAAAACAAATGAAAAAAATGAAGAAAAAGGGCGTGAGAATAGAACAGCAAGCACTAGCAAACAAATCACTAGAATTCGTAGCAGAAAAATATCTGCCTGAAAAAATAGAGAACAAAGAATTCCTACCCTGAAAAGTAAAAACTAAATAAAGGAATTAACAAAACCTTAATAAAAGTCAAAATCAATAATAATTACGGACATAAAATAATTACATAAGCTCACCTAGGTGAAATCAAAATGGAAGTAATAAAATGTAACGATAAAGAAGAACTCTTCGAAAAACTCGAAGAAATAGAAGGAAACGAAGAAGAAATTTACATTTCTCTAAGACCAACTCAAGAGATAACTGAAGAAATACTGGAAAGAGCAGAAACCCTCAAAAAACTCAAATGTCCTGAAAGTCTCTACTACCAAGTCGGGGAAAAAGTAGCTAAAAAACTAAAAGACCAAGGCGTCCAGTTAGAACCAGGAGACTTCTCACCTGGAAGACCAAAAAAATACTCAGAAGAAGAAATAGAAAGAATGCTAGAACTCAGAGAAAAAGGTAAATCAGTAAAAGAAATAAGCGAAAACATGGAAGTACCAGTAAGAACAGTATACTTCTACCTTAACAAAGAAAACCCAGTTTAAGAAAATAAAAATAACTATTTTTTAATCTTCTAAATCCAGTTCCCCCTTCTCAAGCTTCTTCAAAATTCTCTTATGACCTTTTTTAGCCTCTTCCTCAGATTTATATCTATCCATATAAAGAGTTTTACTTAGATCAGGTTCCACTTCCCCCTCCCCCTCCTCAAAAGGGAAGATACTTGTCTCATACATACCTTCTTCTTCTATCTGGTCTTCAGCTTCTTCTGTAAGAAAACCTTCAAATTCTTCTACGAGTAGCTTGACCGTGGAAACTCTATACTTCTTTCCATCGACCTCTACCTCGTCCGAAATCACATCGCTGTTCTCCACCATGAAGACACCTCAAATCTTTATATTACAAAGACCATCATTATATATTAATCAAAGGTAGTTTTTATATACTGCGGTAAAGATTCTTATACTTGGATTTCTCCAAAAAAGACAGGTAAAAATTAAATTTTCAAATAGATTTTAAGTCGGGGTAGCTCAGTTGGAAGAGCACATGGCTGTTAACCGTGCGGTCGAGGGTTCAAATCCCTTCCCCGACGTCCGAATAATTCTTCAAATCTCAAAGGTATTCCCCACACCTACCCCTCCAAGTTTAAAAAGAACAAAATTTATACAATTACATAGATTAATATGGGTAAAAAAAGAAAAGCAAAAAGAAAGGAGTTAGAAAAAAAATGGAAAGAAATGGAAGCAAGAATGAAAGAAATGAATATAGACAGAGAGAAACTAAAAGAAAAAGTACGGGAGAAAGAGGCTCGAAAGGAAAAATTAGAAGGAAAAAGCAGGGGAAGATACGAAAAAGCACAGGAAATCTACAAAGAAGAATTTAAAGAGAAAAAAGAAAGATTCGAGAAAAAAGTAGAAAAACTAGAAGAAAGACTAAAAAACACTGGAAAGCAAGAAATGGCAGAAGAAATAAAAAGACTTAGTAGAAAACCAGAAAAAGTAGAAAGCCTAAAAGAGAAACTAGAGAATGCTGGAGAACACGAAATGGTAGAGCTACTTGAAAAAACAGAAAAAGCTAGAAAAAGATCTCTAGCCAGTTCAGAAGGATCTAAAAAACCTAAAAGAAGATCAAAATATATGGAGCCAGCACTTAAAACAGAAGAAAAAGCTAAAGAACTTGAAGAGCTAAGAGGTTACGGAGAAGAGGGAGTAAGAAGGCAAGCAGAAAGAGTTAAAAGTCGAGAGCGCCAGGATTTAAAGGAATTAAAAGAAATGAAGAAGGAGCTGGAAAAAGCAATTGAATTAAAAAGTCAAGGAAGGTTGGACGAAGCACAGGAGATATACCAAAAACAAGCTAAGGAAAAAGAAGGAAAGGAGAAGGAAACAGCTGAAAAAAGAATGAGTGAAAATGTAAAAGAGCTTAAACTAAAATTGGGTAAAACCCTCACACCTAAAGAAATGGATAAGATGAAAGAAGCAAGAGAACAAATAGAAAGAGAAATAGAAAGATTAGAAAAACAAATGTGAAAAAGTTAACTCCTCCGAATACTGAATAGCAATTACCAGTCTTAATCCAGAAACTCAAGAATATAATCTATTTTTACCTCTTCACATCTCTATATCTTCACTATCTCGAACTGCCTAGGCGTGGTGATTTCCAGTTCTTTTCCATCTCTTATAATGAAGTTTATCTCGCTTCTGGCTCCGAAATCCGTTCCTTCGAGGTATATACCTGGCTCCAGGGCGTAACCCAAGTTTCTTTCCAGTCTCTCACTGTTTTCTTCATATATATCTAATCCATCACCATGGCAATTCTCTATTCCGAGAGGATGGCCTGAATTATGTTTTATTCCTTTCCCGTATCCTCCTTCCTTTATGCATTTTTTAACTACCTTATCTACTTCTTTACCTTTTGGAATCTTACCCTGGTTTAGATTATTTTCTAAGTAGTTCAAGGCTTTTTCCCGAGCCTCAATAACTATATTGAATATTTCCAAAAGCTTCTTTGGGATTTCGTTCCCGTGATAACCCATCCACGTAATATCGGCAAAAGGAGCTTCTTCCATATCTAAGGAAGACCATATGTCTATCCAGACATTTGAATCTTCTTTTAGACCTTTGGATTCCTTAGAAGGGAAGTTATGTATCTCTTCCGTATTCCCACGGAAAGCAACCATAACTAGATCTCTGTTAGCATCCATAGATCTCTTTTGAAGCTCATCAATTATTAATCCTTGTACTTCGTATTCCATGGAACCAGGATTATCTTTTAAATAATCGAAAGCTAAATTTTTAACCTCATCTAATAATTTTGCGGCTTCTCTATGCATCTGTATCTGTTCTCGACTCCACATGAACAATAAAAGCACCTAGCAGTTTAAAAAACTATACTGCCCTGTCCATAAGAATTGGAAGAAATAGTAATAGAGATAATCAATAAAACATATAAATCCAGAGAACATTATCAAAACAAGTGAAGAGATATGATAGAAAAAGGACCTATAAAAAATATAATTCCTTCAATTCTGCCTCCAGTACTATTCAACCCTCTTAGCAGATTATTTGACCCATTTGGAAAACTATCCGAATTCTTTTTCTACGCCAGAGTTATAATAGCTGTAATATTAGTATTATACGTTCACAAAGTACTAAATACAGGTTCAAAAGTAACTGTAATAATAGGAGCAATAATATTCCTTGTTTTCTTCACTGATTTCTGGATATTTGGATCAATGCAGATCATAGCATTAACTATAATAGCCGTACTATTATTAAAATTCCTAGATTAAACAAAAATCAAGGAGATTAAAAAATGGATAGAGAAAGAACAGAACCGAAAGTAAAAAAACTCGAAAAAAGCCTGAAGTACAGAGATAAATTCCATGAAAACGGAGCAAAAACAACACACGCTCACCCACTAGCATGGGACTATCTAGAAGAAGCAAAAGGACCTTTCTGCAAAGATATAGACGGAAATGTATTCTTGGATTTCGCTCAACACGCATCATCAACACCACTAGGATACAATCATCCTGAAATGGAGAAAGCTCTGGAAGAATACGAAATAAAGGACCCTATAAAAATAGCCGGACAGGACTTCTACGTAAAGAACAAAGTCCCAGGCCCAGCAGAACTGCAGGAAAAACTAGTGGAAACAACAGAAAAATTCAATATGGACACAGTATTCACAGTCAATTCAGGAGCAGAAGCAGTAGAAAACGCAATAAAGATAAGTTACGATAAAAAATACAAAAAAGGAAAGAATAAAGGAATATGCTTTAAAGGATCATTCCACGGCAGAACCCTAGGAGCTCTAACACTAACCACAAGCAAAGAAAAATACAGAAAAGGATATCCAAAGATACCTGGAATAAAAACAGCTCCATTCTGCAACTGCGGAAAAGAACACGAAGGAAAATGCAGATGCGGAGCAGCGGAAAAAGCTGGAGAAAAAATAAGAAACACCAAAGGACTAGCTTACATCATAACAGAACCAATACAAGGGGAAGGAGGATACAAGGTACCCAGCACCGAATTCATGAAAACTATCAAAGAAGCAGCTGATGAAAAAAACACCCTATTCATATCCGATGAGATACAAGCAGGACTCGGAAGAACAGGGAGATTCTGGGCAGTAGAACACTACGGAATAGAACCAGATATCATAACCTCGGCAAAAGGACTCAGAGTAGGAGCTACAGTATCCAGAGAAGAAATATTCCCATCAGAAGAAGCAAGAATAAGCTCCACATGGGGAGCAGGAGACATACTATCGAGCTTCGTAGGATACAAAACAATAGAGATAATACAGAAAAATGATTTGACTAAAAATTCCGAGGAAAAAGGAAAATACCTGAAAGAAAGACTAAAAGAATTAAAACAGGAATCAGAGAGTATAGAAGAAGTACGTGGAAAAGGACTAATGTCTGCAATAGAAATTAAAAAGAAAAATGAAAGAGAAAAAATCTTAGAAAAAGCATTCAAAAAAGGATTAGTACTATTAGGATGTGGGGAAAAATCAATACGGTTCTTACCACCAATGGACGTTCGGGAAAGAGAGATAGATATCCTAAAAAACAAATTAAACGGAATAATAAAGTAAATATAGCTTCTGAACACAGTCATATAAACCCTCTTAAACCCCAAGAAAAAATATAAAAAATTGAATCACTTCTAAATAATTAGAAAACATAAAGAAAAAAGAGGTTCGGAAAATGGAATTCAAAATACTCGAAGTAGATCTAAACTCACAGGAAACAAACACCCGAAAAATCCCAGAAGAAAAGATAGAAAAATTCCTAGGAGGCAGAGGACTAGGAGCAAAACTACTGCACGAAGAAATAAAACAAAATCCAGAAATAGATTCTCTTTCAGAAGAAAACCCAGTTATAATCACTACAAGTCCACTTACCGGGTACTTCCCATCCGCTAACCGTACCTGGGTAACTACAATCTCACCGCTCACTGGTTATTACACAACTTCATCAGGAGGAAGCCACTTCGCCGGTGAAATGGCTAAAAACGGATATATAGCGATCAAAATCACTGGAAAGAGCAAAAAACCAGTGCATCTGAGAATAGACGGAGAAAAAACAGAACTCAAAAACACTGAAGAAGAATACTGGAACATGAAAGTATACGACATAGTAGAGAAAGCCCGAGAAAAAGGATACGAGCCACTTTCAATAGGACCAGCAGGAGAAAAAGGAGTAAAGTACGCAGGGACATTCCCAGGATACAGAAGCTGCAGCAGAGGAGGAACAGGAACAGTGCTCGGAGAAAAGAAAATAAAAGTTATACTCGCCAAAAAAAGAAAAAAAGCCTTAAAAACCCCTGAAAACCTGAAAAAAATTGCTCAGAAGAAATACAAGGAAGTAACAAGTGAAAGAGAACCAAGACAGAAAACACTACCACTTGTCAGAAAAATTAATAAGGTTGAATCTTACCCAACAAATAACTGGGAGAAATCAAAATTTGAAGATGCTGAAAAAGAAACCGGTCTAACAGCATTGAAGGAATACATCACAGATACTAAATCATGCTTCAAATGCCCAATAGGATGCCAAGACGTAATGAAAAGTAAACATACAGGAGAAGGAGACGGAGTAGAATACGAAATAGCATGGGCATTCGGAGCAAACCTAGCTAACAAAAACGAAGAAATAATAATCGCAGCAAATCACCTTTGTGACCAGTACGGAATAGACGTACTGAACGCGGCGGGAGCAATAGCATGGGCAAAAGAAGCCAGCGAAAAGGAAATCATAGACTACGAATGGAAAGGACCAGAATCCATACTTGAACTCATAGAGAAAATAGGTAAAAGAGAAGGAATAGGGAAAATACTGGGAGAAGGATCCAGAAAAGCACAAGAAAAATACGGAGAAAAGAAAGAAGACTTCTCGATAGACGTAAGAGGAATGAATCTACCAGCCTACGACCCAAGAGGACTTAGAGGAATGTCACTAACCTATTCACAAGGACCAAG
>CAZOFO010000007.1:0-22091 GCA_964579265.1 Microcaldota archaeon
GGTATCCCCACTGGCTCCAGATACAATCCAGGAGCTCTGAGCAATTCACTTGCGATGATGTCCTATTGGTGTCAGGGGACACCAGTAGACGGGAGAAACCACTCAAAGACTCGGAAAGAGTCAACTGAGAAACGGTTCCCGAATTCAAATCTCCCAGACCCCATCTTATTCCCCATAATTAAAAGATAGAGAAAAAAGGAAATAAAAAAGTAAATTAGTAAATTAGTTTATATTAATAGGAATCTTCTGAAACTCTTCTCCAAAAGCAAGGTTGAGCACTTCTTTATTATCTGCAGCATATTCTAAGAACCTAGGAATAAGATCTTTAGCTACCTTACAACTATAAGAAGAAGGGGAATTTTTCCTATCCCCGAAAAACGTTCTCATCGGACAATTACCTCTGCAAATATGTACTAAATCACATTGAGGACATCCTTCATAGCTTGAAGGATGGTAACTGAATAAATTCTTTCTCTGGTATTCCCGAATAGCCTCAAAGTTCAAATTACTATCTTCTTCTAATTTATTTTCAATAATGAATTTATCACCTAATCCTTCTTCAATAACCTCCACACATGAACTTAGAAGACCATAAGGAGAGACCACTAACCTATTCCTCATGGAACATATATAATCCGCACTAGGAACATTCAAATAAATTGTATTTATATAAGCTTTCTTATCCTTTTCAACCATATTCTTAAACAACCTCATCATTTCATCGGAGAAGGAAGAAGGTTTAGGAGGACAAATATTCTGAGAACGAGATGAACCGGATACATGAACTGTTTCCAGACTAACTGATATTACTCCGTAATCATCTATTAATTTCAAAACATCCTCTGTAATATTCTCAACATTACTCTTGGTAATAGTCATCTGTACTCTAGTAAGTCCCTCAGAGTAACTTTCCTCCAAAGCTTCCAGAGTCTCTTGTAGTCTAAGTTCAGAATCAAATTCCTTCGCAGGTCTGTTTATTGACTGCGAGCTTCCATCATACGAGACCCTAAGATTCACATTTTTTGACTTCAACCACTCTAAGTGATCTTTCACCTTGGTGCCGTTAGTAACTATCCTAATATAATGATCAAGACCCATATCCTCCACATAATTCACTACACTTTTTATCAGATCAAAATTTAGTAGAGGTTCTCCCCCACCCGTGAAAAACAAGTTTATTTTACTAGTTTCAGGATATCTTTCCATTAATTGATCTATTAGATTAAAGCAAACTTCTTTTGAAGTATCCTTTTTCTCTTCACCCCCATCAGCATAACAGTACTTACACTTAAGATTACATCTAGTAGTAGGCACCACAGTAAGCTCCAAAGTATCTTCATCCTTTCTGAAAGCTTTTCCGCTATAATCAATTTTCTTAAATCCTTCTTCTATACTTTTTTTTATACAATTCTTATTCTTTTCATAATCATCTTTAGGGAAAAGAGCAAGAGCTCTGTCACCGGTAACAGCAACATCCTCATTTAATTTTATTACTTTAGGTTCGTAAATACCCATAATATCTCCAAATTTTCATCTATACTAAATTATTGTTATTACAATAAGATATAAAAGGGAAAGATTTCTTCCAAAAAAATAAATCAAAAAGTATATAAAAAGAGAAACATAAAAAAGAGAGTGGAGGGGATTAAATGAAAAATTTTGTCTTACTTGCACCCTGTAAATGGAACGAAAAAAAAGAAGGTAAAGAACTAGGTCCTCAAGACCTTTGTTATAGAGATTGCCCTTGCCCAAACAGCCCTTCGGGAAAAGGTTGCTAAGAGTAAATCAAGATAAAAGCAGGATAAGCAACTTGAGGGAAAATGAAAATGTCAGAGGACCTTATAGAGATAGGAAAGGAAATCGAACTAGAACTAATACAATGGGAACTTACAAAAGAATGTAATCTTCATTGTCCTTTCTGCTATGCGGATTCAGGACCAGACAAAATAAGCGATAACGAGTATAATTCCTCCGAAAGGAAAGAGATCTTCAAGAAATTAAAACAAATAGGATTAGAAGAACTTCAATTTCTCGGAGGAGAACCACTCTTAAAAAAAGATACGATTCTATACGCTTTAAGAGAAAACGAAGGAAACATCTCTCATTTCACAATAACTACAAACGGAACTCTCATTACTGAAGAACTAGTAGAAGAACTAAAACCATACAAAGACAAATTATCAATCCAAATAGCTCTAGATGGAGCTAAAGAAGAAACTCATGATTCTTTAAGAGGCAAAGGAACTTATAAAAAAGTCATCAGCGGAATCAAGATACTTAACGAAAATAATATAAACTGGGGAACAACCCTTCTAGCCACCAACAAAAACTTTGATGAATTAGAAGAAATAGTGGAAAAAGTAGAGGAAAAAGGAGGAGAATACATTCAAATTCTAAAATTAAGAAGAGGTGGAAGAGAAGAAAACTTCTACGCAAAAGCAGGATTATCAGCAGAAGAAAAGGATAAAACAAGAAATAAGATTAAAAAGCTAGTTGATAAATACCCTGATCTCGTATTCACCGAATCTTTTGTACTCCCTTATCACAAAAACAGATTAGAAAAAGCGAAAGAAGATGAAGAATCCTTTTTAGGATGTGGAACAGGATTAATGAGAGTTTCTATATTTCCAAATAAAATAATGAGTCCCTGCGTAGGTATAAGAGAAAATTCTCTATTAGCTGAAAAAATAGAGGATCTGGACATAAAAGGAACTTATCAGAAGATTAAAGATAAATACCTAAAAAAGGTAAGAGAATACAAAAAACAAAGATGCCAAGAATGTGAATACAGAGAAGAATGCTTCCCAAGATCTTGCCAAATAGAAGCTGATATGGAGAAATGCCCTCAGGAAAGATAGCCAGAAAATAACTATACTCCTTTCAAAAAGATAAATTGAGGCAATGATAAAATGAAAGTTCTCATGCTCAAAAAAAGAAATAAAGATATAAGAGAGATAAAGGACCTCTGTCAAGAAAACAACTACAAAGTGATAGAAGAAATCTCAGCTAAAGACCCAGCTAACCCATCTAAAGAAAAAATAGAAAAAATAAATCAAATATTAGAGGAAAAACCTCAATTAAAAAAAATAGTGCTGGATCAAGAAATTAAAAGACCTAGAAAAGAAGACTTGGAAAAAGCCACCGAAAAAGAAATAATGGACAGATTCGACCTCATTCTAGAAATATTCGAAGAACACATGAGTAGTTCACTTGGAAAAAAACAACTAGAATACATAAAAACAAAGAGAAAACTAAGCAAACTCAGAAGAATGGACAAAGGTGCACACGAAAGACACAGATCACGAACAGCTACAAAAAAAATATCTAGACTCAAAGAAGATATCTCCAAAAAAAAGAAAAAATATAAAAAAGAAATAAACAAACTCATGGATCAAGGTTACCCTTCATTCTCATTAACCGGCTACACTAACGCCGGTAAAAGCACCCTCTTCAATAATCTACTCGAAAAAAAACAAGTCAAAGAAAAATCAGAGCTATTCACAACACTAAAAACAACAGCAAGAACAACGAAAATAAAAAACACGAAAATAATGCTAGTAGACACAGTAGGATTCTTCAAAGAAATACCGCACGACCTAATACCTGCATTCAAAACCACATTATATGCTGCAAAAGAATGTGATTTTGTACTATCCCTAGTAGACATACAAAACAGTAAAAAGATAATAAAGGAAAGAATAAATCTCTGCATGAACCAAGTAACTGAAAAATTCAAAGGAAAGCCAATGATACTGCTAAATAAAATAGACAAAACCAACAAAAATAAAGATGAAATAAATCAGATAAAGAAGGAAATAAAAGAAGAATACAAAGTACCAGTATATAAAATAAGCGCTAAGGAAAAAATAGACATAAAAAAACCAATCAAAGAAGCAATGAAAAACACTAAAATCCAAGAAAAAAATATAAAAGTACCATATAAAGAACTGAAAAACAAATCAGAAACACTAAACAAACTGAAAAACTCCCCTCTAACCACAGACATAGAAAAAAGAGATAAATACCTAAAAATAAAGATAAAAGGAACCAATAAAGCTATCGAGAAGAACAATTACCTAATAAAAAGATTAAACAAAAAGAAATGAAGATGCACTACGAACTTGAACTTGAAAAGATGAAGAACGAGATAAAGGAATCAGATCTTGATAAGATTCTGATACAGCTACCTGAAGGGCTGAAAGACGACTCAAAGAGAATAATAGATGAACTGAGATCAGTCAAAGGAGACCTAGATATCACTCTAGACGGGAAAACTGTCCACGGAGCCTGCTGCATACCTGAGGAAGAAGAGAGAGATAAATACGATTTAATAATTCACTTCGGCCACACTCAAATGGTTCCATCGAACAATGTTATCTACGTACCTGTGAAGTCAAGAGAAGAAGTGAAAGAAGTTGCTAAAGAAGCAGCTGAAAGAGCAGAAGGAGATAAAATTGGTTTGACAACCACCACGCAGCACCTGCATAAACTAGAAGAGATGAAGAAAGGAATAGAAGAAGCTGGAAAAGAACCTGTGACCAGGGAAGAAGACCAATATATCAAGGAAGCACAGGTCCTAGGATGCTGTTTCATCTCAGCTAATGAAATAAAGGATGAAGTAGATTCATTCATATTCATAGGATCCGGTAAGTTCCACGCTCTAGGAGTAGCCAATTCAACAGATCAGAAAGTTATACAGGGAAACCCATACAACGATGAAGTAAATGAAGTAGACCCAGGGAATTGGGAGAGAGAAAAAGAAATAAGAAAAGACAAGGCTAGAAATTCAGAGAACTTCGCGATAATAGAGACAACTTACCCAGGCCAGACAAGCAACAGAGTTACGGAAAAGACTAAGAAAAAACTAGAAAAAGACGGTAAAGATGTCTACAGGATAAAAATGAATCAAATAACCCCAAATAGAATAAATCACCTTCCCTTCAATGCATTTGTGATAAACGCTTGCCCTAGGATTGTAAGAGATGACTGGAATAACTATGATAAACCCGTTCTTCTTCCAGAAGAAACTGAAGAACTAATAGAGTAATTATCTCTTTTTCCTCTAATTTTTTAGATTTTTATCCCAATTATTTTTATATACCTTGAAGTTTTACATAACCCAGAGAAAAAGCGAGTGAAAACATGGATGGATTAACACCATTAACACTAAACTTCACTGTACTAGTGGCAGCAGCCACTATATTCACGATAATAGCAAAAAAAACAAAGCAACCGCCTATTGTAGCATACATATTTACCGGAGTAGCGGTAGGACCAGTAATGCTAAATATAGTTTCAGAAACAGCCTCTATAGAGCTGTTTTCAGAACTAGGGCTAGGTTTTCTACTATTCTTACTTGGTCTAGAGATGAAGATAGAGAGCATAAAAAAGATATTGAAGCCTATAATAAGGATATCAATACTTCAAACAATCCTACAGACATCACTGGCATTCTTAGTCGCTTACGCATTAGGATTCGAGATGATGGAAGTCATAGTAATAGCGATGTGCACGGTGTTCGGAGCCACACCAGTAATAGTGAAAGTCCTAACAGATCAAAACAAGATAAAAAGCCTTCCAGGAAGAATAAATGTAGGAGTTCTGATAATACAAGATATAATTCTAGTAGTGTACCTAGCACTGTATTCAGCAGGAACATTAACCAATATAACTGTAATATCGTACACTCTATTAAGAGTACTATTAATGATGGGGCTAATAGGAGCACTAGTGATAATAACCTCAAAATATCTTTTATCTGGGCTATTCGGAGAAGTAGCTGAAAACAAACACGCTTTCTTCATACTAGGAATAACCTGGGCATTCGGATTCATCACACTAGGACACGTATTAGGGTTATCAATAGAAGTAGGAGCATTCCTAGCAGGACTAGGATTAGGGCAGATACCTTTCCACAAGGAAATACAGGAGAGAACAAGACCACTCACCAATTTCTTCCTAGTAATCTTCTTCGCATCTATAGGCCTCCAATTAACAGTACAAAACCTATTCGTGTACTGGAAAGAAGCACTCATATCAGGAGCAGTACTAATGGTAGGTAACTTCCTAATAATGTTCTATCTGATAGACAGAGAGAAATTCACCCCAAGAACGAGTTTCCTCGGAAGCATAAACATGACACAGGTAAGCGAGTTCTCACTAGTCGTGGGAGGAATAGCCATAACTCAAGGATTCATATCACCCGACATATTAGGATATCTGAGTCTGATGGCTCTCGTTACAATGACCATCTCAACCTACCTAATCACCTACAACGAACAGATATACGAAAGAGTAAAACACCTGCTTGAAAGATTTGAAGGAGAAGAGAAAAAAGACGTGGATCTAGGTACTCTAAAAGACCATGCTTTAGTAATAGGGTATAATGATACTGCAGAAAGAGTAATACCGACACTAAAGGAACACTTCGAGCAAATAGGAGTAGTAGACAAAGATCCTGAAAAAACTGAGAAGTTAGAAGAAATGGATGTAGAATACATATTCGGGGATTTCAAACATGAGAAAATACAAAGGGAAATGGGAGTAAGAAAAGCTGAACTAATATTAAGTTTCGCGGAAGAAGAAAATGTAAACAGACAGATACTTAGGAACTGCAAAAAAGATTCCATAGTATTCATAGAAACAAAAGACCCTAAATTAGGAGCTGAATACTACGATATGGGAGCCGATTACATCGTGAGACAAAATATGCTAACAGCTGAAAAAATAAATGAATACTTAGAAAAGTATCTAAATAGTCTACCTCAATTCATAAACCAGATTGAAAGAGATAAAAAATCATTAGAATGGAGAGGCAGGAAAAAAGAGGTGAAGAACAAATGATCGATATCATAATAGCATTAACAATCATATTCGTAGTAGCTTCAATTACTTTATTCCTATTCAATAGGTTTAAACACCCGACAATACCTGCCTACTTAATTGCAGGGATAATAATCTCTCCTTTAGTAGCTGAAGCTGAAATACTTTCATTGGCAGAAATAGGAATTGCTTTCCTCGTATTCATATTCGGATCAGGGTTAAGATTGAAAAAAGCTGAAAAGATAATAAAAAGCACAGCAATACTTACAGCAAGCCAAGTAGTAATAATAGGATCTTTAGTATATCTTTATTCCTACATAATAGGTTTTGGAATTCTCAATTCTCTATATCTAGCAGTAGCAGCTTCTTTAAGTTCTTCTCTAGTTGGAACAGAATTGATAGGAGGTAAAAGAATAAAATTAGCCTACAAAAGACTCTGCAACTCCATAAACCTAACACAAGACCTAATAGCAATAATGATATTCATAATACTAGCTTCCTATCCATTAACAAGACAAGGAATAATATCGAACGTGCAGATAGGAGGACTCATAATACTACTTGGATTCATACTGAGAAAAGTAGCACCTTACCTCTTGGAAACCATCAGAGGATCCCAAGAAACAGCAATGTTAGTAGCTCTCAGCACCTTACTGATATTCACCTCAGTAGCACAGTACTATGGATTATCAATAGTGATAGGAGCATTTGCAGCAGGGATAACACTATCAAAACCACCCTACGACCAAGAGATAATGGAAACATTCGAATCCTTGAAAGATTTCTTCTCCGCTATATTCTTTGTATCACTGGGAGCACTGGTAATAATACCAACCTTTGGAATAATTATAACATCAATAGCTCTAATATTTGTCATAGTAATAGTAAAACCATTATTCACGGTTCTAATAATGGAAAGTCAAGGATACAGCAAAGGAACATCACTTATGACAGCTTTAAATCTAGATCAAATGAGCGAATTCGCATTAATACTCGCAATACACGCCCAAATGGCTGGACAGATAAGACCAACAGTATTCCAATCCATAATACTTGCAGCAGTCGTAAGCATGATAGCCAGCTCCTACACCAGCCGCCACGTCTGGGACATCTACGACAAAATAAAGGACAGATGGATCATAAATCTACCAGGAACAGAGTTCGTGGAGTCGGAAATACCTGAAGATATATCGGATCACTTTATAATAGGAGGATACCACGTACAAGGAAAAAACATAGCCCATTTCTTAGAAGAACAGAATAAAGAAGTTATAATAGTAGAAAATGACCCTGAGAGAATACTTGAGGCAAAGGAAAACGACATGAGCTACATCCATGGAGACCTGAGAATTCAAGAGACATGGGAAGAAGCCAGATACAAAGACGCAGAGATGATAATCTCTACAGCACCAGTAAAAGAAGTCAACGACACCATAGTAGACCTTGAAACCGAAGCATACAAAATAATCAGAACAAAATACATAAAAGAAGCAAAAGAATACATAGATGAGACACTATACATAATAGTGCCAAGATACTTATCTACAGAGAGACTCATAGAACACCTCAAAGGATGTCTTGGAAGCGAAGGATACAGAAAAAGACTTAGAAAGATGAGTAAAGAGGAACTAATGTAAATGAAAAACTAAAAGTAATACAAAAAAGTAAAAAAGAACTTTAATCCAGGTTAAAAACAATTAGAAAAACTAACGAGAAATCAAGAAATCCTCTTGATCCCAGAGAGTTATTTCCTGGAAATTAGCAGTAATATTCTTATCTCCATCCATTACAACCACTAATTCAGGTCTTTTCTCCCAATCAGAAGGAACATCACCTGTCCAATTACTGAAAAACCATCTCTCCTCAGGTACAGCCATAATCCTCACCTCTTCACCAGCTTCAAAACTGTAGTTTCCCTCAGGAGGACTAGTATTACCTTCACCCTCAATATCTATCCTCAATTCGTATTCTTCAGGCTCAAATAGAGGCAAAATAAACACCATGCCAATGAGGAATAACAATGAAAACAGTAAAACAAAGACTTTCTTAAGCATATTTCATCTCCTTATACAAAAGAGGAAATCAAACCTCTTATTATTTATCCTTAAAAACAAAAACAAGAATATTAATTACTTAAAACACCAAAAAATACACGGGAACAAACACACAAAAAAACTCAAAACAATTGAAAAATCAACTTAAAAATAGGAAACACGATAAAATGGATCAAAAAGAAAAAAGAAAACTAGAAAAAAAGATAAAAGAACTAGAACAAATGAAAGGAAAAGGAACAGAACTAATAAGCCTATACATACCACACGATCAGAACGTAAACGAAGAAGTAACAAGATTAAAAACAGAATACAGCGAAGCAGCAAATATAAAGTCAAAATCAACAAGAAAACACGTTCAGTCAGCAATAAAAACAATACTACAGTCACTAAAAGGAGTAAACGAACTTCCAGAAAACGGAGTAGCAATATTCGCAGGACACGTGGATGGAGATATGAAAAAAGAAATAATAACACCACCAGAACCAGTTCAAGTTAATCTATACAACTGCGACAACACCTTCAAACTGGAACCATTGAAAAAACTCGTTGAATCAAAAGAAAAATACGGACTAGTAACAATAGACAGCAAGAACGCAACCATAGCAAAACTGAAAGGAAAGCATCTGGAAATACTGCAGAGCTTCGGTTCACAAGTACCTTCAAAACACACAAAAGGAGGATGGAGCCAGAAAAGATTCGAAAGAATAATCAACCAGGCAAAACACGAACACTACAAAAAAGCAGCAGACATAATAAACAAAGAATTCAAAGACGAAGAGATAAGAGGAGTGATAATAGGAGGACCAGGACAAGCAAAAGACAAAATAGACTCAGATCAATACCTAAATAAAAAAATAACGAAAAAAATACTTGGAAAACCAAGCACAGGATACGCGGACGAATCAGGCATAAAAGAACTGATGCAAAAATCAGAAGAACTCATAAAAGATCTAGAAGTACAGAAAGAAAGAGAAGCAGTAGATAAATTCATGAAAAAAATCACAGGAGACGAACTAGCAACATACGGATTAAAACAAGTGGTAAAAGCACTCAAACAAGGAAAAGTAAAAACATTAATGATTTCAGAAGACATCAACTGGAAAAAAACAAAGATAAAATGCCCAGAATGCGGAGAAGAAGAAGAAAAACTAATAAAAAACATGGAAGAATTCCAAAAACAGGGAAAAATCTGTTCAAAATGCAAAGAAGAAAGAGAAATAAAAGAAAAAAGAGACGTAACTGAGAAACTTGAACAACTAGCGGAAGAAACCGGTTCAGATATAAAATACATATCAACAGATACAGACAAAGGCAAACAATTCCACGATGCCTTCGGAGGAATAGGCGCAATACTCAGATACAAGTAAAAATACAAAAAAAGATAAAATGACTGAAAAAATCATCTCCAAAACAAAGAAAAGATACAAGAACACAAAACAAAAGATCTTAAATAGATACGAAAAAACAGACCTAAAGTACAAAAAAATCATCTACCTAGGTATAGGAGTACTCCTCACATCATACATAGCGATTTTCCTAATCGATCTACTCAATATATTCAATTCAAGACAAATTCTAAACGTATTAGAAGTACCATTGCTCTGGAACTTCTTATTCACAGAAAACGGACCAATAGAAATACTTCAATGGATATTCCTAGGAGGATTCACAATAACAAGTTTCTTTCTCGCCAATAAACTGAAAAAAAAGGGAAAAACTAAGGAAAAAATGTTCTGGTCAATTTTCGCAGTAGCAGGAATCCTAATGCTCATAGAAGATATATTTAGTTTAAGAATCCTCATCTCCGTAGCAATCCTAGAAGCTGATAAACACGGAGTAAAAATGATACAGATACTTATATATAGTTTAATATCAATACTGCCTTTAATATCACTATTAATATATAGAAAAAAGGTATTCCAACATAGAACAACTAAAATACTACTAATTTCAGGAGTGATAATCTACGGAAGCGCTGCATTCATCTCAGGACCATCAGACCTAATTGGAACAACTGATAGAATGGGAAATACCCTTTACGACACCACCACATCAATAGGAGGAGAAGAACTAGTTGAAATATACGACGAAATAGATCGGAGAGTGGAAAAAGGAGAACTAGCAAGATTAAATGTAAGATATAGACTGGTTGATTACATAGTAGAAGAGAGCTTGGAACTATTAGGAGCAATGTTACTGCTAGCTTCCTCCATATCCTACAAAAACCACATCAACCGCTGAAAAACCTTATCCCCCGCAAAATCACTTTATTAAAACGCAGTCAACGAAAATCCGCAAACCCAAACATATTAAGAAATCATTATATAATACATAACACCAAAATCAACACAAAGATTATTTTTCCATTTAAAAGAGAAGAGAGAATACAGTGAGATCAAATGACTCGAAAAATCCCGGAAAAAATTAGAAAGCTATATGAAAAAACAAGCGAGACAGTAAAAAAGAAGTATAAAGAAACCTCCGTAGACTACAAACACGCCCTTTACATAGGGATTGGAGCACTTCTAATATCCTATCTAGCAGTTTTCTTAGTAGATATACTGAACGTCTTCGGCGCAAGATCAATAATGGAACACCGAGCCGTTCCACTACTATGGAACTACCTCTTTGGAGAAAGAGGACCAATAGAAATGATTCAATGGATCTTATTAGGAGCATTTACACTTACAAGCACCTTATTAACAATAAATCTGAGAAAGAAAGATAGAAAAAAAGAAAGCATATTCTGGCTACTTTTCGCCATAACAGGAGTACTAATGATAATCGAAGATATAGGGAACATAAGACATTTCCTATTCAGAGAACTTATAAGCGTTCAATGGGAAACAGTAAATATCCTAGAAACAATATACTTCGGCCTAATAGCACTACTACCTATAATAGCAGTAGTAAAATACGGAAAACAAGTATTCAACAAGAAAAACACCACAATATTGCTAATCCTTGGATTCATATTTTACGGCTCAGCAGCCGCCCTATCAGGACCATTAGATCTTGCTGAAACAAAATACGAAGTAGGTGAATCACTATACGAGATAACAATAGTGATGGGAGGAGAAGAACTAAGAGAAGTATATGAAGAATCTGAAAGACGACTCGAAGAAAGATCACCAGGAGGAGAATACGTGGGAATTAGATACAGACTACTAGATTTCCTTTTAGAGGAAACCCTTGAACTATTAGGAGTTACAATGCTCCTGGCATCAGCCATATCATACAAACAACACTTAAAAAACTCTAAGAAAACAGAAAGATAGATAGAATGTACGAGATAAAGAAAAACCCGGAAGACTTCAAAGTAGAAGAAATAACTCCAGATAAAGAAGTATTAGAAATAGATAAAGAATACAGATTCAAAGAAGAAACAGAAGGGAAACAGCTTATATGCTTACTGATAAAAAAAGACTGGGAACAGAACAAAGCAATAAAAGAAATAAGCAATAGACTGCACTTCTCTAGAAAAAGAATAGGATACGCAGGAACAAAGGACAAAAGAGCACTGACAAGCCAAAGAATATCAATATACGGGACGAATCCGGAGAAAGTAAGAGAACTGAAGATAAAAGACATGGAAATAAAACCACTCAAGTACTCGGAAGAAAGAATAACACTAGGAGACCTATGGGGAAATAATTTCACCATAAAAATAGAAACAGATGAAAAAACAGAGATAAAGCCTAAAGAGAAAATACTTAACTACTTCGGACACCAAAGATTCGGTAAAGTAAGACCAATAACTCACCTAGTAGGAGAAGCAATCATCAGAGAGAAACCTGAAAAAGCAGTTAAGATATACCTGACAAAGACATTCGAAGAAGAAAGTGAAGACGCGAAGAAAGCTAGAAGATGGTTAAAAGAAAACTGGGAAGAAAAACCGTTCAAAGAAGCACTTAAAAAATATCCAGACTACCTAAACTACGAGAGAACACTCCTACACCACCTAACCGAGTACCCTAGAGACTTCATAAACTCACTGCGAAAACTACCGAAGAACCTTCAAATAATGTTTCCCCACGCCTATCAAAGCCACCTATTCAACCAGTACCTGGACAAAATCAAGAACAAAGAAATAAAGGAAGAAAAAGGACCTATATACGGATACAATACAGAGATAAAAAACAAGTATGAAAAAGAAATCCTGGAAGAGAACAACCTTAACCTACAAGACTTCAAAGTAAACTGCCTGCCAGAAACGAGCGAAGAAGGAGAAAGAAGAAAAATATACGTAGAAATAAAAGATCTAGAGATAATGGAAAAAAGCGAAAAAAACCATAAAATATCATTCTCACTACCAAAAGGAAGCTACGCCACCACAGTAATAGATCAATTAATAAAAGAGAAATAAATAAGAACTAAAAGACTTCATAAATCGCTATAGGAGATCTACGTTTACTACAAAGATGGCAAAGTGCAGAGTAAACGTAATCACCAGAAGGATGGATCAAAACCTCGATGTTTATAGTATCCTTAATAGATCTAAGCAGTTCAATATTTGAAGGATCGGAAACATTCCAAACACCAAGACCAACATATGATTTAGAATCAACAGAATAAGCTCTATCACCATCTACCCTTATCCTATATTCACCACGGCTCTTGTTCTCCCTAGAAGCTCTGCTAGATTCCGAGATATTTTCAGGATCTGTTACATTGACGGAGACCAAGTGACCAGGATAAGACTCATCATGAGAACCAGCACCCACTAAGACGTGGCTATCATCAATGATTCTTGCCCCAGCACTGTAATTAGCTCCTTCCAAATCCAAAACATCAATTACCTCCGGATTTTCCTTATCAGAGACATCAACGCTGTGAACCCTACCGCTATAATCCGAGACAAAAGCATGATCCTCGTTACTGTCAGTTACTACATCGTGAGGACCTCTACCAGGATCATCTTTAAATCCAGAGACATTACCAATTATTTCAGGATCCTCCCTATCAGAAATATCCAATATAGTGAAATGATCTCCTCTATACCCTGTTAGATACAAGTAATTTTCACTGGAGCCTAATGAAATTCCATGAGAACCTTTTAACCTCTTATCTTGGATCCTAGATACCTCTACGATATCTCCAGGGTCAGAAACATTAAAGACAAGTAGATAATCCTGCAGATACTCAAGTTTTAAACCATTGGACTCCGGACCAGGATCAGAACCATCACCCACGTACGCGTATCCGTCATCAGTAACGCTAATACCAAGTGCTCCCGGATAAGTAGTATTTATATCAACGCTATCAACCTGACTGGGATATAAAGGATTAGACAGATTCAACGAAAGGAATTTTCCATTATGAACCCAGAAAAGATAGTCCTCTCTAGCATCCATATTCCTGTAGAGACCTCTCCTATCAAAATTATAGAAGTAATCGAAAAATTCAATCTCTTTTTCATTTACTATCTCTCCCTGGTCATTTAATCCTCTAGGAACCTCATAGATAACAACCTCCTCATTTTCAAAAACATTTATCAAGTATTCATCGTGTTTAGAGGTATCTACATCAAGAACCTGGGTTCCCTTTCTAACCAAGACGTAATCAACCTCCTGGACGTATTCCAAGAAGTCATCACACGAGGAAAAAACACATCTAACCTTTCTATATCTTCCAGAAGTATTTACTTCACCCTGGAAGAACCCGTCGAGATAAGATTTCCTCCTTGATATACCTGTGACCCAGTGATCGGGACCGCTCATAACAACTGAATCTCTAGGAGTATTTTCCCTCATCCAAACAAAAGCCTCTTTCTCCTCAGGAGTCAAGACCAGGTCATCGGAGATCACAGGATAAGAGAAAAGATGGAAACCACGGAAAGACACCATCAAGATAACTACACTCCAACAGAGGATTTGACCCATCTTTGAGTAATCAGGCCAACCCCAGTTATTAACTAAAAACGAAGATCCAAGAACGCTAAAACCTAAAGCAGAAAACAAGAACCCTCTATTAGTTTCTATTAGATTCAAGAAAATAAGCAGTATAGGTAAAAACGCTATTAATCCCCAGAAACTATTTCCTCTTTCCTTGTAAAATGCTAGACACCCAAGAAGGATTAGGAAAGGACCTACATTCAGAAAGTTTCCAATGGAAAGAGAAAACAGATTACTAGCTATAGGTTCAGGTATATTATGAGAAAAGTAAGGATAGGCCATGACCAGAGAAAGACCAACAATCAAGAGACCGAGGTAAGATACCCATCTCTCCGAATCAAAGAAAAAACCTTTTAGAGCTATTAAACCTCCTATAAGGAAGGAAGAGAGATGTATAAGAGGCATCAATATACCTATAAATAAAGATGGATAGAAATCACCTCTCTCAATGAAGTAAAGCATTATCACGAAAAGAGAGATAGCTATAGATGTAGGCTGAGCATTTACATTAGTATGAACAACTACACTAGTGGAAAAGGAAAACAAGAAAGTTGAAAGAAGAGCAGTCTTCACATTCCATCTCTCTTTCACCATTAAATATAAGAAGATCAAAGAAATTATAAACACCAGCGGTGAAAGAAAGCTTGCAAAGAGCTCAGGCTCAACACCTGCAAACAACGAAGTGGAGAGTAAAACAGAATATAGAGGAGGATACTCATATCTCCTACCCTCATAAGAAAGACCATCGTAAACAGGAACTTCACCATCTTCATGGACCATTGAAGATATCCTTCCATGGTAATAAATATCCCAGCCGTTCAAGTTATCAGGGGAAAACCAAGCAAATCTAACTGCAAACGAAGAAATAAGAATAATCACGAGCAAAAAGGTGTAAAAATTGAAATTCGAAGAACGAAAATTACTTAAATCAATTCCCATAGCGATCATCCTTTTAATATTAATAGCGCTTCTCTTTTATAATATAAACAATTTCAACAATATAAGCATAACCCAAGAAGGACCCACAAACCTGAGATTAACTGAATTCGATACAAGAACCTATGAAAACCAGGAAACCTGTTTTGCATTTGAAGTAGAAAACCCGGAAAAAACTAATTATACAGTAAAAGCAAACGGAGAAGAAATAATCAAAGAGGAAGTTCCACCCGTAGAGAACAGAAGGATAAGAGAATGCATAGGACTTGACACAGGGAACCACACCGTGGAGATAGAAGGAGGAAACGAATCAAGGTTAAAGTTCCACTCCGAGAAAATAGAGATAAAAAACCATTCAATAACAGGAGAAAAAAAAGAAATAGGACAGGAAATAGATGTAAAAGAAGAAGAAATCGAGATAGAACTGAAGAATCCTTCCTATAAAGAGAGAGCGGTTCTGATAGATGCAGGAGAATCTTCACAGTACGTTAAACTACGGGAAAAATCTGTTAAAAACCTAGTTTTAAATTATCCTAAAGATACTGAAGAAATAAAGATAGCTGGAGAAACCACTGAAATACCTCCTTATCCAAAAAGAAGAGAAGATAATTTCGGATTAGCTATAGTGAGTATTATACTGTTCTTTTTCCCAGGTCTAGCTCTGTTCTACGATAAAGAAGAACCAGTAGAGTCATCTGCAAGATCTGCAGCTTTTTCATTCTTCTCCCTATTATTCATAGGAATGATTTTCAATTTGATAGGTACATTGTCGTATAGATCAATAATAATTTCATGGATATTGATATCAGCGGGGTGTCTGTACTGGAGAAAAAGACCACACTGGAAAGAAAAATAGAGAAAATGAGTGAAAAGAAGATAGCAGTGATTCTGATAGCTATAGTGATAGGTATAACTTTATCATCTCTTCTTTACGCATCTATAAATACTCACTGGAATGTTTTCTATCAGAGGAAAGTAGAGTCAACTTACCACAATCAAGGTCTGCCTGAAGAGGATTTTCAAAGTTATTTAGGAAGGAGAAATACTTTTATACCAGGGTATTTCTCATTTGGAGCCAGCACGCTTAAACTTACAGGTATGACTCCTTCTGTGGCGGGTAGAACACTTATAAAGCTTCTTTCAGCTTCTTTCTTGGTCTTAAGCTCGATTTATTTCTCCAAGTCTCTTGATCTTAACAAAAAACAGCTTGTGATTTTCCTGATTTTCCTTGTAGGTCAGAGCATTGTTTTCACCTGGATAATGTCTTATCCTCTTCATACACTTGGTCTAGGGATGTTCCTTTTCACGCTCGGCTACGGTGTAAGAGGAGAGATGGACAAAAGGAGAACTATCTTCACAGGAGTAATGGCTGGTTTAAGCGGATTAGTACATGCTTCCTATATAGTTATGTTTCCTTTAATGTACTACGTGTTGCTTAAACATCTTGGGAAAAGTAAACAAGTGGTTAATTCAGTTAAAGCGTTTTCCGTAGGTGCTTTGGTAACTCTTTCGCTCTATGCGAATGTATTGATTGAAAATGGGGTTCCTTACGCTATCCAGTTGACCGAGTGGGGTTACGGTATTCAGGGGTCATTCCAGAGCTTTATAGGATACATGGCTTTTTTGTCCCCTGTATTACTAATTGTTTTTTATAAAGAGATCAAGGAGGATTGGAATCCTACCTTGCTTTGGGCGTCTATAGTTCTTCTTGGAGGATATATATTTGTAAGTAGGAGACTTGATGTTTTCTTAGGAATATTGATAAGTGTTATGGTTGCTAAAGATCTTTCATCTATAGAACTACCTAGGTTATCCATTGATAGTTCGAAATTGTTCAGCTTAGTGATTCTTTTAGGTATTGGAAATGGATTGGTAATGGGTGCTCATATTGGTCAAACTAGATCTAGAGGAAATACTTTCTTGAGTGGCTGGTACGAGGATCCGTTTGAGTTTTCCGGTAAGACACCTGGTGATAGAGTGATTTCAGATCCTTATTACGGTCATTCTTTAACTTATTATACTGATAAAGCGGTTCTTTCGGATCTCTACGTGGAGTACGCGAATGAAACTAAGTACGAGGATAATATGGATTTCATTGATGAGGAAGAACTTGGGATCATGGAGAAGTACGGTATAACTACTGCGGTTGTGGATTCCGATATGGATCTTGATGAATTGAACACAACTATCTTGTTCTCTAACGAGCATCTTTCAGTTCATAGTAACCATGAGAAGTTCTATTCGGAATAGGGGAGTTTTGATATGTTTAGAGCTTCATGGTTTTACTTTGTTTATTGAGGATTCTTCAGTGCATTTGTTTCCTTCACATCCCCAGGATACGTATTTCTTTTCGAGTTCAACTTCTTCATGTATTTTTTCTGATGGATCGTTCTCCGTGAGGAGGAGGTAATCGATTTCGTTTTCCTCAAGAGTTTTTTCTATGTCGACTTCTTCCGGGTTTACGAATATCTTTGAGTAGTCCACCCATCTTTCAGGGTTTTTGGCTGATTCAAAGAATATATCCAGTTCACATTGGTTGTCTGTCAGGGTTAATAGGTTGGCGCAGGTGTCGTGGTGTGCTAGTATTCTTGCTTCTTCAGGTATTTTTTCTTCTGCTTCTTCTATCATTGTATAGTCGGAGTTGCTTAGCGGAGGTTTGAGGTCTCCGAGGTGGGATACAGCGGTTATGGATATAAGTGCGAATATTACTCCGAATGTGAATATTTGCCTGGATTTTATGTTTGGATGTGTCATTTCTCTTGATATGAGGATGATTAGAGGTATTGAGAAGAATAGTAGTTGTCTCCAGGGGTACAGTATAGGTGTTATCAGGAAGCTTGTGAATAGTATGAAGAAGAAGATTAGCCATATCCATAGTAGTAGGGTTAATTTGTCTTTTGATATGAATTGGAGTTTTTTCTTGATTTTTCCCGGTGTTAGGGATGTTTCTTTATGGTTATTTTTTTGTTTATTGTTTTCTCCTGATATTAAGAGTAGGATTATTACTAGTAGTGTGGAGAATATTATTCCAAGGATCAGTCCCTGGTAGGCGAATGGGAAGACTATCTCTGGTCCCAGAGATATGTTCAGTGATCTTGTAAGTATCTCGATCGGGTTTTTTCTAGTGGAGAACCATCCTATTATTGATAGGATTATTGGTGATGCGAATAGTCCTGTGTGTTTGAATTCTTTTTTTACAAGCAGGTATATTATGAATGGGAAGGATAGAAATACTCCGGAGAAGGGGTTGAATAGGAATGCTATTCCCATTGTGATTCCTCCGTAGATCGGTTTTTCCTTTAGGATAAGGTGGATCGTTATTATGGATAGGAGTACTCCTATTATTTGTGGTGAGTCGTAGGAGCTGTATATTAATGGTGGGTTGAACAGCATTAGTGCTGCTGCTACTAGAGCTGAGTTTTTGTCCCAGTGTTTTTTCACGAGTAGGTAGATGGGTATTGATATTAGGAGAGTTATTATTGGTAGTAGGAACCTTGTTGTTGTGATTATTGATAGTCCTGTTATTGAACTGATTCCGATTAGTGATAGGTGGTAGAGTGGTGGGTATAGTCTTGGTCTTTTTTCTCTTGGCCATGGGTTTGTCTGGTAGAGTGGGCTTGATGTTTCTTGTATTCTTTGAGCTACTCTCACATGGTAGTACGAGTCGTAGTGCAGGGGTTTTTCGTGTTGGGTAACGGGTCTGAGTCTGATTATGCCTGCTCCAATGATCAGTAGGGTTAGTATGATGAGGTGTTTGTTGTTCACTGGTTTTCACCTTTTACTGCTTGTAGTGTGTAGGTTTTGTTTGCTTCTTGCTGGTCGTGTATTGGTGTTATGTGGATCTGTATTTTCTCTGTTTCTTCTTTGATATTTGTTTTGTTTTCTTTTCTGAGGGTTGCTTCTTTTTTTTCTCCTGGTGGTACGTTTATTTTTTGTGTTCTGTTTAGTTGCGGTGATTCTAGTTGGTACGTTCCCGGGTTTTCCGATTCCAGTGGTTCTTGAATCTCTATTGTTATTTCTCCGTGTTGGAATGAGTGGTTTTTTATTCTTGCTTGTGTGGTTGGTGGTTGTTCTGCGGGTTCGAAGTGTAGGTATAGTATTGGTGATGCTATGGCTAGTGTTATGAGGAGGATGAATATGAATTCTGTTGATTTTATGAATTCTTGTAATTTATCCATTTTTTCATCCTTTTTAGAGTTCTTTCCCTGTCCATGATTTTATCACTGATGTTGCTAGGTATTTTGCTAGTCCACCGCTCTGGCTCCAGTTTAGTTCGTTGAATTCGAATGATTTGTCAGGGTATTCTATTTCGACTGGTACGTACCGTAGTTCCATTCCTTTTTTTATTGATTTGAGGTTTATTTCGGATTCTACTTCGAATCCGTTTTCTTTTAAGCTTAGTTTTTCAAAGTCTTTTCTTTTGATTGCTCTTATTCCGCATGTGGGGTCTTTTACTGATTTTCCTGTGGCTAGTAGTATTGCTAGTTTTGCGAGTGCGTTGTTGATTCTTCTTGGCCAGGGCATTTTTTGGAAGTTTCTTTTTCCTATCACTATGGTGTTTTCTTCTAGTTTTTCAAGGAATAGTGGTAGTTTTTCTATTTGGTGTTGGTCTGCGTCTGTGAATACTATTTTTTCTTTTTCTGCGTTTTCCACGCCTTTTCTCATTGCGTGTCCTTTTCCTTTGTTTGGTTTGTAGGATACTACTTTGTCTGCTTTGGTTTTTTCTGCTTTTTCTTTGGTTTTGTCTTTTGATCCGTCGTCCACTACTATTATTTCTAGTTCTTTGTTCGCTTTTTCTTTTAGTTCTTGTAGTTCTTTTACTGTGTTCTGTATTGTTTTTTCTTCGTTGTAGCAGGGGATTATTATGCTTGGCATTTTTCATCCTTTTTTATCTTTGGAATCTGTTTTGTAGGTATATTCCTGTTGCTTTTAGGTCTTCGGGTGATTTTGTTTTGATTGTTATTGTTCTGTTATCTATTTCTATTAGGTTGTTTTCTCCTTCGTGTTCTGGGTATTCTATGTATAGGAGCATTTCGTTTTCTCCTGGTTTTATTCCTCTGCATTCTTCGACTGTTTTTTCTCCTCCGTCGCATTTTACTGCTTCGTTGTTTTCCATTCCTATTCCGTGTATTCTTTCGTGGTTTAGACCTGCTTTTTGTGTCATTATTGATGATATTCTTGGTACTGTGTCGGTTATTTTTGCTGTTGTTTCTGTTCTTTCCACGTCTCCTTCGAATACTAGGTAGGATTTGTCGGATGTTTCTAGTAGTTCTTGGAAGTGTTGTTCTGGATCTTGTTCTTGGTATGATCTTATGCATAGGTTTTTGTAGCATGCTTCTTCGTAGCTTGGTGTTGTGAAGTAGTAGATGTTTAGTGCGATTAGTGCGATTAGTATTGGTATTAGTATGTAGAGTATTTCTTTGTCCATTTTTTCTTCTTCTTGGTTTTGGGTCATTTTTTTCACTTTTTGTTTTTTTATGTGTGTTTTTTGTTGTTTTTGTGGTATTTAGTTTGCTGGTTCTTTGGTTTTCTCGTTTCTTGTTTTTATCTGTATTTGTATATGGTTGTGGCTAGTGCTGTTTTGGGGTAAAAATAATATAAGAAATAGTAAGGGGTTTGGGCTTGCTTTTGGCAAGCCTTTCTGGTTTTAGTGTTTTGTTTTTTATCCTGTTAGACGGTTGATTAAGTCGTCTGCTGCGTCTACTGTGTCTTCTTTTAGGTATCCAGCGACTAGTAGGTCGTTGTCTTCTGCTGCGATTACTGAGTCTCCTGCTTCTTGTAGGTCGTCTGCTGTGTCGAATTGTTCTGCTAGTGCGTTGACGTATGGTCCTCCTACAACTATTCTGTATTGTGCAACGCCTGGTTCTGTGTCGTCCATTATCATTTCTGCTGGGTCGTCGTTGCCTAGGTAGGATTTCGCTGTGTAGAAGTCTTCGTAGTTTTCTACTGTTCCGACTACATCTTCTACTTCGAAGTCGATGTTCCAGTCTATGCTTGTTACTTCGTATCCGTTGAATTCAGCTGGTACATCATCGTAGCCAATTGTCACTGAGTCTCCGACTTCCATTCCGTCGTCCGGAATATCGTCGTTTTCAACTGTTGTTCCTATTCTTGTCAGTGCGTTCCTGTAGTCTTCTGGTAGGATGAAGCTTGCTGCTTGTCTATCTGTGTCTGTTATTTCTAGTCCTGTTCCTAGTATGTGTTGTTCGTCTTCTACTTCGACGTCTCCGGATGATTGCTCGTAGTTTATGTAGGTTCCATCTTGGTAGTCATCTCCGATTTTTATCCCTGCGTCGTCATCGCTTTCGTTGTAGAACACATATGCTTCTGCTCCTTGATGATCTTCTACAAACAGTTTGGAGATTGTCTCGTTGGTGTAGTGCAC
>CAZOFO010000007.1:22191-34361 GCA_964579265.1 Microcaldota archaeon
TCTGTCTCCTGTCTCTGCAGAGAATTCAAAGGTATCTGTTGCATTGATGTATACGTAGTCGTCGTCTTCTGCTGTTACATTGAAGTCTACTGTGTCTCCTCCTTGGTCTAGGAAGAAGTTTGCTGTTTCGTTCACTTCAAATTCTTCTATCAGGCTTACTCCGTCTTCACTGTTTATTCGGAACTCTACTTCTATTACATCGTCGTCTTCGTCGATGTCTTCTAAGAATACTACTTTGTTTCCTATTACTGTGTATTGGTCTTCTTCCATTTCTATGACATCTGTATCCGTCCAATCTCCTACATCTGCAGTTTCATTCACTTCTAGTACTGCGTCGTCTACATCGCTTGGGTCGAAGATGTTCAGT
Source organism: Microcaldota archaeon (assembly GCA_964579265.1). GTDB lineage: Archaea > B1Sed10-29 > B1Sed10-29 > B1Sed10-29 > B1Sed10-29 > B1Sed10-29. Next base: position 22,559 of record CAZOFO010000007.1, read on the forward strand.
GTTCCGGATCTGTCGATCCATTCAACGTTCACTATTTCTTCTTGGCTCAAGTCTACGTCTACTTGTGTTGTGTCTACTGGACTGGATTCACCCATTCCTAGGAATTCTAGTTCAAAGGTGTCTAATGGTCCTGGTACTGCTACGTTTGCTGGTAGTCCACCGCTGTCGTCTTCTGGTGGTGTTGCATCGAAGTCTCCGTATTCTAGCCATTCACCATCTCCGGCATCGTCGTATCCGTATGATAGTGTGATGCTATCTAATGTGTTGTCCTCACTACCTACATCGCCATTAGATGTTTCGTATCCTACTAGTTCCCATCTTTCGTCGAGTCCGAATGGTTCTCCGTCTTCTTCTAGATCCAGTGTTTCGGTTCCTAGTAGTAGGTCTGCGCTTGATCTTTCTTCTCCGTCTTGTAGCCATTGTTCTACTTCTTCTACGTATACTGTCATTCCTAGCATTTCTTCTCCTTCGTCTAGATCAATTGTTTCTGTTACTACATCGTCTCCGTATTCTACTTGAACCTGTGCTCTTCTTGGATCTGTTTGGACTCCTAGTAGTGTTACTGTCCAGCCGTCCATCTCTACTGGGTCACCTATTCCTAGGTTGTTTACTGTTTCTGCTGCTTCCCAGAATTCTATTTCTCCGTCGTCCAGAGCGCTTTTACTTAGGACAAAGTCCTGTCCAAGCATTTCAAATTCTGGCATTGAGTTCGTGTATTTACTGGAGTTTGTTGGTAGTCCTTGTCCACGGACATCGAAATTGAATGTCCATTCGAAGTTTCCTTTTTCAGTTCCGTAGAACAGTCCGTGTTCGTATCCTTCTTCTGCATCGTCGTCTTCACCGTATGCTGCCGAGTGGTCCGTTATTTCTATTTCTTCTTCTAGTGTGTATTTTTGGTCGTCATCGTCTACTTCTATTTCTATTGTTTGTCTGTCAAGTATTTCTGGTACTTGAGCGTGTTTCAATGTCGTGCTGTTCTCGTAGGTATTGAAGTCGTCGTTTTCATCTTCTCCATCGTTCTCGTGTTCTATCGTGTATGTGCTGTCTGTTATCTCGTATCCTACTGGTCTTAATGGTGCTGCTACGTCGCTTACTTTTTCTATGGTTACTGTTGGTTCTGTTATGTCTTCTGTTACTTCTGCTTCTGCGTCTACTATAAAGTCTTCTTCTGCTGCTTCTTCGTAGTTTTGGTTTACTAGGACTGATGCTATTCTAGCTGCTTGTCTACCGTCTTCTATGTGTGCTTCTTCTCCTGTCACTATTTCAATGTCGTCAACGTTTTCGCTCATTGCATCTACTAAACCGTCGACATCTCCGTCTTCCATTACTTCTGCATTTGCTAGTCCACCTAACCCGATCAGGGTCACAGCGGAAGTTCCTAGTGCAAGTGCTTTTTTTATTCTTTTCATGTTTGATTCACCTCACAAATCGTATAAAGATTTATTCAAGGATGGATCGTTCTCCATCCTTGTGAAAATGAGTTCTTATTCATATTTAAAGGTTTTGGTGGAATTTCTGTTTTTTGTCTTATTCACCTTCGGCATTTGTTTAAATTTATTTATTTTTTTCTTATATAGCTTATATATTCAATGCTTGCCGTTCCTATTATTGTCTATTTATTGTTCTCTTTATTAAAGTAACTTGTCTTTTTTATATAATCTTTATTAATATATGCTAATATACAGTGTTTGAAGATTCGGTTTTTTTCATGTTATTCTCTCTATTTGGTACAGTATCCTTTATATAAGGATGGTTTTTCAGAGTAGTTTTTAATATCTCCTTTTAAGTCTACATTCCTTTTTTACCTTTTCCCGAAAGATCCATTCCTCCACGTGGTCCTAAATTCCTCGTGGACATCCTCTTTGACTTTATTTCCTCTTCTTTCAGTTTTTTTCTCAGTTGCACTACTAGGCTAGTGTAGTAGTGTACTGCGGATGAAAGATCGTTCAGTGCGCTTTGAAGTTCTTCCATTGTCAATTCAGTTTTCTCGGGTTCAAGTACTTCTACTGAGGATGGTCCGTAGTTCATGACCAGGTAGAGCATATCTGTGAATTTAGGTACCGTTATCTTTGTTTCCATGAATGTGGATGCTGATTCGGTTTTTCCTTCTTCATTTTCTTCAGTTTTTATCCCTGCTCTTTCGTGCTCCAGTATTTTGTAAGGTTCTTTTTTAAGTTTTTCTTCAAGGGTATCCATCTTTTTCTCAACGGGTTCTGGTTTCTTTCCCGAAGCCTCTATAACGAATCTAACTATGTATTTTCCTTCCAGTTTGGGTCCTTTACCCATTTTCTTCTCTATGTACTCTATTAATTTGTATTTTTCTCCGTCCCTTTCAACTACTCCTAGGTTTATCATTACTTTTAGTTCTTCTTTAAGTTGTTTTGCATCTATTTCCAGTTCTTTCCTAAGTTCTTCTACTGTTTTTGGTTCTTCCAGTAGTTTTTCAGCTATTTTTTCCTGTTCTTCAGTGTATTCAGCCATTTTCAATCATCTCTTTATGAGTTCTTTTTCATTCTTCTTTGAATGAAGAGAACATCCACGGGTTTTTTGAGTGCTTGATTTATTTAAATTTACGTGGTTTTCGTATTGACTTTTTATACTTCAAAGTGAAAAACAAATACAGAGGGGAAACACTTGATAGGGAAAGTGATATTGAACAACCTGGATATAGCTGAAAATGCTTCCAGGTTAAATGAATCGCTTAACGTTACTGAAAAGGTAGAGCCTGGGTTGGAGGCTTTCACCGGAAACTGGCAGTTGATCCTGGGAGCTCTATTATTGATAATTGTTTCTTTCGTGATCATATACCTATTGAAGAATATAGTTGTAAACGCTATCATAGGTATAATCACCCTTCTATTCGTGAGGTTCGTACTCGGGATACCTATACCTCTAACTCCACTGGTTGTTCTAGTAAGTGTCCTTGGAGGAGCCGGTGGTGTCGCCGCGTTGCTGATCGCGGTTTTCTTCGGATGGCTATGAGGAATTGAAGAAAAAGGATAAATAAAGAAAAAAACAAAATAATACATAGGAAGTTTAAAGATTCAGGGTGTGAAAAATGAGTCTAAAAAATATAGATATAGATAAAGCCGTTAAGAAAAGCCAGAGAAGCGCAGGTATGAGCAAATCAAAAGACAGAAGATCAAAACAGGAGTCAAGTTCAACGAACAAGAACATGAAACAGATCAGAGAACTGGGAAAAGAAATAACCGAACTCAAGAGGAAGAAATCCATGGAGAGCAACCCCGAGAAAAAACAGGAGATACAGGAAAAAATAGATATGAAAAAAGAAAGATACGACGAACTCAAGGAACAAGGAAGAAGAGAAAAGAGATACAGGTAAATAACGGAAAACTTAAAAACCAGGCAAAAGTAAAAGTACTAAAGAGAAAAGTGGTTCAGAATGCGAAGTGATGAAGTTCATCGAGAAAAGAAAGTCTAACGGAAAGAAAGAAAGAAGAAAAGAGCCACGCTTGAAACTAAAGGAAGATACTAATTCTCAGCTTCAAAAAATATTTAGAAGAATCAATGGAATCTTCATATGGCCACGGTGGTGTAGTGGCAACACAAGGGCCTGTGGCGCCCTCGTCCCGGGTTCAAATCCCGGCCGTGGCCCTTCTGAAAAATCTATATATCTAAAAGAACTTATAAAAAACAGGAGAGAAAAAAATGAATCTTAAACCACCAAAAGGAACAAGAGATCTTCTACCGGAACAGACAAGTAAAAGGCAGAGACTATACCGTAAGATGAGGAACGTATTTGAATCCTACGGATACGGAGAAGTAGAGACACCTGCATTCGAAAACTTTGATCTGCTGGCTAAAAAATCAGGACCGCAGATAGAGGAAGAAATATACTCTTTCAAAGACAAAGGAGAAAGAAAACTAGGACTTAGATTCGATCCAACAGTACCTATAGCCAGGATAGTTGCTTCAGATCCATCCAAGCCAAAACCGATTAAGTACTACTACATAACCAGGATGTGGAGGTACGATCAACCACAAGCCGGTAGAATGAGAGAGTTCTGGCAATCAGGATGCGAACTGATAGGTTCTAAAGAACCTGAAGCAGATGCTGAGATACTGAAAATAGCTAACGAGTTATTACAGAGAACAACGGAAGAAGAATACATAATAAAAGTTAACTCCAGACAGGTATCGGAAGCATTAGCTGAAAAAGCAGGAGCAGAGGAAGAAAAGGAAAAAATGGAGTTATTCAGAGCAGTTGACAAGCTCGATAAAAAAACAGAAGAAGAAGTAGAGGAAGAACTAAAGGAGAAAAAAGTAGATGTGGAGAAATTTAAAGAAATGATGGAATACATAGAGAAAGAAGAAGTTCCTGAAGAATCAAAACAGAATCTAGAAGAGATAATAGATAAAGTTGAAGATCTAGGGATAGACAGGGAGAACATAGAGATAGATCTCTCGATAACAAGAGGACTCGACTACTACACGGGATTCGTGTTCGAGACATTCATAAAAGGAAAAGAAGAAAAAGGATCAGTATGCTCGGGAGGAAGGTACGACTCCCTAATAGGAATATACGGAGATAGAGAAGTCCCGGCAACAGGTTTTGGATTAGGAATAGATCGATTGCTGGAGATAACTGAAGATGAAAACGATAAATACAGTTCAGTTGACTTCTACGTATGCCCGGTAAACGATGAAGTTAGAGAAGAAACTCTAAAGATAACACAGGAGTTAAGGGAAAAAGGATTCAAAGCAGATACAGATATGATGAAAAGAGACCTGTCAAAACAGATGAACTACGTTAACTCCAAAGAAATCCCTTATACACTGATAATAGGACCTAGAGAAATAGAGAACAACGAAGTGACTCTGAAAAAAATGGAAAGCGGAAAAGAAGAAAAGATAAAGAAAGGAAAACTCGAAGAAAAACTTAAAAAACTTGTTTAAAGCAGATGATTCCAATGAAAATAACTGATTTTGAAGAAAAAAAGGAAGAGGAAGAGGAAAAAGGAATAAGACAGGAACTGGAAGAGAAAAACTACGAAGAAGTAGAAGAAATGATAGAAAACTGCGAGAGATGCAGGCTACATGAAAACAGGAAAAACGCTGTTCCAGGTGAAGGACCCAGTAACGCGAAGATAATGTTGATAGGAGAAGGTCCTGGAAAAAAAGAAGATGAACAGGGAAGACCTTTTGTTGGTTCCGCAGGCAAGAAGCTGGATAAGTGCCTGGAAAAAGCAAGGATAAATAGGGAAAAGATATACATAACTAATACAGTCAAGTGTAGGCCACCGGATAACAGAGATCCTTTGAAAGACGAATTAAGAGCCTGTCATCCATATACTGAGAAACTGGTGGAGTTGGTAGATCCTGATGCGGTTGGTCTTCTGGGCAGGATAGCTTCAAAGAGATTCCTGAAGATAGATTCAATAACAAAGAACCGTGGCGAGAAGGTGGAGAAAAACGGGAGGATTTACCTACCTAGTTTCCATCCCGCTGCGTTGAAGTACCAGCCGGATAGAGAACCTGAATTAGTGGAGGATCTTAGAAATCTTTTAGAGTTTGTTGCTGATTAGCTTCATTTTCTTCGTGATCCTTTTTCTCATCTTCTTCGAATATTGGTTCCCCGTAAACTCCATCGTACCCTGGTTTCCATTTGACTTTTCCTTCCCTGGTTTTCTCGATGTATTCAGCTATCTTTCTATTTGTTTCTTGTTCTATTTGCTCTTTTTCAGTTCTTAGCAATACATTTAACTCGGTTCCAAATCTATTTATTAGTTTTCTATGTTTCTTCTCCACTGTTTTTGTTTTCATACCCGTGTCTATTGCCAGTGATATGATTTTTTGTAGTGGGATGAGGGAAGTGAAGGGTGTTTTTTCCTCCGGTTCTTCACCTGGTTTTCTGTCGGCGAGTTCCTCTACTCTGTGCATTACTCCCAGGGTCATGGGTTTTCCGCAGGACGGGCATATGTTGTTGAATTTCTCCATTGCTTTTCTGGGATCCATTGATATATTGCATTTTCTGTGTCCGTCCCAGTGGTATTTCCCTTCTTCCGGGTAGAACTCTATTGTTTTTTCCAGTATTTCTCCTTTTCTTATTCCTTTTACCATTTTTTCGTAGGATGGTTCTTCCATTTTCATTATATTGGCTTCTCTACCCATTCTATAAGGATATGGAGAATGTGAATCGCTGTTGGATATTAATGTGTAGTTATCTAGGCTTGATAGTCTCCAGAACATCTCTGGATCAGCGCTTAATCCTGTTTCAAGAGCGTTTATATGTTTTTCCTGGTCTTTGTAGCATTCTTCAACTGAGTCAAATCCTGAATTGGAGCCGAATAGGGAGTAGTGTGGTGTCCAGACGTGTGCAGGTATAATTAGATTTTTCTTTGATACTTCCATTATTTTTTCCACGGTCTCTGGAGCGGTGAGGTTAAATGTTGGTCTTCCGTCTATTGATAGATCTGTTTGTTGTTTGAGAACATCGTTTATTTGTTCCACGGTCTCTAGGTCAGGTGATATTACTACTTGATGTATTTTCTTCATTTCTCCGTTTTCTCTGTATTCGTTGCTTATCTCGGTGCTGGGTATGAAGTAGATTTCCTCGTTTTTATCTTGCTTGTAGTTGTAGAAACCGGTTTCTGGATCTTTTTCCAGGTTTTCTTGAAGGTGTTGGAAGTATTCGGGATGGGTGTAGTCTCCTGTACCTAGTAGGTTTATTCCTTTTTTCTTTGCTCCTTTGATTAGTCCTGGTATGTTTGATTTTGGGCTTGTTGCTCTGGCGTATTTGGAGTGTAGGTGAAGGTCTGCTATTATCTCCATTTTCTCCAGCTTCGGGTTTAATGTATGTATTCAGTTGGTGTTTCTGTTTGATCCGCTGGTTGGCTTGGTGTTTGTTGTTGTGACTGCTGTTTCATCATTTTGTTCACTGCTTTTTTCATTTCTTTTGATTTTTCATTGATCTCTTCGTATTCTATTTCTAGTTCCAGGTCTTCTTCAAGTATTTGGAGTATATTTTTAGCTGCATTTGGATCAATGAATTTTCCGTGTGTTTGTCCCATCAGGCAGATCCCTGGTATTCCTTTTCTTTTTCCGTATTCCAGTAGTAGTCCTGCTGCTCCGATTATTGGTCCTTGCCTGTTGAATTTTACTCCGTATTCTTCGTATTCTTTTTTGAGTTCTTTGTCGGTTACTGCTCCGAATACCTGTGGATCTTCGTTGAGTTGTTTTGTTCCAAGTCCTCCTAGGGTGTATATGTAGCTTGTTCCAAGTTTGTGAGCTTCTTTCACTATTGTTTGTGATAGAAGGTGCTGTGATCTGGGTGTGGTTCCCTGTTCTTCTCCTGTTAGTAGTAGGATATCTTCTCCGTCTTCTCTTTCGTGGTAGTATATTTCGTTTTTCCTTGGTTCTATTTCTGCGTCTTCGTTTATGTTTACTTGTGGAGCGAATAGATCTGATTTCATTTCTGCGTATTTCTCTGTTTCCAGTTGTTTTTTGAGTTGGTTGACACTTAGTTTTCCTACCATGCCTATTCCTGGTAGTCCTTCTATGAGTATTGGTGATTCTGGTTCTATTTCCTTTACCTTTTCTATCTTTATTTTTTCCATATTATCTGTCTCCTGTTTTATTTGTCTTTTCTGTGGAACTTTATTTCTCCTTGGTCTTTGATAACGTTTTTTATCTGTCTTTTTACATCTTCTAGTTTTTCTTCTGCTTCTTCGTAATCTTTAGCAGTTATTCTAATTTTGTATTTGGGTGCTGATACGTATTCTATTTTTATATTTTCATCTTGGTTTGATACGGGTTCAAGTGCTTCTTTTATGAGCCCTATACCGTCTTCTCTGTATGTTTGGATATCTACTTCGCTTTCTATGTTTACTTCTGGTGGTTTGATGTTTTCTTCGGAGTATTCTATGAGTTTTTCTTTCCATTCGTCGGATATATCTATTTCGTCCAGTGCTTCTTTTCCGTGTACTGCGATTTCTTCGAATGCAGTGTATGCTTCTCCGTATTCTTCTTCTAGTTTTGGCACTATATCTATTTTGGATTCTTCAGGATCTTCTTCCAGGTCTTTTGCTAGTTTTTCTACGGCTCTATTGGTTCTTTTTGCTCTTTTCCATTCGTTCATCTTTCTTTTTGTCTGTGTGTCTGTCACGTCTTTTAATGAAAGGTTTATAGTATTTTTATCTTCATTGACTTTTGTTACTTCTGCTACTCTGGTTTCTCCTTTTGATACGTGGCTTCTTATGTTTTTTACCCAGCTCTTGGTGACGTTGCTTATGTGTATGAATCCGTCTCTTTCCTTGTATTCCACTAGGTCTGCTACTGCTCCGTAGTCCATTATCCTTTTTATTTTAACTACGACTAGTTCGTTTTCTTCTGGCCATCCTTTTTTCTTCATTTTTTCACCTAAAGGTATTTTCCTTTGTTATTTGGAGAACTGAGTTTTCTTTTTATTCTAGTTCTTTTTTGATTTTTGCTTTGATCTCTGCTTTTCCGCCTGTTGGTTTTGCAAGTGTTTCTCCGCAGTTTCTGCATTCTACATTGCTGGCTGGTGATCCGAATATGTTTTGTTGTTCGCTGCATTTTTGGCATTCTACTTTTAGGAATTTTGATTTTGGTTCTTTGAAGTATTCGGGCATCTTTGTTCACCTCTTTGTTTTTTTCTTTTTTCTAGGTTTTTATCTTTCTATTTCTATCTTTTTTCTAGATGCGGGGTATTTTTTCTCTTGTTTGTTTCCGCATTCGCTGCATTCCAGTAGCACTTTTCTCTTTTGACTCTGTTGTACTGAATGTGGGGTTTCTCCTACTTTTGCTGTGTATCCGCTTGTTCTTCTTCTGTGTTTTCTGTTTCCTTTTGCCATTCCTCTGTCGTCTCTTCCTCTTTCGTGTACTTGTTGTGCTCTGTGTTCTTTGTGCTTTCTGCATTTTGGACAGTATGTTTTGATCTTTTCAGGTATCTTCATTTTCATCACCTTCTATTTTTTCCGCTAATCCTTTTTCTGATAGTATTTCGGCTTGTTCTTCTGGTAGTTTTATCTTTGTGTCTGGTTGATATGGTCCTAGTTTCTTTAAGTTATCAGTTACGAATTGTGGTACTTCCTTTAGTATTTTTACCATTACTTTATTTAAGTGTTCGTCTTGGTTTTGAGTTTCTTTTTCAGTGTTTTCTGCTGCTTCAAGCTCTTCTTTTGTTTCTTCTAGGTCTTTTTCTTCTTTCATTGATTGTTTATCTTTTTCTTTCTCTTTTTCTTGTTTTTCAGAATCTTTTAGTGGTTTTTTCCCTTCTAGTGTTTGTTCTAGGTCTTTTCTTCCTTTTTGTATGGTTTTACGTAGTTTTTGGTATAATTCCTCTTCTCTTTGTGTTAGGTTGTATTTTTTCATGTCTTCATCGTTTGTTCTTAGTGCTCTTGAAACTATTTTTTTCTCTCTTCTTCTGTAGAGGTCGTTTGCTGTTCTTTTTATGTTGTCGAGTTTTTTCTTTGCTTTTGCGCTCATTTCTTCTTGGTATTTTTCTTTTTTGTTTTTCACGAGTTTTTTTAGTTCTTCGTAGAATTCTTTTTTTAGGTTGACTAGTTCTGCTGTGTTTTTTTCTTTTCTCTGGTATTTTCTGAGTTTGTCGTAGTCCATTTTTTCACCATTTTGGTTGGGCGTGTTGTTTGCAGGTTAGGAATAGTGCTAAGTATTCTTCTGTTTTTATTTTTTCTCCTGCTTGGTATGGTCCGTGTGTTTCTCCTTTTAGATGTATTTTTGGTGTTTCTTTAGTGATTTTTATTTCTTTGGATTCTTCTCCGAATACTATTGCGTCTTTAAAGGGATTAAAGTCTTCTAGTTCTTTTTTGGTTATTCTTTTTGCGAGTAAGCTGGATCCTCCGTGTATTGTGTTTGGTAGTCGCATTAATCTGGAGGTGTCTAGGGTTACTGGGTGGTCTATCGGTGTTTTTAGCTGTATTTTTCTGTTTTCCAGTACTTTTTTCCAGAGGGTTTCTGGTCCTGGTAATGTGTCGTAGTTGCCTTTTTTTATGCCCTGTATTATTTGTTCTTTTCTTTCTATTAAATCTTTTATTTTCCTTTGGTTTATTCCGAGTTCTTTCATTTTTTCTTTGTCGCCTTTTTCAACGAATTCTAGTATTTCGCGGGCTATTTTTCCTCTCCATCCTTTTTCATTTGGTTTTGGGCCTTTTTTCTTGAACTCAGGTGTCATCAAATCGTTTGCCATTATATAGTCGACTATTTCTTTTCTTCCGTCTTCTGTTAGTTGTTGTGCTTTTTCGCTTTGGATTTTTACGTGGTATCCTTTGTTTCCGCTGAAGTTTATTTCTATGTTTTCTTCTTTGTAGCCGAAGTCCTTTACCAGGAAGTTGTCTATGAGTTTCTGGGTTTCTTTTTTAACTTCTTCTAAACATTGGTAGCAGGTGAGTGTGTCATGAGGACATTCGTGATCCAGATCAAACGCTAGGTCTCCTTTTATGTATTGTTTTTTCTTCATTGGTCTTTTTTCCGGGTATTCGTAGTATCCTGCTGAGTAAGAGATGAATCTTGGTTTTTCCGTTACTAGGTAGTTGTTCATTTCTTTTTCCGTTTCAAAGGAGAGGTGCCTGTAGTTGATTTTGTCTTTGTTTCCTATTCCGAATTCTCTTTTCTGTATTTCGGGTGGTGCTTTCACTGTTTTTTCTTCGTAGTATTCTCCGATTTTTTCTCTTATCTTTCTCATTGTTTTTTTGTTCATTTAATCACTTTGGTTTGTTTTCTTTTTTTGTTTTTTGTAGTAAGCTAAGGGGTGTTTTACGTTGCAGTCCGATACACATAATCCGTAGCTTTTTATTTTGCTGCAGGCCGGGCATTTGTATTTGGTTCCTCCTCCTTTTTTCCCTGCTGCGTGTTCGAGGTGGTACCTGGTTTTTTCTTCATCGAAATCTTCTTGTCCTCTGAAGGGTTCGAGCATTTCTTCTATATCCATATTGATGTTTACCATGAATGTTGCTAGTACGAATCTTGGTTGGTGTCCCACGTCTTTTCCAGAGGATAGGTCGTCGTATATTTTTTTCATGCAGGGTGGGAATGAATTTATTTCTGTTTTTCCGTAGTCTTTTATGGTGTCTGCGCTGTATCTTGATGATCTTTGTTTTCTGACTTCTTCAACTGCTTCTTTTATTCTTTCTGGAATTTCTCCTGGTTCTTCTTGTTTTTTTACTGTGTAGTATACGTGGCTTGCTATGAGTTCTGAGAGCTGGTTTTTGTCCAGGTATATTTCTCCGTTTTCTAGTTCTTGGTTTATTAATTTGTTTTCTTTTCCCTGTGGTTGTTTTTCTAGGTATTCTTGCATGGGTATTTTGTAGGATTTATCTTTTTCTTCATCGGTTTTTTGGATGTCTAGGGTTTCTTTTGCTATTTTTTCTATTTTTTCGGGTTTTTCCAGTTTTAGGTAGTACCTGGTTTTTTTGGCTTCGTTTGCCGCTGTTTTTTGTTTTATGTAGTGGTCATTTGTTTTTGCTGCGATGATTTTTGTTAGGGGATAGGTGACTACTTCTCTTATGAGTGTGTCTTCCCAGGCGTTTCTTATCATTCTTAGGCGTTTTTTAGGATCGTCAGTGTTTTTTAAGGCTGATTTTACTCTTCTTTCTGCTTCTTTTATGAATTCGTCTTCTATTTCGTCTAGGTTGAAGTCTTTAAGTATTTCTTTGGCTCTTTCTGTGAATGGGTACTTGGCGCAGAATTTGAGTGTTTCTTTGTTTGGTTCTTTTTCCATGTTTTTTTTGTTGTTTTGGGAGATTATAATCTTGGGTGTGTTTTTTCTATATTTTTTAGAAAGAGAAAGAGAAAGGATTTTGGG
>CAZOFO010000008.1:0-17930 GCA_964579265.1 Microcaldota archaeon
TCGCAAGTGAATTGCTCAGAGCTCCTGGATTGTATCTGGAGCCAGTGGGGATACCGAGCTACCCTAAGACCCCTCTTGAACATGAATATTAACACTCTTTCTAATATTAAAGGATTCAGTTTCAGGTTGGGGAAATGTTTTGAATATTTTTTGTTATGGGAATTTATTTTGAGGGATTAGTATTGGGTTTAGTATTTAGCTACGATCTACGGCTACGTCCCAGAGGCGATCCATGTGTTCTGTGTATTTCCATATATTGTTTCCGTTGGAGTCTATCTTATGAACTTCTTCATCCTTACTTGCTGTATATATGTATCCGTCTTCGTCTACAGCGACTCCTTTAACATTGTCTTCGTGTTCTGTGTATTTCCATATATTGTTTCCTTCCGAATCAATCTTGTGAACTTCTTTATCTCGACTTGCTGTGTATATATTTCTATTTTCGTCTAAAGTGATTCTACGAATGTCGTCTATGTGTTCTGTGTATTTCCATACATTTTTACCATCAGAATCTATTTTATGAACTTCACCGTCTACTGATGCTGTGTATACGTATCCTTTTTCATCTACGGCAATATTCCATACTCCTTGAACACCTGGTCCTCCTCCTGTGTGTTCTGTGTATTCCCATGCATTGTTTCCTTCGGGAGTTACCTTGTGAACTTCACCGTCTGCTGTTGCTGTGTATACGTATCCGTCTTCACCTATATCAACACCTGATACGATGTCGTGTTCTGTGTATCTCCATATGTTATCTCCGTTTGGATCTATTTTATGAGTCTCTCCATCTGCTGATGCTGTGTAAACATAGCCATTATCATCTACAGCCACATCTCTGACAGTAGAATCGTGTTCTCCATAGCTCCACAGAGTAAAGAGAGGATCTTCATCTTCTTCATCATCAATATCTATTTTATGAACTGTGTTGTCGTACGATGCTGTATATATGTAGTCCTCATAACCTGCAGTTACAGCTCGGACACCAGCGTAGTGTCCTCTATATTCCCATATTTTTTCTCCATTTGAATCTACTCCGTGAACTTTTCCGTCATTCGATGCTGTGTAAACAGAAGCTGATACTTCTTCTATTTCTGTCTGTGTCCAGTTTTCTTGTTCTAGGTAAGGTACTTTACATCCTGTAGCTTCGTAGATATATTTGTTGTGGGGACATTCTAATTCTTTGATTACTGTTGGGCATTCTTCTGCTTCCAGCCAGTATACTTTTGATTTTTCTATGTCTCTTCTACATTTTTCATTTATTTCTTCCTCTGGTTTGTATTCCTGGATGAATACTGGTTTTAGCTCTTTGTCTTGATCTATTGTGATGGTTATTTGGTCTTCTGTACTTTCGTAGTCACCTATCCATTCTTCAAAATAGTATTCTTCTTCTGATTCTGCTGTGATGGTTACATTTTCTCCTTCTGTGTAGGTGTGTGTTCCTTCTTCTGGCTCTGTTTCTCCTTCGCCTTCTATATTGATTGTTAGTGTATGTTCGTCTTCATCTGGGTCTATGTCTGGGTCTGTTATTTCTTCGTCTGGTTCTTCTTCTGCGAATGGTCCTATGCACCCGATTGCTATGAAGAGAGTAGCTATTAGAAAAATAGGTATGATTTTTCGATTCATGGTTGATCGGTTTTGTTAAGTGATGTTTTATTTATAAATGTTTAAAGTTGTACAGGTATTTTTAATAATTAGATTTTCTCGAGACGGACCGGGCGGGATTCGAACCCGCGACCTACAGCTTAGGAGGCTGTTGCCCTATCCGCTGGGCTACCGGTCCTTTATCCATATATTTATTTGTATTTATTGTACGGTGGTTATGTTTAGTAGTGGTCGGTTTCTTGATTCGTATTAGTTATTTATGCATCGAGAGAAATAAGTTCTTTGGATGATGATGCGAACAACCTATGAGGTTCTCCGTACCGATGATTAGATTTTGGGTTAACTGCCCCCGTCTGACACTATTCATAATCTTTTTTGTACAAGGGGGCTCTATTCTTCAAGTTTATGTTTTATCCCTTCTGTGAAGAACGGGGATTTTACCCATGCTCCTACTTCTATATCTTTTTCTTCTTTCGGAGTTAGAAATAGTATTGAATGGTCGTCTACAGTCATAACTCTATGCTTATGGTCTCTTTCTTGTATCTCAGCAAATTTCATCACTCTATCTAGTTTATCAGCACTGTCTGTAATTATTTTAACGTTTGTTCCTCTTTCTCTTGCTTGTTGTAGCTCTTTTTCGTATTCTTCTAGGTGTTCTAAAGCATCTTCTGAATCTGTAGCTAGAACAACTTCGTTTTCTGCTTCGCTAAGTAGTCTTTTGATTTTTGATCTCATTTTTTCCTTGTCTTTGAGGAACCATAGGAAATCATGAGGGCTTTTCTTCTCTTCTTTATATTCTTTAGTTCTTTGAAGTTCTTCTTCCAGTTTTTCTTTTACTTCTTTTATCTTTTTTACTTCTTTTTTGTATTCTTTTTCTTTACTTTTTTTCAAATTCTCCATTGCTTCTTCTATAGGGTGAGATTTGTATTTTGTTGGTCTTCCAGGTTGTATTGAGCACAGTCCTTTCTCTTCTAGCTTATCTAATACGTCATATGTTCTCGGTCTTGGTATCTCTGATTTTTTACTTATTTCTCCGGCTGTGGCTGTACCTTCCTCTAGGAGTGTTACGAATGCTTTTGATTCATATTCATTGAGACCTATTCTTTTGAGTTGATTGATTGTCTTTTGATTCATTTTTTTATCCATTTCCATAAAGGAACCTCCTATTTAAATAAATGTTTCATATATCTATTACTGAAGGTTTTATGATCTTTTATTTTGGTTTTTTCCTGTATTATTATTATGAAAACCCAAACATTTAAATATGTTGTTACTCACCAATAGTAACACGAATATGTAGAAATGTTTGATTGAGGTGAATCAAAAATGAAAAACGCGGACATTAAAACAAATAGTTGGTTCAAACCCAAAGAGATGGTTAGATCCATCACAGCTTCAAAGAAAATCAAGATCATTTTTCTAGCAACACTAGTGACTGCTGTACTAGCGGCCACAGCCACAGCAACTTCTCTAAATGTTAATGTAGAAAACCAAGTAAAAGAAACTCCTGCTGGAGAAGCAGCACACTTCCTTATAGACGTTGAAAATGTAGGAAACCAAGTTGTAGATGTAGAGATGTCAGTAGGAGAATCAGAACTAAGAACTAGTTTCTCAGATATACCTGGAAGAGAATTCAGTTTAAATCCAGGAGAAGAAAAAACAGCAAACCTTCTTGTAGCAACTGATAGAGAAGACAGAGGATCTTACGCGATACCTCTATACGTGAACGATATCTACAGACCACTATCAGTTAACGTTATGGAAGGGATAGATGCTCTTGAACTAAGAGGAGCTTATGAAGAAATAACTGTTTCACAGGGCTCCAGCCAAGAACTGAAATTCGTAGCTGAAAACATGGGAAACCAAAGAATAGAGAACATAGTTATAGATGGAAATATAGATACTAAGTTAAATCCGGAGTACCCAAGATCATTCTTCCTTAATCCGGGGGAAAGAAGAGACATGTCAGTAATGATCGATGTTCCAAGCGGATACCCAACAGGTAGAGAAGTATTCGAAATTAAGGGAGCATCCGGAGGAACAATAGGATCAACTGAAGAAGTAATATTAAACATAGTAGATTCTCCAGAAGTAGAAGGAAGACTTGGATTAGAAGCAATGAGACCATGGGAATCTCTGATAGAAGATGGAGAAACAGTAGGATACAAAGTAACATTCCAAATTGAAAACAAAGGATTAATGGATATACAAGATGTAGAATGGGATCTTCAAGGAGTCCCCGCAGACTGGAATGTTTCCGGAGACGAATCCTTTGATATATCCGGAGGAGAAACAATTCAAAAAACTCTGGAATTCCACACCGATGATGATTTCTCAGAAAGAGAACTCGATATAGGACTAGTAAAAGACGATGCAGAGATAACTAGAGAAAAAATAGAGTTCAGCGGAGAAAGAATAGGAGTAGCAGTCGGTGGACTCGTAGTAGGAAGATTCGCACCAATATCAGTTGGAATAGGAATATTTGTAGGGTTCCTCATAGCAATGGCATTTTACATGAGAAGAAAAGAAGGAGAAGGATCAATAAGAGGAAGAGACAGTGATTACCTAAAGAGACTAGTCGATGAAACTCTGGAAAGAGAGATGGATGAAGAAAATATCGAAGAAAAGAAATCCGAAGAAAACAAGAGAAACTAAGAATAAAAGACGTATTCCCTAGAATTAACTCTCGAAGAGGAGAATGAACCTCTTCTTTTTTCTCTTTTTTATGTTTCTAAATCAGAACTATGGCTAATGCTATTATTATTATCAGCATTAGCGCTATTAATCCTATTATAACTATATTCCTTTTCTTTAACTTCTCGTTTAATTGATCGTTTAAGTACTTCAACCGTGCTTTTTCAGCTTCTCTATAGGTATCTTCTTTTTTCTTTCTTTTATCTTCTTTCTTTTGATCTCTTTTTCCTTTAAATATTTCTTCTTCTTTTTCTCTTTCCTTCTTTAAGTAGTCTTTTAGTTTTTTATATTTTCTTTCTTCTTTGAAGCTTCCTATATCTGCCATTTGAATCAATTTTTATTTTTCGGTTTTATTCTACAGTTGTACCTGGTTTAATCTTTTTATCTGGTTTTAGAAGCGCTACTTTATCTTTTTCTTTTTCCACTGCTGCTAGGACCATTGCTTCTGATTTAACACCCATTATTTTGGTGGGTTCTAGGTTTGTTACTGCTGCTACTTCTTTTCCTTTAAGCTCTTCTTCGTTGTAATAGTCCTTTAATCCTGCTACTGTTGTTCTTTCTTCTTTACCTATGTCTATCTTCATTTTATATAGGTTGTCCGATCCTTCTATTTCTTTCACTTCTTTTATTTTACCTGTTTTTATTTCCAGTTCTTTGAATCTGTCAAAAGGTATTTTATCCATTTTTTCCACCTCCTCTTCTTCTGGTTTGAATTGTTCTTCGTGTTTTTTAATTTCTTCTTCTGATATTTTTTCAAATAATGGTTCGTATTCTCCTATCTCGTGTCCTGGTTCGATTCTTTCAGTTGCTTCTTTGATCTTACCTGGGTTTATGTTTAGGAATCTTTTTATCTTATCCGATGTTTCAGGTATGAATGGTTCTAGATAGATCGATAGTGCTTTGGATACTTGTAGAGAGGTGTAGGTGACTTCTTTTTTCCTATCTTCGTTTTTCCATGGTTCTTCTTCTGTGATGTATTTATTTGTTTTTCTAGCTAGATCAGTAACTATTTCAACTGCTTTCTTGAACCTCGCTTGTTCCCCAAGGGTCTTCCTCAACTTTTCTTCTGTTTCACGTATCTCTTCCAGTAACTCTTTATCTCGTTCCTTTAAATCAGGTTCAGGTACTTTTCCTTCAAAGAACTTCTCCGTGAAAGTGAGTGTACGGTGTATAAAGTTACCTATCACGTCGTTCAGATCGTGGTTAACTATCTTTCCAAATTCTTTCCAGGTGAATTCCCTGTCTCTGTTCCCTGGGTACATCTTCATCAACACGTATCTCCAGTAGTCTCCAGGGTAAAGTTCCAGTGCATCGTCTAGATAAACACCTCTTCCTCTGGATTTGCTGAAAGCTCCTCCTTCATAGGTAAGGTATTCACATGCTTTGACTTTTTCTGGATCTATGTAGTCTTCTCCAGTTCCTTTTAAAGTTGCTGGGAAGGTTATGGTGTGGAACTGAACATTATCTTTCCCCATGAACTGTATTAATTCCACTTCCTCATCTTTCCACCAGTCTTCTATCCCTATCTCTTTGGAAAAACTTATATATCCTATCGGGGCATCGACCCACACGTAGAAAACTTGGTCTTCCAGATCAGGGACTTTTATTCCCCAGTCCATGTCTCTGGATATATCTTTATCTTTCAAACCTTCCTTAAGCATGTTTTCAGTTATTCTTTCTGCTGTGTTTGACCACTTTCCTCTTTTTCTTTCGAGCAAATGCTTTAGTTCCTCCTCTAGTCCCGATAGTTTGAAGAATATGTGTTCACTTTCCCTTACCTCTGGTTTTGAACCGCACAGAGCACAGTGATAATCTTCCAATTCTGTTGCTACATCAAATAAAGATCCGCATTCATCACATTGGTCTCCTTTTGCTCCTTCTGCACCGCATTCTGGACACCTGCCTTTTACGTATCTATCTGGGAGGTTTTTATCACACTCAGTGCAGTAAAGAATCTTTATAGTGTCTCTGTATATGTAGCCATTTTCCTTAAGTTTGTTGTAGATCTCAACTGTTTTTTCCGCGTGCAGTTCCTTCGTTGTCTTGGAGTATACATCGAAATCCAGGTTTAATTCATCAAAAAGATCTTTAAGTTCTCTGTGAATTTCTTCAGCCCATTCTTCCGGATCCTCTCCTTTTTTATCTGCAACTACAGTTATAGGAGTACCGTTTGAGTCTGTGCCACATACATATTTACATTCTTTTCCATCCAGCTTCATGAATCGTGAGTAAACGTCTCCAGGCAATATGCAGCTGACCACGTTTCCTAGGTGCGGTATGTTGCTTCCATAAGGTAGTGCTGATGTAACTAAATACTTGAAGGTAATCACCTCTTATCCTTTTATCCGTGGTTATTAATTTGAATCCTTTTATTTAATCTTTGCAATTACTCTATTTATTTAACTTTGGAGGATATTAAATAATCTAAAGTTTTGAAAAGTGGTTCCATGAAGATCGATATGCACATCCATACAAAGTACAGTTACGATGGAGTCTCGGAAATAGATGAAGTATTCGAAAAAGCAGAGGAAAGAGGACTGGACGGAGTCGCTATAACTGATCACTTTGATATAAGAGGATGGGAAGAAGCAAGAGAGATAGCTGAAGAAAAAGATATGTTCTTCATCCCTGGAGAGGAAATAAAAGTTCTAAATGAGAAGAAAAAAATAATAGCTGAAGTATTGGCTTACTTTATAGAAGAAGGAATAGGTAACAAAACTATCTCCGAACTTGAAAAAGAAGTACGTTCTCAAGGTGGTCTTCTTTTCCTGGCTCATCCCTTCGCAAAATCCAGACCTTCACCAAGTAATAAACCTGAAAGACTTTTAAAATTTGTAGATGGGATAGAAACTATAAACGCCCGTTCAAGAGTATGGCACGTTAACAAAAAAGCTATTAAAATGGCAGAAAGAAATAATCTTCCTGTAATTGGGGGGAGCGATGCTCATATCCCTGAAGAAGTCGGTTACGCCTACACCGAAGTAAAGGATGCTAACAACCTTGAAGAATTCAAGGAAAAACTGAAAGAAGGAAAAGCGGAGGCAAAGGGAAGGAAAACCAATATCTTCTTCCACTACGCATCTCAACTAAAAGGCAGAATATGAACAAAATGGAAAAATTAATATAAACAAAGAAAAACTTAGGTAATTAAGATAATTTAAAAAGTCACGGGCGATCAAAAATGAAGATGATAAAAGGTAAAATAATCTTATCCATAGTCCTATTGTCACTTATATCTCCAGTGATGATAAGTAGTGATCCTGAAGTCGATACTGGACAAGCAATAAATATAACTCATGATTCAGCTGTTTTAGAAGGAGAATTAACTGATATAGGAGATGAAGATGAAGTAAATGTTTCATTTAGGTACAGAGAAGAGGAAGAAGGATGGCAGTACACTCCTATAGAAGAATTAGATGAAGAAAAAGAGTTTAATGAAGAACTATCTTTTCTCAGCCACGATACCACCTATGAATTTGAAGCTTTAGTTGAATGGAACCAGGAAGAAAATACAGGAGGAATGGAATCCTTCACTACTCTGGAACTTATCCTACCTGAAATAAGCACAGGTTCTCCTACAAACACCACGCATGAATCCACTGTTTTGAGAGGAGAACTAGAAAGTCTAGGCGATGCAGAAGAAGTTAAAACCTACTTCAGGTATAGAGAGATAGAAGAAGAGGACTGGCGCGAAACACCTTTTGTCTCCCAGATGAGTTCTCCAGGTTCCTTCAAGTTCGAAGTGACGGATTTGGATCCGAATACTGAATACGAATTCATGTCTGTATATGATTGGGAAGGAACTGAGGTTGGAGGATCTAAAAATACTTTCTGGACCTTTGAAGAAACAAGACCTTTAGTAGATACTCATCAAGCCACGGATATAGACTTTAACTCAGCGTTACTGCAAGGAGAATTAACAGATTTGGGTTATGAAGATAGAGTAAATGTTTCTTTCCAGTATAGAGAAGAAGATGAAGAATGGAAGAGTACAGATAAAGAAGAAAAAGATGATACAGAAGTATTCCAAATAGAGGTGATGAATCTCGATCAAAGTACAACCTATGAATTCAGATCAGTAGTGGAGTGGAAAAGTGAAGATGATGTAATGGAGAACATAGGCACTATAGAAACTTTCACCACTCCTGAAGAACCTGAGCCTGAAGTTCAAACCCTTACAGCTACAAATATAGGTTATACTTCGGCTTTGATTGAAGGTGCAATCCTAGAATTGGAAAGAGAAGGAATAGAAGCTTTCTTCAGATATAGAGCTGAAGGAGAGGGCTGGGAAAGAACGGTTTCAGTGGAAATGGATGAAGAAGCAGAATTTACTGAAAATCTAGAAAATCTTGAACCTGGAGAAGAATACGAGTTCCAAGCAGTGTTGAAATGGGAAGAAGAAGAGTTTACTGGAGAAACTGAAAACTTTAAAACATTAGGATCTCCTCTAATAAGAACTGTTTCAGTTGAAGATATCCTCAGCGAATCAGCCACCTTAAAAGGAAGATTAGTTGGTATAGAAGGACCTGAAGTAGAAGTGTTTTTTGAATACAAAGAAGAAGGAGATTTTAACTGGAGCAGTACGGATAGTAGAGTAATGGATGAACCAGGCAACTTTACCTTCGAGCTTGAAGATCTTTCTTCCAATTCTACTTATAGTTTCAGAGCAGTAGCTGAATACAATGGAGAGGAACAGAGATCGGAAGGAGATACCTTGGATTTTGAAACTTTGAAAAGAATAGAGGATCTTGAACCAGATTTACTTGATCTAACCTTTTTGATGTCCCTAATAGGAGTTGGAATAGTTTTAGTTATTGTAGAGAAGCGTAATCTACTGTGATTTGTGTTTAGTTTTTTCTGTTATTCCAGAAACCTCTAACAATTTCTCCCGGTTCTTCAGTTACTTCTATATCTGTTTTTTTAGGAAAACCTCTTGAATAGTTTTTCCACGTATATCTATTATCTAGATAAGCTATTACTCCTCTGTCTCTCTTATTCCTTATACATCTTCCAGCTGCCTGTATTGATTTTGTCATAGCTGGGAATATGTATCCGTATTCCCATCCTTTACCGTATTTGTGGTCGTAGTAGTCGATTAGTGATTTTGTTTCTAGGTCCGGTTCTTTTAGAGGTATTCCTACTATTATGGCTCCCATTAGTTGTTGTCCTGGGAGGTCTATTCCTTCTCCGTAACTTCCTCCGCAGACTGCGGTTAGTAAAGCTCCTTTTTTGGATTTTGAATGGTTTTTAAATCTTTTGAGAGCTTGTTTTTTCTCTTTAGGGGAGTATTCTTTTTCTTGAATTATTATTGGTTTATCTATTTTTCTTTTGAGGTATTCTTGTACTTTGTACATCACTTTGTAGGATGGGAAGAATACAGCGGTGTTTCCAGGTATTTCCACGGTTATTTCGGAGATTTTTTTAGCTATGTTCTGGTATTGTTCGGGGTTTCTTTCCGAATACTTCGTGGTAACGCTTGGGACTATTATTCTTTTTCTATTTTCTTCGGGGAACGGTGATTTGTATTCTCTTAGTTTTGTTTGGTTTTTTTCCAGTCCTATTAGGTCTCTATACATTTTTTGAGGTTTCATTGTTCCGGACATCATTATTGTTGACTTTGTTTTGTTTACTATGTCTTTTGTGAATACTGAAGGATCTAGACATTTGTACTGTATTGATACTCCTTTTCCTGATTTCCATTTTTTCATTATTCTTATGAATGATTCTTTTTCTTCTGTCCATTTGTCGTAGAATTTTTTTATGGAGAGGCAGCTGCTTTTGCTTCTGTTGGTTTTTTCTATGTAGTTTTCTCCTGTTTTTTCTAGTTCTATTTTTGTTTCTTTGTCCGGTATTGGAATTTTATTTTTTGTTATTAGTTTTTCTTCTTTTTTATCCAGTTTTTTCGATTCTTTCTCTATTTTTCTCTTTATCCTGTCCAGTTTGTTCTTCAGTTCTTTTTCATTGAGGATTTCTGCTTCTTTTTTTGCTTTTTTGAATGAATAGCTTCCTATCTGGATAGATAATGAGTTTCTTATTCTGTCTGGAGCGTTGTGAGCTTCATCTATTATTAGTATTGAGTCTTCTATGCTTTTTCCAAGTCTCTGCATTAGTCCTTTGGATATGTATGGGTTCAGTACGTGGAAGTAGTCGCAAATGGTTATCTGTGACTTTTTACCCGCTTCTATGACTGCTTCATATCCGCATGGTGGTTTGTCCATTTTCTCTATTTTCTGGGTTACTTCTTCGTTTGTCTTTCCTGTTCCGTACCATTCTAGAAATTTCTCCATTTTCTTGCTTGCTTTCTTCTTTTCTCTTGGTGAGTAGCCTACTGCGTAGGAGTAGAATGGGCATTTTTCTTTCTTTTTTTGTTTTTTACATAGTTCGTAGAACTCGTGGGAGGGAGCTTCCTTTAGGTTTTGATCTGAACATAGGTGTTTTTTTCCAACTAGGTCGATTGCTTTTACATCTAGGTCGTATTTTTCGTTCAGGTCCTTTGTTACTTTTAGAGCTATCTCGTGCTGTGAAATTTTTGGTGTAGCAAAAAATATGTTTTTTCCTGTTTCTACTGCTTGGGTTATTGCTGAGGATAGTACGGCATCTGTTTTTCCCAGCCCGGTTGGAGCGTGGGCTATTAGGTTTTTGTTTTCTTTTATGACTTGATAAGTATCTTTTACTAGTTCTTCTTGTTGTTCTCGGATTTTTTCGTGTCTAAAGTAGATGTGCTCCATTTTTTGCTTTTGAGATTTCTTCAATTTAATCACTTTGGTATTTTTGGAAAAAGGAGTGGTTTATGGTTTTCATCTTAATTTATAGAGGTTGTTGAGTTTCTTTAGAAACATTCTGTGGTCTATTCCTTTTTCTTTACATCTTTTCTTTAGGTTTTCGAGTATTTCTTTTTCGTCTTCTGTTAGTTTCACTTTGTTCGAGTCTTTTAAGCTAAATTTCTCAAGTGCCATTAGTTGCACCTCTCCTGGGTTTTTTAAATGATTTGGGTTCAGTCTACTCTGACTAGGAATCCCTCTTCTTTCTTGAATCTGTGACTGGAGTTACTTGGGCAAACGTATTCTTCTCCTTGTTTTTCTAGAATTACGCTTTGACCTGTTTCAGCGAAACAGGCGGGACAAGCTTCTTTTCTTTCGGTTGTAGCCATTTTACCACCTGTTTATTTTTTGGTATCAGAGATATTTAATTGGATGGGTATTTTTCCCTTGTTTACTTTGGTCCTGTTCCCCATTTTCCTAGAGCTTTTTTCAGTTCTTTGTTTTCTTCTTTTTCAGCGTATTCTTTCGGGTTTATTCCTTTGAGTTTTGCTTCTACTGCTTGTCTCATTGCTTTTGCTCCTTTTCTAGATCCTTCTGGATGTCCGTGTACTCCTCCTCCTGCTTGTATTATTATGTCTTTGCCCATGAATCCTATTAATTCGTGGATTAGTCCTGGGTGCAGTCCTCCGCTTGATACTGGGAATGCTGGTTTGATATTGTGCCAGTCCATGGCTATTTTCTGGCTTTTTTCTTGAGGGGGTATATCATCTTTTTTTATCTCTTTTTCTTTCACGTTATCTTCTATCCATCTGACTTTTTGTTTTCCTCCTTCCATTTTACCTACTGCGGTTCCAACGTGAAGTTGATCCACTCCTATTAGTCTGTATATCTGTCCTAGAGTCTGCATTGTTATACCGTGTTTTTCTTTTCTCGTCATTGCTGCGTGCATTGCTCTGTGAGCATGCATCACTAGTTCTGGTCCTTCTCTTCTCATTTCCTGTAGTGCTGAAAACCCGGTTGTCACTACATCTATCATCATGTATCTTCCACCCTGTTCCTTTATTTCTTCTGCTCTCTCCATCATTTTGTTGGAAGTTGCTGTTATGTTGCACATGTATACTTTTTTCTCTCCTGTTTCTTCTTCTGCTCTGTCTCTTGCTGCTAAGGTTTCAGTTAATCTATCTTTGAATTGGTTGAATGGTTGGCTGGTGAGGTTTTCATCGTCCTTTACAACGTCACATCCTCCTTTCCAGGATTCTTCCGCTACTTCTGCATGTCCTTCGTGATCCAGACCAAGTTTGGGTTTCACTATGGTTCCGATTAATGGTCTTTCTGGAACTTCTATGAGGTCTCTTACTCCTTCTATCCCGTATCTAGGTCCTTCGTATTTTTCCAGCATTTTTTCAGGTATTCCTAGATGAACTAGTCTCAAGTTCTTCACTGCTTTCATACCGAATATGTTTCCAGCTATTGAGCTCATTACTTGAGGAATATTATTTAATTCGAATAATTCAGGAGGGTAAGCTATCTTTACGTAAGGCTTGTTAATGTTGTAAACCCTTGCTTTTATTCTTTCTGCTCTTTCATTGATAGTTTCTATATGTGTCCAGGTTCCAACGCTGGATTCCTTTGCTACTTTACCTGCTGCTTCTCTAAAAGTGTTCCCTTCACCTGCTTCTACTCTAAATACTGCTTTAAGATCTTCTTCTTTTGGTTCGTAATTGTTATCTACAAATCTCATTTCTAATACCTCCTGGTTATAACTAATAGTGATTTAATATTTATAAGCTTTTAATGAATAGATTTATTAGGAATAGGTTTTTAATTACCTATGATCTTTAAATAATAAGTAGGATTTAGTTAAATGATAAAAGATTTAAAAAAAATTAAAAAAGGTGTTTAAATATGGTTAGAGTAAAATCAGGCATACCGGGACTTGATGAGCTTCTCGATGGAGGATTTCTCGAAAGTTCAACTGTTTTGATTTCAGGAGGAGCAGGTACAGGTAAAACAATACTTTCTACAGAGTTCGCTTACAAAGGAGCAAAAGAGTACGATGAACCAGGAATATATATAACTCTAGAGGAAGGAGCCACCAATATATGGTGGAACATGAAGAACTTCAGATGGGACGTAACTAGATTAGAACAAGAAGATATGCTTAAAATCTATAAAGTAGGTATGATAGAACCTCAAGATTTTGCAGATAGCTTTGAAAGAGAAATAAACAAAATAAAAAACATGATAGATGATATGGATGCTAAAAGAATAGTTATAGATTCCACAACTGCTTTTGGTATGTGGATGGGTTCAAAACCTAAGATAAGGCATTCATTATTTAAATTGAGTGAAGAACTGAAAGATATGGATGTAACAGCTCTACTAACAGCGGAAGCACCGGAATCAAAAAACGAATTCAGCAGATTCGGAGTAGAAGAATTCATAACGGACGGAGTAATAGCACTCTACTTCAAACCACCGCAAAGAGCACTATTCGTCAGAAAAATGAGAGGTATCGACCACGACAAGAAGCCACATCCGTTCGAAATAACTTCTTCAGGAATAGAAATAGATTCAAAACAGGAAGTGCTCTGGGAAAGCCTCGAATGAATAACCCAGTCTCAACAGGAACATCTTGAACCTTCAATATATAAAAAAGGTAAATATAGAGGTAAGTCTCTGTGAAAAAGACAAAAGCTTTTCTAAAACTAACAAGGCTAGGTCATGGATTATTTTTAGCTCTAGCTGTATTGATAGGTCAACTGGTAACCCAGGGGAATTTTCCCAGCTTAAATATAATTATACTTTCTATAATAACTCCAATAGCTATATCATCGGGAGCATTCGCTATAAACGACTACATGGATTACGAAACTGATAAAGAAAATGAAAGAAAGGATAGGCCTCTTATATCCGGAGAGATAAATAGAAAAACTGCACTTTATCTATCAATAATACTAATACCTGTAGGGATAATATCTTCTGCTTACATAAACACTGCTTCTCTAATAATAGCTATAATATTCTCAGGAATCAGCTACGCCTACTCCATTTACCTTAAAAAAATAGCTTTAATCGGAAACATATTCATAGCTGCTAGCATGACCATTCCATTTATATTTGGATCTTTAAACGTGTCAAACACTATCCCTGTATCAATATGGGTTCTCTCTACAATGGCCTTCCTTTCCGGAACAGGTAGAGAAATAGTTAAGTCGATTCAAGATATGGAAGGTGATCTAGAACAAGGTAGAAAAACCCTCCCAATAAAGATAGGTGAAAACCCATCCAAATACATAGCCACATCATTAATACTACTAGCTATCTTCATCTCACCCTACCCCTACCTGAATGTTTCCGGATACATAGGAAGCGACATCTACCTCGCTGCAGTTGCAATAGCAAACCTCGCCTTCTTCACCTCACTATACACTTTATTCAAAGAAAAAAACTACGATTCATTCAGAAGGGAAACTTACATAGCGATGGGAATAGGATTGATAGCTTTTCTCCTACCCGTTTTATGAATCCCTCTATACCTTAAAAATTGCTAAATCTTTTTATTCAAGAACCTCCTTTTCATAGATGGTGACGCGTAGTGAAAAAAGAAATAAAATCCCCTCCAATGGAGGGAACTGAGGAGGACCTGAATCTAGAAGAAATCTCACCAGAAGAGATAAACCTAGAGGAAATAGCCAAGAGACACGACTGGAGAGAAATACTCAAAGAAATAGTTGAAAAAGAGGACATGGATCCATGGGACATAAAACTCTCAAGGCTAGTGGAAGAATACATACAAACCATTAGAAAAATGCAGAAAATGGACTTCAAAGTACCTGCCAACGCAATGCTCGCTAGCTCCATACTACTAAGAAAAAAAAGCAGTTCCTGGATCATAAAAGAAGAAGACGAACCTGAAAAAGACTTCAAGTACTGGGAAGAGATACCTACAACTCCAGATCAAATACCACCGCCCAGAGAGGAAATACCAGAACCCAAACCCAAGAAGAGGAAGACAAAGAGAAAAGTATCACTAGACGAGCTAATAGACGCTGTAGAGGATGTTATAGATAAAGAAAAACAGAAAGCAAGAAAAAAAGCCAAGGAAGAATCCAAGGAAAAACAAAAAGGACAGGATCTAGTACCAGATCAGCTTCTTGAAATGGCTAAAAAAACCACAAAAAACTTTGAAGAAAAAACAGAAGAACTGGAAAATAAAATAGAACAAAAAATAGACGATGAAAACCTCACAACCTTTACAGAACTAATAGAGGAAAACGAAAACCAGGAAAAAGGAGAAAGAGAAATAGTAAACACCTTCATACCACTACTGCACCTCGCCAACCAAGGTAGAATCTCTGTATGGCAAGAAGAAATATTTGGAGAGATATTCATACATTACCCAGAGGATTGAAAACTCAAAAGACCGAAGGAGGAAAACAGAATGCAGAAAAATAAAGAAAAAGAAACAATGAAAACAATAGAAGCAGCATTATTCATGTCACCGGATCCTCTAACAGTCGATAAACTAAAAAATATAGCTGCAGTGGACTATTCAAAAGCAATAAAATCTCTAGAAAGGCTAGAGGAGAAATATGAGGAAAGAGAAACAGCATTAAAAATAAATAAAACAGGTAAAAAATATGAATTAACTCTAAAAGATCCTTATTTCGATCAAGTAGGTCATCTAGCCACTGATCCTGATCTACAAAAAGCAGAACTAAGAACTTTAGGACTAATAGCAATGAGACAACCTATAAAACAAAGTAAAATAGCTAAGATAATAGGTAATAAGGCCTACAGGTATATAGGAGAACTTGAAAGAAAAGGATTTGTAGAGACAGTGAAAAAAGACCAAACAAAGGAAATAAAGACAACTGAAAAATTCAAGAAATACTATGAGGAAAAGCCCGAGAACTTGAAGAAAAAAATAAATAAAAAATAATTCTATCTGGAAAAATCTTTAAAAAATGTTTTCAGTTATTTATTTTTACTTTCTTATCGCTATCCATGTACTTGACTGAATAGTAGTCCTGTATCTTTTCATCAGTTTTTTCCAATCTCTTTATATCTTTTTCCAGCAATTTTTCAAGGAATCTTCTTTTATCATCTATCTGATTCTGTATATCTCTGAAACTGCTTTCTGAAAGATTAGCTATCCTCTCAAGTTTTCTACTAGGAGTATCTGTTCTTTCAATCTTATCTTTTGATTCATCATATATAAATAGATCATTGAAAGATGCTCCTACTTCGGATCTTGATACTTCTGTAATTGAGGATATTCTCCTTCTTATCTCTCCATTTTTTATAATCTTTTTCTGGACCACTACTATATCTATTAGAGACAACATGTTTCTAGGGACACTCATCGGAGGGTTTGTAAGTCTAGATTTTAGTTCCTTCGTTGAATTAGCGTGAAGAGTACCTATTGCTGAGTGACCAACGTTCATAGCATTGAAAAGTGTTTTAGCTTCTTCACCTCTTACTTCACCTACTACTATCTTATCAGGTCGCATCCTTAGAGCATTAACTAGTAGATCTTTCATCTCTATCGGTTTATTGGATTTAGTAGGTGGAACAGTGGCCATTCTAACTAAGTTATCTCTTCCAAAGAAATTAAGTTCTAAAGTATCTTCTATACAAGCTATCCTTTCTCTTCTAGGAACAAAATTCATCAAAGTATTTAGAGTAGTTGTCTTACCCGCTCCGGTTCCTCCTATTATCAATATATTTAGAGGATAGTTTATTTCTCCTTCAACAGCTGTCCAGAGAAAAGCAGCCGCTTCGGAAGAAAGAGTACCGTTTTCAATTAGATCTATTATTGAAAAAGCTCTTTCTCTAAATTTACTTATGGTTATTGTAGGTCCTTTTGGAGTAGCAGGCGGGATAGTTGCATTTAATCTTGATCCGTCTGATAGTTTGGAGTCCAGGAATGGTTTTGATTTGTTTATGTAATTCGTTGATTTTTCAGTAACGTCTACTATGAAGTCAAATATATCTTTCTCTTTCATCTCTAGATTAGTTTCGCATCTTCCATGATCCCTATGAAAAACAAATACTGGTTCTTCAGGTCCATTTACAGCTATTTCTTCCAGTTTATTATCATTTAGAAGTTTCTCCAGTGATGGGTTCTCCATTAGATATTTCTTTTCAGTTTTTTCCTTTACTATCTTTACATTTGGTTTTTCCTCTTCGTTTTCTCCCATGGATTTATCCTCATTTTCCTTTCTTCTCTAAATAAATGAACCTCGAAATAAATAACTTTCGATTTCACAGATTCTCTAATTCTAGATATTTAGTTTGATATTTTTTTATAGGGATCTCAATGGGCCAGGCGAGATTCGAACTCACGATCTCCCCGTTATCAGCGGGGTGCTCTAACCAAGCTAAGCCACTGGCCCATCTTGTTGGAGAAAAATAATTTTTAACAACCTGTCTATATTTTCTTGATCTTGAAAAATATAAGTGTTTACTCGAGTTCTGGAAACCTTGTTTTTAACAATAACATTTAAAAAGATAAGGCTTTTTTAAGTAGTTAACTTGGTGAAAAACCAAAAGTTTAAATAAGATACATTGCAAAAAAATTATAGGTGATATTAATGCCAGCTAAAAAAAGAATTAATTTAGAAAAAGAAAGAGAAAAGTACAAAAAAATAAAAGATCAAGCAAAAAAAGATAGAAAAGAGAAAATGGAGTACCAGCTTAAGAAGGCTGGAGAAAAAGTAGCTGAGAGAGTAGAAGGAATAGATGTGAAGAAGTTAGATGATAAGAAACTGAAAGAAGTCGGTGAAAAAGCAATAGAAGCATCAGAAGGAATAGTATCCATCTCGGAAAAAGACAAATTAAAACAGACACTAAAAGAAGAAATAGAAA
>CAZOFO010000008.1:18030-33565 GCA_964579265.1 Microcaldota archaeon
AAGAAAACGTAAAAGAAGAACAAAAAAGAGGAGAAGCAGCACCAGAAGCACTACAGAACATGGAAGAGATGACCAAAGAAGCGATAAAGAGAGAAAAAGAAAAAAAATCCGGAGAATCAGATAAAGGAAGGGCAGAGAAAGAAAAAATACTTATTGAAGATTTTTTTGAAGAAGATGAGGATGAACAAGATGTATTTGAAGAGGGTTTAGGAGAAGATAAAGAGGAAAAAGGAGTAAAAGGAGCAAAAAAAGGTCCAAGAGGAAGACGAGGACCCCCTGGGAGCACTGGTGGGGACAGTGAATTAGGAAAATTTATACTGATAATAATTATTATACTGATAATTATAGGCTTGATCTCTGCTGTGATTTAAAATATCGAACCAAGAATAAATATTTCTGTAAAAGAGCTACCCAAATATTTATTAAACTCTTAGTCTTAATTAATAAACGAGGTTTTAATTAGGTCTTTATATGAGTGGAAAAAAGAGAAAATCTGAAAAAAAGAAAGAAAAAGAGGATATAACAAAACTACCTCTTACTCATACTGATAGACTAAAAATAAAACAAAAGAAAAGAGGAAAAAGCACTAAACCGGCTAAGACCCAAGCAAGATATGAAGAGATATTCAGCGTTACAAGACAGCTGATAAGGCAGGGAGAAATAAAGAACGAGAAACAAGCAGCCGAGGCTCTTTCTAAAGTTACAGACTACTCAAAGAAATACATCAGATATGAATTACTGAGAAAAAAGGCTCCTGAAGACATAAAGAGGAAATTAAATATAGGTGTAGAGGAAAAAAAGAAAGAATCAAAAGAAAAGAAATCATTTGAAGAAAAAAAACCGGAAAAGAGAGCTGAGGGAAAAGAGCCAGAGATAAGAAGACCAAAAGTAGAGGGACCAGAGAAGGAGAAACCAAAGAAAAAATTATTTGAGGAAAAAGAAGACGAAGAAAGTGAGAAAAAGATATCTACTAGCGTTCAAATCGGTGAAGAAAGCTCTGATGTCCATGAAGAATTAAGAAGAGGGGGAGATGTAAATATAGAAGTTAATATAGATGAAGAAGATGACGATAGTGGTGGAGGAGGAGATGGTGGTGATGAAGAAGAAAGTGATGAGGGTTCCTCTGGAGGAGGTGGAGGAATCGGCTTTTTAGGTTCTCCTCAAATTAAATTAGCTATTATAGTAATATTGATAGTTATATTCCTAGGTATGATAATTGGTCTTCTTCTTAGATAAAAGGTATTCTAAACTTATTCTTTATCTATCTCAAATATTCTTTTCTGTGGAGCGTTTGTCCTGAATCCATGTCCAATAAAGATTGTTTCTTGAGCTTTGTACCCCTTTTCTCTTAATCTATCTATATAATTACTTTTTTTCCTAGCTTTTCCTTCTTTTAATTTACTAATTCTGTGTGTATCATAATGAAGGTTTTTTATTCTGGATTCTTCCTTTATCCTGCTTAATAAAGGATCAGCCATCTCTAGTTTATCTAAAAATTCCTCATCTCCAAGATAACCTAGCCAAGTTGGTCCTATTATGTCCAATCTAGAACCACAGTTACATTCTGTTTCTATATCTTCGAATAAATTAATGTATTTCCTTTTTCCACAGTTATTACAATAACCAATATATCCTGCCTCCTTCAGTTTTCTGTTAACTCCTTTCTTACTTTCTCTTATTTCAAAGAAACACCTGTAATAATGTTGTCTCCAATAGCATAGTATAGGGGTTACTGTAAATTGATTTACAGCACCTATTTTTTGAACCGCTAGGATAAGGTTTCTTAAGCCTGTTTCATGCTCCCAAGGATTTTCTTTACATCTTATACCGTATCTTCTAAAACAGGTTTTTGGGTAATGTCCGCTCAATGCTCCTAGATCCGTAGCAGTTACTGCTAGAAGACTTTTCTTTGGTTTAAGTGCTTTAAAAGCACTGTCTAGGAAAGGGGCTGGAGATCCAAATGGATCTATATCAATGAAATCAAAGTTTTCTTTACCTGTCATTAATCTATTGGCATCTTCATTCCTTTTTTCTACTTCTATCTCTTGATTAATACTTATATTTTTTTCTATTATTTTAACTGATTCTGGATCAGCATCATTTGCGATTGAATTAATTCCTACTTCTTTGCTATATCTTATTGCTCTTGCTCCGGTTGCAGATAATGCGTCCAGTGCTTTCAATTCTTCTTTTTCTTTATCTGAAAAAAATTTCTTAACTACTTCTACAGATAAGTCTCTGTCTTTCTCCATTTTAGGATTATAAAAAACAGGAGCTTCTTCTGGAGAGAGGTATTTTTCTCTATTCGGAATCTTCAGTTTAGTTTCTCCTTCTTTTATTTCCTGTAGATTCATTTTAATCTCTCTGTCTTTGTAGAAAAATGATTTGTTTCTTCTATTCTTCTATCTCTATCTTTGTTCCTATTGCTTGTCCGGGCAGTCCTTTTCTGAATCTTATTCTCATTGCCCCTGAGTTTCCATGTGGGCTTGTTACTTTTCCTTTGATTTCTTTACCGCCCTTTGTTTCGTACACTGCTTTTTTACCAACTTTTTCTACTGCTTCTTCTTTATCTTTTACATCTTCTGATTCCGCAATTATTTGTTTGTCGTATTTGGTGTTTATTCCTCTTCTAAAGCTTTTTACGTATGCTTCCATTTTTGATCACGTTTTTGTTGTTTTTCTTTTGGTCTTTTTATTATTTATTTTTATCCTATTGTTCTAATATTTGTTTAAGGGTTTTTTCAGATTTTTCTTAGAACTGTATTAACTCTGATTCTTTTTTATATGTTTTATTATTTTGTTTCCTGGAATTAAAAAGAAAAGGTTTTACTACTCCATATTAATAAAATTTGTAAGTTATTAATTTGTGATTTATCATGAAGATTCTAGGGATAGATGAAGCTGGAAGAGGACCAGTGATTGGAGCGATGTTCATAGCTGGAGTAGTTATAGATGAGGAAGGAGCTCGAGAATTGTTCGAGGAAGGAGCTAGAGATTCAAAAAAACTTTCAAAAGATAAAAGAGAAGAATTATATCCTATGATAAAGAAAAAGGCTGATTGGGTTGGTTCAATAGAGATAAAAGCTTCAGAGATAGATTTTGAGAGACAGAGGATGAGTCTAAATGAACTCGAAGCTCAAAAAATATGTGAAATCGTAAAAAAAGCTATTGAAAAGAATCTGGATTTTGAAAGAATAATAATAGATCTTCCTGATCCCAATGCAGATAAATTCTTGAACAGAATGAATAAATACTTAAAGATGCCGGAAAAGGTGGAAGTAAGAGCGGAGCACGGTGCTGACGACAGATACCCTGTTTGTTCAGCTGCTTCTATAATAGCTAAAGTTGAAAGAGATAGACACGTTGAGAAGATAAGCGAAGAACACGGACTTAATATTAAGACAGGCTATCCGCATGAGGAAGAGGTTCAAGAATACTTGAAAGAAATTTCAAAAGAAGAAGGTGAGTACCCTGACTTCGTTAGAACTAGTTGGAGAACTGCTGAGAGAGCTAAGGAAAAAGAAGAACAAAGTAAAATAGACGAATATTAAAGATTACAAGGAATGTTACGGAATATTCCTTTTTTCTTTTTTTTATTAGGAATCTCTATTGAAAAGCTTAAGATTTAACAAAATAATTAATAAATCTGGTTCTGTCCATTGGCTTTTTATTACTGGCTTTTCCTAAACCCTTTTCGTTAAATTGGGGTGAAATCTATGTTGAGCAGAGATGTGGTGAAGATGAGTAAAAAGATAGATAAAAAAGAGAAAAAGGATGGGAATGATGAAGAGAGTGATAAAAATAAGAAGAAAGACAAAGGACCTTTCTATTTTTAATTTTTCCCTATTTTTTACCTTTAAAATCGAAATAAACGTTTAGAATTCTTCTTCTATCATCTTGTCTATAGTTCCCTCTACATCAGGTTCTTCTATACCTTGGTATACTTCTCTATATATTCTTACCGGTGTATTTGCCTCTAGCTGAGCTAATCCGTTGTAAAATCCTGTTTTTACTGCTTCTTCCTCCTCGTCTTCGAATCCTATGAACATCACTAATACGTCTACTTTTTCAGCCATCTTTCTAGCTTCTCCTATTGCTCCTATAGGGTCTTTGGTTCTAGCTGTTTTTACCTCAAGTGTTGCTATCTCTTCTTCTAATTTTTCCTTCGCTTTCTCGATTACTTCCTCTCCGGATTGAATTATACCTATTTTCATTTGAATCACTAGTAATGACAAGAAATCGAATAAATAAAAAGATATGGTTTTGTTCCAAATCTAGAGTTTTAGTTGATATAATGGAAAAAATAAGAAAAGTGGTTTTGGGCGTTACATCATTCCGCCCATTCCAGGTGGCATTCCGCCTGCTCCTGGTGCTCCGCCTGGTGCTCCGCCAGGTCCAGCTGGTGCTCCGCCGGATTCGTCTCCGCCTCCGGAGCTTGAGATTATGTCGTCTATTCTCAGTATCGTGTTCGCTGCTTCTGATCCACTGGATATTGCTTGTTCCTTGACTTTTGCAGGGTCAGTTACTTTTAGGTTCTCCATGTTCTCTACTTGTCCTTCCAACACGTTTACTCCGTATCTGTGTTCCCCTGAGCTATGTTTGGATCTTAGATTTACTAATGTGTCTATTGGATCCATTCCTGCGCTTCTTGCTAGTATGGTTGGTATTGATTCCAGTGCTTCTGCGAATCTTTCGATTGCTAGTTGTTCTCTTCCACCTATTCTGTCTGCGTAGTCTTTTAGTTTCATTGCTAGTTGTGTTTCTATTGCTCCGCCTCCAGTTACTACTTCTCCTGTTTCTATTGCGCATGTTAGTGCTCCTATTCCGTCTACTACTGCTCTTTCTGCTTCTTCTACTACGTGTTCTGTTCCTCCTCTTACAAGGATTGTTACTGCTCTTGCTTTTGGACATCCTTCTACGAATGTCATTTCGGAGTCTCCCATTCTTCTTTCTTCTACGTTTTCTGCATTTCCTAGGTCTTCTGATGTCAGGTCATCTATGCTTGATACTATTGATGCTCCTGTTGCTCTTGCCATCTTCTTCATGTCGCTTTTCTTTACTCTTCTTACTGCTGTTATTCCTCTTTTCGCTAGGTAGTGTTGTGCTGTGTCGTCGATTCCTTTCTGGCAGAATATAACGTCGATTCCTTTGTCTTCGATCTTGTCTACCATCTCTCTTAGCATGTTTTCTTCTTGTTCTAGGAATCCTTCTAGTTGTTCTGGGTCAGTTATTTGTATTTCTGCATCTGTTTCTGTTTCTTTTACTTCTATTGGGGAGTTTATCAGCGCTATTTTTGGGTTCTTGTGCTGGCTTGGCATGTTGCTGTGTACTCTTTCTTTATCTATTACTATTCCGTCTATTAGTTCGGAGTTTTCTAGGTTTCCTCCTTCTACTGTTTCTATTTTTATGTTATCTTTATCTATTCTGTATTCTCCGTTTTTCTCGTCCGCTACTTGTTTCACGGCTTTTACTATGAGTTCTGCTAGTACTTCTTCTTTTCCTATTGCTGTTGCTTTTGACTTCATGCTGGTTGCGCAGACATTTTTAAGTATCTCTTCATCGTCTATTGTTACTTCCTGGCTTACTTCTCCCAGGTATTCTATTGCTTTTTCTTGAGCTATTTTGTATCCTTTTATTATTAGGCTTGGGTGGATGTCTTGATCCAGTAGTTCTTTTGCTTGGTCCAGTAGTTCTCCTGCTATTACTACTGCTGTTGTTGTTCCATCTCCTGTTTCTGTGTCCTGTGTTTGGGATACTTCTACCAGCATCTTTCCTGCCGGGTGCTCTATATCCATTTCATCGAGTATTGTTGCTCCGTCGTTGGTTACTACTATATCTCCTATCTCGTCCACTAGCATCTTGTCCATTCCTTTTGGTCCTAGTGTAGTTTTCACTATCTCTGATACTTGTTTTCCTGCTGCAATGTTGCTTTCTTGTGCTCCTTTTCCTTTTTGTCTTTCAGCGTCTTCAGACATTACTAAAATTGGTGTTCCTCCTATTCTTGGCATATTGTATACCTCCTTTTTTCTATTTTTTAGATATGTTATCTTTAGATTTAGTATTTCTACTTAAAATTCTTTAGAGAAGTATTTCTTTTTTACTCTTCTTTTTCTCTTCATCCTTCTTTTTCTTCATCCCTTCTTAAATGTTTTTCGTTTTACCTTAATTTCCTTACTTTTTTAAGCCAGTTTTGTAGGGATAAATATTAATGTGTAGGAACATTACTATAATGAAGGGTTAAAGCTGTAAATCTTTTAAAATCTTACTCTGATGTCGGGGTGGCAGAGAGGTTATGCACCGGCCTGCAGAGCCGAGTACAAGGGTTCAAATCCCTTCCCCGACTTTAAACGATTCAATTAATCAATCAAGGTATCCAAGGAGGAAATAATATGGCTTTGAAAATCTATAATTCCATGACGAATAAAAAAGAAGAATTCGAACCTCTGGAAGAAGGAAAAGTTAAGATGTATACTTGCGGTCAAACGATCTACGATGATCTACATATCGGTAATGTAAGAGCCTACTGCACATGGGATATTCTGAACAGGTACTTTAACTGGAAAGGATACGACGTGTTCCACGTTCAAAATATCACCGATGTAGGACACTTGACGGATGATGCCGACCAAGGTGAAGATAAAGTAGAGAAAAGAGCCAAAGAAAAAGGAATAATACCTCGAGAACTTGTTACAAAGCAGGTAAAGAAATACTACGAGGAACTTGATGAGTTAAACATAAAACAACACGATGTGGTTCCAAGAGCAACGGGACACATACCTGAGATGATTGGAGCTATAGAAAAGATAATAAATAATGGCTATGCTTACGAAGTGAACGGAACAGTATACTTCGATGTGGAAAAATTTGACAAAGAACACGGATACGCGAAGATACCTGGAAAGAACCTGGAAGAACTGAAAGCAGGAGAAGGAGGAAGAGTAACTGAAGAAGAGTTAAAGGAAAAGAAAAGTCCTCTGGATTTCGCTCTTTGGATTAATGCAGATCCAGAACACATAATGAAATGGGAAGCGCCCTGGAGCGAAGGATATCCAGGATGGCATCTAGAATGCAGCGTCATGTCAACCAAGTACCTTGGAGAAAAATTCGATATCCATGGAGGAGGAGTAGACCACAAATTCCCGCACCATCCCAATGAAAGAGCACAGAACTACGCTATTAACGACCTCGAAGAAGAACCTGTGAATTACTGGATGCACAGTGAATTCCTGACAATAGAAGGAGAGAAAATGAGCAAATCAAAAGGAAATTTCTACACCGTGAAGGAACTGCTGGATAAATACGATGGTGAAACCCTCCGAATGTTCTACGCTTCAACCCACTATAGAAAACAAATGGACTACAATGAAGAAAAAATCAAAGATGCTGAAAAGAAACTGGAAAAACTATACAATGCATTATTCGCTGCAAAGAACTCGGAAGGAGGAGAAAAAACAAATTTAGAGCCTAAAATAAAGGAAACAAAGAAAGAGTTCGAAGAAGCAATGGACAACGATTTAGATACACCAGGGGCACTTAACGCCCTATTGAAATTCAGCAAAGAAATCAATAAATCTCTAGATAATAAGAAAGAGATTCTAAAAAAAGCCACTGAGACCATGAAAGAACTTGGAAATATACTAGGACTCAAACTAGATCTTTCTAAAAAAGAAGAACTCAGCGGATCAGAAGAACTACTTGAACTAGTAGTAGATATCAGAGACGATTTGAGAGAAATGGAAGAATATGAATTAAGCGATAAAATAAGATCTAGATTAAAAGAAATAGGTATAGAGCTACAAGATACTGAGGAAAAAACCAAATGGAAAAGAATTTAATAAATAAAAACGGATAAAGGTGTTCAAAAATGAAGATTGGTGAAGAAGTAAAAGAATTTGAAAAAGAAGGAAAGAAATTCAAATTAAGATACCTCGAAAGAAGAGATTGGAAGGATCTACAGGATTACATAAATTCCTTGGTGGATGAAGGAGCACTCATCCCTTTTCACGAAAAATTTGACAAAGAAGAGGAGAAGAGATGGGTTGAAGAAGCACTAAGAAGAATAAGAATAAATAGATCAATTTATCTAGTAGTTAAGCATGAAGGAAAAGTCAGAGGGATAATTGACGCTACCAGGAGAAATTCAGATGCTAGAAAACACGTAGCTGAAATAGGAATTGGTCTTAAAAAAGAAATAAGGAAGATAGGTGTTGGAACTAAAATGATGGAATATATGGAGGAGGAAGTTAAAAGAAAACTTGAAGGTGTTAGAATACTGATAACTGAATGTTCGAGCAAAAATCAATTGATGAAGTCTATAAATGAAAAAAGAGGATTTGAAGAGATTGGAAGGATAAAAAGAGGTTATAGGACTCCTGAAGGAGAGTTAACTGATAATGTAATATTCATGAAAAATTTAAAGTAAATTTTCTTATTCGAAATACTTGAGTTTATTCTATCAATATCGCTGGCTTCATAGGTGTTGCTTTATCCGATTTTTCTTCACTAGATTCATCAGCATCTATCACTTCTATATCTGCTTTGAATCTTTCTTTTAGGTACTCTTGAGCTTGTTTCACTGCTTTCTTTTCTTTTTCCTGTCTTATTATATCTTCTTCTAAGTCGTATTGGTTTTTCTGTAGATATTGTCCGTATTTTGCTGCTTTTTTCCCGTGTTTCTTTATTTCTTCATCTTTCATTATTTCGCTAACTATGTTTCCTTCTGTTTTTATTGCTTTTTTATATGCTTTTCTTTTCCATTCTGGAGCTATGAATAGCTTGATTTTTTCTGGTTCTTCCACGTTAGCTAATTCTTTCACGTTTTGTATGTCTTTTTCCAGGTTTTTGATTGTTTCTTCAGCTAGCTCCGTTTCTTTATCAATCTTATCTTTTTTTACTTCTGGGTAACTTGATCTTGATACCAGTCCTTGTTCGTCTGTTTTTTCCCAGAGCTCTTCGCATATGAAGGGGGTGTATGGGGTCATTGATTTTATCCATTTCTTCGCTATTTTCTCTGCGGTCTCTGTATTCAGTTCTTTTTTCCTTTTCTTGTAGTGGTCTATATCGTTCATGAATTCGAATAGTAGCTCGTCTATCACTTTTCTAAAGTCTTTTTCTTCAAATGCTTCCTCTGCTCTCTTGAGGTGCGTGTTGAATCTTGATTCAAGCCACTTGTCGATGTGTTTTCCTTTTTCTTCTCCTGATGATAGTAGTTCTTGTGTCTTTTTCCAGTATTTCTCTAGATTTTTCTTGTAGTTTTCTCCTTTTTCAGGTGTGAAGACTATGTCCGTGAATGGTGAGGATACGTGTCCGTAGAATAGGCGCATTGTGTCTGCTCCGTATTTTTCTGCTGTTTTATCTGCAGATATTTCTGCTCCTCCTTTAGATTTGCTGAGTTTTTCTCCTTTTCCGGTCAGCCACCAGTTCACTAGTATTGATTTTGGCCAGTATTTCTCTGGCAGTATTGCTACGTGGTTCATTATGAATGGTGGGAAGTGTACTGTTTTGTGTTCTTTTCCTCCTTCATTCATGTCGTCTGGGTACCAGTAATCAAAGGCTTTTCTTATTTTTTTCAGTTTTTCTTCTTCTAGTTCAGTTGCTTCTGCTGCTTCTTCTATTGAAACGTCTTCGAGGAATACGTAGTCGAAGAATTCCGGTTCAAGATTTTTTTCCTCTAGTTCTCCTCTGTTAATGAATTTTGAGATTATGTAGAATGCTGGGTATAGTGTAGAGTCCGCTATTGGTTCTATTATCCATTCTTCATCCCATGGTAAGGTTGTTCCTAGCCAGTTTCCTTTTCTGGTTGCTGCTCTCTTATCAAACCAGTCAAGTGTTTCCTGCATGTTTTCGTGGTATTTATCTGGTTTTATATCCATTTCTCTGGCGTGTTCTTTAGTCTTTCTCGTTAGTTCTTTATCTCCGTAGTCTATGAACCATTGGTCAGTGATTCTTTTTATGTTGACTTTTTCACCGCATCTGCATATTACTTCTTCGGATAGGTCTCTCAGTATATCTGCTTGGTTCTTTCTGAGCATTTTTTCTTTTACTTTTTCTTTTGCTTTTTCTACTGGCATTTCTGAATATTCTTTGCAGTTTTCGTTCATCTTTCCGCTGTGGAATCCTTTTTTGTATATTTGTTTCGTTGCTTCTTCCAGTTTTGGGTCTTTTGAGTCTTCTATGCCTTTTTCTTCGCATATTTCTTTTGCTGGTAGTTTTCCGTATCCTTTTGAATCTATTATTGGTATTGGTTCTACTTCTTCCATTATTTCTGGGTCGGCACCGTATTTTTCCAGTTTTTCAGGGTTTTCTTTGAGTTCTTTTATCCCTATCCAGTCGTAGGGTGCGTCTGATGGTACTGAAGTAACTATCCCTGTTCCTTCGTCCGGGTCGCAGAATTTGGATGGTAGTATGGGTATCCAGTTCTCTATCCCAGGGGCTTTTACTTTTTGACCGATTAGTTCTTTTCCTTTTATCTTTCCTTTTTTCTCTACTTCTTTACCTTGCCATTCGAACTTTTCAGCAGCTGGTTTTGACACTATCCATCTTTCGCCATCTACTTCTGCTTCTAGGTACTCTGTTTCTGGATCTATGAATAGGTTTGTCTGTCCGAAAACTGTTTCGGGTCTTAGTGTTGCTGCGGTTAGATAGAGGTCTTTATTTTCTAATTTGAATTTTAGAATCACGTATTCTTGTTCTTCCGCGGTTCCTCCTTTATCTAAATCCATTTCTGATTCATCCACTGCTACTGGTCCGTGTTCCGGGCAGGATGGTGCGTAGTATTCTCCTTGTTTCAGTAATCCTTTTTCTTTTAGTTTTATGAACTGCCACTGTATGAATTTTTTGTATCCTGGGTTTATCGTGGTTATCCATGATTCTTTGTCGAATGTTAGGCCGTATCTTTTCCACGTGTTTTGATAGGATTTTTCGAATTTTTTAAGTGTTTTTAATGGGTCTTTGAATTCTTCTATTTCTTTTTCGCTTATTCCGTGGTCTTTCAGGTACTCTATTTTTCCTTTATTTCCGTCTTTTACTTTTTGAGAGATTGAAAGGAGGTTGTTTCCTGTTGCGTGTATTCCTCCAGGGAAGAAGACATTGTGTCCTTCCATTTTCTTTTTTCTAGCTATGAAATCGGTGTAGCTGTATCCTCTCATGTGTCCTATGTGCATGAATCCTGTTGGGTTGGGATAGGCGAAGTGCACCATGTATTTGGGTTTATCTTTGTCCAGCTGTTCTACCGGTGCTCTGGATAGTTCTTCTTCTTTCCATTTTTTTATCCATTTTTCCTCTATTTCTACGGGTTCGTATTCGTCCATTTGGAACACTTGAGAGGTATTTAGTCTTCTCTTAATATAAAAATTTAACAGATTGTCCTTTAATCTAAAGAGTTCGTTTATTTATTTTGGATTGATTGGATTATTGTCCCCAAATCTTTTTAAATAATGGTTGGTTTAGTAGGATTAAAGATAATATTGATTAAGAAATTTAGGTGATTTAAATGCCTTCCATAAGAAAGAAAAAAAATATCCAGAAAGATAAATTTAAACAGGAAAAAGAAGAATTTGAGAGGAAAAAGAAAGAGCTCAAGGAATTAGAAGAAAAAGTTAAAACTGAAGAAGGACTTTCCTCCTTGGAAAAAGTAGAATACGGTGATTTATATAAGGATGTTGAAGGTAAAAAAGAACTTCAGAGAGTTCGAGATGATGCTAAAAAAAGAGAAAAACAAGTTCAAAAACTTAAAGATAAACTCAAAACCAAGAAAGGAAGAATAGATATGGAAGCAAGATCGAAAGTAGAGCAGAAAGCATTGAGAGGAGATGAAAGAGTTAGACAGGGTATTAAAAAACGTGAAAGAAAATACTTGGAGAATAAAGGTAAAGAGATTAAGACTCAAGATAATAGGCTAGCGCAGGAAGTTGGTAGAGCTATGGAGAAAGTAGCAGAAGGAGCAAATCCGGAGAGAGTAAAACAAAATTTAAGTGAAAGGGGAAAGAAGGGTCTCGAAGTTGAAATGAAGACAGCTAAACATACAGCTAGAGAAAAAGGAATAGGTCCAGAGGCTTTGAGTAGAGAACACGAAAGAATAGTGAAGGACGGTAAAAAGAGAGAACAACAGGCGAAAAAAGCTGAACGTAAAATGGAAACTGATAAAAGAGGTAAATCAATCTTAAATCAGAAAGCACATCGTGAAACGGATAAGAAAATAAAACAAAATCAGAAGAAAAGAGCTGCAGATAGTATGGGTAAATCTCTAGTTACCACGGGACAAAGAAAGGTCGGTGAAACAATGCAGGAACTGGCAAGTAGTAGAGGGGAAATGTCACAGTCCAAACTTAGAGAGATTGCAGATAAGAAAAACCTCGGTAGAAAAGAAGTGAACGAAGTTCGAAAAAAGATGAAAGAAATCGAAAAGCGTGTAAAGAGCTAATATCTCCTTTACAATACGTTAAATCCTATCTTTATTTTCTTGTTTTTAACTTCTATCTTTTTGTTTGCTTCGTATTTGTCTGATGTACTTTCGGATATTTCTATTTCTCTGGCTCCTGTTCTTTCTTTGATATCTTCTTTCCATTTTTCCAGCTTTTCAGCGGTTTCTTGATCCGTTTTTATCTTTAGCTCTATATCCTGTTTCTTCTCCAGTCCTTCTTTCTTCCTCATTTGCTGTGTGTGTCTCATTACTTCTCTTGCTGTTCCTTCCGTTTCCATTTCTTTGTTCATCTCTTTGTCGAGGTAGATCTCTCCTTTGCTGAATTCTCTTACTTCTAGGTTTTCAGGCATCTTTCTTTCTATGTTAATGTGTTTTCTCTTTAGTTTCACTTCTTTTGTACCTAGATCAAGCCTTGCGAATCCCTGTTCCTCTATGTATTCTCTTATCTCTTTAAGTTTGTCTTCTTTCTCTGTTTTTTTCATTACTCTTGGAGCATCGCTCTGGAACTCTGCTCCGACTGCTTTCTGATTCAATGTTGTTTTCTTCTCTACTTCAGGAGTTTTTTCCATTACTTCTAATTCCTTTACATTGGTCTGTTCTTTTATTATTCTCTCAAGTTTTTCAACTGCTTTTTCAACTTCTTCTTGCTTTGTTTCTATTATTATTTTTTTCACTGGCCATCTTATTCCTCTTCCTATTTCGCTTCTTAGTGCTCTTATTGTTTCGTTTACTTCTTGGGCTGTGTTCATTTTTTTCTCTAGTTCTCTGTTTATTTTTTCTTTTTCCGGTTCTGGCCAGTCGTATAGGTGAATGCTCTCTTCTTTTTTTCTTCCTTTGTAGCTTTCTTGATATATTTTCTCTGTTATGAAAGGAGTAAATGGTGCCATTAGTTTGAGAGTTTCAAATAAAGTTTTATCCATGACTGTTCTTACTTTTGAATCTTTCTTGGTTCTTTCTCTAGTGTACTGGATGTATCCTCTTGAGAAGTCTTCCAGGAAGAAGTTTTTAAGTTTTTTGGCTGCTTTGTGTGGTTCCATTTCTTCAAGATATTTCTTTACTTCTTTTTTGGTTGTGTTCAATCTGGAAAGTAGCCATTTGTCTTCTTTCTTTAATTTTTCTTCTCTTA
Source organism: Microcaldota archaeon (assembly GCA_964579265.1). Taxonomy (GTDB): domain Archaea; phylum B1Sed10-29; class B1Sed10-29; order B1Sed10-29; family B1Sed10-29; genus B1Sed10-29. Next base: position 31,578 of record CAZOFO010000008.1, read on the forward strand.
TTTCATCTTTTAGTTCTTCTCTGTTTTCTAATGTTCCTTCTATGTATTGATTGATGTTGGAGAGTGTTGATAGTTCTTGTTCGGCTTCTTCTCCTGATTCGTATCCTAGAGATGTTTTTGTTTTTGGGTTTCCTTTTATGAATGTCCATCTTATGTTTTCCATTCCTATTTTTTCTACTGCTTCGTTCACCCATATTGTGTTTCCTTTGCTTTTACTCATTTGTTCTCCTTTGTCGTCTGTTACTTCGCTGTATGTCATCACGTTTTGATACGGTGTTTTTCCTTCTAGCACTACGCTTGATACCATTGTTGTATGGAACCATTTATTTACTTGTTCTCTCATTTCGGTTATGAAGTCTGCTGGGAACCATTTTTCGAAGTATTTTTTGTCTTTTACATACTTCAATGTTGCGTAAGGTACTAATCCTGAGTCCATCCAGCAATCTGCTACTTCTTCGATTCTTTCTGATTCTCCTCCACATTCTGAACATTTTATTTTTACTTTGTCTATCCATGGTTTGTGAAGTTCTTTAAGTTGTTCTGTTCCTTCTATTGCTTTTTCTTCCAGTTCTTTTCTTGATTCTATGACTTTTGTTTCTCCGCAGTCGTTGCATTTCCATATTGGTAGTGGTGTTCCCCAGTACCTTTTTCTGGAGATTATCCATTTCCCCATGTTTTCTAGCCAGTTGTAGTATTCTTTTTCAAGGAATTCTGGCTCCCATCTTACTTTGCTGGCTTCTCTTTCTAGTTCTTCTTTTATTTTTGTTTGATCTATGAACCATTCTCCTTCTGCTTTTCTTTGGATTAATTTTTCATCGCATCTCCAGCATAGTGGGTATTGGTGTTTGTAGTCAAGTGTTCTGTATAGAATATTTTTTTCTTTGAGTTTTTCAGTGACTTTTTCGTTGACTTCGTTAACGTATTTACCTGTTAACCAGCCGTATCCTTCTTTGTAGTATCCTGATTCGTTTATTGGTGAGGGTGATGCTAGTTTGTGTTCTTTTCCTAGTTCTTCGTCTTCTTCTCCGCATCCTGGTGCTATATGGACTATTCCTGTTCCTTCTTTTGTACCTACTTCTTCCCAGGGGATCACTTTGTGTTCAGGTTCTTTTTGTGTTTCGAAATTTGGATGAGGTGGTTTGTATTGTTTTCCAATTAGTTTTTCTCCTCTAAATTCTTCTTTTATCTCGTATTCTCCTTCCATTGTAGTGTGTACTGCATCTTTTGCCATGTAGTAGATTTCTCCATCTTGTTTTACTTTGGCGTAGATTTCTTCGGGGTTTACTGCACATACTACATTGGCTGATAGTGTCCAGGGTGTTGTTGTCCATACCATTAAGTTAGCATTTTCCTCTTCTTTGAGAGGAAGCTTTATGAATATTGATTCGTCGGTTAATTCTGTATATCCGTCTCCTACTTCTTTTTGAGATAGGCTGGTTCCGCATCTTGGACACCACCATAGTACTTTTGTTCCTTCTTCCAGTAGATCTTTTTCTTGGCATTTTTTGATAAAGTGCCATACGTGTTCTATATATTCGTCTTTGTATGTGTAATAGGAGTTTTCCCAGTCCATCCACTGCCCTAGTTTTATTGAGTCTTCTGTTTGTGATTGGGAGTATTCTTCCACTATCTCTTTACATTTCTCTATGAATTTTTCTATTCCTATTTCTTCTATTTCTTGTCTTGAGTTTACTTCTAGTTCTTTTTCTGCTTGAAGTTCTATTGGTAGTCCTTGTGTGTCGAATCCATTCTGGTACCTTTGTTTGTATCCTTGCATTGCTTTCCATCTTTGATATAGGTCTTTATAGGATCTTCCTGCGGCGTGGTGTATTCCCATTTTGAAGTTTGCTGTTATTGGTCCGTCTATGAAGCTCCATTTTTCGTTTCCTTTGTTTTTTTCTCTTCTTTTTTCAAAGATATTGTTTTTTTCCCAGAATTTTAGGATTTCTTCTTCTACTTTTTGTGGGTCGTACATCTCAATCACCATT
>CAZOFO010000009.1:0-31762 GCA_964579265.1 Microcaldota archaeon
CCAACTTCCATTGCCCGTAGGGATTATCGGCTTGGTGAGCCTTTACCTCACCAACAACCTAATCCCCCGCAGGCCCATCCTAAGGCGCCGGAGCATTTCGGGTAAAGCACGTTGCAGTAGCTTTACCTTATGAAGTATTATCCTCAGTTTTCCAAGGTTATCCTTCTCCTTAGGGTAGGTTACCCACGTGTTACTGAGCGGTCCGCCGAGAGCAAAAGCTCTCTGACTTGCATGACTTAGTCGGACTTCAATAGCAGTACCCTCCAGTGGGATCAACTGGTATTGGATTTCGGTCACAATTAGAGAGTTCACTGGCAGGGTATTTCCCTATCTGTAGATCTCTATCGGGTTTGAGGCCCTGGGAAGGCTTTTTCAAACCGTCATTGGAGTGATTGAAACGAATGTGAATTTTATATGAAGCAAGATGAAGAGCTTCTCATGATTACTGCTTTGTTTTTCTCTTTGGTCTATGGCTTTTTTAGGTAGCTTCCTTTTAATGTCTTTCGTTTATTTATTGTTTTTTATTTTTTAGACAGGTGTTTTTTTCACCTTTAGTTTACCTTGCCTTTAATGTTCACGGTGTACTACTAATTCTTCATTTTGAGGTTTATAAAGTTTTTTGTTTGATACTCTTTCCTTAATTTTTATTCAAGGTCTCTCACCTTTCTCTGATTTATTTTTCCCTTTATTTGAAAGTTATTAAAAATACTTGTGTTGGTTTCAACACTCGAAACTCTTTCACCTGTTATGGATCAATACCCTGAACGGCGAAAGTGTTAAAAAGGCTTCTTGTTTTTTCATTAGTGTAAGTAGAAAAAACAGGGAACTTGGTCCCTATTGTTAGAATAGGAGGTGAATGGATTGAAGATATCAGTAGGAGATTTCGTGGAAAGGAAAAGCGCAAGAGACGCTGGTAACCTAGTAGAAGGTTCCAGAACAAAAATATCCCTAAGGACAAGCAAATCAATGAGAAAAGCCGCTAAAAACGCAGCTGAGAAACAAGAAGAAGATTGAAAAAGGTATTTCAAGAAATACCTTAAAATTACCTAGAAGTGCTTGGATCAATGATAGAAGCATATTAAAGAAGTAAGTAGTTTAAAAAAGCACTTTAGACTTGATGAAGGGATATTAAAGTAACGAAGCACTTTTCTAGGAGTAAATAAAAAGGAGGTGCTATGTAAAATGAATAAAGTTGGGAAGATAATGCTTTCCCTCGGAGTAGTCTTTTTACTCTTCGGAGCAGGAATAGGACAAGCCACGTTTAGTGACTTAAGAGTTGAGAACAATGAAAATGAAGGGAACAACGATGAAGAAAGCACTTTAATCGAGGATATAAACAATTTACTGAGCGGAACAAGTCCTGCTTTCCTGATAATACTAGGAGTATTGCTGATAATTGGAGCGGGATTAGCCAAGATAATCGGATACATACTAATAGTGTATTCGATAATAAGACTGATATTCCAGCTCTTATGATAACGCTAAATATATAGGAGGTGTTAACTTGAAGAAAGCTAATAAAACAAAAGCACTGTTCGATAATGAAAGAAACTTTATCCTGTACGTTCTACTGGGTTTCTTATTTGTCTTCGCAGGATTTAATCTTCCAACGGAAACTGCTTGGACTTTCCCAGCTATCTTGAGCATAGTTGCAGGAGTAGCAGTAGCGGGTTCAGGAGTTTTCAAGTACCTTGAAAGAAGAGAAATGCTCCTATCATCGAATATTGAGATAGATGAAGAACACTGGTAAATGGATTAACTAAACCCGGAATAGATTATTTAAAATCTTTCTTTCTTTTTTATTCTTCTTCAGTAACTAGAACCGCGTTTACCGTTCCATCTTGACCTGGTCTGCTGGTTACTTTTGCTTCTCCTTCAGATGTTTCTATTATCGCTCCTTTTGTTATGATGTTTTCTCTTGGGTAGTTCCTGTTCGCCGAGTTCTCTTTAACGTTCTCTACTTCTACTACAGAATATTCATCTTTCTCTGGATCGAGTAGATTAACTTTTTCCGCTGTTTTCACTCTTGTTTTCACGTTTCCTCCTTTCCTACCATCATTGACTACTTTATCTTCTTCTCCTACTTTTGTCTTGGTTGGCTGTGATCCGAGTTCATGTTTTTTCTTTTTTCTTTTTCTCAGCGATTCCTTTGATCCGTGTGCTATACTCATATAAATTCACCTTTGTAGATTCTATTGCCTTTATTCAAATTGCATATCTATTATTTTCTTCGCGCCTTAAAAACACTTCATCTTTAATTGGTAAAAAAGAAGTAATGGAGAATTCTTCTCCAAACATTTATTTATCAATGAACCAATTACATTAACATCAACTTGATACAGATGGAGGAAAAAGAGATGGATATAGATCCGGATAAAGATGTTCTTATCAAACCTGTGAAATTCGAAGAAGAGATCGATGAAGATAGAATAGTGAACTTCCTGGAAGAGACGGAAAAAACACAGGTAGTGGACAGAGAAATAATCACTTCGGAAAAGAATATTGTCCACGCTATCAAAGAAACTGAAAGAGCCTACGAACAGGGAAATGAAATAAGCCATGTGAAAAGCATAGGCTTATTGCTTCGGTTAACAGGCACCAGGCAGATAAAGGACGCGATAGAAAAAGCAAAAGTCAAAGGAAGAAGAGCTGTATTCATATGCTTTGACAAAGATCCTGGAGAAACATGGAAAAAATTCAAAAAAGAATTCGACTTCAAAGAGGAAGATTTACCACAGGCAAGCAAAGAAAAGATAAAGAAAGAAATGGAGAAAGCATCGACATTCTGGATGGATTAAAAAATAAAAAGTGTTCAAAGATGGTTAAATTCTACAAAAAAGGAGAAATAGCCTCCAAGTACGATGAAAAACGATTCAAAGGACAAGGAGGAGAAATAATAAAATATAAAGAGAACGAGATAGTCTTAGGGATGCTTGGAGACCTAAAAGGGAAAAAGATACTTGATCTTGGAGCGGGAACCTGCCGATACTCGATCGAATTCGCGGATAAAGGAGCAGAAGTAACAGCTTTAGATATATCACAAGAAATGCTTGATGAAGGAAAGAGAAAAGCTGAAGAAAGAGGCGTGGCGGACAAAATAGACTTTGTTAAAGGCAATGCTAAAGAAACAGATTTCGAGGACGAATCCTTCGACATAGTAACCGCACTAAGAGTATTCCACCTTATAGACGATTCAAAAGCTCTTTTCAATGAAATGAAAAGATTAACCAAAGATAAAGTTCTATTCGACTTCTTCAACCTATGGAGCCTTAGGATATTCTACAATAGATTCATGCCGATGAACAGCAAGCTTAGAAGAAAAAGAAAAATGAAAAACCTGCTGGTCAGAAACGGTTTTTACAACATAGAGATAGAAAGAGACTTCTTCATACCTTATGGACTGTACAGAAAAAGCCCATCACCCCTACCAAGATTCTACCAAAGACTCGATTATCTATCCAAAAAATTATTGCCTTCCAGAAGAGCATCTTCAGTAATATACCTTACAGGGAGAAAATCCTGAAATAAATAAAAAGAACTTGAAAAATAAAACAAGGATAAAATGGGATTCAAAAACATCAGAGAAAACACATTAAAACCATTCGTGGTAAAAACCAACCCGAATAGAATCACAGCTATATCACTAGTTACCGGTATAACAGCGGGATTTTTCTTTGCATACAACTACTTTTTATCCGCAATCATTCTCCTAATACTAAGCGGACTCATGGATCTACTAGACGGAGAGATAGCAAAAAAACTAGGAAAAGAAACCAAAAGAGGAGATATAGCGGACCACGTAGCAGATAGAATAGTTGATATGTCTATATTTATTGGACTAGCCTTTTCAAGCGCAGTTAGAACCGAAATAGGTCTTATAACAGCTATAGCTGTCCTAATGATATCTTATCTAGGTACCCAGTCACAGGCGGTTCTAGGAGAAAGACTCTACAAAGGAGTACTTGGAAGATTCCCAAGAACTGTAGCCGTACTCGTACTAACAGCCCTCTCAATATTCAACTACAGATTCATCTACTACGGAATGAACTTCATACTGGGACTCGCAGTACTAACAATACTAGAAAGACTCTGGGAAATACATAAAAAAATTCAATAGATAAAAACTGATTATCCTCCTAATATCTCTTCAGGGTTACCCGTAAGGCAACTTTTTAATACATTCTCTTCTATAGGTTCGCCTTCAAAATCAGTACAGGCCTCGTGACATCTCCCACCATCTGCTCCTTCCTCAACTCGCCTTGCTGCCTCGTAACATTCTCCAAGACCTCTCTCAGGAACTGCAGTATCATTTCCTTCGAACAAAGTGAAATAAATAGTTATAGAAATCACTAATATCAGTATAAGAGTAAATCCAGTTAAAACTTTTTTATAAGTCCTCATATTTCCACTCCCTAAATAGTAAACGATTATATCTTTTATAAATGTTTCTATCACTGGAACCAAAAACAGAAAAAGAATAAATAAAGGAATACTGATAAAAAGATAAGGAGAAAGATAAGATGGATATAGACTTCAAAGAAGCTTTAGAAAAAGCGAAAGAAAATAAGGATATAGAGAGATCAAGAGAAGAAGGCTACTTCCTAAATTCAGGAACCGTTATATTCAAACCTGAACCACAGGGTTTCGACAGATGGATAATAACATTCTACAGCACCAAAGAGGAAGAAGTTGTCCAAGCAATAGTGAAAAAAGACGGTGAAGTAGAATTCAAAGAATCAGAAAAAGCAATAGATCCCACTACTGAAGAATTAGATCTAGATAAAGTAGAAATTACTGCAGAAGAAGCAATTGAAAAAGCTAAAAAAGAAAGAAAGGAAGAACAAGGGGAAGAAGGAAGAATAAAACAAATTATATTAAGCATAAAAAAAGAGGAAGGAGAAGAAACCTGGGAAACAAATCTAATCACTTCATCTTTCTCCTTATTCCAAGCTAAGATAAATGCGGAAACTGGAGAAATAACTCATGCGAGCGAAGAAAGTCTAATAAAGGGAGAAGGAGATCTTCCTTTCCCTCAATAAACTAATTAAAAAATCTTAAAGGGTTTTTTAGAGCTCTATGTCTCTTCCAGATGTTTTCGGTTCTTCGAATTTTCTATCCAGGTCTCTCTGTATTGATCTGCAGTCGCTGATTATTGTTTCCATGTGTTGGGCTACTCTATCTTTTTCGTTTTCTATTTCTTTTCCTTGTTTGTATGGTTTTATTGCTTCTCTAAACATGTGGTAGTCTATTGTAGCGTATGGATAGTCGTCCAGTCTTTCCGTCACATCCCTTAATACTTCTCCCAGGAATTCGTTCATCGCTATCTTTACTTCTTTCTTGATCATCTTGTCTTCCGAGAGATTGTCCTTCATTAGTCTTACCACTGTGGCGTTGGGCAGTGGAAGTTCAGCTGTTTCGGTTTCCTTTAGATTTTCTTTTTTCTCTTCAATTTCTTCAGGGTCTGTATCCGTCATGATTTTCACCGTTTGTAAGAAGGAACTCCTTTAATAAAAAACCTATCTAACTAAATCTAGAAAAAAGTTATTGGAATTGAGGTTCTCGATATTTTTTCAAAGTGAATCTATTTTCTATTTCCAGTGAATTTCCCGTTCAGTTGAACTCGGTTAGTCCCTTTTGTTTTTTCTTCAGTCCTTTTATGGAGGCCGTGTTGAAGTCTTCTATCTCGAAGTCAAGCTCACTGTATTCCATTCCTTCTTTCTCTAGGTGTTTTTTTGCTTTTTTGGATATTCCTGGAGCGCAAAGTATTCCTCTGGTCTCTTTATCTTTATTTTTCTCCACTTGTTCTTTGTATCTTTTTAGTTGAGTTACTGCTTTGAGTCCTGCTTTCTTTCTCTTCACTTCTATAACCACGTACCTATTTTCTTCGTCCTTTGCGAATATATCGACATCTCCCTGTGGTAGTGGTGACTCTTTGTTACATGACTTCATACCCTTCTCTATCACTGATAAGTCCTCCATCAGCATGTCTGCTAACTGTCTTTCGGTCCCGTGAACATCTATTTCTTCATCGTCCTTTAGCTTCAGGTTCCTCACCCAGTGTACTTCAGGCATGTTAACTTCGATGACTTCTTCGGGTTCTCTTCTACGTGCTTTGAGAATCAGTGAACTGTCTTCTTCGGTTTCCTCTACTTTTACTGATACTCTGGTCCCGGGTGGCTGGTAGTTCACGGGTTTGAAACCGGTGTTTTGATGTACTAGGAAAGTTCCATCTCTTTTTATCAGTATCAGTCTTTCTCCTTCTGCTAGCTGTGATCCTGCTCTTCCTTTGTACTTTATTGCGCACGGTCCTGCGATTAACACCAGGTTTTTTCTTAGTCCTTCCTGTATCTCTATCTGTGCTTCTTTCAGATCCATTTTTATACCTTAAGGTTTATTTAATAGATGTAGCTCAAGTCTTCGCTTTCTTGTTTGTAGAACTTGTCAGCTTGTTCCGTTGAGATAAGTATTCCTATCACTAGTCCTGCTTCGAAGGCCATCTTACCTAGTTCAAGAGCAGTGAACAGATCTTTCGCCACTTCCTGGTATTCGTCCGGCAGGTTGTCTATGACATCTCCTTCGTACTCCATTTGTTCTCCTATTTCTTCTTTCACTATTCCTACTTCGTAGGGCTGTATTGCTTTATCTCCTATCTTGAATCCTTTTTTCATGTGTATTCCTACGAATCTTCTTACATCTTCCTCTATATTTTCGTGGTAGTTTCCGTCTTTTTTTAGTTCTTCTATAAGGGCATTTGTCTGTGATAAGAGCTGGTTGAACACCTGCATTACTTTTTCCTGGTTTCCAGGTTCCACGCATTGTTTCAGGGTCTTTTCAATTACTTCTTTGGTTCTTTCATCTATTAATTCCGGTAGTTCTACTACGAACTCGGTGTCTTTCCCTTCTATTTTATATTCTGGCATTTATATCACATTTTGATTTATTTTTAAAGTCCTAGTTCTTGATCTATTTCTTTTAATGATTTGAGTGAAAGTTCTATAAATTCTTCCTTCTCCAGACCTATCTCTTCGCAGCGCATTATTCTTTCTCTGTCTATGTTCTTTGCGAATGATGAGTCATCGAATTTTTTCAGGACTGATTCCTTTCTAGCTTCCTCTATCTTTTTGTTCGGCATTACTAGTGCTGTTGCTATTATGAGTCCTGATACTGCATCCGAAGCTATTAGAGCTTTATCAATTTTTGATTCTGGGTCTATATCTGTGTGCTGGTGGTTGTGTGATTTTATTGCTTTTAGTTCGTCTTTTGGTAGTTTTTCTTCGAGCATTTCTGCTGATTTAAGCGCATGTTTTTCTGGTTCTTTCTTTGTATGATCGTAATCGATGTCGTGTAGTAAACCTACTCTGTACCATTTCTCAGGGTCTTCATCTAGTTTCCCGGCTAGTTTTTCCATTATCTTTGCCACTGCTTTCATGTGTTTTCTGAGGTTCTCGGTCTCTACTTCTTCTTTAACCATTTCCAGGGCTTTTTCTCTGGTCGGTTTTGAATCCATATTTTCAATCACTCATTTTTTACTTGTTATTCCTTCATTAATCACTAACTATTTAAAACGATTTCCTTGAACCTTTAAATACTCTCAATTCCTAATCGTGGTAGGTGTTTAAATTGGCTTATGATTTTGATATTGATTTGACAAAGGTATCTAGATCCTTTTTTAAGAAACTAGCTAGCTTTATGGATGAAAAAGATGTTCATAATAGGATGGGGGAAGTTGCGGAGGAAGCTTCCGAGAAATTCAAGATAGATAAGATAACAGGAGTTCCACTTTCGGATACGGCAAAAGTAGTGAATGACTTGGTAGATATCCATGTTAGAAACCTTTCTCAGAAGGATAAGTTCGAAGAAACCGAGAATAGAGCTCTTTTCTTACCTCACTGTGCCAGGAAACACATGGATGATAATTGCCAGGCTGAATTTAACTCTGAACTATCCAGTTATTCCTGTAGCGAATGTTCTCCGGATTGTCTTGTGAATAGAGTTTCACAGATAGCTGAAGAAGAAGATTACGATGTTTACATATTACCAGGAGGATCCTGTATCCCTAGAATAGTTAAGAAAAAGAATTACGATGGTATAGTTGGGGTTGCATGTCCAAACGAGATAAAGATGGGTGAAGATTATCTGGACAAATCAGGTATACCTCACCAGGCTATCCCTCTTCTTAAAAATGGCTGTTCCAATACTGAATTCAATCTAGAAACCTTTAAGGAAGTGATTGGAGCAACTGAAGCTGAAAAAGATAAAGATAATTCTGCTTATCCTTTGAAAAATCCTGAAAAGTCATTAGGATAAATTATTTGGCTTTTAAGATTGTTTCACTACTTATCAAAAATAGATATACTCTCATCTACTTTTTTTTAAAAATAAAAAAATGGAAATGGGGGGTTTAAACGGTTGTATCGACGCAACCGGTTTTTAATAGGTTTAAAGTTGTCTGGATGCTAGTCTGACGTCTTCTGCGGTTACTGTTTTTCTTCCTGCATGTCTTGCTAGTCTTAGTGCTTGTGTAGATACTTCTTCTCCAACATCTTCTAGAATTTCTGCAAGTTCGTTTGCAGCTTCTCCAGATACTCTTTCGGCTCCTGCTTTTCTAATTACTCTGTCAACAGGTGCTCTTGGTAATTCTCTTGCCATTTTAATCCACCTCCTGAAACAAGTAAGGGGATTATCCTTTATAAATCTTTTGTTTTTTAGGGTTTTTAGAGGTGGTTTAGTTGGTTTTGAAGGCGTTTTATCTCCAAATATTTGTTTTTTTGAATGGTTGGTTGATTTAATCGGGTTTTATGTTCTACTCTATTTCTCTGTTAATATACCTTTATTTTTCCTTTTGATAGGTCCCTGCAAAATTCGTTGATGTTTTCCAGTTGTTCGTTTATTTTCTCTTTGGCTGGTTTTTCTATTTCCTGTATTTTTGTGTTTTCTTTTGTCCTTATTTGGGCTGAAGCGATTAAAGGTTGGTCTATAGGTTTGCCTATTTGGCTTAATAACCAGACGTAGGTTTCTTCTATTCCGTTTACTTCTTCGTATATATTTTTAGCCATTTTGTTTGCCAAGACATTATATATTTTTCCTACGTGGGAATAGGAGTTTTTACCTGCTGCTGCTTCGCTAACGTGTGGTCTGTTAAGGGTTATAAGTCCGTTCACTCTGTTTCCTCTGCCTACTTCTCCTGAATCTCCTGATTCTGCTGATGTTCCTGTAACGGTTAGGTATATTCCTTTTTTTCCTCTTTCTTTTTCATCGAGCATATTCAATTTTACTTTGGTTTCTTCTTGTCCTAGTTCTTCATGTATCTTGTTTCTTATTGTTTCGAGTGCTCTTTCTTTTTTTCTGAAGTAATCTGGAGAGCTTTCTATGTATTTATCTATGAATGACATTGCTATGGTGATCCTTTTATCTTTTTTTATCCTGGATCCCATTACTTTTACATCTTCCCCTGTGTATGGATGTTTTTCTTTGTATTCTTTTGAGTTGAGTATTTTTTCTGTTTCTTTCACGGTTTTTTCAAGTTCTGTGAATGGTGCGTATCCTACAGCTGCGGAAGTGTCGTTCGCGGGTGGTTTTTCTCCTTTTCTCGCGAATATGTCTGAGAGATTTTCTGCTGCTGGTTTTATCTCTGAGTTGTATTGTACGTTTCCTGGATCTAGGTTCCTTATGTTTTGTTTGAACCATTTTCTAGCTGTTTCTATTGCTATTCTGTCTATGTTTATTTTTTCTCCTTCGTATTCGAATGTTGCTCTATCCCCGAATATTAGTTTTGGTTTTCTTTTTATTTCTCCTCCTTTGAATTTGGTTTCTGTTGTTCCTGCTGCTATCATCCCTTTGTCTATGTTGTGGTGGAGTACTCTTCCGAATTTTTCTCTGTATCTTTTTGTTATTTCTAGTGATACTTCTTCCATTATTGCGTCGCAGATCGTGTCTGGATGTCCTATACCTTTTCTTTCCACTACTTCTGTTTTCTTTTTCTCAATTGGTCTGTCGTTTTTTTCTTCTATTTGGATATTTCTCATTTTTCTTCATCTCCCCTGTTTTGTTTAAGGTACTTGTTCTTTTCAATGTTTTGTTGTTCTAACTACAACAGATTCTAGGTTTTTTTCTTACGTGTTTCTATTTCTTTTAATCGGTAGATCCCTCTGTTAGGTGTTTCTATTTTCTTTTTTCCTTTTTTAACTATTATTTCTCCATTGAATAAGGGTGCTTTGAGTACTGTTGTTTCGTATTCTCCTCCTTCTCCTGTTATATTGATCTTCATTTTTTCTCTGAGTTCTTTAAGTTCTTTTAGTGTTTCTTCATTTATCTCTCTACCTAGCCAGGTTTTATCCAGTGCTCCAGATGATATTTTTGTTATTATAGTTCTGTATTCTTTTTTTGATTGTTTTTCCATTATTTCATCCGGGTCTTTTTTCCATAGTGGACAGATTGATTTTAATCCTACTTCTTTTCCTATTTTTTCAAGTCTTGTTTTTTGGTATTCTGATTTTATTGCTCCTGAGATGAATCCTTCTATTTCTTCTTTTTCTTTTAATTCTTTCAAAGCTTTTTTAAGTGGTTTTAGTTCTTCTTCTTTTTCTCCTTTTGTTTTCACGGTTGTGTAAGGTATGTTCATTAGTTTTGACTGTGTTTCCGGTATCTCTGGGTTTGGACGGTGGTACATCCATGAGTCCTTGTTCTCCGGTTTCATGATTATGTTTTTCTTTATCTCCCATCCTTTTGATTTCGCTACGTGTATTGAACTCACTGAGTCTTTTCCTCCTGACAGTAGTGCTGCTACTTTCATTCGATCACTTTCCATAGAATTTATTTTTCATCCTGCTATCAGTCTAAGCGGGTGTACAATAGCTAGTATCAGGATTATGATCGCTATGATCAATGCTATTGTTAATACTGTTCTGAAGTCCATTTCTTCCGGTATTATCCTCTCTATTATTCCTTCTTCTCCGGTTTCTACGTGGAAGTTCATGGTCTTGGTGTCGGGTAAGTGGTCCGGTTTGCTGGCTTCTATTTCTATTTCGTATTCTCCTGTTTTTTCGGGGTAGTACTCCGTTCTGTATATTTTTTCTTCGGGTTCTGGGAGGAGTGTTTCTTGTGATTTTTTACCTTCTGGATCGGTTATTGTTGCTTCCACTACCGCGTCTTCAACCAGTATCTCGTTCTGATCTTGTACTTCTACCTCTATTTCCATTGGTCTTCCTTCTTCGACTTCTATCTCTTCTCCCGGTTCTGGTTTGATCGGATTTATCTCCAGGTAGTTTTCAGTAACTATAAATTCAACGGAGTCAATTGCTACTTCTTCATCGAGCTTTGCTCTTACTGTCAAGGTGTGTCTTCCTTCGTCAGGTTTTCCTAGGTTTCCCTCCCATTCTCCTACTCTTTCACTTTCTTGAAGTTCTTTCCATTCTCCCGTTCCCAGTCTGTAGGTGACGTTTGGTTCGTGGGTGTATTCCTGTTCTTTTTGAGTTGCTGCTATTATTCTTATTTCGCTTCCAGCTGAATAGTGAACTGGTCTGGGTGTTATTATATCTGTTTTGAGTTTTCTTTCATCAGGGATTTCATCTGGGTGTCCTATGTCTAGTTTTATTGAGTGTTCCTTGTCTTCCCAGGATACTTTGATTGTGTATTCTCCTGGTTCTTTGAATGTGTGGCTTGTGACGTATAGTCTGTCTCTTTGTTCTATTTTACCCGTTTCAACTATTTCGTCGTAGTAGAGTATCTCGTAATCTATTTCTTCTCCGTAGATTATTTTATCATCTATTCCTCGTAGGCTCACCATTATGTACCTGGTTTCGTTTATCGCGATTCTTGTTTCGTGTTCCGGGTAGATTATTTCCAGTCTGTCTCTTTCTTTTATTTTCTCCTCTGCTTCGGTTTTGTTTATTACTTTTATGTTTCTTTCTTTCTCTATTTCGTGTTGTTCTCCTTGAAATTTTACTGTAAGTGTTTTTTCTCCGGTTTCGTTAGCTTTTATCTTTCCTCTGTAGGTTCCTATGTCTCTTTTTTCCAGTTCTGTCTCTATTCCTGTTATTTCTGCTGTGAATTCTCCATCTACGAAATCGCCTCTTTTTACTGCTCCTGCTTCAACCGTGAATTCCTCATTGACTTCTTTTTCTTCGTTTTGTTTAGGGATATATATCTCTAGTTCTGGTTCTATGTCTTTTACTTCAATTGTTTTTTGAGCTTTGTCTTCCTGTCCTTCGCTGTCGACCACGGTTAATTCTGCGGTGTATGTACCGGATTGACGGTAGGTATTATCTACTGTTATGCCTTCTTCATCGATTTGACCGTCACCTTCAAAGTCCCATTTGTATTCTTCTATTGTGACGTTTTCAGGAGCTGTGGAGCCTGTTGCATCGAATTGAACGGTTAGTGGTCTTACTCCTGTGGTTGGTTCTGCGGTGAAGTTCGCGGTTGGTGCTCCCGTTGCTATTCCCGATAGCGCTATTGTTAGGGAGAAAATGAGTGTTGGGATCAGTATCTTACTGTTTTTCACTTTCATGGTTTAATTATATACCTTTTAAATATAAATCTTTTGGGGTTATTCCGTATTTTAACTTGGGTCTGTTTTGAAAAATAAGGATGAAAAAGAGGTTTGGGTTTTTATCCGTATAGTTTGTCCCCTACTAATGGCTCTGGATCTTTTTTTGGACTTATTATAGCGTATTTACTGTATTCTTCTCCTTTGAAACCTATTACGTTACCTATAAATCTTTTTGATTCATCGTATATTTGTTCTCCTTTTTTCACTGGTTCTTTGGTTTTCATTATAAGTTTCCCATCTTCTATGGTTACAGCTTTTCCGAGTTTTTTCATTTTTTAAGCCTCCTCTGGGTGCGTGTTTGTTGGTGTTTTCCTTTAATTTAATCCTTTTGTTTTTCACTCTGTGTGTATCTCTATTATATCTTCGTCCTCTAATACGTGGTCTTTTTTCACTCTTTGCCCGTTGTATTTGTCCGTGCTTGTTCCCCATACTTTTGCATATTTCAGTTTCTCTGAGAAGTCTCTGTGTATTTCTTCTCCTGCGTTTTGTACTGTTGATCCTCTTTTCAGGACTAGAGGGTTCTCTTTGTCCGGTTCTTTCCCGGGTTTCTTGGTGTAGATTTTTATTAGGTCGAAGTGATCGAAGACTTCTTTTTTCTCAGGTATTTCTTCCTTCTTCAGTTTCATTATTGGTTTTCCGTCTGCATTTATTTTTTCCATTTCTTTTTTGATTGTTTTTTCTTCTTTTTCCGGGTTATCTCCGAGTTTCATTATCAATCCGTCTGTGTTTTTTATTATGGACATTATTTCTCCCTGTTTTTCCACCGCGTTATCCGTTATTGGTGGTAGATCCACCAACTGTATTTTTGCTCCTTTGTGGTTGAGCATACCTACTTCCGGTTCTTTGGTCGTGTAGGAGTACCTGGCTATCTCTGGATCTGCGTTGGTTAATTTTTTTAACAGGGTTGATTTTCCTGTGTTTGGGTATCCTGTTATGCATACTTGGTAGCCTTGTTTTTCTACTGCTAGGCTGTATCCTCCTTTTCTTATCTCTTCTCTTTTTTCCTGTTTCTTTTTGAGTTTTTTTCTTCTTCTTTTCAAGTTTTTGAGTACTTTCTCTGCACCTTTGTGTTTTGGGCACTTGGAGATCATTTCTTCTGTGTACTTTATTTTTTCTTTGAGGTTTCTTGCTCCTTCGTATTTTTTCTTGGCTTTGAGGTATTCGGGTGAGAAGTTAACGGGCATTTTTATCACTCATATATTTTTTATTAGTTCTTACTTTCTTCTTTTGTATAGTATTATGATTATCACTAGTGATATTGATAGGGTTATTGCCGCTTTTTTTAGAAGTTTGTTTTCTTCGCTGGGTTTGTACTGGGTGTTTTCTATTCCTGCTTCTTTTTTAGGCACTACATGTATTGGATTGTTTTTTGGGTTGAGTACGAAGAGATTTTAATGGGTTAGATAAAAAATAAGGTTGGAGAAAATAAGGGGTTTGGGGTTTGGCATTTCCTTTACTCTTTCCTCAATTCTTTGTTACTTTACATGTTTTGAGTCATTAGGTCAGCCATTGCCCATAGTGCTCCTATTAGTACCAGGATAAGACCTACTACTTGGAACAAATACAGACCGTATTCTCCAATCGTTTCTTCTATTCCTGCTTCCATCCATACTGTATTCTCTAATACTGCAAATACTCCTCCAAGTATGAAGGAAATTGCTCCTGCTCCTATCCATGAGAATGCTTTTTCTGATTTCTCTCTTATATTACTGTATTCTACAAAAACCAGTGCTAGTAATAGCGTTATTCCTGTTAGAAGCCCTGGTCCAAGTCCTGAGATTATTGCCATTTAAATCACCTCGATAATTAAAAAGATAAACCCCTTTATAAAACTTATCTATAGTGATTGTCGAAAAGATAAGTATAATAAAAAAATAAAGAAAGAGAATCTAAAGTTGATTCTCTGGTTTTAGATTTTAAAGAGTTTCTTCGTTTGTTTGTGCTCTTATAGGTTCAGTTAGGTTCATCACTACTTTGAATAGTGCTCCTAGTAGGCCTATTATCACTAGGATTATAGCTATTACTGCAAATAGCCATGTTAGGTAGTTTCCTAGATTGAAAAGACCTTCAATCTCCCAGGATATTCCTAGTATCACTAGTATTGACATTATTCCTGTTAGGAAGAAAGATAGTGCTCCTGCTTCTATTAAACTAGCTACACTTCCGTATTTTCTTCCTCTTCCTAGGTACTTTACTCCTGCCAGTAATACTATTAGAGCTATCCCTGCTACGAACCATAGCGTTGGCTGCATTCCTAGTTCTCCTATCATCATTGTTTCTTGTAGCGTTTCTGATCCTATATCCTCTATCAGTTCTTTGAAGGGTGTGTTGGTTAGTCCTATATTGATCACTTTTTGTCACCTCTATACCTCTAAATAACTTCTGTTTTATAAATGTTGATTTCGATGATCGTGGTGATTTATACGTTCACTTTTAAACTTCGGGGGAAAAGAATAAATAGTGTATAAATACTCTTTTTATGTTTTTCCCAAACCTTTAAATACCACTATTTCCTAATCAAAGGTGAATGCTTCAATTCTATAAAATAGGTGTATGAATGCCTGAAAATGAAATAACCTGCCCGAACTGTGACTCCACCGATTTCACTCGAGACAAAAAGAGAGCTGAAATTGTGTGTAAAGACTGCGGGTGTTTAGTAGACCAATCAATAATAGACCCCGGTCCTGAGTGGAGGGCATTCGAACCTGAAGAAAGAGAAGAAAAATCAAGATCAGGAGGACCCTTAATCCTAGCAAAACCTGATAAAGGATTAACTACCCAGATAGACAGGTTCAACATAGATGGAAATGGAAACCAGATATCTCAAAAGACAGCTAAACAGATGAGCGGATTGAGAAGATGGCACCAGAGAGCATCGATATCAAGCTCGCTTGAAAGAAACCTGAAAACAGCTTTCAGAGAACTCAGAAGAATCACTGCTGCACTGGAACTGCCTAACTCAGTGGCTGAAGAAACCGCGAAAAAATACAGGAAGATAGTTAAAGAAGGGTTAACAAGGGGAAGATTGATTGAAGAAGTATTAGTCGCGACACTTTACATAGTATGTAGAAAAAGAGGAATACCGAGAACTCTAAAGGAATTATCAGAAGTAAGCGGAGTAGAAGAAACAGATATAGGAAAAACTTACAGGTTCTTGAAAGACGAGATGGATATAGACGTTCCATTAGCCGATCCAATGTGCTACGTACCTAGATTTGCAAGCAAAGTAAATCTAAGTGGAGAAGTACAAGAAGAAGCAAAAAGAATTCTAGAAAAAGTTATAGAAAAAGGATTAATCTCTGGAAAAGGTCCTACCGGGGTAGCTGCAGCATCACTATACATCGCAGCAGCTAAAAAAGGAGAAAGAAGAACTCAAAAACAGGTAGCGGAAGCCGCAGGGATAACCGAAGTAACTATAAGAAACAGGTATCAGGAACTGAAGAAAGAAATGGATCTGAATATAGAAGAACCGTTATCTAGATAATGTATCTATTTCTAAAAATAACCAGGTTCTCGACTACAAAACACTTAAATATCATATTCTCAACAATAATAAATAGATCAATATGAAAACTTACCTCAGTATATGGCTTCATTCAGAAGGCGAAAGACCTTCAAAAGTGAATGAAAAAATAAAAGACTTCGGCTTCAAGCCAGTTAAAGGAAGCTACGACTACGTATATAAATGGAGTGATGAAGCTGATGTTGAAGAAGTTTTAAACATAGGAGATAGAATTCAAAGCGAGCTTGACGGAGATAAAGTTCTCTTCGAGCTAGAAACTATTAGAGAATAAATAAGAAGCGTTTCCTTAAGATCTAGATTGGAGGTTGGATCTATGAAAACTTACCTAAAAGTAATATTCAATAGCGAAGGAGAAAAAACAACTTCAGTAACTGATAGATTGATGTCAATGGGTTTTGAACCATTAGAAGGTAAAAACGACTACGTTTATCACTGGAGCGAAAACGGAGAGATAGACGACACTATAAAGATGGCTGAAAGAGTTTATTCTACATTAGGAGGATGTGGAGTCTACTTTAGTCTTGAAACAGTGGAAGAGTAGATAAAACTAAATTTCAAAGGTAGTTATCCGGATCCATATCCTTTGTTTCCCATGGTTCCATGTTTTCCTTTTTCTCCTTGAGTTCCTCCAGGTTGGTAATGAGTTCTACTTTTCTCTGATGAGAACCTGTATTTTCCAATTCGTCTTCGACTTTTTCTATCAATTGATCTATGTGCATTTTCTAATCACCGTTTGTTCATTCACTTTAGATGTAAGTATCACAAGTTTTTATATTTTTCCCCGAATTCCGAAGAAAAATTTAATCACTTATTTAAAGCTTGGGTTCTTTATCTTCAGTGCAACGAACTTGATAGAGAGGTAACTGAAGAAAATGTTCGAATGTACTAATTGTGGAGAAACTTTTTCCGAAGAGGAAATAAACTACACCTGTGAATCATGTGACTCGGTTCTGAGAGTTAAAAGAGAGGTTTCAGAACCAAGTTTTGAAGGGATAGGGTTAGAGAAATATAAAGAGGCTCTCGCCGTTGATTCCGATATTCTCTCTCTACAGGAAGGTGGAACTCCGCTCTACGAATCCAATGAGATATCTCAAAGATACGGTTTAGATGATGTTTTCCTCAAATACGAGGGAACCAACCCAACGGGTTCTTTCAAAGATAGAGGAACATCTGTAGCTATAACTAAAGCTCTTGAATACGGTTATAGTTCAGTTTCACTGGCCTCTACTGGGAACATGGCTGCCAGCGTGGCTGCATATTCAGCCAAAGCAAGGTTGGATACAAAGATATTCGTGCCGGAGGAAACTCCTCTTGGTAAAATCTCACAGGTTCTGGCTTACAATGGAAAATTAGTCAAAGTCATGGGTAATTTCCAAGATGCTTTAGATAGAGCTAAAGAAGAGACTAGCAATGGTGCTTACTTGGCAGAAACAGGTTTAAATCCTTATTACCTTGAGGGAGAAAAGACAGTTGGCTATGAGTTTACCCGTCAATTAAGGCAGAGGGAAAAAGATCTTCCTGAAGCTATAATAGTTCCAATGGGTACAGGTGGTCTTCTTTCATCCATATACTGGTCCTTCCAGGAACAGGAGGAACTTGGATTGATAGATGAAATTCCTAAGATCATTGGTGCTCAAGCAAAAGCTTGTTCACCTATAGTAGATGCGTTCAATGAAGGTCATAAAAGACCAAAGCCTCCTAATAGAGTAGGTGACACTGTTGCAGATTCCATACATGTTAAGGTTCCTTTGAATGGACATACTGCGGTTGAAGCGATGGAGGAAACGGATGGATTCGCGGTTCAGGTTACTGATGATCATATAATAGAAGCTGTGCTGGAGATGGGTAAGGAGGGGGTTTTTGGAGAACCTGCTTCAGCTCTACCTCTAGCTGCTTTGAAAAAGATAGTTGATCCTGAGGAAGAGGATCTTGATCTTGAAGATGTTGGATCTGTTCTTTTAATGGTCACGGGTAATGGGTTAAAAGAATCTGAATTAATGGTTGAGAAGGGTATAAATAGGTAGTTCAAGGTACTTCTTAATTTAGATTATCTGTTCTACTCTTTTTCAAATATTTCATTGAATTCTTTTTCTATCTTTCTCTTTGTTATGTTTGATAGTGAGAAGAGTAGGAATCCTCCTATCATTAGGATTAGGAATATTATTCTGATCATCTGGCCGGGTGCCATTCCCATTATGAACTCGGTTTCCGGTTCTCCTGTTATTGTTCCTTCGAATAGGTTTACTAGTATGTATAGGAAAAGGGACACTATGGTTAGTAATAGGTAGGTTACTTCGTTGCTTATTTCCTTCAGGTATTCTACTGTTAGATACTCGTATCTCTCTATCTCTTTTGCTTCTTTGCTTTTTATATCTGCTTTTTCAGCTTCTTTGTCAGCCATTTTTCTCAGGTTTGTGTCCCGTTATTTTTCACAGGTTTTATTATTCGAATAGTGATCCTAGTCCTTCTGCTGCTTCTTCTTCAGACACTTCTTCTTCGTCTTCTTCTTCCTCTTCTTCTTCGTCTTCTTCTGTTTCTGATTCTTCTGTTTTTTCTTGTGTTGCTGCTGGTGCCGGTGCTGCTGCTTGTTTTTCCACTGCTTCTTTTATGTCTACGTCTTCTAGTGCAGTTGTCAGTGACTTTATCTTTGCTTCGTCTACTTCTACTCCTGCTGCTTCTATTACATCGCTCAATGTGTCTTCGGTTATTTCTTTTTCTGCGGAGTCTAGTAGTAGTGCGGCGTACACGTATTCCATTTTCGTTTACCTCCTGTTAGTGTTATTTTTAATTTTGTATTTGTTAGTTTTATTCGTATCCTTTTTCTTTTAGTTGTGATTGTAGTGATTTTGCTTTTGCATGGTTTTGGTTGATTTGTTGTTCTATTGTTTCTTTGGTGTATATGTCTGCTTCTACCGCTAGGTTTCTGGCTTTTTGTGCTGATTCGGTGATTATTATTTCCGTTGTTTGTGGGGTGTAGTAGCTCGCTTCTACTGCTAAGTTCAATGCTTTTTGGTGGCTGTTGGCTAGTCTTTGTTTTGTTTCTTCTATATCTATTTTGAGTTGTTCTGGTGTGAATACATTACCTTCTTCCATCAGGGCGTTTGGTTCTATACCTATTTCAAGCGGTTTCATATCAAGTGTGTTTAGTGCTGCTGCTATTTCTTCTGTTATTTCTTCTCCTGGTTCTAGTAGGGTTGTGTCTTTGTTTATTAATATGTCTCCTTCTTTTATCTGTGCTGGTAATCCTGCTTGTTGTAAGTTTGATAGTATTGGACCTGGTTGTAGTCCGGTTGGTCCTTTTGGAACCACTATTTCTTCTTCTACTTTTTTACCTGGTTTTGCTTTTGCTTTTGATTTTTTGTCTTCCAGTGTTTTGTACAGTTTGAACGGGTTTTTTTCAGAGGCTATTATTCCGCATGGTCCTTTTAGGTACTTTTCCAGTTTTTCTGCGTCTTCGTTTTCGGATTTTTCTAGTCCTCTTTTTATGAGTGTTTTTCTAGCTACTTTTATCTCTGCTTCTCCTCTTAGGTCTTTTTTGATTTGTTGGAACTGTTTTGAGGGTAAGTTCTCTAGGTCTATGACTCCTACCACGGGTTTTTCCGCCATTTCTTTTATTTTTTTTACTGTTTGTTTTTTCCATTCTGGAACGGGTGTCATTTTAATCACTTTTTTATTCTATTTTTATTGATGGTCCCATGGTTGTTTTTACGTACATTTCTTTTATGTTTTGATGTCTTTTTGGAAGTGAGTTTGCTATTTCTTCGTATGTTCTTTCCGCGTTTTCTACTAGTTCTTCTATATCTTGTTTTTCTGTTCCTATTGGTATCTGTAGTGTGGGCATGAATTCTCCTTTTGCTTTAAGTTTTACCTGGTCTTTTAGTTTTTTTATCTGTTCTGTTGGGTCTGATCCTGGTGGTACTGGTGTTGGCATCTTGTTTCTTGGTCCGAGTACTTGTCCTAGGTTTTTTCCTACATCTGGCATTATGCTTGCTTCTGCTATGAAGTGATTGAATTTTTCTGCTAGTTTTCGTGCTTCTCTGGAGTCTTCTCCAAGTTTTTTAAGTTCTTCTTTTCCTATTACTTCTTCTGCTTCTTCTCTTGCTTTTGTAGCTGTTTCTCCTTCTGCTATGACGCATATTTTTACTGGTTTTCCTCTTCCGTTCGGTAGGGTTATTGTTTTGTCTATTCTTTCGTCTGGTTTGGAGAAATCTACTTCTCTGAAATTCAGGATTAGTTCAATTGTTTCCGTGAAGTTTCTTTCTGGTGATTGTTCTATTGCTTTTTCTATTGGTTCTTTGAATTCTTCAGTCATTTTGGTTCCCTCCTAAGCCTTCTGGGCTTAGTGTAGCGGGTTTTTTCAATGGATTATTTTTATTGTTGGTGGTTTTTATTGGTGATTGTTTTAGAGGTCCACTGTTTCTCCTGGTGCGTGGTGTTCTCCTTCGTCTTCTTCTTCCTCTTCTTCTTCGGTTTCTTCTTCCTCTTCTTCTAGTTCTTCTTCCTCTTCTTCCTCTTCTTCTGCTTTTATTTCTTCCATTTTTTCTTCTAGTTCTTGTTTTCTTTTTTCTTTTTCTTCTTCGCTTACTTCTTCCAGTTCTTCTTCTCCTTTTATCTTTGCTTCGTATTTTCCTTTATTTATTTCTTCTATTATTTGTTTTGGTTCTTTTCCTTCTATTAGTACTCCCATTGATTGTGCTGCTCCTGCTACTTCTTTTACTAGTTTTTTGTCTGTTCTTGCTAGACTGTTATTCTTTATTGATCTTGCTACTTTGATTAATTGATCTATTTTGAGGTCTCCGACTTTGTACTTGTTGGGTTCTCCGGAGAGTTTTTCGAGGTTGAGTTCTTGTTTTATGAGTGCTGATACTGGTGGTGATCCCACTTCTACTTCGAAGTCTCCTGTGTCTGTGTCTACTTTGACTTCTACTGGTACTTCTATTCCTTCGTAGTTTTCTGTTTTTTCGTTTATTTCGTTCACTACGTCTTGAACGTTCACTGGTGTTGGGCCTAGTTCTGGTCCTAGTGGTGGTCCTGCGGAGGCGTTTCCTCCTTCTATTAGTACGCTTATTGTTTCGGTCATTCTCGATCACTTTATTGGTATTTTTCTTTTTCGCTTGGAAGTACTCTTGCGTCTGATGCGTCTACTGTTACTGGTATTGGTACTTCCGCTTCTATTATTTCTACGGTTATTTTTTCTTTTCCTTCGTCTATTCTTTTTACTTTTGCTTTTTCTCCTTTGAATGCTCCTGATGTTAGTTCTACGATGTCTCCGCTTTTTATTTCGCTTGTGAGTGTTTTTTCTTCTATGAATGGTGTTACTTCTTCTAGGTCTACTTCTCCTTGTACTGTTCCTTTTGCGTGTTTTATTCCTCTTATCAGTCTTTTTACTTGTTGTTCGTCGGGTGCTTCTATGAATATGTATCCTTTTAGTCTGTCGACTACTGTGATTGAGTATATTTCTTCGCCTTCTTTTTTGACTTTTTCTTCTAGCATCTTTGAGGTGGTGTTTTCTTGTCCTATTGTGGTTCTTACTGAGTACAGGGTCATTTTTCTTCACTTTTTTAGGCTAGTAGTACGTCTATTGATCTTATTATGTATGCTATTGCTCCTATTATTATCATTCCTAGGAAAGTTATTTTTGCTACTGCCCAGAATTCTTCTGATTCTGGTTTTGTAGCTACTTTTATGACTCTTTTCACTTGTTTTAGGAATTTTCTTAGTCTTTTTCCTTGTTCTTTTATTTTTTCGGTTATTGGCATTGGTTCACCGTGTATTTTTTTGATTAGTTTTTGTTTTTATTTGTCTTTAGAAGGTATGCTTTTTGTCCCTTGTTTTTCTCTGGTTTTTTCCTTTTAAGTTCCTGGGTTTTTTATGCTTTCCTGGCTTTATAAGTTTTTCTTTTTACAGTGTTTTTTATTCTTCTCCCACTACGTCCAGGTGGATTTCTGGTCCTAGTTTTTCTTCGCCTTCTTCCATGTCGACGAACGGTATTTTTCCTCCTGCTATTACTACCATTGTTTCTATTTTGTCTTCTCTTAGGTTGTCGTCGATCATTGCTCCCCATATTATATGTGAGTCTTTCTTTATTTTGCTTGATACTGCTTCCATCACTACTTCTGCTTCTCTTAGGCTCATTGATGGTCCTCCTACTACGTTTATAAGTGCTCTTCCTGCGTTTGATACATCTACGTCTAGTAGTGGGGAGTTTAATGCTTCTTCTACTGCTTCTAGTGCTCTTGCTTCTCCTGTTTCATCTGAGTCTGATTCTCCTAGTCCGATCATTGCTGCTCCGCCGTCTTCGAGAATAGTTCTTATGTCTGCGAAGTCCAGGTTAACTAATCCTGGTTTTGTGATCATTTCGGTTATCCCTTTTACTGCGTTGGCTAGTACTTCGTCCGCTACTTTGAAAGCTGCGTTTAGCGGTAGTTCTGGTACTATTTCAAGTAATTTATCGTTTGGTATGACTATGACTGTGTCCGCGCTTTCTCTGAGTTTTTTAAGTCCTTTTAGTGCGTTGTCCATTCTTTTTTCTCCTTCCACGCTGAATGGTAGTGTTACGACTGCTACGGATAATGCGCCTTGTTCTCTGGCTTTCTTAGCGATTACGGGTGCTGTTCCTGTTCCTGTTCCTCCTCCTAGTCCGCATGTTACGAATACTAGTCCTGGTTCTTCTACTTGATCTTTTATTTCTTCTTCTTGTTCTTTTGCTGCTTTTTCTCCTATTTGTGGGTCGCTTCCAGCTCCTAGTCCTTCGGTTATTTCTTTACCGAGAAGTAGTTTGCTGTTTGCGGGGGTTGAGAGTAAGTGTTGTGCGTCTGTGTTCATTGCGACTAGTTCTGCTCCTTTGATGCCTATTTCTTCCATTCTTTTCATGGTGTTGTTTCCGGATCCTCCGGTTCCTATGACTTTTACTCCTGATCCTGCTTCTTCCACTGTTTTCTTTAATTCTTCGTCTTCGGTTCCCTTGTCCGAGCTGTTGGTTTTTGTCTTTTTCACGGCGTTTTCTTCCTTTGCTTTTGCCTCTTCGATGGTTTCTTTTATTCTCTTTTTCATTTTCTTACCTCCAAGTTTTCCTCTAGTTTCCAGTTATTTTGGCTGTTGGTTTTGATTTTTCAGTATTTCGATGATCCTTATCCTTCCAGTATAATTATTTTTGTTATTGGATTATTTATACATTTATGGGTTGGATTGAGGATAATAATTAGAATTCATGAATTTAAAATCTTTTCATTTTTTTATATAACGCCTGAGTTAATGTCCTGTAACCACCATCAGGTTTTTGAAATACCAAAACCATTTATTTATAAAGAACTTAGAATGAAAAGGGAGGAGGATTTTGAAATGCCTGGAAAAGTTATCAAGGACCCGGTCCACGGGTTCATAGAACTGAATAAGATTCAAGAAGAACTACTGGAACAGCCAGAGTTACAGAGACTCGCCTGGATAAAACAACTGGGATTAACTTTTCTAGTTTATCCTGGAGCACATCAGACAAGGCTAGAGCATTCTCTTGGAACTTCCCATCTAGCTGGAAAAGTAGCGGAAAAGCTTTCACTTGATGAGAAAGAGAAAAAGACTCTCGAAGTAGCTGGAATGCTTCACGATCTAGGACATGCTCCCTTCAGCCACACCGTGGAAGAAGTAATGCCAAGGGACCACATGGAGATAACAAAAGGACTCATAAAAGGAGAAGAAAAAACCAGCAACAGGAACAAAATACCTGAAATAATAGAAAAACACGGTTTAAACCCTGAAAAGATAGCTAAATTAGTGAACGGAGAGTACAAAGAAGAAAAACATCTTCAAGATATAATAAGTTCACAGCTGGATATTGATCAACTCGACTACCTTGCAAGAGACTCGTACTACACAGGAGTATCCTACGGGTCAATAGAGACCGATAGAATAATAGACATGATGCAGGTAACTGAAGAAGATGACGGAAAGACAATAACCTTTCTAGAGAAAGGAATAACTCCTCTGGAAGACTACCTGGTAGCTAGAGACCACATGTATTCAAACGTGTACTGCCACAAGACAGCAGCAATAGCTGAAAAGATGCTTCTAAGATCATTTCAATCAGCAGTGAACAAGATAAAGGAGAACAAAGCATGGTTAGAAGCAAGAGGAGAAAAAGGAGAAAAAGAACTTAAAAGAACATTTGAAATGACCGATGGAGAACTACTGCAAGCATTGAGAGAATCCAATCCATATTCAAGAGAAATAATAAAAAGAATAACAAGGAGAAAACTATACAAACAATGTTACTCCATAAAGACCTCGGATACAGAGGAAAAAAAGAAAAAACTTGATATGATAATAGAAAAGGAAGAAAAGAAGATAGAGAAAGAAATAGCGGAAAAAGGAAGTATAGATCCCGAAGAAGTGATAGTTAACAAACAGAGAGAATCCTCACTGAATGCTGAACCAAGACTCAGAGAATTCGATATAATGATAAAACTCAAAAACAGTGAAACAGCAAGACTGGAAGAAGTATCAAAGATAACAAAAGCACTGAAATCAAAACAACCAGTATCACACATCTTCTCAGTATACACAACCCCTGAAAACAGGGGAGAACTTGGAAAAACCGTAGAGAAATACTTGAAATAGAAAAGAGGATAAATATATGGGTGAACAAGATAGAACCTACGTTATACAGAAACACGACGCCAGTAACCTTCATTACGATCTTCGTTTAGAATTCGAAGGAGCACTATGGAGCTGGGCAGTTCCAAAAAAACCACCAGAGAAACCAGGTAAGAAGAGATTAGCGATAAAGGTTGAGGACCACAGCCTGGAATACGCTGATTTCGAAGGAGAAATCAAAGAAGGGTACGGGGCCGGAGAAGTAGAAATATGGGACAGTGGAAACTTTGAACCAGTGAAAAAAGAGGAAGAAGAAATCATAATAGATATAGATGGAGAAAAACTGAACGGGGAATACGTACTGATCAAGACAGACATGGGTAAAGAAGACCAGGAAAACTGGCTTTTCTTCAAGAAAAGGAATGAAACAAATAAAAAGGATTAGCCACAAACAAAGAGATAAAGATATTACTAAACTTCTCGTTTCACGCTTATACATTATTGTTTTCCTCATTTAAACCCTTTTTGCAAAAACTTTTTAAAAGATGGTGAAAGAAACAAACACGAAGGGGGAGTTGAAAATTTATCAGGAAAAAGACTCTAATCCTACTGAACAACAAGAAAACCAAATAGAAGTCAAAGGAGTTACAAAATCATTCAGAGCAAGGAGCAAAATAAGAGAAAGATACAAAGATAGAAACCTACTGGTGAAGTTCTTCAAGAAACTAAGAGATAAAGAAAGGGAAAAGGTACTGGAAAACATATCACTGAAAGTAAAAGAAGGAGAAATAATCGGAGTTTTAGGACCCAACGGAGCAGGTAAAACAACTCTGATGAAAATATGCACCGGTCTAATGGGTCCAGATGAAGGGAAAGTAGAGGTTCTAGGTCACGATGTCCTGGAAGAACCTCAAAAAATAAGAGAAAGAATAGACGGAATATTCGCAAGAGCAAATCTCTACAGACACCTATCAACAGAAGATAATCTGAGATTCTTCTGTAAAATATACGGAGTAGATGATTACGAGGAAAAAATAGAAAAACAACTAAAGAAACTAGGAATAGAAGATAGAAAAAACGCCTACGTGGACCGGCTTTCAACCGGAGAAAGAACAAAAGCAAAACTCATAAAAGCATTTCTAACAGATGCAGAAGTCCTTTTCCTGGACGAACCAACGAGCGGACTAGATCCTAAAATAGCTCTAGACATCCAGGACTACATAAAAGAACTGAGATCAAAAGGAATCACCATACTTATGTGCACTCATTCGATGAGAGAAGCCAAGTACCTCTGCGACAGAGTAATAATGATGAATAAAGGAAAATTAGTGGAAAAAGGAGTTCCAGAAGAACTAGAAAAAGAACTGGAAAAAGGAAAAGTCATCGAATACCACTTAAAATCCTTTGATAAAGGACTAGTAAAGAAACTGGATGAAATGAATGAAATCGAAAACGTCAGGTACCTACTAGAGGAAGAAATAGTTAAAGTAATCCTAAAAAAACCCAAATACAAGGAAAAAGTAACTGAAAAACTAGAAAAAAAGGATGTGGAAATAGATAAAATTCAAGAAAAAGAACCAACACTTGAAGATGTCTTCATACACTTAACAGGGAGGGAACTGGAATGAAGAAAAAACCAAAAAGCAGAATAGCGAATTACGGGGAAGAAATCAAAAAAGGAACCAGTGACTTCAAAGAAGTCTCCATAATAGCATTAAAAAGATTCTTCAGATGGAGATCCAGAGTAATCTGGAAGCTCTTAGGAGGAATAATAAGCTTCCTGACATTCCTAGTGGTATGGACAGCCATAGTAGAAGGAGGTTTCCAGTCACTAGGAATGCTGACAAAAGATAACTACATAACCTTTCTGCTGACCGGAGCACTGCTATGGTCAGTGATAAAAATCTGTCTCACGGACATGTCTCACTCCTTCATAATAGAAAAACACAGAAAAACACTACCTTACGTGATGATGTCACCTGTAAACAGGATAGCGTACATGTATGGGAGGATGAGTCAACCAGCTCTATCAATAATAATCAATAATGTGCCGGTGCTGATACTTGGATTCCTAGTAGGATTCCAGTTCCACGGAAACATGATAACAGCTCTTTTAATATTTCTTTTAACCTTCACAGCATTCTCAGGAATAGGGATAATCCTAGCATCACTAGCATCATGGAAAGAAGGAATACAGGACGGAAGCTACGTATTAAAAGACGCACTCTACTTCATATCAGGAGTACACTACCCACTAGCAGTATTCCCCGATACCTTTGAAAAAGCTTTCCGATTTCTCCCGACAACAAGAGCAATAGATGCTTTAAGAGCTGTAGGAATAGAAGGAGCAACACTTAGCCAGGTCTCAGGAACCCTAATATACCTAGCCGTGATGTCGGTAATAACCATAACTCTAGGAGTAATCATATTCAAAAAAATAGAAAAGAAAGCAATGCTCCTTGGAATATAATAGAAAAGAAGAAATAAAAAGAAGAACCAAAAAACTAAAAGAGAAAAATGTGAGAAAAATGCTGAAAATAGCACACAGAGGAGCAATGGGACACGAACTAGAAAACACTGTAAAAGCATTCAAGAAATCTATAGAGCTCTCAGTAGACATGATAGAGCTAGATGTGAGAAAATGCAAAACAGGAGAACCAGTAGTATTCCACGATCCAACCGTAAACAGATTAACAAACGGAGAAGGAAGAATAGAAGAAAAAACAATACAACAAATAAAAAAACTAAAACTAAGAAACGGAGAAAAAATACCAACACTCAAAGAAGCTTTAAAAACCATAAATAGAGAAACAAAAGTAAACATAGAGCTAAAAGGAAGCGGAACACCCGAACCAGTAGCAAAAACAATAAAAAAACACATAAAAGAGAAAGGATGGAAAACAAAAGACTTTCTATCAACCTCTTTCAAACACCACAGACTGAAAAAACTAAACAGACACGTATCCGGTATCAAGAAAGGACTTATAACAATAGGAACACCCCACAACCTGGAAACACCAGTAGAAAATATCGATATAGGTTACATACTACCACATAAAGAATTCATAACTGAAGAAATGATAAAAGACGCTCATAAAAAAGACTTAAAAATATTTACCTGGACAGTTAACCAAAAAGAAGAAATAGAAAAATTCAAAGAAATGAACGTGGACGGAATAATAACTGATTACCCTGAAAGAATATAGAAAAACAACCTAAAAACTTATATAATGCCAAAATCATTTTTAAAAAGAGGTGATCTCAATTAAAAGAAAATTACTACCAATAGCACTGATAGGTATACTATTGATAGGTATAGGCTGTATAGGGCCATTTGCGGAAGATGAAGTAGACGACGATGAAGAAAACGGAGTACCGGAAAACGGAGTACCTGAAAACGAAACAGACGAAGAAGTAAAATACTCTCTAAATGTAGAAACTACAGAAGGAGGAATAATAGAGATAGACCCTGATAAGGAAGAATACGAGGAAGGAGAAGAAGTAACGATCACAGCTACACCTGATATGGAATGGGAATTCAGTGAATGGACCGGAGACTATGAAGGAACGGAAGAAGAAATAACGGTGACAATGGACGAAGATAAGGAAATAACAGCGAACTTCGAAGCAGATTTGGATTTGGAAGAAATGGAAGAAGCCTATATGGAAGAATGTACATTAGAAGATGAAGAGATGGAAGAATACTGTCAATGTACTTTTGACTACATGGTAGATGAATACGGAGTACAAGTATTCATAGATGCTGAATTATTAGACGAAGCTGTTATGGAAGCAGAAGATGAATGCATGCATCTAATACCTATGGAATAAACCAAAAAACCTGAAAAACCCAATTTTTTCTTTATTTTTCTATTATCCCTTTAAAATATCTCCATTTTCAATAGCTTCTTTAAATCTATTTAAGTCCTTGAACTCCATATCAGGCTCTAAACTATTATCTCCATCTCCTTCTTTTTTATCCTCAGTTATCAAAACAGTCTTCATACCGAATTTCTTTGCATAAGTATCTTCATCCTCCCTGTTTCCCACCATCATGCACTCCCTTCCGGCGAGATTCGTTCTCTCTAGAAATATCTTAAAAGGTTTAAGCTCAGATTTAGTGGCTCCAACCCCTGTCGAGTACAGTATTATATCGAATTCCCCTTTCAATCCATCCTTCTCCAGCCTGGTATAGGTGGATAGTTTATTCCCATTACTTATCAATCCAAGTATCTCCACGTTATCCTTACAGCACTCTATCACTTCATAAGCTCCTCCTTTAAGCTCTTTTTCTTCAGAAAACCTTATCCAGAACTTCTCCCCAATCTCCTTGAGATCTTCCTCAGTTACTTCATCTTCAAGCCCTAAGATATCAAAGAGAATACGTACAGGAACCTCTGGTTGATGTGCTTCAACACTATCACCATGCTGATCCCTGAGTTCCTCCTGCATCTTTCCAAGTGCTTCTCTATATTCCTCCCAATCCACTTCGTATCCTCTTTCATTTATCTCATTCCACTGATCTCTATATACTTCTTTAGAAGGATTATTATCTTTATATAGAGTTCCACCTAGATCGAATATAACCGCTTTGATCATTTTCTTCCCTCCAGTGTTTTTTCTATTCTCTTCATCTTCACCGATCTATCGTTTAATGGATATTCTATCTCTTTTTTTAATTTGTATCTCTTTTTCTGGAAGAATTCCTGTGCTGTTAAAGTGCTGTATCCTTTGATCTTCTCTATCTCTTTTTCTCTGACCTTTTCTTCAGCTTTCTCCAATAATTCAGTGCCTATCCCTTCGTTGAGATGTTTGGAATCCACGTATAAATGATATAGTTCTCCTTCTTCAGTGAAGTTGACTAAACCTACTGTCTTCTTTTCTTTTTCTGCCACGTAGAAATTGGTTTTCTTTATTTCTTTCTCCATATTCTTTTTCTTTATATTTTTTGCCCATTCTCGAATCACTTCCTCTGAATAATTCTTACTGTTTACTTCTCTGATTGTTCTCTTGATTAATTTAGTTATCTCTTCAGAGTCTTCGGTTTTAGCTTTCCTTATTTTCATTTTGATCTTCTCCCTTTCTTTACTTCTCCCTTTACGGTCTTTCCAGGACCTAAGAAGGAATTTCTATCTACGATCGTTCCTGGATTTATGTTGCTGTTTACACCTGTTTTTACATTGTGACCGATTATGGCTCCCAGTTTTTTTCTGCCTGTGTTGGTCTTTTCTCCTTTTTGAGTCACTTCTATTTCTCCGTGGTCGAACCTCAGGTTAGCGATCTTTGTACCGGCTCCTAGATTGCAGTTCTTTCCTACGACGCTGTCCCCTATGTAGTTGTGGTGATTTGCTTTCGTGTTCTCCATCACTATGCTGTTCTTTACTTCTGAAGAGTTTCCTATTTTGCATTTATCATCTATGTGGGTGTATGGTCTTATGAAGGCGTTTGGACCTATTTCGCAGTTTTTACCTATGTAAACTGGTCCTTTCACGTAACTACCGTGCTTTATCCTAGTTTCTTCTTCGACAAATACTTTTCCCTCTATCTTCACATTTTTGTCTACTTTTCCCTTGATTTTTCTTTCGATTTCTCTTTTCATTACTTCCTTGTTCGGTTTTAAGAGGTCCCATGGTCTCGAGAGCTCGTGCCAGTTCTCTTTTGGTATTGTATATTCTTTTATCTCTTCTTCTTTCATTAGTATTTTCATGGAGTCGGTGATTTCGTACTCTCCTCTATCTGATTTCTCCGTTTCGTCTATAGCTTCGAATATTTTTGGCGTGAATCCGTATATTCCCGCGTTTATCAGATTGGTGGGTGGTTCCGATGGCTTTTCCAAGATGTCTACCACTTTTTTTCCTTTTTTATCTATCACTCCGTAGCTTTTAGGGTTTTCAACTTCTACTGTGCCTATTAAAGAGTCTTCGGATTTTTTGAACTCTTCTATGAATCTTTTCATATACTTCTTATAGATTAATACATCTCCATTTAGGCATAGAAAGTCTTTTTTAATGTTTTTTCTTACTTTTGATACAGCGTGAGCTGTTCCTAATGGCTTTTCTTGCTTTATATATTTTAAATCAGTATTTTCAGATCTCAAATTTTCTTTTACTTCTTTTGAGTCTCCATTGGTCAGTATTATTATTTCTTCTATTTCCTCTTCGAGATCATCTACAGCATGTTGTAGAATTGGCTTGCCTGCGACTGGAAGCATTTGTTTCTGTATTTCAGGAGTAAGTGGATGCATTCTCGTGCCTTTTCCCGCTGCTAGTATAAGTGCTTTCATTTTTTTCCACTAATTTAATTTATATCTTTCTTCATTTTTTATTTCTTGGTTAATTTTTTAATCTCCCAGTACAATAAACTAATCATGAACATATTCGTTTTAAGTGAAGATCCGTGGAAAGCGGCTGAGATGCAGTGCGATCAACACGTGGTGAAGATGCCTCTGGAAACAGCTCAAATGCTGAGCACAGCCCACCACATTATAGGAACAGATATAGATAAAGATAAAATCTATAAGAAGACACATGTAAATCACCCCTGTACCAAATGGGTTAGGGAAAACTCTTCCAACTACAAATGGACGGTGAAACACTTCAAAGCACTTTTAAAAGAATTCAAAAAAAGATACGATAACGAACACAAATGCGGAGAACTCCTACCTTATTTAGAACAATTACCTAACTTCACCGAAGATAAAATAACCGGGGAAAGAACACCGTTCGCTCAAGCCGTGCCCGAAGAATACAAAGGAAAAGAAGCAGTAAAGGCATACAGGAAATTCTACAACAAGGAAAAATCAAGCTTTGCCTCCTGGGAAAAATTAAACAACAAGCCGGACTGGTACAGCGAAGATTAAAAAACAGTAAAAACTGGAAAAATAAACTTCTTAAATCATCCCGACCAAAAAATAAGTGATTACCCATGAATGAAGAAGATAGAAAAAAATTCTTCAGCAGATTCATAAAAGTTATCCTGATTATAATCTCGTTCGTCCTAGCAGTCAGCTTCATATACATCTACCTGCATGAAAGATATATGCAGATGGCGGATGTATGTCTCTGCGGAGTACCAATGAGATGGGTATTGATTATACTAAC
>CAZOFO010000010.1:0-21768 GCA_964579265.1 Microcaldota archaeon
TATAGATCTGCTGCGGATTGACTTGCAGGGGATCTTGTAACTAAGAAATCGTTTTCTTCAAATATTTTTTTGGATCTGTACTCGAATTGATATCCTTTCTTGTAGTTATCTCCCATTTTATCACTTTATTTCTTTATTTTACGGTTTTAAGATTACCTGTGTATTTATCTAGTTTTTCTTCCTCCCATGGGCCAATTCCGAGGGTGGTCCAGGTACCTGGCTCTAGTTCAGTATAGCCAGCGTCCTTTATGCTAGCTTTAGGTATTTTTTTAGGTATTTCTCTTTCTATTTCTTTCATTTCTTCTTTGTTTTCAACCCATAAGATTATTTTTTTTCCTCCTTGATCTATCCAGTCGCTAGTTTTTCTAGGATTTTGTTTTTTTGACTTTCTATATGCTTTTAACGAAGCATGGCATGCTTGTGCAGCTAGCTTTCCTTTGCTAAGTTCCAGGTCTTTCCTGATCAATATCACTTGTTTCAACATACTAAAGATAACACATCCTAGGTTTTTAACTTTACTAGATTTCGCTCATTGGTTTCTTGGGATAGAGTTTTATCCTTCAATCTGAATAAAATATATATGGAGAAGGAGATAAAAAAACTTTCCAGCGACCTAGAAAATGAAAGAAAAAAGCTTGAAGAAAAAGCTGAAGAACTAAAACAAAGAGAGGATTTAGCTAAAGATATAGGAGGAGAGGAATTAACTCTAAAGGTAGCTGGAGTGGATGGCGGGATTACAAGAAAAAATCTACAGGGTATAGAGATAGTTGTAACTAGGGCATGTCTAGTAAGCATGGAGTATAGAGAAGGAAAACTTCAAGAACACAGGTATTTCCCTGATCCTGATCCAGAACCAACTTTAGACTACTATAGGCCTGAAAGAGAAACCAAGAGACCACAA
Source organism: Microcaldota archaeon (assembly GCA_964579265.1). GTDB lineage: Archaea > B1Sed10-29 > B1Sed10-29 > B1Sed10-29 > B1Sed10-29 > B1Sed10-29. The sequence goes on from CAZOFO010000010.1 coordinate 902, forward strand.
CTCCATAGAATGGAGAAAGAAATAGAAACTGCTCTTAATTACATTAAAAAAGAACCTAAGATAGATATCTTATTAATAGACGGGTCAATAGTACCGAATCCCAGTGATAAACCAAAAGAAGACTCGAAAGAAAAAGAAAAATACCTTGGAGTGAAGGATAAGTATGAAGAGTTGTTTGAAAGAGTTTTGGAACAAGGAATACAGTTAGTAGGCGCAATAGAAGATAGTAAATCCCGTAAAATATCGAGAAAAACAGGGGTTAATTCTCTAGATAATCTTTTACTTCACCAGGTGCTTGAAGAAGGTCAGAGAACAACGGAGTTCAATTATTCAGATGAACCAGGTAACCATCCTGTTCTAAGTGATTTTTCAGCTGAAAAAAGAAATAAAATAAAAGCAATGTACATAAAACCGGTTAAAGAAGACACTCCTCTACGATTAGAATATCTAGAAGGAAGAATGAATCCTGATAAGATAGCTTCTTATCTAGAATCAATTTCAAAGATATCAAGGAACTACAGCTACCCTGTACCTTTGATAGAAGCGGACTTACACGCAAAACTAACCGAAAAACAGAAAGACTTAATCACCCAACAAATAAGGAATCAAGTAGGTGAATTACCTTCGCTCAAGGAAAAAAGGAGAAATCAAAGACTATTTAAATAAATAGCTATGACAAAAAATACTAATAAGATAAATCAAAAAAGTGAGAAAATGACACTTGGAAAAATAATCGCAACTGAAGAAACACCAACACCAACTAAAGTACATTTTGTAACTGACAAAGATCTCGTTGATAAAGATCAATACATCAAATTCAATTCTTCACAAGGAAAAGTAATAGGGAGGATAGAAGATCTACATAAAACGAATAGATACTTCGATTCACCAGAATCAATCACACAGATAGAAAAAACAGGTATAGAAGTAACTGATAAGTTCCCAACTGAAGAATGGGAACATACAGTAGGAGAAGTAAAAGCTCTAGGCATATACAAGGAAAATAAAATAGAAAGACCTACAAAGCCACCAGCACCAGGTACAGAAGTGAAGGAACCAAAAAAAGAAGTCCTAAGAGATTTTCTAGGATTGGAAAAACCAGGAGAAGGACTTGAAATAGGAGAACTACAGCATCATGGTATAACTAGCGAACTTAGTTTAACTGATCTTTTCCAAAAACACCTCGCCGTACTAGCGCAAACAGGAGCTGGAAAGACCTATACGGTGTCTGTATTAATGGAAGAACTACTTGAAAGACAACCTGAAGAAGGTAGAATAGCTTCAATAGTGATAGATGTACATGGAGAATACAGAAGCCTGGCACAATCCGAAAGATATAAAAATAAAGTGAAAATAGTAAATGGAAAAGACTTCAATATACCGGTAAGATCATTAGATGTATCTGACTTCAAAAAATTCCTGCCAGGGATGAGAAAACCACAAGAAAGAGAACTTTCCTCTGTCATAGAAAAATTAAGATACAGGGACGAACCTTATGAAATAGAAGACATAATCAAAATGATTTCAAAAGATGATGATATACACGAAGAAGTACAGAGAGTTCTACCTAGGTGGCTCAACAAAATAAAAGGAGATTTATTCAGCAAAACAGGATCAAGCGTGAGAAACCTTGTAAAACCAGGTCAACTCACTGTCTTGGATCTGAGCGATTTAATAAAATCTAAAAAAAGAGGGATGATAACTTCCTACATAGCCGAAAGGCTATTCAACGCTAGAAGAAAAGAAAAAGTACCCCCATTTGTTCTTTTTGTAGAGGAAGCACATAATTTTGCTAAAGAAGGTGTGGAAAAAGAAGAAAACATACCAAAAGGGATAATAGAAACAATATCAAGGGAAGGAAGAAAATTCGGAGCCTCAATATGCTTGGTAAGCCAAAGACCAATGAAACTATCTACAACAGCTCTAAGCCAATGTAATACTCAATTAATAATGAGAATAACTAATCCAAATGACCTAGACCACATAACAAAAACTAGTGAAGGAATAGATGAAAAATCCAGAGATTCGATCACTACACTACGTGTAGGAGAGTCACTACTATTAGGTGAAGCTGTTAACCATCCGGTATTCCTTAATATAAGAAAAAGATATTCAGAAGAAGCTGAACTAGGGGAAAATCTAGAAGAGCAAGCTAAGAAATATGAAGAAGAGATAAATAAAAGGAGTAAAGATGCAGAAGCGTTTATGTAAATGCTTTTCAAACTTCTCTAATAACCTTTATAAAGGACGGGATAGGAAAAATAACTAACTGCTTTTAAACAGGTGATAAAATGACTGATGGAATAGATTATCAAATAGTTAACTTAGTAGCTTCGGCTGACTTAAACCAAGAACTTGATCTGTACGGGATAGCAATGGAGGTTGAGAATGTTGAATACGAACCTGAACAATTCCCAGGTGCTATTCTAAAATTAAGAGACATTGGAACAACCTTATTGCTGTTCAAGACAGGAAGAATAATATGTACAGGTGGAGAAGAAGAAGAAGACGTTAAAAAATCAATGGAAAAAGTAGAAGACCTTATAAAGGATTACACCAGAGATTAATCCTTACTGGTCTTCAAATCCCTTCTTTTTCTAAAACTAAAAACCTATTATGTAAGAGGTGAAGAAGAATGCTTACAAGATACGAAAAAACAAGAGTAATATCCGCTAGAGCACTTCAGATCTCAATGGGTGCTCCCATTCTAACGGAAACCAATAAAGAAAGATCTATAGATATAGCTAGAGAAGAATTTGAAAGTAAAGTACTGCCTATATCCGTGGTAAGGGAATATCCTAGCGGTGAAAAGGAAGTAGTTAAAGCTTAATAGAGAATAAGTATAAAGGTGATTTAATGGGTCAACAAAGAACTAGAGTTGTGAAGAGACAGGCGAAAAAGATTTATGAGAAGATTCCTGAAGAGTTTTCAACTGATTTTCAGGAAAACAAGGAGAAACTCAAGGAGCTTGATCTCCCGATTAGCAAGGTAAATAGGAATATAATAGCAGGTTATATCATAAAACTGGTTGAAGAAGGAAATAAGGAGAATACCTAGTTTTAATTCAGTTTTTCTGAAGAGTTACATTTGTAGGTTCGTTCTCTTCTTTATTCCTGGTTAGTCTATAGAATCCTTCCGGAGCGCTTTTCTTCATCTTTGGATCATGGGTTATTATGAATATTTGATCAACTATTTCTGGCAGATAGTTATGTATTGTTTCTGCTAAATCCTCTACTGCGGTCTGATCTAGGTTATGAGTTGGTTCATCTAAAATTATCCAGGATAGGTTACCTGCTAACACCAGAGATAGAGATATCCTTAAACATAAACTTGCTGTACTTCTTTCCCCTCCTGAGGTCTCTCCTTCTACATTTATCCATTCTCCTTCCTTCTCTTTTACTTGAAGTATATAATCTCCATCTTCATTTATACCTATTTTAAGACTGGTGTAGTTCCTGTAGGGATATATCTTTTTCCAAACTGTTTCCAATGCATTGTTTGTTTCTTTTGTAAATTCTTCTCTTAGATGGTTCTGTATTCTTTTTAAAGAAATTTTCAATTCAGTTAGGTCTTTTATCTGGTTTTCTATATATTCTGATTCTTTTTCTGCTTTTTTAGCTTTCTTTTTCTTTTCTTTTAGTTCTTTTAGTCTTTTTTCTTTCTCTTTTCTAAGCTCTCTAGTGTTTTTTATTTTTTCAGTTAGTAGACTTATTTGTTTTTCTTTTTCTTTTATTTTCTCGTAGATTTTTTTCATTTCTTTTTCATCGAATTCGAGTTCTTCTTTCTTTTTTCTAAGTTTTTTGAGTTTTTTCTCGTTCTTTTCTTTTTTCTCTTTCTTTTCTATGTATTTTAATTTTTTCTCTTGCTTTTCTATCTGTTTTTGAAGTTTTTCTTCGCCTTTCTTTATTTTTATATCCTTTTTATTCTTTTTAAGTTCATTTTTCTCTTTTTTATTTTCCTTTATTTTCTTTTTTATTCCTTTTATTTCTTCTTTTTTCCATTTTTTCTCTTTTAATCTTTCTTTTTCTTTTTCTATTTTTTCTTTTTCCTTTATATGTTTTTTTATTCTTTTTTGAGTTTTATTTTTTTCTTTTTTCTTATCTTCAATCTTTTTTTCTATTTTATTTATTTTTCTTTCTTTTTCTTTTATTATCTCTTCCTTCTTTCCTTTGGTTAAGTCTCTTTCACATACAGGGCATTTTGCTTCTTCTTTTTTGAGTTTTTCCAAGTGTTCTTTTTCTTCTTTTTTGTTCTTTTTAGCTTGTTTTATTTCTGCGTTTAGTTGGTTTTTACGCTCTTTTTGTTTTTCAATCTTTTTTTCTTTGTTTTTAAGTTTCTTTTCTGCTTCTTCAGATGTTTTTGAGCTTGTTTTTTCGTTTATTTTGTTTATTTGTTTATTTTTTTCTTTTTTTTCTTTTTTTTGTTTATTTATTGTTTTTTGAATTGATTTTATCTTTGTTTTGATTTTGTTGAGTTTTTCTTTCTTTTTTCTAGTTTCTTTTTTCTTCTCTTTTGTTTCCTTTATTTTTTTCTCGAGTTTTTCTTTGTCTTTTTCTGTTTCGGGAAGTTCTTCTAGTTCTTCTTCAAGGTATTCTATCTGGTTTTCTATTTTATTTATTTCTTTTTTTATCTTTTCATGTTTCTTCTTTTTTTCTTCTAATTCTTTATATTTCTTTTTTTCCTTTTTTATCTCTTCTTTTTTCTTCTTCTTTTTTTCAGCATTTGTTTTTTCTTCCTTTTTTTGTTTTTTTATCTTTTTTTCTAGTTTTGGTATTTCTTCTATTTCTTTTGCTTGTTCTGCTTGTTTTTTCTTTTCTTTTTGCTTGTTTTCGAGTATGTTTAATGTAGTGGTGAGGTTTTTTCTAGCGTTTTCCCATTTATCTAGATCAAGTAATTTGTCTATTTTTTCTTTTCTTTTTCCTTTTGGTATTTCTAAGAAGTAGTCCATTTCATCCTGTTCTGCGTATACTGCTTTTGCGAATAGATCGTAGTCCATGTCGAGTATTTCTTCTATTACTTCGTTTACTTTCTGGGTGCTTGGTCCTTCTATCAATTTTTCTTTTTTCCTTAGTTCTGCTTTTTTTGTTCCTTTTCCTTTTTCTATTACTCTTTTTACCGTATATTTTTCTCCGTTTGCTTTGAATGTTAATTTTACTTTTGCTTCTTGTTTTTGTACTGGTTTTTTCATTATTGTTTCGTCTAGCGTTATTTCTCTTGCTCTTAGTGAGGGATAAGTTCCAAATAGAGCGTAGGTTATTCCTTCTAGCATTGAGGTTTTTCCTGAACCCATGTCTCCTACTATAGCGTTTGTTCCTTTTCTGAAGTTTATTTCTGTGTCTTCGTGACTCTTCCAGTTTTTTAGAACTAGTTTTTTCAGCATGTCTATACTTGGTTTTTCGAGAAATAAATTTATGGTTTTTCTACTCTATTTTATCTAGGTCTATATTTTCTTTGAGTTCTCTGTATCTGTTTCTTATGGTTACTTCTGTTACGTTTGCTGCTTCTGATACTTCTTTTTGTGTTTTTTTCTCCCCTTCCATTTTGGCTGATAGGTATAGTGCTGCGGCTGCTGCTCCTGTTGGGCCTTTTCCTGATATTAGTTTCTGTTTTTTGGCTTCTTCTAGTATTTTTTTTGCTCTTTCTTGGATTTTTCCGGATAGGTCTAGTTTTGCTCCGTATTTTGGAACGAAGTTAACTGGGTCTGGTAGGGGTACTTCTATATCCATTTCTTCTTTTAGCATTCTGTATGTTCTTCCTATTGCTTTTTCACTTGCTCCTGATCCTGCGTATTCGGATAGTTCTTTGAGTGTTCTTGGTATTCCTCTTTTTCTACATACTATGTAAAGTGTTGCGACCAGTACTTCTTCTATTACTCTTCCTTTTACTAGTCCTTTGTCCAGTATTTTTCTGTATAGAAGTGCTGTTTCTTCTTGCACGCTTTTTGGAAGCCTTAATGAGGATATCATTCTTTTTAGTTGCCCTAGTGCTACGTTTAGGTTTCTTGCTTTTGAATCTGTATATATTAGTTTTCTATGCCATCTTCTCAGTCCGCTTATTCTGTCTCTTGTTTTCATTTTTAGTTTTGTTCCTCTTGCATCTCTATTGAATTGGTCTATTTCTGTAGATAGGTTTTTATCTATTCTCGAGTGATTTAGAGGAGATCCTGTTCTCTTTTTTTGTTCTTTTTCTTCTGCTGTGAAGGCTCTCCATTCAGGTCCTCTGTCTATTACTTTGTCGTCTAGTACTAGTCCGCATTCTCTACAAGATATCTCTCCTTTTTCGTAGTCTTTTTCAAGGTTTTTAGATTCACATTCTGGGCATTTTGGTTTTTCTCTCATGTTAACATCCTCTTTTTTGTATTATTTTTAGAATTTTGTTTTTATGTTCTTTTGAGTCATTATAAGCTGTTTTTTAGGTTTTATTTTTTTTTAGAAAAGCTTTTGGGTTTCAGGAATCGGTCTCCGTGGATAAAGAAATGTCTTTCCGTTTGAAGTTTCTCATATAATTAGTGAAGACCTAATATTAATTGCGAACTCAGGCTTTAAATACTTTTGGATATATAAGTGGTTTTTTAAATAACATTGCGGAAAAGTTAAATATTTTTTTGCACTTTTTAAAATAGGGGTTATGATCTTGAGGTTTCTATGTGATGTGATGTTAGGGAAACTCGGTAGCTGGCTCAGGATATTTGGTCAAGATACTGGAATAGTTTCTGATAAATTGGATGATCGGGAAATATTAGAAAAAGCAAAAAGAGAGGATAGAGTAGTTTTGACCAGGGATAAAGACCTTAAAAAAATTAATTCTTCTGTTGAAGTCTTTTTAATCCGTTCAAAAGATTTTGAAGATCAAATTAGAAAAGTATTTAATAAATTTGATATAGAACCGGGTTTTCCTGAATCATCTAGATGTTCACATTGTAATGGTGAATTGAAATCAGTTGGTAAAGATGAATGGATTTGTAAAAACTGTAGTCACGAGTACTGGAAGGGAAGTCACTGGAAAAGAATAAAAAAACTTCAAAGAGAGCTTAAAAATCTTTGAAATTGTTTTTCTCTATTATCTCAAGAGATCAAAGTAGCTTCTCCTTGTTCTATGTTTCTGTACCCTTCAATCTTTTCTTCTAGTTCTTCCTGTACTCTATCTGGATCATCGTCATCATCTATGAGTGCTCCTGCTTTCACTATCTCTAATCCGAATGCTACTGGTTCTTTCTTAGCGCTCTTTATATCTTTCATTTCATCTAGTTGATCCATTATTTCTCCAGCTTCTTTTTCTTCTTTTGGATATATCTTATAAACAACCATTACTTTTCCCATGTTTAATTCCTCCTTTTTTATTTTTGTTTGTTAAGGTCCTTGAAAACCACATTCTGAACATCTGTATTTACTGCTTTTGCTTCTACATCTGTTGCATCTTCTTATCTTTTCTTCTCCGCATTCTGGGCATTTGAATTCTACATAGTCATCTGTAACTTCTTTTCCGCATGATGTGCATTCTAGCATGTTTATCATCTCTCTTAATTTTTTCAAAATTATGTGTTCTTGCTTGGTTAAACTATTTTTTATCCTGGAGTATATAAACATAAGTCAAGAAGATCCTTTAATCTGCTTTATCTTCAATTGCTCTCATGATCTAGCGGACTAGGATGCACTCTTGCGGAGGGTGATGCCGGGGTTCAAATCCCCGTGAGAGCGTCAAGCTGAATGATTATATTAAGAAAATTATTCCATTAAATATTTAATGCTCTGGAGTTTAATTGATAATAATGAGATTTATAAATAATTTAGAAACAAAATCCCAAGGAGCTCTTGAATATCTAATTATAATAGCCGCTGTTCTCGCTATAGCGGCTATAATAGTTGTTCTTTTAACAGGAGTTATGGGAGAAGGAAGAGAATCAGCACTAGTAACAGACTCTAAAGATTCAGCTACAAGCTGTAATGAAGCTTTAGTCTCCAATATGGAAGATCCTGGAGAAAAAGTTTACGAAGGCATATGTGGAGATATATGTGAAGGTGAATGGTTGGAAGAGGAAGCAGGAACAGTTACCGGAGAAGCCAGGGAAAAATTAATAGATATCGGGTATGATCCTCAGTTTGATGATAAAGTTGAAAGCGAATACTATCTTGTCAGAGGAGCATGCATGGCAGGAAAACCAGAATGGATAGTAGAGGGAGAACCAGAAGAATATGATCCAGAACCATCAGAATATGGACTAAAAATAAATATAGAAGGAGAAGGAGAAACGGAACCAGAAGAAGGAACCCACATCTATGAAGAAGGAGAAGAAGTAACGGTCACAGCTATACCTGAAGAAGGCTGGGAACTAGAAAGATTCAAAGGAGATTGCTCCGATGAAACATGCACACTAACAATGGATGAAGACAAAGAAATAACAGCGGAATTCACAGAAGAAATAGAAAATCATACTCTAGAGATTAAAACAGAGGGAGAAGGAGAGATAGTAATGTACAAAGAAATTATCGAAACACCTTACAAAGAAGAATTCCCCGAAGGAGAAGAAATAATTCTAAACTTTATTCCAGAAGAAACCTGGAATTTCAGCCACTGGTCAGGGGACTATCCGGAAGGTGAACATGAAGAGATTGAATTAAAATTCGAAATAGAAGAAGACAAAGAAATAACAGCTCACTTTGAAAAAATCAACAAAACGGAGAACTATACCTTAGAAATTGAAATAGAAGGAGAGGGGATAACAGTTCCAGAAGCAGAAGAACACACCTATAGACAAGGAGAAAAAGTACTAGTGAGAGCCGAACCTGAAAACAACTGGAAATTCAAAGAATGGGAAGGAGACCACGTAGGCATATCGGAAGAAATAACAATTCTAATGAACGAAGACAAAGAAATAACTGCCATATTCGAAGAAAAACCAGAATATAATCTAACTATAAACATTGAAGGAGAAGGATACACAGAACCAGAAGAAGGAACCCACATCTATGAAGAAGGAGAAGAAGTAACGGTCACAGCTATACCTGAAGAAGGCTGGGAACTAGAAAGATTCAAAGGAGATTGCTCCGATGAAACATGCACACTAACAATGGATGAAGACAAAGAAATAACAGCGGAATTCACAGAAGAAATAGAAAATCATACTCTAGAGATTAAAACAGAGGGAGAAGGAGAGATAGTAATGTACAAAGAAATTATCGAAACACCTTACAAAGAAGAATTCCCCGAAGGAGAAGAAATAATTCTAAACTTTATTCCAGAAGAAACCTGGAATTTCAGCCACTGGTCAGGGGACTATCCGGAAGGTGAACATGAAGAGATTGAATTAAAATTCGAAATAGAAGAAGACAAAGAAATAACAGCTCACTTTGAAAAAATCAACAAAACGGAGAACTATACCTTAGAAATTGAAATAGAAGGAGAGGGGATAACAGTTCCAGAAGCAGAAGAACACACCTATAGACAAGGAGAAAAAGTACTAGTGAGAGCCGAACCTGAAAACAACTGGAAATTCAAAGAATGGGAAGGAGACCACGTAGGCATATCGGAAGAAATAACAATTCTAATGAACGAAGACAAAGAAATAACTGCCATATTCGAAGAAAAACCAGAATATAATCTAACTATAAACATTGAAGGAGAAGGATACACAGAACCAGAAAAAGGAATACATACTTATCAGGAAAGAGAAGATATAATAATAAAAGCAACTCCACAAGAAAACTGGACTTTCAAAGAATGGACAGGAGACCACGAAAATATAGAAGAAGTAATTGAATTAACAATAAAAGAAGATATGGAGATAACAGCACACTTCGAAGAAGAAGAAGTCAAAGAGGATCCAGAAGAAGATCCAGAAGAAGATCCAATAGATCCGGAAGATCTAGAAGATCCTGAAGATCCTGAAGATCCAGAAGACGAACCAGTTTTAAAAACAATGCTAGTAATCCCGCTGATAATAATAATACTAATAATACTAGCACTCATATATGTATATAGAAAGAAAAGAAAGGATAATAAAGCACAAAGAAAACAGGATATCGAAAAACAAAGAAAAAAAGATATCAAAAAACAAGATGACAAAGAACAAACTAGTCAGTAACTATAACAGTTCTTATTTCCTGAACACCTTTAAGACTACCTATATCTCTTTCAGAGAGTCTTTTTAATTCATCTAATCCTTTACAAGCAGATTCTATCACTAAATCATATTCCCCAATAGTTTTATCTATTCCAAGTATTCTCTTATCGTTTTTAAAATCATCTTGGATTCGGTTCATAGTCTCAGGAGAACATTTAATAAGAAGATAACCGTGCATTGGCCTACCCATCTTCTTATAATTTATATTAACAGTAAAATTATCAATAACTCCATTTTCATCGAGTTTACTTATCCTCTTCTTAGCAGCAACATCCGTTACATCAATCTTCTCCCCTAACTCCGTGTAGCTAATTCTACCATTATCCTCGAGCACTTCAAGTATCTTCCTATCCTTTTCATCTAAATCCATAAAGATCTAACCCTTCGTCAAAAATCATTATCAACAGGTTCTTACCACTCTAATATATTAGGAACTCATTAAATAAATCAATGTCCCAAAAAATATCTACAAATACGGTCCTTAAAAAATGCCAAAAAGCAGGTATAAATTTCTGGCTCTCCGCAAAAGCCGCAATAGATCTAGAAGAAAAACTAGAAGAAAAAGAAGGAAAAAAAGAAGAAATAAAAATAAGCGAAGAAGAACTAAATAGGGAAATACACAGTACTCTAGAAAAATACAACAAAGAAGCTGCAGAAAGATTCAGAAGCTACCACTCAATATCAGTTAGAACAACTGACGGAGAACTACAGCCTTTTGATAAAAATAAAATAATAGATTCCTTACTAAAAGAAACTAAAGTACCTAGAAGAACAGCAAAAGAAATCTCAGACGAAATAAGTGAAGATATAAGAAGACTACAACTTCACAACATATCCAGCTCACTAATAAGAGAAATGGTTAACACTAAATTGCTTCAAAGAAGACAGATAGAAGAAAAAAGACAATACACTCGAATAGGAATACCTATCCACGATGCAAAACAGATAATAACCAAAGAAAAAACCACAAACCCAGTACAGATACAGGAAAAATTCTCAAACAAAATACTTGAAGAATACACTCTAAACCAATCACTCCCAAAGGAACTAAGCCAAGAACACCTAAAAGGCAAGATATACATACACAGCCTATCAGGATTCATAACATCACCCGAATCAATAGAAAACGACCTCTACAAACTATACAAAGAAGGACTTAACATCCCAGGAATCGTAGAGACAGGACCTGCTAAAAAACCTGAAGTTGCAGCATCCCATGCGGCTAGAAACCTACTAACCAGCAGCCAATACACATCAGAAGGTGTTTCAATAAACTCATTCAATTTCTACATAGCTCCATACCTCGAAGAAAAGAACTTAGAACAAATAGAACAAGTAGCTCAGACATTCCTCTACGAACTCAACCAATTAAGCAGTGGAACAAAAAACATAACTGTAAACCTAGATACAAATATCCCGCACCACTTAAAAGAAAAAGAAGCAGTTAAAAAAGGAGAAAAACTAGGAATAGAATACAAAGAATACAAAGAAGAAGCAGAAAAATTCTTAAAAGAATTCATAAAAGTATACAAAGAAGGAGATTACCAAGGAAATAGATTCAAAACACCGAAACTATCAATAAAATACCGGGAAGATCCAGAAGAAAAAATAGGAAATCTAGAAGAAATACCAGGACCTCTATACCTAGTAAAACAGGAAGAAAAAAACAGCAGAAAAGAAAAAGCCACTCTAGAACAACAAACACTAACCAACAGACACAAAAAAAGAGGAATAATCCAAACCGTGTCCCTAAACCTACCTTCCTACCCAACAGAAAAAGAATCAAGACTATACAGAGAAATTAGAAAACAAGTTAATACTGTTGAACAAATAATAAAGAAAAAGAAAGAAAATCTATCCTCCAGGAAAGAAGAACTACAGTTCCTAGAAGAAAATCATACAAACCCTGAAAAACTACCTGGACATATATCCATATATGGTTTAATAAGAACCGCAAAAAACATATTAGGAGAAAAAGAACACTCAACCCTAAACAGTTCCACTATACACCAATCAAAGAAAATAATTAGAGAAATAAAAAAACAGATAAACAAAAAAGAAGTAGAAATGAAAATAAGCCAAAAACCAAACCAAAAAACCACTGAAAGATTCAAAAAAGAAGAAAAAACACTCTTGAGACTAAGTAAGGATCCAAGAAAAGAACTAAATGAGATAAAAAAATATCTAAACGGAGGAACATTTCTTGAAACGGATAATAAAAATCTATTAAAACAAGGACACAACGACATAAAATTAACCACTAATCTCTAAAAACAAAAAAATAAAACCCAACCCCCATTGATATAAATTAAAAATGATTAAAGATAAATTCAGAAACAAAATGACCCATAGAATATTCACTGCAATCAGGATAAAACCCAATCAAGAAATAAGAAATTTAATAAAATACCTATCAAAATTCAACTCAACCAAAACCGTTGAACCAGAAAACCTACACCTCAATCTCAAGTTTTTAGGAGAAGTAAAAGAAAGAGAACTAGAAAAAGCAAAAAAAGCAATAAAAAAACTAAGGGGATTCGGAGAATTCAAAGCAGAATTAAGCGGAACAGGAGCATTTCCCAATAAAGAATATATAAAAGTAATCTGGATAGGTGTAAAAACAAAAGAACAAGAGATAAACAAACTAGCAAGAAAAACCGAAAAAATATACATAGACAAAGAATTTCAAAAAAGAGACAAAGAATACAAACCACACATAACAGTAGCCAGAGTAAAAACAAAACCAGACAAAAAAATAAGAGAAGTATTCGATAAATACGATAAGACCTACAAAGAAATCAAAATAGATGAAGTAGAACTAATAGAAAGCGAATTAACCAAAAAAGGCCCAATATACAAAACCATAGAAAAGGTAAAACTATGAGAACCGTAAAAAACGTAGATCTGAACAAAAAGATTAAAAATACCTCAATAATTATAGGAACTCTCCTAATCCTCTCATCTATAGGGATAAGCATCAACCTAGTAGGAGAATATGAAGGAAAACACGTGATATACACGGAAGACTACACCGCCCAAGTACCAATGCAACCAAGAAACGCAGTGGACCTAGCTAGAATGACAACTATAAACAACAAATTCGATCTCGACCTCATACCTGCAATCAGAACAGAAGGAGAAGAATATAGATTCGTACCCCCAGAAGGCCAAGAACTAGTCCTAGAAGAAGGAAGAGAAGAATACATAATAGAATTTGAGGGAGGAACAGACCAATTAAGAGCAACTAACAGAATAGAAATAAAACAAGAAGAAATACACGTAGAGACCACTGTAGAAAATATTGGTGAAACAAAGGAATTCGAAATAATCTACAGAGCAAAAGGACCACAAGACACCAAAATATTCTATCCTAATGCTATTGACGAGGGAACAAACAACTACATAGTTCTAACGAACCAAAACCATAAAGGAAACTCCTTAGGAATAGTTACAAACACTATAATGACTGGAGAGGAACCCTTCCAAAACAAATCAGAAGAAGAGATAGCAAAAGTAATTGAAATTGAACCAGGAGACACAGAAACTCTTGAAGCAACCTACAAACCAATGAATATCTGGACAGAGATACACGATTTAGAATTCTCCCCTGAATATGCAGCCTTCCTAGAAAACCCTCTATTAAACACTAGTGGAGAACTAGATATAGAGATAACAGAAGAAGAACCAGGTCGAAGAACTGAAGAAATGCTATCAAAACTATCTACTGAAAAACAAGCTTCAGAAAACGTTGAGTTTGAAGAACTATATGATGTAGATATGGAAGAAAGCGAAATGAATAGTTTAGAAGCTACTATGATGTACAAAGAACTATGTATACAAGAAGAGATTCCCTGTAAAATAATGATAGGAGGAGGACCAGAATCAAAATTTGCATGGATAAAAAAACTCGAAGGAGATGAATGGATAGACGTAAATCCTCTAGAAGGAACAAGGTCGGTACCCGCTTACCAAGTAATATACGAAGAACCAACTCCAAGTTACGTGGAAGTAGAAGGAGACACACCTGCAGGAGAACCCTATCTAGAAGCAACAGAAGAATATCTAATAGAAGGAATCGGAACATTAATACTCCTAGCAGTAACAGCAGTAGCAACCCTCATCGTATTTGTATTCCTCTTTGTAAAATCAGATTACCTTATTGAAAAACTGACTCCTAAAGAAACCGAAAATAAAAACCAGGAAGAACCCATAAACGGGAAATACACATTAGTTTCTGAAAAAGAAGACATAGAAGACCGAACAGTAATACCGATTTTCGAAAAAATAAAAGAAGAAAATGGAAAAGTAGACACAGAAAAATACTCAGAAGAAACAAAATATTCTGAAAAACTAATAGAACACTATATAGATTACTTAAGAAGAGAAGGACATATAAAAATGGAAGAACCAAAACCAAAAAATCAAAAAACAGCTAAATTTGAACAAATAGAGATATCAAAATCAAAAAAACAAAAGAAGAAGGATGAAAAGAATAAAAAAAGGCAAATAACACCATCATTTATCAAATCCAAAAAACTAGAAGAAATATCTCAAAAAATAGGAGTAACAAAAACACAGCTTCTCCTGATAATAATGGTTGTTCTAGCAGGAATAATTTCCCTTGCAGTTTTCTTAATCCTGCTATGAAACCAATAACTAAAGGATCCAAATGTTCCCAGAAATAAAAAAAGAACTCGAATCAACACCTGAACTAGAGGAAAAATTAAAGAATATAAAAAAAGAAATAATCAAAGAAATAGAAAAACAAGGTTACAACGCCGTACCTGTAGGTTCAACCGAAAGAGGAACCTATTTACCTACAGAAGAAGATATAGATATAGACATATTCTTCTACTTTCCAAAAGAAGCTACTGAAAAAGAATTAGAAGAAAAAGGAGTAGAAGTAGGGAAAAAAGCTCTAAAAAAATACCAACCCACCACTCATTACGCCGAACACCCGTACGTAAAAGCAGAAATACAAAAAATAGATATCGATGTAGTCCCATGCCACAACCCAGAGACCTACATGGAAAACACTGAAAAACCAAAACTAAAACAAGAAACAAAATCATCAGTTGACAGAACACCACTACACAACAAGTACCTGAAACAAAATCTAAAAGAGAAACACAAACCAGAAATAAAACTCCTGAAAAAATACCTTAAAAACATACGCTGTTACGGAGCAAACGAAAAAACAAAAGGATTCTCAGGCTACACAACCGAACTACTTATCCTAAAATACGGCACATTCAAAAAAACACTAGAAAAAGCATCAGAATGGGAAAGAAACCACAAAATAGACATAGAAAAACACGGCAAAAAACAATTCAAAGACCCATTAATAATAATAGACCCAGTTGATCCCGAAAGAAATGCCGCATCAGCCCTATCAGAAGAAAAACTAGGTAGATTCATCATAAAATCCAGAGAACTATTAAAAAACCCTACAAAAGAAACATATAAAGATAAAGAAAAATCAAAAAACCTGGAAATAGAAGGAAAAAACCTTATACTAATAGAAATACCCTATCCAGAAGAAACAGTGGCGGAAATAGGATGGAGCCAGCTCAAAAAACTAGAAAAAACCCTTAAAACAAACCTGGAAAAACAAGAATACGAAATATATAGATCCGAACACTGGACAAATGAAAAAACAAAAGCACAAATCCTCCTCGAAGCAAGAAATACAAAGCTACCAAAATACAGAAAACACATGGGACCACCATTCTACAACAAAAAACACTCAAAAAAATTCCTGGAAAAAAACCAGGAAAAACCAAACAATATACATATCCAAGGGAAGAGACTATACGCATCCAAAAAAAGAAAAAACACCAAAATAGAAAAAGCCATTAAAGAACTATTCAAAGAAAAAAAAGAAGAAATACCATCTAGATACAGAGAAAAAATAGAAAAAGCAACAATAACCCAAGATAAAGAAAAAATAAAAAACCAAAAAGAAATAATCAAAAAATACTTCAGAATATAAAACTTAGGATAAAAATGAAGATAAAAGCAAAAATAAAAAACACAGAAAACCCCGAAAAACTAATGAAAAACATAAAGAAAATAATACCAACAGCAGAATTAAACATAATTGAAGAAAAAGTAATAGAAGGAAGAGGAAACTTCAAAGAAATATGGGAACTTGCAGAAAAACAAAAAATAAAGAACACACTAATGCATGAACTTGAAAAAAATAAAAGAAAAGAAAAAACCTTCCTAGAATTGGATAAAACCGCTTCAAGTGAAGGAAAAATATCAACCTACATAAATTCAGCATCTGGAAACATAAGACTAGAGATACCCTGGCTAGAAGTGGAAAAAACAAAACAAATTGATGGATAAAACCCCCTAAAGATAAATATATAGAAACACAAAATACAAAACATGAAGGAAAAAATACATTTATCTTTCATCAAAACAATTACTGTACTTCTTCTACTTTCAACTATAACTATAGCAGCTGTGGAAGTAGTTGATCCTATAGAAACAAAACTAGAACCCCAAGAAACACTTGATTTAACCGAAAAATTGTATTCAAATTCTGAAAACATAATAATAAAAATAGAGAAAAACGAATGGGAAAATGTAACTTCGGAAGAATTTGAAGTATCTACAAGAGAAGTTAACGAAGGAGAAAAACTAAGAATATCGCTAAGAGAAACTCCTGAAGAGGAAGGAATACACAATAGCACCATAACATTTACTAACAAAGAAGGAGAAACCCAAACTAACTACATAAAATATGATCTTGTAGACAGGACACCTCTAATAAATCTCCAATACCCTATAAAAGAAGAACTAGGTAAAGAAACAACCCACATAGGAAAAGTAGCTCCAGGACAAGAAATAATAATACTAGTAGAAAAGGATAGAGGAAGAGGCCTAACATTCGACTGGGGAACAGCATCTATAAAAGGTTTGGATCACCAATACCAAGAAATACCTAGAGATAAAGACTTAGAAGAGATTCTACCCGAACAGACTATTGAGGAAAGAGGAATAGACGGGTTACTAATATCAATAAGAGCAATAGCACCTAGACAAACAGGTGAACACGAATTTGAATTATCCTTAGGAGGATCAGCACTTTCTTCAACATCCAGGAACTTCACAATAGAAGTAGATGACCACGCATACAGATTCGACATGAAAAACACTTCAAAAACCGCAGGTGAAAGGTCAGAGATAAAAGCAAAAATAAAAAGCAACTCCATAGCAATAGAAAAATTCACTTATGAACCTATAGCACTTCCAAAAGACTGGGTAGAAGGAGAAGAAGGCAGAACAGAGAAAGAAATTCAAGTTAACCCAGGAGAAACCAAAGAATTTAATCTACCTATCCGAATAAACCAAGAAGGTAGATACACCTCCAAATACTCTGTAACTGACTCCAGAGATAACTTTGTAATTGAACAAGAATCAATAATAGATGTTAAACCGACCATCAGATCAAAAATAGGAGGATTTGGAGAAGGACATAGCCTAACCCTACCTATACTACAACCATTCTATTCCCTACTAAACTTATTCTCATAATTTCTATGAATCCTTATTTTTATACAATATATAAAATTCTCCAGCACAACAAGAAAAAACATGAAACTAGCAAGAGAAGCAATACGAGAAATTCTTGAAAAAGAACTGGAAGAAACTGGAGAAATAGAAAGACTCAAAAAAAGACTCGCCAAGAAACACAACCTGGACAGAATACCAAAAAACAGCGAGTTACTCGAAGAAGCCACGGACGAAGAAAAAGAAAAGCTCAACCCAATACTTAGAAAGAAACCAACCAGAACCCTTTCAGGAGTATCCGTGATAGCAATAATGACAAAGCCGCTTGAATGTCCAGGACAATGCATCTACTGCCCCGGAGGAAAAGAAAAAAACACCCCTAAAAGCTACACCGGAGAAGAACCGGCAGCGATGAGAGCGGAAAAAAACCAATACAAAGCAAAAAAACAAGTGAAAAACAGATTAAATCAATTGAAAAGTATTGGACATCCTACTGATAAAATAGAATTAATTTTAATGGGTGGAACACTATCCTCCCACCCTAAATACATGGAAAAGTTTGTTAAAAATGCTCTAGATGCTCTTAACCAGGAAAAAAGCAGGAACATAAAAGAAGCAAAGAAGAAAAATGAAGAATCAAGCCACAGATGCATAGGAATCACCTTTGAAACTAGGCCCGATTACTGCAAGCAAAAACACGTGGACAAAATGCTAGAATTAGGCGGAACTAGAGTAGAGATAGGAGTACAACACCCTGATAACCAGATATACAAAATAATAAAGAGAAAACACACAGTAAAAGACGTGGTAGAAGCCACTGAAGCAGCTAGAACTTCCCTACTCAAAATAAATTACCACGTGATGCCCAACCTGCCTGGCTCAACTCCAGAAAAAGATCTTGAAATGTTCAAAGAACTATTCCAAAACAAAGAATACAAACCAGATATGCTTAAAATCTATCCAACCTTATTAACAGACCCTGAAAAAACAAAACAAGAAACAGAACTACATAAAAAATGGAAAAAAGGAGAATGGAAACCCTACGGAGAAGAAAAAACAATAGATCTTCTAGCAAAAGCCAGAAAACACATACCTAAATACTTGAGAGTGATGAGGACCCAGAGAGACATACCGGCAAACCTCATAAAAAAAGGAGTAACATCCAGCAACCTAAGAACATTGGTGGATAAAAAAGCTGAAGAACTAGGAATAAAAACAAAGGAAATAAGATACAGAGAAATAAGAAACGAAGAACCAGAAAAAACAGAGATAAAAAAGGAGGAATACAGGACAAAAAACACGGAAGAAACATTCATATCAGTAGAAGACCCTGTAAAAGATAAAATAATAGGATTCACTAGATTAAGTTTTCCAGAAAAATCAAAAAGACCTGAAATAAATGAAGATACAGCAGGAATAAGAGAACTACACGTATATGGTCCATCAAAATCAATAAAGGATAAAAAAGATGGAAGAGGAGTCCAACACAAAGGATACGGAGAGAAACTACTTGAAAAAGCTGAAGAAATAGCTAGAAAAAACGGAAAAGAGAAAATGCTTGTTATATCAGGGATAGGAGCTAGACAGTACTACAGAAAAAAAGGATATAAACTAAAAGAACCTTATATGAAAAAAGAATTATAAGAAACTGAGATTAAAAAGAAAAATGATAAAATGGAATATTCCGAAAAAATCAAGAAAAAACTGAAAAAAGAGAAAGCATCGGTCCTAGACAGAGTAAAAGTAAAGAAAGGAGAGAGAACCTACAAAGGAACCTTAATGCCCAACACCGAAATGAGTAACCCAAACTGCATCACAATAAAACTAGAAAACGGTTATAATATTGGAATAGAGAATTCAAACGATCTGAAAATAGAAAAAATAAAGGAAAAAGAAAAAAAGACTCAAAAAACAGAAATAGAACAGGACGAATCAAAACCACCAATATCAATTATTTCTACAGGAGGAACTATCTCCAGCAAAGTAGAATACGAAACAGGCGCAGTAGAACCTGCTCTGAACGCCGAAGAAATAATATCAAGAACCCCTGAAATAACTGACCACGCTTACATTAGAAACTACGAACAGATTGAAAAAATAGCAAGCGAAGATATGCATTCAGAGGTATGGGTAAGAATAGCAAAAAAAGCAGAAGAAGAACTAAATAATGGTTCAAGAGGAGTAGTAATAACCCATGGAACAGATACAATGCATTACACATCCTCAGCTTTATCTTTCATGCTAGAAAAACTTAACAAACCAGTGATATTAACAGGAGCACAAAGATCAATAGACAGAGGATCTACTGATGCTTCAATGAATTTAATATGTTCCTCTATAGCAGCAGCTCAAAGCAACATAGGAGAAGTAGGAATAGTTATGCATGCCACAATGAACGACGATTACTGTTACTTCATAAGAGGTACAAAAGCAAAGAAAATGCACACAAGCAGAAGAGACACATTTAGACCAATAAACGATAAACCAGTGGCCCGAATAAAACCAAACGGAGAAATAAATAAACTACAGAAACACAGGAAATACGAAGAAAAAGAAACAAAAACAACAGCAACCTTTGAAGAAAAAACAGCCATCATAAAAATACATCCAGAATCAGATCCCGAAATATTCAATCACTACGAAGAAAAAAACTATCAAGGATACATTATAGAAGGAACAGGACTAGGACACGTACCCACACAAACAGAAAAAACATGGATACCTAAAATAAAAGAAATAACAGAAGAAGGAAAACCAGTAGCGATCACGAGCCAATGCACTTACGGAAGAACAGACCCAAACGTTTACAAAAACCTCAGAAAACTATACCACGAGGCTGGAGCTACAGAAACCAAAGACATGATTACTGAGACAGCTTATACAAAACTAGGATGGTTACTGTCAAAATACCAAGATGTAGAAAAAATTAGAGAAAAACTCAAAGAAAACTTAAGAGGAGAAATCAAGGAAAGATCAAAACCAGAAACCTTCCTATATTAAAGAGGTGTAAAAAATGGATAAAAAAAGAAAAATAATCGGACTAACAGGGTACCACAGGTCAGGTAAAGACGTGGTAGCTAACTACCTAAAGAAAAACTACGGATTCCAAACACTAACCTTTTCGGATGCTCTCAAGAAAAGGTTAAAGGAAAAAAACAAAGAAATAACCAAACACAACCTATCAAAAGAAGGAGACGAACTAAGAAAAGAAAAAGGAAGAGCAGGA
>CAZOFO010000011.1:0-21259 GCA_964579265.1 Microcaldota archaeon
CGAAGGACGCTGGTATAGAGGACTGGGCAAAGGAATGGGGAATCAGGTACCTATCTGCGGAAGCGTTCCCATCACTGGTAAGAGAACATCTGGAGAGGAATGAAGAGGATTAGAGGGTAAGGAAGATGGAATGTGAATACGACCCAGAATCGGACGCCCTAATGATAATTTTCAAAGATGAAGACCCTGAATTCGGTGAACAATCAGGCCCGATCATAAATCACTATAATGAAGATGAAGAGCTCGTTGAAGTAGAGATACTGGACGCGAGTGAAACAGTTCTAGATTTTCTGGAACCGATTCTCTCCAGCAAGAGAAAGAAAATTAAAACTTAGTAGAATCCGAGTTTAGAAACCTTATTACATCTCTCCTAGAAACCGGTCCTTCTCTAAATATCTTTAATTCTCCGTCTTCAATCTTTACTAAGGTAGATGGGTCCGTTTTCTCAAGCTTTCCTGAATCGATTATAACGTCAGCTTTCTCCTTTACTTTCTCAGGGATTTCACTGATTCTGTAGGGATTCTCTCCTCCTGATAAATTAGCCGAAGTCGAGACTAAGGGAGCATCCATCAATCCAGGTAGTTTTTGAGCTGTTTTGTTAGGAGATATTCTGAATGCGAAGTCTTTGTTGAGTGTATCAGGGATTTTTTCATTTTTCTCCGCTATGAGGGTGAGTGGACCTGGCATGAATTCTCTGCATATTTTTATTTCTTTTTCTGTTAATTTGCAGTATTTCTGAGCTTGTTCAATTGAAGAAACGAGGCAGGACATCTTCTTTTCTCTGGATCTGTTCTTTATTTCGTATATTTTTTTAACTGATTCTTCGTTCAGTGCATTTGTTCCAAGTCCGTAGCAGGTTTCGGTTGGGTAGATGATTATTTTTCCTTTTTTTAAGGATTCCGCGGTCCTGGGCATTGGGGTGTTCATTTTTTCACTTTTTATTTACCCTACTTTGAATTTCTTTACATTTGGTTTTTTCTCGGTGGTGTATTCATCGAGTATTACTTTTTCCATTTCGAGTGGTTCTCTTTTTCTGTATTCTTTCAGGGCAGATTCTAGTTTTCTTTCGGATTCAGCGTATATGGTCATTAGTTTGTTTCCTTTTTTTATGTTGTCTCCTTTTTCCACTTCAAGGTAGATTCCTGCTCCTTTGTCTTTTGGGGCTCCTGCTATTTTACCTATTTCCGCTATGTCATTAGTGTGCAGGTACTGTATTCTACCTTCTTTGTCCGCGGTTATTTCTTTTGAGTGTTCTCCTATTTCTATATCTTCTGGTTTTATATCTGGGTTTCCGCCTTGTGCTTCTATTATTTCTTTCATTTTTTCTTTAGCTTTTCCTGATTCTAGTATTTTCTTTGCTTCTTGGTATCCTTCTCCTTTTTTTACTTTTCCTCCTATTTCTAGGGCTAATCCGGACATTCTGAGTGATTTTTCTTTCAGGTCTTTTGACACGTTTTCTCCTTCAAGTATTTTCAGTGTTTCCCTTGCTTCTAGTGCCGGTCCTACTGCTGATCCTACTGGATCGTATCCAGGGGTTATTATGCAGTGTATCTCCATGTTCAGTTTTGTTCCGAGTGACATGAAGTCTTCTGCTAGTTCTTCGGCTTTTTCTCTGTTTTCTACTTTTGCGCCTTTCCCTATTGGTATGTCTATCAGTACGTGTGTTGCTCCTGCTGCTTTTTTCTTTCCAAGTATTGATCCAAGTAGAACTCCTTTTGGATCTATGTCAAGTGGGTCACGTACTCTTATAAGTTTATCGTCTGCTGATGCCAGGTCTATTGCTCCTCCCCATATTATGCATCCGTTTACATCGTTAATTATTTTATTTATTTTTTTAATAGGATGTGTGACTGGTGCCAGTACTTCCATTGCATCGGCTGTTCCTGCTGGACTTGTTATTGATCTTGAACTTGCTTTAGGTATCTTCAAACCTGAAGCTGCTATTATAGGTACTATGAGCATTGTTGTTCTATTTCCAGGTACTCCTCCTATGCAGTGTTTGTCCACCACTTTCCTTGATTTTGGTTTTATTGTTTCTCCTGTATTAACTATTGCTTTTGTAAAATCTATTGATTCTTTTTCAGTCATTCCTCTTGTGTAGAGACTTGTTATGTATGCTGTCATTTCTATGTCGCTTAGTTTGTCTTTTACCACGTCTTCTATTATTTGGTTGGTTTCTTTTTCTTCAAGTTCTTTTCCTCTGAGTTTTTTCTTTATGTATTCAATTGATCTTGGTTTATCTATCGGTATCAGGTTTATTTGTTCTCCTTCTTCTATATCTAGTTGTTTTGTTAGGGTTGAGAATGTTCCTACTGTTCCTTTTTCAAGTTGTTGTTCGGTTAGGTCTATGATGGCGATTTCTTCTTGTCCGTCTCTGGTTACTTTGACTCTGTCCATCCCTGATAGGTTTAGTTCTTCCGCGTCTTCTTTGTGGAGTACAACTGCGTTTTTTTCTCCGGAGGAGATGTCCATTGGTTTAGCTTTGAATTTGTATTTCATCGGGTTCTTCACCTTTTCTTATTTCTTTATCCAGGTCTATTTCTTTTTCTTTCTCTATTAATTTGTTCAGGCATTGTCTGCCTTTCATGCTGGTGTCTATCTCTAGTTCTCTTGCTTTTTTTGACACGTAGCTCGGTTTTTTCTCGAGCATTTCCCCGAAGTTCTTTACTCCTGATATCACTACTGCTCTGTCTTTGAGTTTTTCTATTGTATCTGGATCGAAGTAACCGCAGGCCAGGTAACCTAGATCCGCTTCTATAAGTATGAAGCACGCGTTTTCCAGTTCTATTTTGTAGCCAAGTGCGGCTCCGTTTTCAACTTCGATTATTTCCCTATGCATCTATATCTATCTCCCTTTATCTATTATCTAGTTACTGGTTATTTATCTTTTTATTCCTCGAATATCCAGGGGTATTTTCTTCTGGCATTGTCTATAGCGTTGAATGGATGTATTATTCCGTGTTCGGTTACCATCGAGTTTATGTATTTTGGTGGTGTGGCATCGAATGCCGGGTTCCTTATTTTTACTCCGTCTGGTGGGTTCTTCCAAACTTCTTCTGGATTTCTTTCTTCCACTTCTTCTCTTTTCCCTTCAAGTGTCTCTGGAGCTATTTTTAGTAGCTGTGTGGCTACTAGGAAGCTTTTTCCTTTCATTACATTTGCTGATAGTGCTAATTCATGTGTTCCTATTTTGTTGAATAGGTAGCTGTCGCTCGTTATCACGTCCGCGCCAACCATTGCTAGATCTGCTTCTTCGAGCATTTCTATTTTTGCGGAGTCAACGCATACAGTGACGTCTACGCCTTTTTCTGCTAGTTTTTTCGCTGTTGTTCTTCCCTGATACTTTGGCCTTGTTTCTGGAGCTATCACTTTTTCTATTTTTCCTTTTTCGTCCGCTTTTGTTATGATTTTTTCCACAAGGCTGGAGTGGCAGTGTGTCATTATACTTGTTTCTTCTGGAAGGTATTTTGCTCCTTTCTTGGTTATTTCCTTCACTGAGTCCTGGACCATTTCTTCGAATTCTTTTACTGCTCTCTCCGTTTCCTTTCCTTCTCCGTGTTTTGATTTGATGTATCTTAATCCGTTTCTCATCATTGGTTCGGTTGGTCTTGATCTTTTCAATAGCTCGATGGATTTCTTTAGTTTCTGTTTTTCTTCAATTTTTTTGAGTGATCTTGCTGCTTCTAGAGCAACGTCCGTAGCTCCTTGTATGTTCAGTTTCTTTATTTCTTCGTAGGTTTTTTTCACCTGTTCCGGGGCGTCTTTCTTTAATTCTTCAATCTTTTTTTCCGAATTCATTTTTTTCATCACCTTCTTTTTTGGTCTTTCACGTACCCGGTTTCTTTAGCTATCTTGACCATTTTGTTCATGTCTGAGTAGTATATTACTCCTAGCACCATTCCTCTTTTCATTATGGGTACGGTCTGCACGCCTTTTTCAAGCATGTATCTGTGTATGTCTTCGAGCTTGTCGTTCTTGGTGAATTTTTTAACTGGTTTTTTAACTTCTTTCACTTTTGTGGTTGGCCATTTCTCTCTGTCTATCTTTTTTATTTTCTCGGTGTCCGCTATGTGTGGTTCTCCGTTAAGTATAAGTAGGTTTGTTCTCTGCATGGAAACTGTTCTTTCCATTGCTCTTTCTATTGTTTCTTCTTCGTTTGCTGCTGGGAAAGCCATTGTTAATACGTCTTTCACTTTCATTTGAGATAGTATTGTCCTTGTTACTAGTCCTTTGTATTCTGAAGATGCTCCTAGTCCGATGAAGGCTGCTATGATCATTATCCATAGTCCACCGCCAGCACCTGTCAGCATACCGGTTAATCCGATCAGGAAAAGAAATGAAGCGATGAGGTAACCTAGGTACTTAGCCATCTTAGTAGCTTTAAGGTAAGGGTAACGGAAAGCAAGCAATGCCCTGAAAACCCTACCCCCGTCCAGAGGGAAAGCAGGTACGAATAGATTGAATATGCCCAGGATCAAATTAGCATAAAAGGAGTAGAAAACGAGCAGATGGATTATAGATAAAGAGAATGTCTCGGGGTCACTGATGAAAACACTCAACCATTCAATCAAAGGAAAACCGGCGAAGTAACTGAGAACAAAGAAGAATCCAGCCATAGTGAAATTGAAAGCAGGACCCGCTATAGCCATTTTGAACTCCAACCAAGGACTCATATCCGTGGTATCCATCATGGCGACTCCTCCAATAGGGAGGAGAACAATCTTATTTACCTCAACATCATTCCTCAAAGAAACCAAGGAATGACAAATCTCATGAGCAGTAACAAACACAAATAAGATAACCAGTATCATGAAAAACATAGGATCAAGCAAAAGTATAGCGAAAATAAAGAGTAAGAAAGACCAATGAAGCTCAACATCTATCCCGAACACGGAAAATATTTTATAAGATGACAACTCCATTTTAAACAGATCCTCCATTAATTTGAAGATGATTCCAATGAACGGAACCAGCCTTTGTGATATATGTAATAGACCCTCGAACAATTTAAACACTTGCCAAACATGCGGGTCAAAAGTCTGTCCAAAACACTACAACGAGAAAAAAAGAATATGCACATCATGCGAAAAAGGAGTACAGATCTAAATCAGGAAAAAACCCAAAAAAGATAAACAGAAAAACCAATTAAAAAACCGAGAAAAATGAAGGAAAAATACCCGTCACCACTAGACAGAGAAAAAATCAGAAGAAGAGTAGAGAAAGAACTAAACCTAGAAAAAGGAAAAATAGCCAAATACCTGGACTCAGGCACAGTACAATTCATAGAGGACTACCCACCATACATAAGATTCAGAAGAGTAACCTCCAACGTGGAAAAAGGAACCAACGTATTCTTCAAAGACAAAGACAAAGTAGAAAAAGGAAAAGAAACCGGAATAGATATAGAAATAATAAGAGGATATCCAAAAACAAGAAGAATACTCATGCTCGAAAGAGGAATGAAAAAACACTTCAACTCAAAAATATACATTGAAGAAAAACTCAACGGTTACAACGTCAGGATAGCAGAAGTCTTCGGAGAGATAAAAGCACTAACAAGAGGAGGACTAGACTGCCCCTACACAAACGAAAGAATAGATAGAGACAAATACGAAGAATTCTTCTCAGAAAACCCTGAAATGATGCTCTGCGGAGAAGTAATAGGACAGAACAACCCCTACGTCGAAAAAAGATACCCCGAGGAAAAGGAATTCGGTTACTTCGCATTCGATATCAGAGACAAGAAAACAAACGTCCCAATAGGAGTGCCCGAGAAGAAAGAGACACTGGAAAAATACGGGATAAACAAAGTGAGAGAAATAGGACAATTCCAGCCGGACGAAGGGAAAAAAATACTGGAAAAAGTCAGAAAAATGGGTAAAGAAGGTAGAGAAGGAATAGTTCTGAAAACAAGAAGCATGGACAAACAGATGAAGTACACCGCGAACCAATCCAGCAACACAGAACTAGAGTACGCATTCAAATTCTGGAACAACTACGGAAAACCATTCATGTTCAGAAGAATAATAAGACAAGGATTCCAAGCACACGAAGCAGGCCTAAAAGGAGAAGAACTCGAAAAAGAAGCTGAAGAACTGGGAAAAAGCATACTCATCCCACTCGTGGAAACAATAAGAAACATAGAAAAAGGTGGAGAAGCAGAAGAAGAATTCACACTTAATCTACCGAGCAGAGAATTCGCAGAAGCCTACAAAAACTACCTCAGAAACATAGGAATAGACGTAAAAATAAAAGAAATAAAAGAAACAGAACAAGGAATAGAAGTAAAAATGACAAGAAAACACCAAGCTACCACTGATAAAACCAAACACTATTTAGAAGGAAACAAATCAACAGAATAAAGGTGAAAAAATGAAGATAGAAAAAGAACTTGAAGAAACCGCAGAGGAAACATTAGAAAAATGCCTCGGATTAAAAAAAGACGAACAGATACTGATAATCACCGATGAATACTGTCAAGAAATAGGAGAAGCATTCTACAAAGCCAGCGAAGAGAAAACCAATGAGACTTATCTTCTAAAAGTTAGAGAACAAGAAAAAGGAGAACTGGAAGTCCCGAAACTAGCGGAAGAACTCATGAAAAAACCCCCGGACATTGTAATAATACCAACCAGGAACTCCTACACCCACACGGAAGCCAGAGAAAAAGCAACGGAAAAAGGAGCCAGAATAGCTACACTACCAGAAATAACAGGAGAAATCTTCAAGAGAGCAGTAAATATAGACTACAGAGAAATGAGAAAAGAAGGAGAAAAACTAGCGGAGAAAATGGAGAAAGCAAAAAAAGTAAAAATAGAAACAGGATCAGGAACCAACCTAAACCTGGAGATGAAAAACCCAATTAAAAAAGACCTAGGGAAAATCAAAGAACCAGGAACCTACGGAAACCTACCCAGCGGAGAAATATACACAGCCCCAGAAAAAACAAACGGTAAAATAGTAATAGACTCAATGCAAGGAATAGCAGAACCCAAAACAACAGCATACATACAGGAAAACGAAGCAATAGAGATAGAAGGAGACAAAAAATTCAGGAAAAAACTAAAAGAACACAAGAAAGGAGAAAACATAGCCGAATTCGGAATAGGACTAAACCCCGAAGCCACAGTAACAGGAAACATACTAGAAGACGAAAAAGTAAAAGGAACCTGCCACATAGCCTTTGGAAAAAACAAGGACTTCGGAGGACCCATAGACTCAAATATACACTGGGACGCAATACTATTCAAACCAACCATACACATAGACAATGAAAAGATAATGGACACAGGAAAGCTATTGATATAAAAAGAAGAAACGAAGAGGAAACGGAAAAATGAACGCAGTAGATCAAGCAGTACTGGAACTAATGCAAAGCATACAACACCCAGTACTAGACGAATTAATGCTCATAATAACACATGCAGTATCCTACCCAGTCCTATTACTCGTACTGATCCTATTAATCTACATGAAAAAAGAAAAAATGTCAATAAAGATGTTCATAGGTCTTCTAATAGAAGCAACAGTAATAATCGCAATAAAGAACATAACAGCCAGACCAAGACCAACTCCAAGAGGACTGAACCCGAAAGCAGCTTTCCCCTCAGGCCACTCAAGCAGATCAACCTATCTAGCACTTCTTTTCTCGGAAAAATGGAATAAAAAAATAATATGGTTCTCCCTTGCAGCACTAGTAATGTTCTCCAGACTATACCTACAGGTACATCACCTCACAGATATAATAGGAGGAATAGCAGTAGGATCACTCGTATACTGGCTAGTTTCAAAGTACGAACTCGATACAAGGATACAAGAAAAGATAAAGGATTATAGAAAAAACTAAAAAATTAACTAATTATTTAAATGCTGAACTACTAATGTCTATAAAACAAACAGTGATGAAAAATGGATTCCGAAGAAACCATTAAACAAATACTAAACCTCACTTTCAAAGGAAGAGTACTAGCAATATATCTATCCAGCTTCGTTCTATTCCTAATAGGAGCATTAGTAAAATCATATACAGGACCAGAAGGATTCTTAGCATTTCCAGCAGGAACTCCATTAATCATAATAATCTTAGTTCTATTCACAGCAGGATTCCTATTCTTCGGATACCTAACACCACTGATAATGTTCTTAATAGGACACTACACGCACTACCTAATCATAGAAACAGGTTCATTCCTATCACCAGCCCCAATACTTCTAATAATATCCTCATTCATAGTTTCCTACGCAGGAATAATGCTAGGAGACACTCTCCTAAGAGACATCTCAGGAAGAGGAAACTTCCTGGAAGCCTTAAAAATATCTCTAATAATACTAGTAATAGGAATAGCAATAGCAGGAATAGGAGACCTACTAGCAGCACCAATAGGATCTCCAGGATGGACCGTGGAAAGACACATTGAAGAAATTAACGAAGGAAATCTAGAAGAAGCAACTAGATACTTAGAAACTGAAAGAAGAATAACATTCCTCGATCAAATAGAAGAATCACGGGAAGAAATACAGTTTATGGAGCAAATGATGGAAGAAATGGACATAGAAGCCGATATAATAGAAGAAGACATATTAAATGGAGACGCAACAGTAAAAGCTGAAATAGAAACTTCCGGCACATTCAATAATCAAACCATAACACACACAGAGGAAAAAGAATTCTACCTAATTAGAGAAAGCAACAGATGGAAACTAACGGACGAACCAACAGCATTAATAGAAACGGAATAACCCAAAACAGAAACACTTCAATATCCGAAAAATAAAGAATGAAAAAATTAGAAAAACAAAAAACCCCTTCTTTCACAAATAAAAAACCAAAAGCTTAAATACCCCCTAACACCATATAATATGTTGGACAGACCCTTTCTCCAACGCGTCACCGTTTGTTCAGGAGGACGGAGCGGCACCGTCCTCCCTATATTTACCACCTCTAGAATGTTCTATACACCCCTCTAACCTCTAGAAACACATAAAAGAAATTATAAGAATAACAAAAAGAAAAATATAGAGACAAATATATACAGATAAAAAAATTAAGACAGTAATAAAAAAGAAATAGAAAAAAGGGAAAAATACCATTAAACGAATTTATTAACAGTAGTACCACACTCAGGGCATTCTCCCTTTAACATTTCTCTATCATTCTTTGTAGTGGTTTTCTTTTCATCCTTCATTTCAACTTTTTCCTTACACTTAACACAGTAAGCTTCAGTCATATATAATCCACCTCCACCCATGAATAGAGAACACTAGTATAAAAACCTTGCCTAAAAAACCCTTAAAACAAGGGTGAAAATAGGGAAATATTAGGCACTACAGAGAACCAAAAAAATTTAAACCACGGCTCATTTCCAATACACGTTGAAAAAAAGACCAGGATCACCCAGCCAACCAACCCAAGGAGGAAAAAAATTGACTAAATACATATTCGTAACAGGAGGAGTAATGTCAGGACTTGGAAAAGGAGTCACAACCAGCAGCATAGCCAGAATAATCCAAGAAAAAGGATACAACATCTCCTGCCTAAAAATAGACCCCTACGTAAATATAGATGCAGGAACAATGCGCCCAACAGAACACGGAGAAGTATTCGTAACAGAAGACGGAGGAGAAATAGATCAGGACCTAGGAAACTACGAAAGATTCCTAAACAAGAACCACAAAAAAGAACACAACCTAACAACAGGAAAAACATACAAAAAACTTATAGAAAAAGAAAGAAAAGGAGAATTCCTCGGGGAAACCGTTCAAATAATACCACACCTGATAAATGAAATAAAAGACCACGTAGAAAAAGTAGGTAAAGGAGAAGACTTCCTAGCAATAGAAGTAGGAGGAACAGTAGGAGACTACGAAAACATACCATTCTTAGAAGCCGCAAGACAAATGAGGCTGGAAAAAAACGAAGAAGAAGTAATATTCGTACACGTAACCTATCTACCGATAATAGAAGCAATAGGAGAACAAAAAACAAAACCCACACAACACAGCGTTAAAATGCTAAGAGAAGAAGGAATAACACCTGACTTCATAGTAGGAAGAAGCGAAAAACCACTGGACAAACCTAGAAAAGAAAAAATATCTCTATTCTGCGATGTAAAAGAAGAAAACGTGATCTCAGCCCCAAACACAGACAACATATACAAAGTACCAGTGAAACTACAGGAACAAAAACTAGGGGAAAAGATACTCGAACAAGCAGACAAAAAACCAAAGAAAAAAGACCTCAAAAAATGGAAGCAAATACTTGAAAAAATGGAGAAAGACAAAAACAGAGAAACAATAAAGATAGGACTAGTTGGAAAATACATATCTTCAGGAGACTTCAGCGTAAGAGACTCATACATATCCATCACAGAAGCAATAAAACACTCCGCAGCAGAAAACGATGTAAACTACAGTATCGAATGGATAAACTCCACCGAACCGGAAAAAACAAAGAAAGAAATAGAAAAACTGGACGCAGTGATCATACCAGGAGGATACGGAAAAAGCGGGATAAAAGGAAAAATAGAAGCAATAAAAAAATGCAGAGAAGAAAAAATACCCTTCCTAGGCCTATGCCTCGGACTACAGCTCTCAGTAGTAGAACACGCTAGAAACAAACTAGGAATGGAAAAAGCACATTCAACGGAGATGAATGAAAACACCGAACACCCCGTCATAGATCTACTGCCAGAACAACAAGACATAGAGAAAAAAGGAAACACCATGAGACTAGGAGCATACCCCGCAGTACTCAAAGAAAACACAAAAACAAGAGAAATCTACGGGAAAGAAAAAGTAAAAGAAAGACACAGGCACAGATACGAAGTAAACCCAGAATACCACGAAGAACTAGAGAAAAAAGGACTAATATTCTCAGGAACATCACCAGATGAAAAACTAGTTGAATTCATAGAAATAAAAGAACACCCGTACTTCATAGCCACTCAAGCTCATCCAGAATTCAAATCAAGGCCAGAAAAACCACATCCACTCTTCAAAAGATTATTAAAAGTTAGCAAAGAACAAAAAAGAAACGGTTAAAAACGAAAAAATAGTTTTATATATCCACAGTTCCTTGTTTACCCGAGGCGTTGGAGCCTTAAAACAAAGGAAAATAAGTATAAAAAAACGGTGGCGCGGATATGCAAACCCTACTGGACATGTTCAACGAAAGCCAAAACAGATTATCAAAAGGAGAGAAAGGAATACAACAACTAAAAAACATCTATTCCTCTAGAAAAGAAAGAAAGAAAAGCTCAGAATTCAGTTTCCACGTGAAAACCCTTTTCACAATGGTGAAAGCACTAGAAGCTAAGAACGTAGATATACAAAGAAGCAAAGAATCCCGTAGACTAGAGAGATTAGAATTCAACCCGACCATCTCAAAACCAAATATATCCATAACTGACAATGAATCAAGACCGTTCTCAGCATGGTACCTCCCCCTGATCTATGTACCATCAAGAAATTCAGCAAAGAAGATAAGCCCGGAATACGTTGTAATGGGAGGAGAAAGAAGATCAATGTACGAGGAAACAGGGAAACTTAAAAAATCCCTCTACACCTACGAATTCCTATCCGACTCACTTCTGAAAGAAAACTCTAAAAAATTACTTGAAAAGATGAACGAAGTCGAGCTAGTAATGCACGTTAAAAAGAAATTCAACTCAAGCGATCTTCCAGATATAAGAGACTCAGAACACTACCTAAAACCAAAAAACCTGCTAGTGATCTCAGAAGAAGAACTTCCAGAGGGATTAAAGATGAATCTACCTCCTAAGACAAGATTCAAAGATAATGTTGACCTTAACCTAAGAAAACTTGAAAACGAAATAAAAAACACACTACAGTAAAAAACTAATCCGAAGGAGTATAATCACTCAATCTTTCTCTTATCTCATCCACAGGTAAGATAGTCTTTACAAGAGGAACACCTTCCGCTTTAGCTATCTTCCTACCTATCTTATCGACTTCCTGCACATTATGAAGAACTATGATAGAAGGTTTTAATTCAGTTACCCTGACCGCGACAAGCGGACTTCTTCCCATGGAGACATTCTGGAATATAAGAGCTCTTTCAGTCGTAGAGCCGTATATATTTATGAATCTATCACAAGGAAGCTCTAAAATAGCTCTAAGAGAATCAATGAAAGTACATCCATATATAGTGGATTCTTCTAGCTTATCTTCACCTAAAACTATTTCCCCATCAATTATATCTTCTATAAATTCCTTGGAACTCATTGAACCGGAAAGACTAAGTATTTCATAAGGTTCTTCCAGCTCTTCGTCTTCTTTTAATTTCTTTACAGTCCATCCTCCTCTTTTCTCATCTATCTCTATTATAGCTTCCACGAATCTCTGTATTATGTTAGTTCCAGGACTTTTCCTTCTGTTGGATTCGTAATCACTTATTGTAGAGGACGTTACGCCTAGATGATCTGCTAGATCTGTCTGAGTGACATCGAATATCTCTCTCCACTTCTTCAAGCTGGCTCCCGGGTTTTCGGAAAGGGTTATTTCACCAGCGATTTTAAGCGGTAATTTATCCATATTTAGTAATAGCTACTCCATGTTTAAATAATTAACGAATCCATCTTTGGAGGTTGTGGAAGAATGCTGTTTTGGTTAAATAGAGAAATTAAAAATAATTGCAAAAGTTTTTTAAAAACAAAACCTATAATTTAACCGGTGTGATCATGAGCAATGTAAAGAAACGTAGAGAAAAGAAAGCTGAAGAACTAGAAAAAAAGAAGAAAAAGATAAAGAAGAAGCACCCAGATGCAAAAATAAGAGAAAAATTCAAGGAACTATTCAAAGCAGACAGGATCGTGGTGCCAGAAAAGGCTAAGGAGATAGCTAAAAAAGAGGAAAAAGAGATAAAAGGAAGATTAAGAGGATACAAGGTAGAAAAAGATGGTGAAAAGATAGTTGTTCTTATCCCTAGATTCAAAGAAGAATATAGTCTGGCAAGAAGAAGCACTTCAGTAAGAAAAACTCCTGAGTTCCGTGAAGAAACTAGCATGAGGCAACAGACCTTTATTGCTGATTCAAGTGTCGAAGAGAAGTTAAAGCAGATCTCGGAAGGAGAGTTAGTTGGAACCGCCCACACACACCCTTCTATTGAAAATCTTCCAGATAAAGCAAAAAAAGAGATGGAGAAAAAAGATAGATCGCTCGAAGAACTATCCGAATCCGACAAATCCGCTCAAGTCGAAACTGCAAATAGTCCAGAGTTAGTGGTTTCCGAAGAAGGAGCATCAATAGGAATACCCGGTGAATTCAAAGACAAAACCTCTCCTGGATACGGGAAACAAGATCAGGAAAAACTAAAGGAAAAGAAAGTAGAATACGTTTCCAAAAGTGAAATAAAGGAAATGCTGGAAAGTGAGAGTATCCCTGAGCGTAGAGCAAAGAAGAAAGGATTACCAATCCGGAAGAGAAAAAAGAAAAGCTTGTTTGAAAAACTAAATCCTTTCAAATAATAGAAGTAAGTAGAGAAATTTTAGAATTTTTAGAAAGGAAAAAGAGAGAAAGGGAGGGGGATGGTTGGAGAGGTTTAAAGGTTCAGGCTCACCCAGCCCGAAGAAAGAGGGTTAATCTAACCTCTCCATGGGAGAAAAGGGTATTATATATTTACACCCTTTTCTTTAAAAAGGTTTTGGGTGGTTGTATAATCCGTAATATAGAAAGGTTTTTTTAATGATTCCGGTAATTTAAGTAGAAATATTTCTAATGTTGTTAAATTATATGTCGATTTTTACTGTTTTTCCAATCTTTTTATTCTATAGGGAAGTTTATTACCACGTATTCTCCAACTGCTTCCACGTGTTGAAAGGGTATTACTAGGTTCCCTGCCTGGTTAGTGTATTCTTTTGCTTTTGGTGGTATTGCTTCTGGTTTTATAAGTAGGCTGTCTACTCTTCCGTTGTTTTCAAAGTAAGCGTCTGTTATTTTCCCTAGTTCTTTTCCTTGGGATGTTATTGCTTTCTTTTTTCTTATTTTTTTTCCTAGCACTTGTTTCATTGTTTTCCCTCCACTATTATTATGTCTTTTACTGATTTAACTTTGTCAAATGGTATGAGGTTTTCTTTTACGAATTCTTTGGCTTTGCTAAGATCTTTCCTCGGCATAGAGGATACTTTTCCTTTCAGTAGGTATGTTATTTCTCCTTTTTCCGTGTTTATCACTACATCTGTTGCTTTCCCAATGTGTTTGCTGTTCGAGTATATGTCTTTTCCTTTTATTTCGCTTATTCTATTCATTTTTTTCACCTTTTCTTTTGGCTTGATGTATTTTAGGAGGGAATTGGTTTATTTAAATGGTTGGGTCGCTGTTGGTGTGAGAGGAGCGACCCTTTTTCTCTGTTCTTTTTCTATCCTGCTTGTTGTTGTGACTGCATTTCTTGGATTTTTTCCTGTGCTTGTTCTTTTCTTTCCTCTAGTTTTTCTTTTTTTCTTTCTAGTTCTTCTTTTTGTTCTTCTAGTTCCTCTTTTATTTTTTCTTTAGGTTTCTCTATCAGTACGTTCCCTGCTGATTTGTATACTTTTCCTTCTGCTTTTTCTACTTCTTCTATTGCGTTTTTTACTTCTCTCAGTTGTAGTTCTACTGTTCTTTCTTGGTTTTGAAGTGCTTGTGTCTGTCTTTGTAGGTTTTGAGCTCTTCTAGCTTGATCTTGTTTTTCTGGCATTTTTTTACCTCCTATTAGTGTTATTTTTATAGTTTTAGTCTGTTTCTATTTCTTTTACTACTCCTGCTCTTTTCTTGGTTAGTATTTTCTTACCGCATTTTGGGCATTTAACTTCCTTTATATCTTCGACTTCTTCTCCGCAGTGGAAACATTTCCATGTCATTTTTTATCTCCTTTTTTGTCTTTATTAAGCTTCTTCTTTCAGTTCTTCCGCTTTTTCTTCTGCTTTTTCTTTTCTTTTCACTATTCTTCTTGCTTCTAGTCCGCTTGGTGTGTTTGGTTTGTATGCTCCTCCTGCTACTTTTGTTTTACATTTGGTGCATTTCCATATTCCGTATTCTTCTCTTTTTAGACTTCTTCTGTTGCATTGTGGGCATACTTGTTTCTTTCTCTGTGTTTCTTCTATTTCTTTTACTTTTTTCTTTAGTGAGGAGCTGTATCTTGGTCCGTATCTTGATGCTGCTCCTAGTTTTGTTTTTGTCATTTTCTTTCACCTATTTCGTTTTTAAGAGTGTTCTAGTATTTTTTCTCTTGTTTCAGGTGCTTTCTTTACGGCTTTTCCTATTATATTGTTTATCTCTTCTCTTTTAAATGCTCCTTTTCCTCCTTTTTGAGAGGCGCAGATATTGTCTTCTTCGTTGACGTATACTGTTAGTCTTGCATCTTGGGATTTTTCTTCGTGTAGTTGTGGATCCAGTACTATCTCGTCTCCTATTTTGGCGTATGTCTTTGCTACTGGTGTGTCGTTGGTTGGTAGTTTTCCTTGTGTTTCTTCTCTGTTTATCTTTTCTTCTTCTTCGTCGTATACAGGTAGTTCCGCGTTTTTTAGAGCATTTACTGCTGCTATTGCTGCAGCGTCTATTAGATTGCCGTCGTGGTCGAGTGGGAAGATATCTATGAATACTGTCCAGACTTTTTCTCCTGGTTCTATGCATAGTTTTTCTGTGTCTATCATTCCGCTTTCTCTTATTCCTCTGTCTACTACTCTGGCGATTTCTACTGTTTCTTCTCTTGGTGGTCCTGTTTCAAATCCTGGTGATGCTACTGGTGATAGCTCTATATTTGTCATTAGTACTCCTTCTTCTGGTGTGTCTGGGAAAGGACTTCCTATTCCTGTTTTTACTCCTGCTATTACTCTTGTGTCTCCTAGTTTTACCATGGAGCTTCCTTCTGCTCTTCCTATATAGTTTGGTTCTATTTCTATTTCTCTTTCTTCGTTTTTTTCTCTTCCGTCTATTCTTTTTCCTTCTTTCAGTTCTCTTGTTACTCTATCTTTTTTTACGTCCCATATTAATTCGTCTGTCATTGTTTATCCTCCTTTGCTTTGCCTGTTTGGTCTTTTTCTATGTGTTTGTACTTGTCTTTTAGAGCATTTTTTTGTTCTTCGTATACTTTCATGCAGCCTTCTATTGCTAGGTCAAGTGCTTCTTCGTACTCTTCGGTTGTAAGGTCTCCGTCCATCTGCATTAGTGTTACTTCATCGCTGTGTGGTAGGTAGGCTACAGGTAGGTCCGCTTGACCCATTTGGTCTTCGTCTTGGTCGAGGTCTAGCACTATTTTTCCTTCGATTTTTCCTGCTGCGCATGCTGTTACTAGGTCCCTCATTGGTATTCCTGCGTCTGCTATTGCTACTGATGCTGCTGATAGTGCTGCTACTCTTGTTCCTGCTGCTGCTTCTAGCACGGTTGTGTAGATGTCTATTGTTGTTTTTGGGAAGTATTCCGTGAATACTACTTTTTCCAGTGCTTCAGATGATACTTTGCTTATTTCTTTGTCTCTTCTTCCTGGTGCAGGGTTTGATCTTTCATCTACTGAGAATGGTGCTAGTTTGTATTTGTATTTTATTCTTGCTTTGTATGGGCTTCTTTCATGTCTTGGATAACAGGTTCTTGGCCCGTGTACTGATGCTGCTATTTTGTTGCCTCCCCATTCTAGGTAGGCTGATCCGTCTGCTCTTTTTGTGTAACCTGCTTTGATTTTTATAGGTCTCATTTCTTTTGGTTTTCTTCCGTCGAGTCTTTTTCCGTCTTTCATTAGTTTTTTGGTCTTTTTTACCATTTTATCGTTCCTCCTTGTTTTCTTTTGGAATAATATTTTTTATTTTCTTTTTTATTCTTCTAGGTATTCTTTTATCTTTTCGGTTAGCCCTGTTTCGTGGGCTTGGTTCTCTATTTTTCGTATGGCTTCTTCTGCTTTTTCTGGGTTTCCTCCTTTTATCCATACTCTTCCGTTGGATCCTACGAATATTTTGGATTCTGTTTTTTCTTTGATTATTTTTATCATTGATGCGTTTTTTCCTATTACTCTTTCAGTTACTGCTGGATTTATTTCTAGTATTGTTCCTCCGTAGAATTTTCTGGAGTTTTCTATGTTGGTGTCTTTTACTTCGTCTACTTGTTGTACTTCTGCGCTTATCAGGTCTTTTAGTTCGTATTCTTCGTCTGCTTCTTCTTTTTGTAGGAATGCTTCGTAGGGTGAGTTTATGTCGACTATGTATCCTCCGTATTTTACTGATGTTACTACTCCTATTACTTTGTCTCTTTCTTGTGGTATGTACTTTGTTTTCATTGGTATTATTTTTCCTTTGTTATCGTTTTTGTATAGCATTCCGTATGTTTTTGAGTATTTTTCTTTTTTTCCGTCTTTTTTTTCTTTGTAGGTTTGGCCATTTGCTTTTTCTTTTATTTTTTGTCCTGGTATAACTATTTTTTTCATTTTATCATGCCTCTTTGTTCTTTTTTTAGGATAAAGTTTATTTCGTTTTCGTTGTTTGTTTCTTGGGTTTAGTGTTGTATTTTAATCGTCTTTCTTTTAGAAGAGAGATTTTTTTATTGGTCTTGCATTATTTTTATTTCGTTTTCTCCGTGTGTTATTTTGTTTACTTTGTCGTATAGTTCGTCTTTGAATCCTGCTGGGATTTTTATTACTGCTATGTATGATCCGTCGTTTTTCCATTCTTCTTTTTTTATTTTGTATGAATGTAATGTGTTGCTTGCTTTTGCTGCATGTTCTGGTGGTATTTTGACTGCTATTTTGAGTTTTTCTATGCTTATGGGTATTTGTGTTGATATTTTGTCTATTACTTCTTCGGCTTGTTCTTTTACTCCTCTGAATGGATCGAAGTGATGTCCTTCTTCTTTTATTGCTTTTTTTATTCTTTCTCTTGTGTGTGGTTGGTTTGTTTGTGGATTCATTGCGTTTCTTTTTATCCAGTCTATTACTTGTTTTTTCTTTTTTTCTCTCATCTCTCTTTTTTGTTCGGTTGTTAGCTGTATTTCTCCTTTTTTGATTATCTTGTTCACTATTTCCTCGAAGTCCGTTGTTCCGAATGCTTTGTTCAGTTCTTTGTCGGGTGCTTTTTTTCCTTTTTCTGCATCGTGGTATACGTCTCTGGTTGCTACTACGTCTTCTATATCCACATCTTTTCCTTGTTTTAGATCTCTTGACGTGTATGGATCAACGTATATTTCGTATTCTTCTCCTTCTTTTTTTATTCTAGCTATTACAGCGTCTTCGAGTGATATCATTTTTCATCATTTTATTTGGGTTTTTATATATCTTCCACGTATTGTTCTAGTTCCTGGTCGCTTAGTTTTTCGAATTCTTGTTCTTCTTCGTCAACGTGTGCTAGTTCCGCTATCTTTGGGCTGAATTTTTTGTCTTCTTTTATTTTTTTGAGTGCTTTTATCACGAGTTTTACTGCTTCTTCTTTTTTCATTCCTTTTTTGTATTTTTTGTCGAGGAATTTGCTTATTTTTTCTTCTCCTTTTCCTATCGCTGTTGCTTTGTAGGATACGTATGCTCCCGATGGATCTGTCCTGTATAAGTGTGATCCGTTTTGATCAGCTCCTGCTACTAGTAGTGAGACTCCGAATGGTCTGGTTCCTCCGTACTGTGTGTAGCTTTGTTTTAGGTCACATATTTCTTTTGTGAGCTGTACTACGTCTATTGGTTGGCTGTAGTTTAGTTTTTCTGTTTGTGCTGATATTCTCCCGTAGTCTATTAGTTTTCTTCCGTCCGCTACTAGTCCGCTCGTTGCTACTCCTATATGATTATCTATTTTGTGTATTTTTTCTATTGATTCTTCTTCCATTAGGTCGGATGCTATTCTTTTGTCTATTCCTAGTACTACTCCTGATTCGTATTTTACTCCTACTGCTGTTGCTCCTCTTTTTATTGCTTCTTTTGCGTATTCTACTTGGAATAGTCTTCCGTCTGGACTGAATATGGTTATTGCTCGGTCGTATGCTGCTGGGGATCCTGTTTTCATTGGCATTTCGTTACACCTCATTCTTGTTTTTTAATATAATTCTCTTGTAGAATTAATTGTATTTTCCTGTTTTTAAGAGATTTTAAGTGTTTTTTAGTTGTTTTCGAGCCTTTTTGAGTGTTCCATGTGTCTTTTCTGTTGATATAAAGGCTTTTTTGTTTTTGATTTTTTGGATTAGGGTTAGTGTTGTTCTGACTTCTTGTTGTTTTTTATTGTTGGTTCTTAAAATACCTTTTTGTTTTTCCGGGTCAAAATCCATTAACCAGAACCCGGATTTTGCTATTTGTAGTGATCCGAGATTTTCGAACGCTGAGTCCCATAGTGCTTTTATTAGTTCTCCTCTGGTGAATTTTTGTTCTGACCGTATTTTGATCACTAGGTATCTTTTTTTGTCTTTTAGTGTTGATGGGAATGGTTTTTTATTCAGTTTGATCACCTAGGATTTTTTCAACGTTTTTTGATACTGTGTTTAGTGATTTTTCTTTTCTGTACCCTGCTATGTGGGCTATTGATGCCAGGTCTCTTGGTTTTCTCATTTCAAGCTTTTCTTCTGCGCCTGATGTTATTATGAAGTTGCAGTTTTTTCTTCTGAGTATTTTCCCGAGGTATTGTAGTGATCTGAAGTATTTTGCTTTGTCCATTCCTCTGTATTCTAGGAGTTTTCTCAGTGTTATCCCTATTGCTACATTGTTTTCTCTTGCTACTTCTGCTATTGATATGTCCAGGGGTCTTTGGTCGGGTTCAACTGGGTTTAGGAGTACGTGTGCGTTTTTGGTTCTTACGATTTTTCTATTCCTTTTCAGATCTCCTCCTTCGAGTATATTGATTTTGTCTTTGTCCGTGTTATATCCTTTCTCTATGTGTTTCACGTCTTTTTCCGTGTTGTGTATCTTTTTGTATCCCAGTTCTTTTTCACCGTAGTCTATGCATTCTTTGTTTTTTGTAAGCAGGTCGTGGAATTTCCTGGTCATTTTTCTCTTCCTCTCTTTATTTGCAATTTAGAGTATTTTATTCGGTTTTTATGAGTTTTTCAAGGTTTTTCTTTATTTTTTCTTTTCTGAATGGATAGGAAGCTATTTTTATCTTGATGTGTATTACGTCTCCTTTTTTTGAGAGTTTTAAGTTTCCTTGGTGTAGTTTTTGTTTGTCTAGTCTTATGTAGAATTCTCCTTCTTCTTCGTCAAGGTGGTTGTAGAGTTCTTCAGGTTTTTCTATTTCTCGGAAGATTTTTTTCATTAATTCTTTTACTTCGCTCCATCTTTCTGTTCTGTATTCGTGTTTTTTTATTGTTGCTCCTTCCTGTGATTCTAGTTCCTCGGTTTCTAGTCTTTCTTCGAGCGTTTCTTCGTCTAGTTCTAGAAGATTGTTTATTGCTTTTTTGACTTTAGAAGTGTCTTCTGCTGGGTACTGCAGTGTTCTTAGTTCTAGGTAGTGTGCTAGTTTTTCCATTGTTCTTCAGGGTTTTGGAAGATTTTTCAAGGGTTTTTATTCCTCTCTTCCTTTTCTTCCTGCTGAGGTTTTTCCTCTTTGTGCTCTGTTTTTCTGGTTCTTTCCTGTTACCCATTCTTTTTCGGGGTCGTTCTCGACGCTCGGGTGTTCTGGGTCCGCCATTATGACTTCGAAGAATTTGTGGTTTCCGTCTTCTCCTGCTAGGTAGGAGTTTATCACTACCATGTTCGGGTGTTTTTTGGATGCTTTTTCTTCTGCTTGTCTTTGGTGTGATTTTGCTCTTTTTAGTTTGTTTCTTCCCATTCTTTTTGGTCTTCTTCCTTTGCTTGGTCTTCTGTGTAGTCCTGATCCTTTTCTTTCTTTTACTCTTGCGACTGCGAATCCTTGTTTTGCTTTGTATCCTAGTTCTTTTGCTCTTACTGGATTGGTTGGTTTGTCTAGTTTTTTTACTGTTGGGTCTTTTCTCCATTTTTGGATTCTTTTTTTGTGTGCTTTTCTCAGTTCTTCGTCTTCTCCTTTTTTGGATTTTTCGAAGTTTTTTCTTATGTATTTGCTTGCTGTTGCCATTTTGTTCACCTTTTTGGTTCTTTTTTATCAGTGTTGGTTGTTTTAGTTGGTTGATTTGCTTTAGAAGTATTTGTTTAAGTATTTGTGTGTATGTGGGTATTTGTGTGTTTCCTGGTTTTTAAAGGGATTTTGTTTTTTAAGATGGTTAGTAGGTAAGAAAAAATATTTTAGAGTCTTCCTTATAGAGATTCTTTATTCATATTTTTTTATGTAAAGTACTATTGCTCCGAGGAACAGCGCTGCTATTGAGGTTGTGTTTAGCCCTGGTGCTGCTGCTGGTGTTG
>CAZOFO010000012.1:0-16146 GCA_964579265.1 Microcaldota archaeon
AATTCACATAAAATACACGGACCAAAAGGCATTGGAGCACTCTACATAAAAGAAGGAACCGATATACAGCCATGGCAACACGGTGGAGGACACGAAAACGGAATGAGATCAGGTACACTCAATGTACACGGGGCAGTAGGATTCGCAGAAACAGCAAAGAAAAAACATGAGAACAGAGAAGAAAACATTGAAAAAATGACCGAACTAAGAGACAAACTAATCAAAGGATCACTAAAGATAGAAAACACAAAATTAAATGGCCCAGAAGGAAAAAAAAGATTACCAAACAACGTGAATATATGCTTCAGCAATATAGAAGGAGAAGCACTATCAGGTTATCTCAATAGAAAAGGAATATACGCCTCTACAGGATCAGCATGCAGTTCACTGGAACTAGAACCTAGCCATGTTCTAAAGTCAATAGGACTAACTGAACAAGAAGCTAATAGTAGCCTCAGAATGACTTTAAGTAAATACAATACGGAAGAAGAAGTAGAATACGTTCTGGAAAAACTTCCAGAAGTAGTAGAAAGACTTAGAGAAATGTCACCATTATAAATGAAATATAGAGAAGGTTCAAAAATGGATGAAGATTATTCAGAAGAAACTATAGATAGATTTCAAGACCCTGAATATACAGGGGAAATAGAAGACCCTGATGCTACAGGCAAAGCAGGAAACCCACAGTGTGGAGATGTTCTGAAAGTATCCTTAAAAATAGAGAACGGGATTATAAAAAAAGCCAGATTCAAGACATACGGATGCATAGCCGCAATAGCCTCCAGTGACGAACTATGTGAAATGCTAGAAGGAAAAACAATAGAAGAAGCTGAAAAAATTACTGGAAAAGATATTTCCCAAGAACTAGGTGAATTACCACCAGTAAAGCATCACTGCTCCATATTAGGAACAGAAGCACTACAGAACGCTTTGGAAAACTACAAAAAAGAAAAATAAATAAATTATTTTAATCTTCAATTTTTCTATCAAGAGATCTATTTCTAAATATTATCAACCTAATGATTATAATTTTATATAATCGGAGATTCTTTAATTACTGTAACCTAAAAAAAGAATATACACTTAGGAGAGGAAAAAAATGTTATCAAAAAAAGATATAGAAAAGAGAGTAGAAAAAGGAGACCTTGAAATAGATCCGTGGAACCCGAGCAACTTAAAACCAGCCAGCCTGGCAGTACACCTTGACGATGAAATAGCTGAACCTAAAAATGGAGAGATAGATCCACTATCCGAAGAAGACTACGATAAACATTTCGAAAAACGTGAACTATCATCAGGAGAAGTCATAAAGCTAGGTCCAGGGGACTTCATACTTGCAAAGACCTGGGAATCCTTTGGATTACCAAAAGACCTAGCAGCACTAATGGACGGAAAAACAACTCTAGCAAGACTAGGCATATCAGTAACACAAGGAGCAATGCTAGTTCATCCAGGATCAGGAAAACCAGAACCGAGAAAAATAATACTTGAAATAAAAAACGATGGACCATTCATTGTAAAACTAACAAACGACATGCAGATAGGAGAAGTATTCTTCCACGAACTAGAAACACCAAGTGACGTAGGATACGATGAAGGATGGGACTACGGACAAAGAGAAAACCTGAATGAACTTACACCAATGGTAGAAAGCTTCTAACAAACAAGTTAAACTCAATAAAAAGCTAGAAGGGATCTAGATGTACAAACTAACGGAAGAAGGAAAAAAATACTTATCGGGAGAAGACCTACCTGAAAAGAAGCTAATCAAAAAAATAGAAGAAGAACCCAAAGAGATACAGAAACTGAAAAAAGAAATTGACGATCTAGATATAGCTATAAACTGGTCTAAAAAGAAAGGATTAATAGATATAGATAAAGGAAAAATAAAACTACGAAAAAAACCCTCTGAATACCCTGAAGAAGAAGCTATGAAACTAATTAAGAATAATGAAGAAGAAAAAATAGATTCAGAACAAATAGAAAATTTAATAAATAGAAATCTAATCCAAGAAATAAGAGAAAGCGTGTTTAAAAAAGCAAAAAAACAAATAGAAGAATCAGAGGAAAAAGGAGAAAAAATAACTAATTTAACACCTGAATTAATACAAACAGAACTATGGAAAAAAGGAAAATTCAAAGAATACAATGTAAAAGCACTTGGAAAAAAGAAAAACCCAGGGAAAAAACACATACTATCCCACTACAAAAACAAAGTAAGAGAGATATTCTTAGAAATGGGTTTCGAAGAACACAAAGGTCCTTACGCAGAATCAAGCTTCTGGACATTTGACTCTCTCTACGTACCCCAAGATCACCCCGCAAGAGAAATGCAAGATACATTCTTCCTCTCTAACCCAGAAAAAATAGAACTACCTGAAAAAGAAATAGTTAAAAAAGTAAAAGAAATGCATGAGAAAGGAAATAACGAATCAAAAGGATGGAGATACGAATGGAGTGAAGAAGAAGCAAAAAAACCTGTACTAAGAACTCATACAACAGCAGTAACGATAAAAGCGCTCCGTGAAATAGAGCCACCAGCAAAAATATTCTCAATAGGAAAAGTATTTAGAAAAGAAACAATAGACTACTCACACCTACCGGAATTCTCACAAGTAGAAGGAATAGTAGCATCAGAAGAAGTAAACTTCCGAAATCTCCTAGGTTTCCTAGAAGAATTCTACAATAAAATGGGTTTTGATGAAATTAGATTCAGACCTTACTATTTCCCGTACACTGAGATGTCTGTGGAACCAGAAGTATACTACGAGCCAAAAGACGAATGGCTAGAGAT
Source organism: Microcaldota archaeon (assembly GCA_964579265.1). Taxonomy (GTDB): domain Archaea; phylum B1Sed10-29; class B1Sed10-29; order B1Sed10-29; family B1Sed10-29; genus B1Sed10-29. The sequence continues at coordinate 2,795 of CAZOFO010000012.1, forward strand.
GGGAGGAGCAGGAATATTTAGACCAGAAGTAACACGCCCTATGGGTATAGAAGTACCAGTACTAGCATGGGGATTAGGATTAGAAAGATTACCTATGCTAGATCCAGATATAAAAGATATAAGGACTTTTTACTACAGAAATGACTTGGAATTGTTAAGAAATAAAGAAATAAAAACGGAATAACGTGATAAAAATGGCAGTAGTTGAAATAGACATAAAAGATCTCGAAAATCTCACAGGTAAAAAACTATCAAAAGATCTCCTGGAAAAAGAAATACCTATGCTAGGATGCGAATTCGAACATTTAGACTCAGAAAAAGTAAGTTACGACGTCCCACCAGATAGACCAGATATGCTAAGCACTGAAGGATTTGCAAGAGCACTCAGATACTTCCTAGGAGAAGACAAAGGACTTCAAAAGTACAAAGTAAAGAGAAACAAAATCAAAATGAAGAAACAAAAAGTAAAAGCAAGACCAAATATAACAGCAGCAGCGGTAAATAACATCGAAATAACTGAAAAATCCCTGCAATCTATCATGCAGCTACAAGAAAAACTACACACAACCATGGGAAGAAACAGGAAAAAATTAGCAATAGGAATACACGACATGGATAAAGTAGAACCACCATTCACCTACAAAGCAGTAAAACCAAACAAATTCAGTTTCAAACCTCTAGGATGGGACAAAGAACTAACTTTGAAAGAAATAAAAGAAAAACACGAAAAAGGAAAGTACGTGGAAATACTAGAAGAAACAGGATCAAAAAAATGGCCAGTAATAACGGACAAAAACCAGGAAACACTTAGCTTCCCACCAGTTATAAACGGAAAGAAAACAGAATTAACATCTCAAACAGAAAATGTATTCATAGATGTTACAGGAACGGACCAAGAAACAGTTGAAAAAGCTTTAAACATAGTAGTGACAGCTCTAACCGAAAGAGGAGGAGAAATAAACACTGTTAAAATAGAAGGAATTGGAGAAAGACCAAGATTAAACCCTGAAGAAATAAAAATAGATCTAGAATATGTTAACAAAATGCTTGGAACGGATTTTCAAGACAAACAATTTAAAGAATACATCAAAGGAATGGGATACGGATTCAAAGGGAAAACAGGCATGGGTTATAGTCCAGAAAAAACTATCTTAGTACCTCCATATAGAAATGACATTATGCATCCTATAGATGTAGTGGAAGATATTGCAATAAGACACGGATACGAAGAATTCAAACCTGAAATCCCTAAAATAGCTACAATAGGTAAACCAGACAAAAAAACAGAGAAGGAAGAAAAAGTAAAAGAAATATTAATCGGTTTAGGGTATCAAGAAGTCTTGAACATGGTTCTAACAAATAAAGAAAACCAATTCAAAAAAATGAACAGAAAAGAACCAAAAAATGATCTAGTAGAACTGGAAAATCCTCTTGACGAAAAACACACAATATGTAGAAAAATAGCTCTACCTCAACTGCTGAAGAATATTTCAAACAACCAACACGTATCCTACCCTCAAAAAATATTTGAAGTAGCAAAATGTCTTGGAACAAAAGGAAAAACCAAGACAAAACTATCAATAGCTAAAGCTGACATAGAAGTAAACTACAACGAAGCAACAGCCACATTGGACAGCATAATGAGAAATCTAAATAAAGAATATGAGTTGAAGGAAATAAAAGACCCGTCATTTATGGAAGGTAGAAGAGCTAAAATAACCAATGGAGAAGAAGAAATAGGCATAATAGGAGAAATTCATCCAAAAGTACTTAATAACTGGGGAATAGAGAAACCAGTAATAGCAATGGAGCTAAACTTGGGTAAAATATTATAATCTCTTTCTACAGTAAATTTTGTTTGCAAGCCTTGGCCGGGATTTGAACCCGGGACCTTGTCCTTTCTGGAACTTTCAGTTTGGGTTATTTACTTTTTGCAAACTTTTTCTCTTTGAAAAAGTTTTACCATGGACACGCTCTACCGGCTGAGCTACCAAGGCATGTTTAGTTAATATAGTTCTCAATGTTTTTCATTATTTCTCTGTGTATATCTTCAATGTTTCTGAGTTCTCCGTTTTCCACGCAGTTTATTATGATCCATTTATCTTTTTCTTCAGCTAATTTATGGTAATTTCTATATACTTTTTCCTGAAATTCTGATACTGATTCATGTATGTCTCTTTCATCGTTTCCCATGTATTCTCTTATGCTTTTTTGATCATGGAGTTCGTATGCTTCTTTTGGAGAAACGTCTAAGAATATAACTATGTCTGATTGAGGTAATCGTCCTTCTACTGTTTCTATCCATTTCATTAGTTTTCTTCTTTCTTTTCCTTCGTGTTCAGCAGTCTGGTATCCTAGGTTTGATTCTATGTATCTGTCCGACACTATTATTTTTCCTTTATTCAATGATTCTTTTATATGCTCTTTGAATTGGTATCGATCCATAGCGTAGAGCATACATCTTATTTCAACAGGTATTTCTTCTTTTTCTCCAAAATCTCCTCTTAGATATTTTCCTACCAGAGAACCGAACTCTGTATCGTATTTTGGAAAATCTATGTATTCTACGTCTTTTCTTTTTTTTCTGAGTTTTTCAACTAGTTTATCGGTTTGAGTTCCCTTTCCTGAAGCATCTATTCCTTCTATAACTATAAAGGATCCTTTATTTTCTTTTTCTTTGTTTTTCATTTTTTGGACCTCTTGTTCTATTTTGTTTTTGGTTTTATTTAGTGCTTATTTCTCTTTGGATGAGGATTGGTTTTTAGTGTGGGATGCAGGGAAGGGGATTCGAACCCCTGAAGGCACTAAGCCAATGCGCCCTGAACGCATTGCGTTTGACCGCTCCGCCATCCCTGCATTTTTAAGTATATGCTTGGAGAACGGGCTCGAGGGGATTTGAACCCCTGACTTGCTGGTTTCTCCCAAACTTTTTTGATGAAACTTTTTTTAAAAGTTTCTCCGAAGCCAGCCGCGCTGTCCTGGCTGCGCTACGAGCCCTTAGTTTTTATTAATTGTTTTCATCTTCTTTATTTTCTTTTTCTGTTTCTTTAGGAATCAATATTGATGCTATTGAGCATAAAGGAGATATTATCAGGGTTCCGTATAGGAGTATGAAGGAGCTTACAACTAGTGCTGTTATGAAGGGTAATGATGCTAGCATTGCTCTGAATACAGGTACCTGTACGAACATTCTTTCTATTACATCTTCTGTTACTTCTTTTTCTATTTCAGGCATTTGTTGTTCTAGGATTTCTGAGGCTATTTCTTCTATTTCTTCATCCATCTCTCCTTGTTGTCTCAGGTGTGCTTGATATGATTGGTTTAAGCGTCTTTCTTTTTCTTCTTCGTTTAGTTCTTCCCATTGTGTACGGTTCATTGTGTCTTCTCTTCCTTCTATTATTATAGGGAGGAATACGTGTTCTCTGAATTCTTCTTTACTTATTTGTTCCATTTCTCCATCTATTTCTGGTTCTTCTATGAATCTTTCTTCTTCTATTATTTTTTCTACTTCTATTTCACCTACTTGTTCCTGTGTGAAGTTCATTACTGAGGTTTTGAACTGTTCTTGTCTTTGTTCTAGAGTTGCAAAAGACATTGAGAGGGATACTATAAATCCTCCTATTGCTAGGAGGTAGATGAATTTTTTTGATAATTTCCATCCTAATGAAATTGATTTTATGATTCCTGATTCTCTTTTTATTTTTGAGAGGAATATTACTGCGACTAGTCCTGCTAGGTAGAACATCATTATGGATATGAATATTGCCTTGTTTCTAAATAGAGGTAGTAATACTAGGATTGATATGAATGTGGATAGGGTTGTGACTACTGTGGTATTTACTTTCCCTTGTTTTTCTCTAAAGTAATATACTATGATTATTGTTAATGAAAGGATTACTCCTGATGTTATTACATATACTGCATTTATAGGGGTTATTGCTTCCATTGCTTCTGTTATTTGGTAGGACATTTCGAATGAAATCCCGCTTAAACTGTATAGATGTACCCAGGTAAGTGTTAATAGAGTTATAAGTATTGTGGAGATTGTTAAGTACTGTATCTCTCTTTTATTTATATTTATTTCATTTATGTTTATTTTTTCAATCGGTTAACACCTCGCATCCGTCTGTTTCTACCTTAACTGTTTTTTCCGCTTGGGAGACCATTGATCCTTTATCGTCCTTTAATACAGGGTATTCTTTTAGAATTTCTCTGTTTTTAAGTTTTTTAAGAGCCATTTTCATTTTTAATTCTTTATGGTTATCTTGGATCCATCTTTTTGCAAAAGGTAGGTTTTTATATTCTTTTTTGGTCTTTTTCATTATCTCTCTTGCTGTTTTGTTTCTTATTTGTGCTTCTTTGTTATGAGAATATATTTCTCTATGTTTTCCTTCCTTTACTCTTCCTTGTCCTGTTGATGCGAATGGTTCTATCGCTATTATTTGTCCTTCTTTTAGTTTTTTATTTGTATTTGTTTTTATGTTGGGTATTGCTGGTTCTTTATGGGTTTTCCATTCTCCTAGGCCGTGTCCGGTTAAGTTTCTGATTGGTTCGAATCCTTTTTCCTTTATGGTTCTCTGTATTTCTTTACTTATTTCATCTATTTTTCTTTCTTCTTTAATCATTGATATTGCGTTTTCTAATGCTTCTTCACTTGCTTTTACCAGTTCTGGATTTTCTTCTGTGAAGTCTATTGTGTAAGCGGTGTCTCCTCCTACGTATCCGTCTATATGTACTCCTATGTCTATTTTTATTATTTGTGATTCATTAAATCTTCTTTCTTTTTTCTTTCCTGGTGTGTAGTGTGCTGCTTCGTTGTTCACGGATAGGTTTACTGGGAAGGCTGGTTTGCCTCCTTTTTCTTTTATGTAGCTTTCTATTTCTTCTGCTGCTTCTAGAAAGGTTTTTCCTTTTTCAATTATTTTTTCTGATTTTTTTCTAGCTTTGCTGGCTATTTTCCCGGCTTTTTTGTATTTTTTAATTTCCTTCTTTTCGTTCATTTTTTCACATCCATTCTTCAAGTTCTGATTGTTTTCCTTCATATTTTAGATCGTTTTTCTTTACTCCTAGTTCTTTTAAGACTCTCATTGCTGCTGGTATTACTTGGTTGTCTATGTAGTAGTTGGAATCGTATTTTTTTCCTTCAAATAGTCCTATTGGCTGTGATCTTTCCGATATGGATCCTCTTCCTTCTTCGACTATGTATCCTATTACTGTTCCTCCTTTCACATTTTTTCCATTTTCCTCTAGTTTCCTTGCTGCTGTCACGTGTGGCCCTATTGATTCGTAGTTGTCTATATTTTTCTTCATGGTCGTGTATATTATTAGTTTTTCCGGATCTATTTCTTTGTTTTTTAGTTTTTGAACTATTTTTTCCACGTGTTCTACGGCTTTTTCCGGTTTTCCTTCTTTTAGTACTTTTTCTATGACTTTTTCTTGTGTTTCTTTAGCTATTTTTGCCCAGTCGCTTCTTACTAATGCGAATCCCTTTACTTCTAATTCTTCGTCTTCTCTTAGAAGTGCATATTTCTTTTTTGCAGCTTTTCCGCTTTTTTTAGATACGAAGACTCCTCTTGGGTAGTATCCTTCATATTCTAGCTTCATTGCTCCAGGTAAGTCATTGTTTATTTCTTTTAACCATTTTTTTAAGTCTTTTTTAGTTTGTTTATTTTTTAATTTTAAAAATATGCTATCAGTATCGCTGTATGTAACATTTAAGTTTTTTCCTTCTGCTTTTTCTATTGTCTGTTTTATGTACTGTCTTCCCCATGAAGTTATGGCTTCTGCACATTCTCTTGAATACCATCTGGCTCTTGGGTATCCTAGATATCCGAATACGGAGTTTGCTATTATTTTCAGTGCTTGTGATCTGTATTCTAGTCTTTTTTTCTCTTCTTTATCATCTGTTTTTTTCATTTTTTCTTTGACTTTGTCTCTGGTCTCTATCAGGTTCTCAACTACTTGTGGTACTAGTGAATCTCCTTTTTTATGAAATTTCTGTCCTGTGGGTGCTTTGTAGTGTTCTTTTTTGCATTTCTCGTCTTTGCATAGAGATAGTGGTCCTATGTTTTTAGATACTATTATTGTTGGGTAGAGTGATTTGAAGTCGCATACCACGAGGTCTTCGTGTAGTCCTGTTTCGGGTGTTTTGACGTATCCTCCTTCTATCGGGTTTCTCTGTCTTTCTCCTATTTTTTCTTTTCTAGGTCTTCTCGGTATCAGTATGTCTTTTTTGTGTGCTTCTCTTCCGAGGAGCCATTCCACCATGTTCGAGGCGCTCTGTCTAGACACGTCGTATGGTGGTAATCCTATTAGTCTGGTTAGTTCTTTGTATAGGGGTAGTACTTGTTCTCCTACTTTGTAGGCGGCTATTGAGTCTTCTAGATTGTATTTTTTGAGTTTTTCAAGTTTTTCTCCTCCTTCTTCCCAGTATTCTTTTATTTGTTGGGAGGTTAGGTTGGTTTTTTCTTTTCCTGTAAATTCTTTGTATACTGTTTCTAAAGAGTTTTTAGGTAGATTTAGCGATCCTATTCCGGATAGAAAGTCTACTGCTTTGTATGCGTCGAGATGCATTCTCCCGAACATCTTTGCGCTCGATGCAAATCCTCTTTTCCTTATTTTTACATTTGTACCGTCGGTTCCTAAGTCTAATTCTAGATTATTTTCTTCTGCTCTTTTTTCTAGGTAGGGCCAGTCGAATCTTGTTCCGTTGTATGTTTCTATTACGTCTTTGTCTTTTTCTTTTATCTTTTCTATCAGTGATTCTATAATCTCTTTTTCACTCTTTTCTTCTTCGGTCCAGTAGAATACTTCTTCCTCTTCTTCGTCTTTGTAGGATATCATTGTTACTGGGTCTTCTTTTGAATCTGGTTTTCCTTCTGAGTGTACCTCTATGTCAAAAGCACATTTTCCTAGTTTTGGTACTTTTTTCTCTCCAATATCCTTATACTCTATAATGTTTTTTCCTTTTGTTTCTAGTTCGTAGTACGTTAATGGATAGATTTCTTTGTCTATCAAGTATCTATATCTGTACGGGATGTTGTACTCTCTTGGTTCTCCTATTCCTTCATCTTCTATATGTTCTTTTACTTTTTTTGTTTCTCCAGGTTCTTTTAAAATTATTTTTAAGGTTTTACCTTGTTTTTTCTTTTCTTCTTTTATCTCTTCGACTTCTTCTATTTTTTCAAGTTCTTTCTTTGCTTCTTTTGTGTTTTCTGGCAGTAAGTAGAAGTAGTGGTGGAATTTTTGTTTTTTTATTTCTTTTTCTTCTTTGTTTATCAGCTGTATTTTTAATTCGTTCTTTTTTTCCTTGTTTTTTTTGATGTCGAATATATAGCTTTTCATGTAATCTTTTTTTATTTTTTTGTTTGTATATCTTTTTGGTCTTGCTTGACCATTAGTTTTTAATAAATAAAAGACCTTAAATCATTTAAGAGTTTGTATTACGGTATTGTTTATGTTTTCACCGTGTTTTATGGAGAATGATAAGAAATTAAAAAAGTGATTTGGGAGGATTGAAGGTTTTTATAGAACTATCAAGTGATTTGTATGGCTAGGAGAGATGAAGAAGATTCAGGGTCCGCTAGGAGACTTAGAGCTCTTGATTCTAAGATGAGCGTAATAGCTCAGCGTATGAAGACTATTGAGAAGAATGAAAAAATCCTAGCTAAGACTGTTACTAGAAATAATAAGAGAATAAAGGAAGTAAGGAAAGATTTGGATAAATTAAAGGAGAATGGTGTTTCTAAGAAAAGTGAAGAAGATGTAGAGATTTCTGGTGAAATTGAAGATACTGTGGAAGGTTTAAAGGAAGATATTGATTCTCTTAGAAATTCTATAGAGAGTAATAAGGATTCTTTGAAAGGTATAGAGGATAAACTGGATGAGATGAACTACGTTTTAAATACTTTAAATCCTCTGGAGTATTTGACTTCTAAAGAGATTGTTGATTTGGTTGATAAGAAGATAGATGAGAAATTAGAGGGTGAAGAAGAGAAGGAAGAAGATTGATGTTCTAGCTCGTTAGGTAAGGTCTTAGTTTTACTCTGTATGGTTTTCTTTCTTTTGGTTGGATAGCTGTTTCTTTTCTACCTGTGAATTCTTGTATCATTGATGCTTTTTCTTTTAATGGTGGGTAGATATTTACTTCTTTTTCCGTACCTATCGCGTATCCTATTCCGTAGGCGTCTGCATCGGTTAGTACTTCAAGTGTCTTTTCTTGTAGTCTCTGGTTTGGGTTTTTCGGTACGTGTATCTCTCCTTTTGGCATTATTACCATGGCTCTTAGTCTTTTTGTGAATCCTTCTTGTTTGTTTTCTTCGTATAGTGTTTTTAGGAATGAGTAGGTGAAGGCTCTTTTCATTTCTGGAGGTAGCATGGAGGTATCTATTCTTATTACTGTACCCATTGACTGTAGGTATGCGGATACTAGTGATTTTAGATCCATCTTTCCGTCTATGAAATCTGGATATACTTGGTTAATTACTTTTGTCCATCTTATTCCTCTGTATCTGTGGAATTTTTCAACTTCTTCTTTTCTTTCTTTTATATCCATTAAGTGTTTTTCCACGTCTTTGAGTGATCTGAGTTCTTTTTTGTTTATTATCCTGTCCATTATTTCTCCAGTTGTTTTACCTGGGTATTCTTCTTGTTTTTCTCCTTTTGGTAGGTTTATTATTTCTCTGAAGGATTTGCTGTCCATGTGATTTAGATTTACTTGTATTTCCCCTGGTTCTAGGTTTCTTACTGGCATTCCTATTGGTTGTAAGTTAGGGTAGGCTTGGTGTGGGAATTCCATGTTAGGGGAGGATAAGTCGTTGTATTTGTTTGAATCATCGAATATAACTCCGTTTACTCCTGATAATACGCAGTTTTCTAGTAGTATATGTATTGCTTTTTTTCTTCTTTCTTCTTTTCCTATTATCACTGTTGATTTGAAGTTGTTTATGTTTTCTTCTGCTTTTCTTCCGTCCAGTTTTTTACCTATGAGTATTTGTTGTCCTGTGCTTTCTACTTCTTCTTTAGTTGTCTTTGGTTGTAGTAGAGAGTTTATTAGGTTAGGTTTGCTGAATAATAGTTCTTCTTCTTCCTCTCCTGCGTTTTTTAGTTCTGTTAGATCCACTTCGTGTGCTTTACTTAGTTCGTATAGTTTTTTGTCTTTTTCTTTTAATTCGTAGAACATCTCTTCTACTTTTGCGTCTATTTCTTTTGTTTTGGGTTCCACGTAGTTTGGACCTGTTGATATGGTGAAGAATCTTCCTTTTTTTGTTGGTTGGTTCTTCTCTATTAGGGTGGAGTATCCACCTAATTCAGTATTCATTCTAGATACGTTTCCTGCTGCTGCATAGTACTTATTCAGAAATAGGACGAAACCCTGTAACTCTCCGTCTTCTCGATCCTCCACTGCAGTTATTGTATAGAGATCCGGGTTCTTGAATAGGAAAATCTTATTTTTCGTCCATTCTCCTTTGAATATTTCTTTCCATGGTCCTCTTGGGAAATCTATTTCCATTTTAATCTCTTTTATTTTTTTATGTTTTTGAATTGTTCGATATCCTAGTATTAATAATATCAGTTACATTAATAAAGGTAAACTAATTTATTAATATTGGTGTTATTCAATCGAATACACTATCTTAGATTTATAGGTGTTATAAGTGCCTGAGGATAATACAGAGAACATTAGACAGATAGTTGAATCTATGAGAAAAACAGGTGCTTCTGAAGAAGAGATAAAGAAGAACTTGGAGCAGCTAGGTTTAGATCATGAAAAAATAGAATCAATACTCCGTGGTATAGGGGATGAAGGAGATAAGTCCGAAGATAAGTCTCTGAGAGAGATGGAGGAAGAGAAGACCGAAGAAAAAGGAAAGGATAAAGAGAAAGTGGAGAAGTCGGGGGGTGAAGGTTCTCAAATTGAGGAATCCTCTGAGGATGAAGGTTCTCAGGATAAAGAATCTGAAGAGGGTGAGCTTGAAGAAAGAGTTGAAGATATTTCAAAAGGCTTTGAACCTATAACAGATAAGATGAAAGATATAGATCGTAGTGAGTCTAGTAGGGAAGAAACTAAAGATTCTAGTGAATCTGATCTTAAGGATAAAGGTAGATCCTCTGAACAGTCTGGAACTGATAAAAGTCCTGGTGAGGATAGTAAGTCTTCTGTGGTTAGTTCTGGGGAAGTTAGTAACCAGGAAATTTATGATGAGATCCGTGAAACTAAGAATAGGTTATCTGCTTTGATGGATATACAGGAAGATGTTCTTAGCACTAATAAAAATATTTTAGTAGAATTAAGAGAAAATGAGAAGAAAGATAAATAGTTTAGGGTTTTTAATCTTCCTTTTCTTCTTGTTTTTTCAGAGTAATTGGTAGTCCTTTGAAGACTCTGTCTATTATTGATTGTTCTGTTGATATTTTACCTGTATCTGCTTCTTTGTAGATTTTCATTTTTTCTGGTATTTCACCGTGTTGTAGTGGCATTTCTGAGGCTGGGTTTGGTAGTACTGGGTGTTCTTTCATTTTTTTCTCTTTTGGTGGTTTTCCCTGTATCAGTATGTGTTTTGCCATTTTTTCACCTTTTTAATCATTCATTTTCTTTTTTATGTATTTTTGTAGGGGTGAAGTGAATCCCTGTGCTGCTTTTGCATAGGTAGGAGTGCTTGGATCTTCGTCCGGTGATACTTCCATTACTATTTCGCTTGGTATTTGGTAATCTGGTTTCCTGGTTGTTTCTATCTCTATTGGGTCCATTGTATTTGGGTTTGAATCTGGACTTGGGCCTGATTTTTTCTCTATTGATCTCTTAATTCCGGTTACTATTATTGAGATTGTGGCTATTCCCCAGATTATCTTTGCCAGTGCTATGTATCCTCCTAGGTGGAGGAATCCTCCTATAGCGATTGTTAATACTATGTTTCCTATTTTCATTTTATCCCCTTATTTTATGAGTTTTTTAATTCCTTTTGTTGTTATTTTCGCCATGTTCCCTACTGATTTTACCATGTGTGCTGTTGTTAGTTTTTCTTCTTTGCCTTCTGGGTATACTTCTATTTCTCCGTCTTCTGGATAGAGGTTTGGTGGGTCTCCAGCGTCTTCGTACACCACAGGGTGAAGTATTTTCTGTTCTGAGCTGTTTTCTTGTTTTGTTTTTGTTTTTCTTTTACTTTTTCCTGTGTATGTCATTAGTACTAGGGATCCGGCTATTAGTAGAGCTATTTCTGTTATCCCGATGTATATTCCTGCTATTATCGTGATTAGTGCTGCTCCTATTGTTTTAGCTTTCATCTTTATCACCTGTTGCTATGTTCCCTATTATTTTTCCGATGTTTTCGAGTGAGTCTCCTAGTTCGTCTTTCATTCCTGTTTTTGCTGGACTCATGTCTATTTCCATTTCTTCTGGGTAGATGGATTCTATGTCTTCGTCCCATTTTCTCTTTACTTTTATCGGTTGTACTTTTACATCGGAGCTGTTCGGGTTGCTTGAACCACTTGTTCTTTGTTTTTTATCAGCGTAATGAGTTGCTATGGTAGCTATACCTGTTATTATTGCTATTTTTATCATTCCTAGATATGCTAGGCCTAGGGCTATTAGTATTAGTAGAGTAGCTTGTTTATTCATTTTTACCACCTTCTCTTTGTTTTTTCATGGTGGTTTTTGCTGGTTTTTGAATTAGTCTTCTTACTGCGTCTCTCATTGCTTCCGATCTGTTTGGGTATGTTCCGTTCTCTACTTCTTCATCTAGTTCTTCTTTTAATTTTTCGGTTAGTCGGACTTGTATTGGATCCATTTTTCCACCTTTCCCTCTTAGATGTGTAACTACTTCTTTGTAGTTACACTACTAATGTGTTTTGTGTGCACTACTCTTTATAAAAGTAACGTTTTTGCAACGAGTTTTTATTTATTATTAGGATTAGATTAGTATTCGTCCAGCATATCCAGCATTTCTGCTGAGTAGTAGTCTTCTTCTCCTTCTCTGTATTTTCCTATTAGTATTACTGCTGCTGCTAGGAAGAGCACTATGAACCAGTATTCCTGCATTTGAAGTAATTCTATTACTGCTATACCTCCTAGTGATACTATGAATGCTAATATGTTTTTTGTGAATAGTAGTAATAGTATTAGTCCTCCTATTGCTAGCCATAGGATTCCTTGTACGTATGCTATGAATACTAGGAGTAGCATCATTACGCTTGCGAATTCATCCATTTTTATCTACCTTTGTTTGGTTTTTAGTCTCCCATTGCTTCTCCTATTCCTGCGAAGATTGGGTACCCGAAGAATAGTATTATGCCTATTATAAGTAGTTCGTAGTGTCTGAAGAAGGTTAGGTAGGCTATTACTGTTGCTACTATTATTGCTAGTAGCATATTATCGAATACATCTGCGCTCCATTTTGCTAGGAATAGGAACGCTATTATGGTTAATGCGAGTCTCAGGTCGCCCCACATATTGGCTGTGATCCAGGTTACCATTTTTATCCTTTTTTGAATTGTTTTTTATTTTGTTCTTCTTCGTATATATTTTTTACATTTTTTAGAATTCGGATTTATTAGGGTCCTCCAATTCCGAAGATTATTATGGAGGATATGAATCCGAAGCCTATGCTTCCTGCTATCCAGTAGAACATGAATATTGCTCCTATTAGAACCCATAGTTCGTAGAATATGTACATTGCTATTCCGAAGAATGTGAATTTTAATGGCCTGCTTCTTATTCTTCTGCTGATTGCTGAGTAGAATATTATACCTACTACTATGAAGAATATCCATTTGAATTGTGGCAGTATTACTGCTAGTATCATGGGTCCTGCCATGAAGAACCCGAATAGTATCATTTGTAGTGTTTTCGTTTTCATGTTATCTTTTTCTTATTTTTTGTTGTTTTTATTTTAATTATCTTTTCTATTATGCTTTTCTTCTTTTTCGTGCTGCTGCTTCTTCTCCTCCGCCTCCTCCTAGTGCTATATCGAATAGTAGGTTTAGTGGTCCGTGTGGTAGGAATATTACTAGTATGAGGATTGGTAGTAGTAGTGTGGCCCATCTGAATAGTATTAGGTAGGATAGTACTAGTACTAGTATTGTGGCTATTACTGATTCTGTGATTCTGCTTCTGACGAAATGTATGATTGATATTAGTCCTACTACTCTTATTCCAAGCATTATTAGGTCCAAGGTATCGAATCCTGGTATTAGGTCTACTAGAAAAGCGGGTATTAGGTCGGTTAGGGGTAGGGTAAGTGCTGTGGATCCGCTTGTTATTATCCCTTGTAATGGTGCTGTTATCATTCCAAGCATCTGTATTAGTGGATACATGTATAGGATAAGGTAGTAGGTATTTAAAAAGGGAAGTGGTT
>CAZOFO010000013.1:0-15410 GCA_964579265.1 Microcaldota archaeon
GGTTGCTTTGGTCATAAGAGATTTAAGCCGTTTTTTCTACTCCCGTGAGTTAATTGGAGTTGATTGTAGAAGTAACAGTAAAAAATTCAGAGGGTTCTCTTACCTGAACCCTCTACTCCCCCTCTCTCCATTCTTACTCGCAGTATAATGCATTGCTATGCCTAGCTCGATTATCTCTTCTACTGCCGAGTATTAACGTGGATAATTCACTATGTCTCTATACCATACTTGTCTCTTAGATCAATCCATTTGTTATATTCTTGTGGGGGTAGTATTCCTCCTCTTTCCTCTGATAGTTCATTTAGTCTTTTCCATTCTTCAGCATCTTCATATTCTTCTGAGATGCTTTCGAATGAGGTTCCGTTGCTGATGTGTATTATATTGGGTTCTGATTCTAATTCTCCTACTCCTACGTATTCTCCATCATCGTAGGTAGGTATGGTTGGAGCTGTGGATTCAATAAAGCAGTAAGTCGTGTTTTCATGTTCATATCCTCCGTATTGAGATGGACACTTTACTCCAACGGACATGTGGTTTTCCTCTTCGTAGCGGAGCAGTGATGTTCCGTATCCTATCTCTCTTATCAGGAATGCTAGTAACCGTGATTTTTCACCACATAGTCCTTTGTTATCATATATAACTTCATATGGGTATCTATTGGTTCCCATTACAACTACTGAGTGGTCGTAGGGTATTTTTTGGGTGAGGCTTATTGCTATTCTGGCCTGATCGTCCTTGTTTTCAGTCTCCTGCTGTATCTTTTCAGCCAGGCCTTTGAGCTGTTCTTCCTGTTTTTCGTGGTCAATAAATCTTAGCTGTATTTCTCTATCTGTAGGGCATTCCGGATCGCATGTGTACCATCTGGAGATGTTGGAGAGGTGTTCAGCGAGCTCTTTGTATACTTCGAAGGAAATCTGTTCTTCTTCTCCTCTCAATGTATAGTCTAGGGTTCTATTGGTAGAGTTTAAGAGATATATAGATACGCAGGTATCGTTTTTTAGAGTGGTTTCTTCAGGACATCCACATAGAGAAGGTTTTTCTATGAGTGAGCCATTTTCACAGTATAGAGGCTTTTCAGTGGAACATTTGCCGTATCTTGTTCCGTCTTCACATCTCTTTATCTCCTGGCACTCACCATCTTTTAATTCGTGGTCCGGAGGGCATCCGCAGATCTCTGGTCTTTCTATCAGAGTACCGTTCTTACAGTAATATGGTTTGTCACTGGAACATTCTCCATAGACCGCTCCGTCTTCACATCTTTCTACCTCATCTGTGGTCGTTATTTCGGCTCCTGGGTGGTAGAAGAAGTAAAGTAAGGCTCCTAGGGCAATAGCAGCCATTAGTATAATTATGAGAGGGGAAGGACCTTTTTCAGTTTTTTCTCCCTTGTATGAGCTGGTGCTTCTACTTGGAGTTGCAGTTGCTTTTCTCTCTTCTCTCTGCTTTTTAGTTTTATCAAGAGCTTTTTTAAAGGATTTGCCTTTTTCTTTATCTTTTCTCTGTTTTCTCCACTCTCTACCATAGGGTACGCAGGGGTGTCCGTCCTCTCTCCATTTTTCCATGAACTCTAGATCTTCCTTGCTGGTGCTTTTGAACTTCGGTGTTCCAGGTGGCTTGGGGTTCAGGTGTTCTTTGCAGTAGTATTCCCCGCAGTGATCGCATCTCTCCAACTCTCCCTTGTAATCACACTGGTGGTAACTGCATCTTCCTTCCTTTTTCTCAGGTTTTCCTTCTTCCCCCTCCAAGAGCTCACCTCTGATAGAATTTTGTATCTCCAAGTATATTTAGATTAAAGCCTCCACACTTTAATTTCTTTAAACATCTCTCAAGAGTAAAGATATAAATCATTAGAAAAACATATTAACATAGGTGGATGGATGGAAAAAAAGAAAATAACCTCAATCTTTCTGATAACAATAGTTCTCTTCGGTTTAATCACACTCACAGGATGTATAGGACCATTCGCAGAAGAAGAACCAGACGGCGAAGAAACAGAAAACGGAATACCAGATGAAGAAGATGAGATAGAGTACTACTACTATGAAGACCATAAAATACTTTCTCTAAGAGAAGGAGCAGAAACAGCACAAACAGCATTCACCGTAGGAGAATGCAACCTAAACGAAGCTGAAACCCCAAGTAATGCCAGTGCAAGAATAGTAAATACTGGTGGAGTAAATATAGGGTCCGATAGAATGGTAACAGTATACTCAGAAGGAGAACACAGAGGAAACATATCATTCGATTTAGGATTAGAAGCTGGTGAAGAAGCATACGTAGATCTAGTATCAACAGATGAAGACCACTTTACATCCGGTACGCAGTACACTGTTGTTGACGGTGACTTCCCAGATATAACATTCCACTGCAACTAGAAAAATACGGATAAAAATGAGTCTAAAAGAGATATATTACAACCTAGAAGATAAATGGTTCGAAATGATCGACTTCCTTGACAGAAAAGGAATACCATCGTACAAAGCAGTGGATCCCCTGGAAATGAGAGGCATACCAAGCCTACCAGTATACCTAATTATCTTTATTTTACTACTTGGATTCGCAGTACCAGGACTAGTGGGAATGATACAAACAGAAGAAACAACTAGAACCAGAACGACGGACCCAGTAAACGAAACAGATGAATACAAACTAATAATAGATATAGAAGGGGAAGGAATCACGGATCCAGAACCAGGAAACCATACATACGAAGAAGAAGAAAACATCAAAATAACAGCGATACCTGATACAGACTGGTACTTCCAAGAATGGACAGGAGACCACAACGATACAAAATCAGAAATAGATATAACCATAGACCAGGATAAAAACATAACAGCTCATTTTAAAGAAAGAAAAATAGAAGAATATGAATTAAAAATTGATCTAGAAGGCCAAGGAAACACGGATCCAGAACCAGGACTACATACATACGAAGAAGGAGAACAAATAACGATCACAACCACTTCAGATGAAGACTGGAAACTAGAAGAATTCACAGGAGACTGCACCGGCGAAACATGCACACTAACAATGAACGAAGACAAAGAAATAACAGCGATATTCGATGAAAAAGACCCTCAAATAGATTACCATCACCTAACAGTAGAGATAGAAGGAGAAGGAAACACGTTCCCAGGACCAGGAACACACACCTATGAGAAAGGAGAAGAAGTCACAGTCACAACCTCGGCTGAAGAAAACTGGAAACTAGAAGAATTCACAGGAGACTGCACCGGCGAAACATGCACACTAACAATGAACGAAGACAAAGAAATAACAGTGAAATTTACAGAAGATGAACCGGAATATTACAACCTAATAACCAATATTGAAGGAGAAGGGGATGTAGAAATAGATCCCGACCAAGATGAATACGAAGAAGATGAAGAAGTCACCGTAACAGCCATCCCCGATGAAGACTGGTACTTCCAAGAATGGACAGGAGACATACCAGAAGAACAGAAAGAACAAGAAGAAATCACACTAAACATGACAGAAAACAAAAACATAACAGCACACTTCACAGAAGAGACCCCAAAATACAGAGAACTTACAATTAACACAGAAGGAAACGGAGAAACAAATCCAGAACAAGGAACACACGAATATACAGAGGGTACTGAAGTAGAAGTGGAGGCAACACCTGAAGAAGGATGGTACTTCCAAGAATGGACAGGCGACCATACAAGCACGGAAGAAGAAATCACGGTGACAATGGACGAAGACAAGGAAATAACAGCACACTTCCAGGAAGAAATAGAAAACTACACCCTAACAACCAACATAGATGGAGAAGGAGAAGTAGATGCAGAACCAGAACAAGACGAATACGAAGAAGGAACAGAAGTAACACTAACAGCACAACCAGACGAATACTGGGAATTCAATAAATGGACCGGAGACTTACCTGAAACAACCTACGAAAGAACAAATACTTTAGGTGAATGGCCCAGCTGTGATACAGACGACCAGGAAAACAGATATAGAACCGAATCAAGAACAGGCGGTCATGAAGACTGTTCCATATGCTCAACGGGAGAAACTACTTGGAGAGACGAATCATTTATTATAGAATCTTGCGAAGCAGAAGCAAAAGTTCCAGAAATTGAAGGTTCAGTATTAAGTAGCTATACATGCGAACCTATTACTATTTACGCAAAAGCAATAATAGAATGCATAACTGAGCCAGAAGAAGAAGATTCAGAGACAATAACCGTGACAATGGACGAAGATAAGGAAATAACAGCGAACTTCGAAATAGATGAAGATTTAAATTGTAATGAAGTATGTACTGACTGGGAAGATGAAACTTGCGGTGGAGGAGGATGTCATTATAACAAAATGCAACAAACAAGAGATTGTGAACATCAATACGAAGAAGTATGTAACGAAGAACGATGTACAAGCCATGAATTATGTGAAGAAATAGAATAAAACATCATAACCCATTACTCACTTCTTCACAACGGACTGATAAAATGAAAGAAAAAAAGTACAGAAATAAAAAACAAGAACTAATGAAAAGAAAAGAAGAATTAAAAGACGAGATAAAGAAAAGAAGAGAAAAAGAAAAGAAAAAACAGAAACCTAATAGAGAAAAATCAAGAGAAAAAGACTTTATAGGAGAAAAATCTATAAAAGCAGAAACAGCAATGTTGAAACCTGAAAAAAAAGAAGAAAGCCACTTCGTACAGATAAGAGGATCAAAAGAATCCGAATACAAAGGAAAGAAGAAAGTAGTGGAAGAAGAAATAGAAAACGCCAAGGAGATATACAAAGAAGAAAAAGAATGGCTGAAAAAACACGAAGAAGAAATCATAGAACAATCAGCAGAAATAATAAAAGAACTAATGAAAAAAGGAGTGGAACACCGAGACCTACACGGAGGAAACATACTAGTGGAAAGAGTAAAAAAAGAAGGAGAAACCAAACCATACCTAAAAGTAGTTGACTTCGGAATGTCAGAACTTACAAGTAAGAAAGAAAACTACAACCCAACAGCAGAAGTTGGAAGCATCTCAAGAACCCTAGCCAGATCCCTAACAACTGAAAAAACAGGCACAACCAGACAAGCAAGAGAAAACGAAAAACAAAGAGAAATCAGAAAAAAGATAGGTAAGAAACTGGAAAAAAAAGTAAAAAAAGAATTCTGAAACAAGAAAACAGCTTAAAGAACAATTATATACCTTTTTCTTAAACCCCTACAAATACCTCGAACCACCTAAAACAAAAAACTTTATTTAAAGCAAAAACACTATTTAAATGATACAATGAGAAAGGAAAAAAAGAAAGGGAAAAAACTAAAAAAAGTTCAAGAAAGAACAGAAAAAGATAAAATATCAAGAGACCACGCCAAAGAAATAATCAAAAGAGAGATTCCAAAAAGAAAAAAGAGAGAGAAGAAGCTACAGCAGATGAGAAAAAAAGTTAAAGAAGGAGAGATGAAACTGGGAGAATACATAGAAGAAAGAATAAAAGCATTAGATAACGAAGAAATCTTAAAATACAACGCTATAACAAGTCTAGCTGAAAAAATAGGGAAAGAGACAAAGGAAGAAGAAACAGAATACATCAAAAGATACCTGGAGAGAAAAAAAGGAAAAAGAAGATATCCAGAAATAACTCAAAAAGTAGAAATGATAAAAGAACCTTGGGTAGGAAATCAAAAACCAAGATCAATGGAAAATCTAAATAAAAAAGAAAAAAAATTAATCAATCGAATAGATTCAATGTTCGGAACAGGTAAAAAAGAAGCTCTTGACATATTCAACGAATCCAGACAAAAAGCAGAACCCATTTCAAAAATAATAAGAGAAAGAGAAAAGAAAAATAAGTAAAAATGTAAAACATGAAAGATCCAAAAGAGGTGGATAGATTGTTGAAAAATAAAAATAAGAGTAAAAGATGCAATAACTGCGGCAAAGTAATAAGAGCAAAAACAGAAAAACAAGTAGATTTTCTGCTAAAACAGCACAAAGGCACTAAACACAATGAATAAGGTTATACTGCCTTCTTATCTATTTTTCTTTCGTTTTCCCTAAACAAAGAGATCCTGACTTATCATTTTTTATTCCGTTTGTACCGGCTCTATCTCTATATGGCCTTTGAATGATCTGCATCGAACCCTATCTCCATTTATCCTTATCCCTATGTTCTTGGTGTAGGGAGTTCCATTTATCTCTAGGTGTTCGTAGGCCTCCCATTCCTCGGTAGGCATGCTTTTTTCCTCTGTGTATGGTACTGGCACTATCTTTTCTTTCCCTTGACTCTGGTTTATTTCCCGAAGTATCCTTTGAAAATCGCTCTTATCTTCAGGCCTACTGATATTATCCACTCCTATACTAGATCCATTCCCCATTACTTCTCTACAAATATTCTCCTCATCTTCCTCTATTATAAAAGTATATTCTGTCTTCCCTGTTTCCTGTCGGATTGTTCCTATATACCCTACCACTATTAGTATCGCTGCGATTGCAGATATCGTTATCATTATCTCCTTATCGTTCATATTCCCCATCCTTTTTTTAAGTAAGTATAATCACTGATCTACGCCGTTATCTATCCTTTTCTTTATTATCTTATGAACTTCGTGCAGTTTTTTGAGATCAGCTTGATTGTAATTCAGAAGTTTCTTCATGGCTTTCCTGTTTCCTCTTTCACAGTACTCCTCCCATAACTTAGGTGCGTGTCCTCCCTTTAATCCGTCCAGCTCCTCTTCTCTTTCTATACCTAGTTTTTTCTCTATCTCTTTTAATCCGCCTTTCATACCTAATTTTGATTTCATCATGCAGACATCTACATGTTCGAAGTCCTTCTGTATACCGTATTTTTTCTCTAGGAACGGTACATCGAATCTCTTTCCATTAAACGTTATCATCCTGTCGATTTTATCGATCTGTCTTTTCAATGAATCGGTTTTCAAGTCTCTATCTTTAACTAACTGTATCACGTTTTCTTTATCAGGATCGTAAAAACCTACTACTGTTACTTTGTCTCTCTTGAAACTTAGTCCCGTGGTCTCTATATCTAAATAAGCTTTCTTCATTTTCAATCCTAGATTATTAAGTGATTGATATTTTATAAAATTCAGCTTGTGAGGGGAAAATCTTTTATTCTCAAAACTATTTAGAAAATACAGGTTTAGTGGAGGAACGAAAATGAGCTTGAGAGAAAAACTGAACTCGGAGATTCAGGAGATGAACTGGGTGGATCTGCTTTTCATAGAGCTTAGCGATATAACCCTAGGGATACTCATAGTGATACTTATACCTGGATTAATCGATCTGAATCCTCTATGGGTATTCACTGCGTTCGTTATTCTAGTTTCAGTGCCTCTGTACAGAGTGGTAAAGAGAAACAAAAATCAAGAGCAATCAAAAACAGATACAACTGAAGAGTAAAGACCCACCATCAATTTAAATGCTGAAAGCATTAATTCTAATAGAGAGGATAAGGATGAAGAGGAAAGCGGCTGCAGCACTCGTGTTCTTGATGGCTATCTTAATGATAGGTATCTTGGTAATATCTCTAGACGGAGAGCTGGACCGGGACCCGGAAGAAACTATAGAGAACAATGAAAGTGATGAAGATCAATATATAGATGATGAAGAAAGATCAAAAGGAGTTCTTTACGAAGTTAAAAACGCGGAGAACAAAGCTTATTTATTCGGATCAATACACTTTGGAAAAGAAGAAATGTATCCTCTTCACAGCGAAGTTGAAAATGCTTTTGAAGAATCAGAGGCTATTGCCTTTGAACTGGATCTGTCAAGTACTAACGACATGGGAAAAGCGGTTGAATTGATAAATATAGGTACTTACGAACCCAATACAGTGATGACAGACGTAGTACCTAATGAAACTTTTAAAGAAACAAAAGAGATACTTGAAGATACAGAACCAGGGATGAACATGATGGATATAGAGTCCTTCAAACCCTGGTTTGCCGCTATGCTGATAGCTGAAAATTCAATAAGGGAAACCGGGTTCGAACCCGAATTTGGAATAGAGTCTCATTTCCATGAAAAAGCAGAAGATAGAGAGATGGATATAATTGGTCTAGAGACGATCGAAGAACAGACTGAACCTTACGGAAAACTATCAAACGAATCACAGAGGATCTACTTGGAATCAACTATAGAGGAAAGAGAGTTAATGGATGGAGAACTTGAAAAACTCTATACTAGCTGGAGAGATAATGAAATTGATGAAATGGCGGAAGAAAGAAGAAAAATGCTCATGGAAGAGAATAAAACAGACTCGATGATAGAATTTCAAGAAGCACTAGTAAAAAGAAGAGATGCAGAAATGGCAGAAGAGATAGATAAACTGCTTGAAGACGGTGAACACAATACTTACTTCATTACAGTTGGTTACCTGCACCTCGTAGGAGAGAAAGACATATTACACCACCTTGAAGAAAAAGGGTACGAAGTGGAGAACGTTTACAGGTAAATCTAGAATTAACTAAAGGACTTTCTTGACTAATTTTTAGGGAATATAGTATAGATCTTTTGAAATAAGAACACTGAATACATTAACTAAAGTGATTGTTGGAGACATATGAATTATTTTTCAGTGTTTATCTAATAAATTCAATTGAAAGTGGATTAGATAGGGGTTTAATTTGAATTATGTTGTTTTTTTTAGATTCACCACCATAAAGTATTTATAAAAAGAATCTCCAATTTTACCAGGAGGAATCAGTTTATGGAGAGGTGGAGGTACTTATCCAGATTGGGTTTTAACGAATACCAGGCTAGAGTTCTATCCTGTTTGATTCGGGAAGATAGTTTGAGTGCTGAAGAGATATCTAAAGAAACTGAGGTGCCTTATTCAAAGATATACTCAGTTTTAAATAATTTAGAAGACATAGGATTGATATTTTCGAATAGTGAAAGGCCAAAAAGATATAGAATAGATCAAAAGGATAAGGTAATTGATCATGCAGTGGAAAAGAAAAGGAAAGAGTTTATAAGAATGAAAAGAAAAGCTAGAGAGACAAAAAAAGAGATTTTTACCATGGATGTTAGGGAAGGGGACTCATTAAAAGACCATTGAATTGAAGGTAAATTTATTATTCAATCTTCCCCTGTCTTATCTGGGAAGAAAAGTATAGAAACTAGGCTACATGCATAGGTGTTTCTTTTTGGTCTTTCTTCCACTGATTTGCTGAGTATATCTTTTGTTTTCCAGTTCCTGAAGCTGAATACTTCTTTTACTGATTTTCTTGCTCTTTCTTCAAGTTCTTTTGCTCCCATTCCTTTTTCGGAGTACTCCATGAATATTCCCGCGTGATCTCCTTCTGGAATTCCTACTGCTACTGCTGCCGCTACTGATTCAAGTTTTGATGTTTCATACTCGAAGGCCATGGGTATGAATCTTCCCTTGTCAGTTTTTTCTTGAAGTTCTTTTCCAGCCATCTGTACTTCCCAGGTGGGTGGAATGAATGAAGTTACTGGTATTGCGTTTGTAGCGGTTATATTGGCATCTAATTCCGCGAAATCGAATGCTGCTAGTGGTGTCTTCCCTTGTCCTGTTCCTGCGGTTATGTAGGCTTTTCCTTTTCCTTTATTCCATTCATGCATTATTTTATCTTCCATTTTTTATACCTCATATTTAGTCTGTTTCCACTGGTGAGAGTAAGTAGTCGAGTTCTTTCTCTATATCTATTTTTCTTACAGGAACTACTCCTTTTAATATATCAGTGATTATGGCGTTGGATTCCTTTCTTATTATTTTATCGTAATATTTTTCAAGCGTTTTTTGATGCTGGTTGTATTCGGATAATGTTTTGTACGTTTCCAGGAAGAAGGAGTCCATTCCTCCTGAAACAACGGTTGAGTAGGACAGCTTGTTGAATGCTTTTTTCTCTTCCTCCGTGTAGAGATTGTATACTGCTGGAGAGTATTTTTCGAAATCTCCTTCACTTCCGCATACTTGGAGGAATCTTACTGCGTGGTTCAATTGCTCTATACCGCTGTAGTAAGATGTGAATCTTTTTACGTACTGTTTTTTCACTTTATCGAGATGGTACTTTGCTGTTGGTTTACTTACATCGAGTTTTTCAGCTATTTTCCCTAGTTTGACTCTGGAGTTTTCATTTAATAATTTTAATAGATCTTTTTCTTTGTTTTTTATATTTAGGAGATCTATTATTTCGTTATCTACAGGTAAAAAACCGCTTCTTTTCACTAAGAGAGCATGTGCGGTCCATTCATCTATATATTTGTCCAATGTGACTCTTATTTTTGCTTCCATCTGTTCTTCGTATTTTCCAGGAGAGGGTGCTATGCTCCATATAAATAGATCGAAGTCTCCTTTTGTCAGTGCCGCGAATTGCACATATGGAGAATCTTTAAGAACTCTTTCTATCTCGTTAGTATCTATTAAAACATCATCTCTTAGATTAACTCTTACAAAGTATTCAGTAGTATAGCCTATATCAGGGAAGTTCAGTTCTATTGTGTGAGTTAATTCTATTTCTTCTTTTATCTTGTCAAGCCTGTTTATGACTGTTTGAGTTGAACAGCCTGCTTTCTCACCTATTTCTTTCAGAGAGACTCTGCTCTGTTTACTTAGTTCCTGTAGTATTATTCTATCTATGTGATCGAGTTCCATTGGATATATTGTGTTATAAGTTCTTATTAAATCTAATGTTTATTTTATTTAATTGGAGTTTTTTCCATTTCTATCTAATTTCTTCCATTTTATTAGGTCTTTAGAATTAAACCCAAAAACCTATTGAAATTATTAGTCATAACCTCATATTTTACTTAATATATAGAGCATTTGTTGGTTAAAATTAGAAGTAATACTTAAATAAATTAAATAGTTAAACATATATACGCAAATTCTATGTCCTTTGGGTGAGCCTTCCTCCCCCTGAAACACGGGGGAGGCAAATTCTTTCTAAATTTTTAAGTCCCTCTAGTAATACACATAATCCAGTAGTAGAAATAATCCAGGGGAAAGAGAAAGGGACCTAAACTTTAGATAGATAGGGATAAAATTGAAATATAACTAATTACTCGTATCCAAAAAAATATAACTCAACGGATACAATAAAAATAAAGCAAGAAGAAAGGTGAAAGGATGAAAAAAAAGAAAAACAAAGAAACCGAAGAAGCAAAAAAGAGGAAAAAAGGAGGGAAAAAATACAGAAAGGATATGGAGTACTTTCACCTACTCGAAGATGCGAGAGAGATAAGAGAATTAAAGGAAAAAATAGAGGAACTGAAAGAAGAAGAGCTCCAGCATGCAAATAAAGCGGATTACGAAAAAGGAAAAAGGATAAGCGATTCGATTCAAAAAAAGAAGAGAAAAAGATCTATATTAATGGACGACTTTCAAGAAAAATGCAAAAAGTTCAAAAAAGAAGGTAAGATAAGCAAAAGAGAACTGGAAAAGATAAGAAAAACCGCGTATAAAAAGTCTTCAGAATCCTCTTTCCTAAAAAAAGAACACAAATAAACAACAAGGAGGCGTTGATCATGATCAGAAAACTAGTATTAGATGTTCTAAAACCACACGAACCAGATCTAGCCGAGTTCGCAAAGAAACTGTCAGAGGAGAAAGGCATAGAAGGAGTGAATGTATCTCTGTACGAGATTGATAGAGAAGTAGAGAATATAAAAGTAACAATTAGAGGAAAAATGGATGCCAAGGAAATAGAGAAAAAGATAAAAGAATTAGGAGGATCAGTACACTCTATAGACGAAGCATCAGCAGGGAAAAAACTAGTTGAAGAAGCAGAAACCACTTACGAAAGAGAAGGAAAGAGCGAATGGGCAAAGTAAAAAATTAGAAAAAAGATTGAAAAATGCTTGAAAAATTCCTTAAACTCGGCAAGATAGGTAGAAGATACTTCGTTCTCAACTCCTTTGACGGAGTTCTAACCACTTTAGGTATAGTTATGGGTCTATTCATCTCAGGAGTTCAAAACCCCCTAGTACCAATCAGCACAGGCATTGGTGCTTTAATAGCACTTGGAATAAGCGGTTTCTCTTCCGCATACATGGCGGAAAGAGCAGAAAGAGAAAAAGACCTAAAAGATCTGGAAGGAAAGATGTTAAAAGGGATGGATGGAACTTATCATGAGAAGAAACTTAAAAAATTATCACTGAAAGCTTCTATAGTGAATGGATTATCTCCCTTTGTAACAGGATTGATGTGCATACTGCCTTTTGCTTTATCATTTGTAGGTATAATACCTATGAATTTAGCTTATTCTTTTTCAATAGCTATGTCTCTTGTTATCCTCTCATTCCTGGGTTACTTCCTAGGAAGCGTTAGTAAAGAAAGGAAGATCATATCCGCTCTAAAAATGCTTATAGTAGGGATAATAACTGCCGCGATACTCTACCTACTCGGAGGAATTTAATTTTTGAATTTTGAAGGATTATTATAACTTCTCGATTATTTCATTAATGTCAACCTTCTTCCCTCGCCTTCTCTTCTCTCTCAAGTTACTGAGGAACTTCTTAGGATTCTCCAAAACTTTTTTATTTGCCATCTGCGTGTATTCTTCTCTTTCTCCCTTACCTCCATACTTTATTTTTATAGCTTCCTTTGTTTTTCCTTTTTCCATGAAGTATTCATATGCAGCTTTTTCCGGGCTCTTTCTATCTATCTTCTCTTCCATTTTTGTTTTTCTCTTTCTTCTACTTAGATCTTTATTTTCCGTTTTTTCCTTCTCAGTAAGTTCTTTACCTTCCTTCTCTCTTTCAATTCTTTTTATAGCTTTATCTATAATATCTTGAGCTGTTTTTTCTCCAACACCCCTTCTCTTTTTCAATGATTTTTTGATTTTAAGAAACTCCATAGGATTATCTGCTTCTTTAAGCTCCTTTTTTACTTTATCTATCTCTCCCCTAGGTTTTGAGTTACTAGAGCTACTTTTACCTTCTTTCTTTTTCTGACCTGATCTCTTCCGGTTACTACCCATATGACCCCGTCCTTTTTCTATAAATTAAATAAGTGATTCTTTTAAATAATGTCTACCCAAATATATATAGGTGGATTTCATTGGAACTCGGTAGATTCAATAGAAACAAATTCTTTAAACTCGTTACATCCATAGGTATACCAGTTCTAGCCGGGATGATATCCGGGTTTCTAACAAATCCACAAAGTGAATGGTACATTAGCCTTGAAGGACCCTTTTTTCAGCCTCCAGGATGGTTAATAGGTATAATATGGATTATTCTATACATCTTGATGGGTATAGCCCTCTATATGATATGGGAGAAAGGTTTCAGTGAAAATAAAAAACCAATAGGTCTTTTCTTCATACAGCTCGCTATTAATTTCAGCTGGTCATTCGTTTTCTTCACTTTCCAGAGTCTCTGGGGTGGATTAATAACGATGCTAGTGATGCTTTTCTTCGTTGTATGGACTGCATGGGAATTCTACAAAGTTTCAAAGAAAGCAGGTTACTTATTCATACCTTATATAATCTGGATACTCATAGCGATGTCCGTGAATGTAGCTTTTATAATCCTTAATTGAACTCTAACCCAGTATCTTCATAGCTGCTTCGTATTTGGGTCTTATTATCTCTCTGGATTCTTCAAAATGTAGCTGGTTCCACTTTCTCTCCAGCTTGTCTTTAACCGATTTTCTTGCTTCTCTACGGTTCTTACCTTCGTGTACAAATGCAGCTTGGAATAAACCTGGGATATCGTCAAAGCTGCTCATTGCATCGGCTTCAGCGACTATTTTTTCTTCTAAAGTTTCTCTAGGGTTATCCACGGAGCTTCTATGGTTCTCTATACATTCTTTAACTAGTTCTATTTTATCATCGTCGTATCCTAGTTCCTTCAATTTTTCTTCCGCTATCTTTTTACCTGTTAGATGATGGTCTTCTCTTCCGTGTACTATGGATCCTATGTCGTGTAGCCAAGCCGCTACAGTAACTACTTCTTTATCCGCGTCCAGTTCTTCAGCCATCTCGCGGGAGTACTTGACCACAGATTTGAAGTGAAAGTCAAATGGATCGCTTCCGTAGCTGGAGCTAGGTTTCTCGCATTCTTTTTTCACGAATTCCTTTACTTCTTCGATTATTTCCTGGTTCATATCTATCCGGAACTATTTTGGTGTTTCCCCGGATAAATTTTTTTGCCTTTTTTCTTCAAATCTTCTATAAGGTTTTACTTCTCCATCCAATATCATATTCGAGGCGTCCATCATCAATTCTTCTAGATCCTGATTTCTCTCTTTTAATTTTTCTTTCTTAATTTCCCTCATTCTGTAGAATCCTGACATGTCGGCAGAGGGAGTTAACTTTGCCAGAGCTATAGCATCCAGTACATCCGCTACTTTCACTATTTGAGATTCTATAGAGGACTGTTTTTCGTATTCTTCCCACAATTCGGAGTATTTTTCGGAGAAAGAAGTTTTCTCTAGAAGAGATTCATTATATTTCTAGTGAACCAAAGATACCAGATAAACTTTTACGGAGGTGGAAAAATGGTTGACAAGGACGAGTTATCCAAGGTTCTACTGGAGATAGGAGCGGTTAAGTTCGGAGAATTTACCCTTACTTCAGGAAAAAAGAGCCCTTACTACGTGGATCTTCGAGTAGTACCATCCTTTCCAGAGGCATTTGACAAAGTAACGGATGTATACAAAGAACTACTGGAAGAAGAAAGCAATATCTCGGAAAAAGACGTATTAGTAGGAGTACCAACAGCAGCAGTGCCCTTTGCTTCAGTGACAGCTCAAAAAACGAATAGACCTATGATCTACGTTAGAAAGAAATCGAAAGAACACGGTACAAAGAGCAGAGTAGAAGGAACAGTGGAAGACGGGCAAGAATTAGTAGTGATCGAAGACCTAGTGACCACTGGAGGAAGTAACATGGAAGTGATAAACGCCTTAAGAGACGAAGGATACACAGTAAGAGACTCAGTAGTGATCCTAGATAGAATGCAAGGAGGAGTAAAAAAACTGAAAGAAGAAGGAAATATAGATCTAAAAAGAGCTATGAATGTGCTTGAAATGGTGGATTCACTGGAAAAACAAGAATTAATTAGTGAAGAAAAAGCACGAGAAGTAAGAGAATATACTGAAAAACATAGAAAAGATTAGACAAAGAAAATAAAATAAGAACCAGGAGGTGATCAAATGACCGATATAATAGACGTGAACAGATCCGTTATAGCTGCTTGCGACGTAAACGACATAGAACATCATGAAAGAGTAGTAAGAGACACAGCAGATGTGAAGAAAATAGGAGGCTACAAAGTAGGATTCTCACTGGCACTAAAATACAGTCTACCCAAAATAGTCGAAGTTACAAGAGAATACACCGACAAACCAGTAATATACGACCACCAGAAAGCAGGAACCGACATCCCCTACACAGGAGGAAACTTCGCAAAAGTATGCAGCGAAGCAGGAGTAGA
>CAZOFO010000014.1:0-15257 GCA_964579265.1 Microcaldota archaeon
CCATCTAATGAACCTCTAAATCTACTATCCTCTTTACCTATTGGCTCGAAACCAATCCCTACTTCCCAGTACTCAATATCAGGGTTCTCATCTCCATCATCTTGTTGGTGAGATTCTATACATTTCAGATAGAATTTCTGGTCTTCTAATATGAATGATACTATATCATCTCTTTCATATTGTTTTCCCGCTTCCCATTCTCCTTCGTAATTTGATTCATCAAATACTACATCCTCATATCCTTCAGTATCTTCATCAATATCGTTTATCAAAGTATAGTCTCCTTCTAAATCATATCTAACTCTATCTAAGTCGTACCAGTCTTCGATCTCGTAAGATATTTCGAAGGGGAATCCTAATCTTGGATAATCCTCATCCTCTTCTATGTGCCAAGTTTCACCATCCCATTCTCCAACTGTAGCTATATCCCACGGTTCACTTAGATTTTCGTATTCTTTAAAGTCGTTGTTATTGTATAGTTCAACGGTTTTCATATCTTCTTCAGGTGCTTCTGTGACTCTCCCTGATTGACTTCCTTGTTCCATTCCTATTAAAGGAAAATCACTTTCAAGAGCAATGGAATCTACAGTATCACTATATTGTTCTTCAAATCCTACAAGTGACCCTACTACAATATTTTCATTTTGGATATTCTTATTTATTGAAGTTGTTGAATAACTATTTATTATTAAGTCATTATCGTTGTAACCTACTAAACCACCAATTGATAGAGCTTCTCCTTCTTCTCCCATAATTTCTAAATTTTCAATTATTTCCCCTTCCGAATAAGAATTCTTCAGCGTGGAGACCGGCCCTCCAAAACTTTGCTCTAGGTATCCAACTAATCCTCCTACAGTTACTTCTACTCCTCCAGGCCCTATTGTTCTAGGTCCAATATCTGAAGATTCTAATTCTCCAATTATTTTTACAGTTGAATTAGAGCTACTCTCTATTACATGACTTCCATGACCAACAAGCCCTCCTATAGCACCTTGATGACCTAGATTAGTGGTGTTTAAAGTTACTTCCCCACTTGACTGAGAATTTTTAACTGTATGAGGAGCAACCACATCAGACCCAACTAATCCCCCTATCATTGTATGAGGTCTCTCTCCCTCTGATAGAACCTCACCATTGAATTTTGTATTTTTGATTTCACCACCTTGGCTCATGCCTACTAAGCCACCTACGATCATTTCTCCTGATATATTTCCCTCTGCATAAGAGTCAAAGACAGTTGATTGATGATCCAAGTTTCCAACTAATCCACCTACCATAACTTCTCCGTGGACAGAACCCTCAACATAAGAATTAGAGACATAACTACCTTCACTAATTCCTATCAATCCACCTGCTACCATTCTTTCAGCAGGCTCTTCTGCTATTTGAATCGTTGAACCATTAAAATTTGAATCTTGAATACTACTATCTTGGCTTGCACCGACTAATCCACCTGCAATCTCTGATCCAGTCACCTCTCCTTCGAAATAAGAGTTTTTAATAATTCCTTCAGCAATTATCGCAATCAATCCTCCAGCTCCAGTCTCACCTGTATCTCCCATAGTGCC
Organism: Microcaldota archaeon; assembly: GCA_964579265.1. Classification (GTDB taxonomy): domain Archaea; phylum B1Sed10-29; class B1Sed10-29; order B1Sed10-29; family B1Sed10-29; genus B1Sed10-29. Next base: position 1,569 of record CAZOFO010000014.1, read on the forward strand.
ATTGATTTTTCCCTGAGCATAAGAATTGCTTATTTCTCCTCCTACACCCATATTCACTAGAGATGCTGCTATTTGTCCGGTTATATTCACATTTTCCATACCTATATTTTCAAATACTGCTCCTTCTGAATATCCAAATAAACTTACATTATCCTCCGGCCTGTTTATATGTAAATCTTCTATAGTATGGTTTCCTCCATCAAAAGAACCTGTGAAATCATCTGTATCATTGCTGAGAGGCTCCCAACCCTTCCCGTCGTTTGCTAATTCTTGTGTATTAGTATTTTTAACTAACTCGTCATAACCATCAGTGTATCTATCCAAGTTTTCTATAACTTTGAAATGAGAATCTAAATAATTTCTAACATTATCTAGATGATACCAATTTTCTATCTGATATGGATTATCCTCTGATCCTTCTCCACCCGCAAACTCTTCAAAGAAATTAGCGGAAATAGAAGTATCTTCAACTATAGTCACCTGAATTAATTTTTGTTCTTTCATTTCTTCCGGTATATTACCTTCCCAACCAGTAAATCTCCATGCTTCATCTGGAATTGCTTCGATGTAGACACTAGTTAATGCAATTAGTTCCTCTTCATGAGGTACATCTATTTCTTCTCCGTTTACTTTTATCTCTCCTTCACCTTCTTTGTCTATAGAGAGAGTATAATCCTCTATATTTTCTTCATCTTCGTATATGTACCATGTTGGGGAGTTTTCTTCGTATTCCCAGGATAGGAAAGGGTATCCGTCATTGTAGTCCTCGTAATCTTCATCCGTGTTGAAATCTATGTCCCATCCTCCAAACCCATAGATTTTGAAGTTTTGCATTTCTGCTGTCGTTTTTCCTATTCCTCCGTCGCTTTCATCTTGTCCAGAGGTTTCTGTGTCCCAGTATGAGTTTTGGGCTTCGCTGTAGGTGTTGTTTTGGCTCCCTATTAGTCCTCCTGTGTATTTTTCTCCAGTTATGTTTCCGGTGGAGTAGGAATTGATTATTTTTCCTGACCAGTCTTCGTTGTATCCGTTTCTTCCGGTTAGTCCTCCTGTGTGTTTTTTTCCTTGTACTTTGCTTTGTGAGTATGAGGAATTTACTGTTCCTCCGTTTCTTCCTATTAGTCCTCCTGTGTAGTTTGCTCCTTTTACATTTCCTGTTGCGTATGATTTTTCAATTCCGTATTCATAGTCATAATGTTCTCCGGTTAGTCCTCCTATAAAATCTTCTCCTTTTACTTGTCCTGTAGCGTATGATTGAGATAGATCACCATAGTTATATCCGATTAAACCGCCAACATTACTTTCTCCTGTTACTTCTCCAGATGCATACGAATCACTAACACTTCCCCCATCGTTCTCTCCTATTAAACCACCAACATACCAATCTCCTGTTACTGAGCCAGTTGCAGTAGAATTAATAACTTTTCCATTAGTATATCCTGATAATCCTCCTACACTACTTGAACCTTCACCTGTTTCTACATCTCCTGTTGAAATTGAGTTCTTAATCTCTGCTCCGTCAAAATAACCCGTTAATCCTCCTATCCCCCAAGATTCATTACCAGTAATCACAGAACCTGTTGAATGAGAACCATATATGTCTCCATCGTAATGACCTCCTACCAGTCCTCCTATTTCATATTCATAGTTTTCTCCGTATACATCAACCTCAGAGTGCGAATCAATTATATCTACATAGTAGGAAAACCCGATAAGACCTCCTACATCACCAAGAGTATCACCTTCTATGCTTCCAGTAGAGGAAGAGTTGTTAATTTCTCCATCATATATGTATCCTACTAAGCCTCCAATACCCCAAGGGCTATCTGGCACTTCTATATGTCCTGATGCATGTGAATCATGAATGTCACTATCTCGAATATATCCGACTAATCCTCCAACATTCCAAGTTCCTGGAGGAGCAGATATATCTGCCTCAGCATGAGAATTAATTATATCTCCGTATGACTCACCCATTAAGCCTCCAATATAACCTCCTCCTAAATTAATAGAAATGGAGCCGTTTTCAACGTAAGAATTATGTGTTTCTCCTTCGGTATAGCCTGCTAATCCTCCTACATTACTCGAATCAACAAGGTTAATGGACAGATCTTTTAATCCTAAATTTTTTATTTCACCTTCATTTTCTATATAACCGAATAATCCGTAGTAATCTCCGTTAAATCGATTAATAAATAGTCTTCTTATCTCGTGATTTTGACCATCTAAAATACCTTCAAATTCAACTTCATCACTCCAATCTTGTTCCCCTATCGGTTCCCAGCCTTTATACTGGGTTTCTGATAACTCGTAATCTACAGTAACATCATCCCAATTACTGACACCGTATAAGTCAGATGGAGGTTCATCAAAGATAATGGTTCCTTCTTGATAGTTAACTTCATAATCATCTTCATTTGGTTCACCGTAATCTTCAATATTAATTGTCAGAGCTCCTTCTTTGATAGGGGAAAACAAAGTTTTAAATTCTTTATCTCTAGAATCTCCTATATACTCATCCTCAGAGTAATCTACAGGTCTATTTTCCCCTACTAAATCATTATATCCTTCAACACTTTTATCCAGATCATTAGCTAGAGCAAAGTGAGTATTTTCTTCATAATATCTACCCTCTCCTACTCCATATTCTCTAAGGTTATCTAAATGATACCAATTTTCAATTTTATAAGGATTCTCCTCGGTTCCATCACCTTCTTCAAAATCAAGGAAGAAATCGGCTGTAATTGATTTGTCTTGACTCATAGTGATATTTATTTCTTCATTTTCTTCTTCAGCCTCTGATACATCTCCTAACCAGATATCAAATACCCATCCATCATAGTCAGTATAGGCATGAAGATTTATTTCCGTATACTCTGGATACACGCCACTATACGAATCATTGACTTCTTCACCGTTTATTTCTACTGTTCCTTTTCCATCTATATCTAAATCAAGTTCATAGTCTTCTCCAGTAACAAATTGGTTTATCTCTCCATTTTCTACTTCTTCTCCATCATCCCATTCTGCTACTGTTCTGAACTCATATAAAGTATCTGCTTCGAGATTATCTAAAGATTCGTCAAATTCACCTTCTTCAGTTAGAAATTTCTTATCCGTTTCAATCCATGTTTCTTCCCCCTGTTCTCTCCACTGGAAATAAACTTCTGACTCTCCAATATCTCCTAGATTAAGATTTCCTTTCAGAGTTGCAGAATAAGTCCCTACAGACTCTGGTTCAAAAGTTTCTACTAATCTTTTAGTTTTGAATTCTCTTATTTCACCATAATTAGTACCTGAGTCGATACCACCTCCACTGCTCCAACTTACTACTGCTCTAACCTCATATTCAGTATCAATATCCAGATTTTCTATTGATTCTTCAAATTCTTGAGAAGAATCTAAATACTTTGAATCAGTGCTGTTCCAAGTATCTTTTCCTTTTTCCCTCCATTCAAAATAGACATTAGAACCTGTTAAACCAGTAAAGTTAGTTTTACCTTCAAGAGAAGCAGATAAAGTATCTATATCCGTTGACTCGAAGGTTTCTATATAGGGTGTTACCGTAACACTAGTGTAATCATAATCCGTTACATCGTTACAATTCTCATAAGGATATTTAGGATGACCATAAGGATAACAATCACATTCTTGACCATCAGCTTCAATACTTACTGTATGTTCACCTACAGAATCCCAAGCATTAGTAGTTACTTTATCTCTAGAATCCCAATAACTACCATCATTATTCAAATCCCATCCATAGAATGTAGCACCACTAGAACTGCTTCCATCCAAAGTTATCTCTTCTCCTACTAATCCATAATAAGGACCACCTGCATCAGCGTTTACAGTCCTACACATAGTGCCCCAGATAGCAAAACCAGTTCCTGTAACTAATAAAAGAGAAAGAAGAACAAATGAACAAAGCTTTAATAAGTTTTTCATATCAATCTCTCCATCTAAATCCTCAATTTCAATTATCCTATTATAATTGTTTCTACTAGTATTGAAAGAATCACAGGTTTAAAAATATTTACTTTCTCTTCTCTATATATTTGTAATATATGAGAACAGAGTTAAATTAGAGGAACAAGAAAAGAATTGTGAAGTGATGAAGATGACCGATTACGATGAACTCAAGGAAAAGGCGATGGAGAAGACCAAGGAGAAGATGAAGGAGAAGAAAGAAGAAAGAGACCAAATAGCTATACAGGTAATCAACACGATAGATAACCTGGATAAAACGAGCAACACGATGCTGGAGCAATTCAAAGACATATACTCACTTTACTTCCCCGAACTTGAAAAAGAAATTGAAGATCCTGACCTATTCCTGGAGTTAGCTACGGAGATAAGGAATAAAGATAAATTCACTGAGGAAAACTTGAAGGGAAGATTAGAAGATAAAGAGAAAATTGAGAAGATAAATGAAAAAGCTAAAAAATCAACCGGAGCGGATTTAAGCCAAGAAGACATGAAGAGAATAACTGAGATAGGGGAAATCGCATTGAAGATGAGGAGAGAAAGAAAAGAACTCGACGAATACCTTGAAGAGATAATGGAGGAAGCGGCTCCGAATCTAACTGAGATACTCGGATCAACAGTAGGAGCAAGACTATTATCCGAAGCGGGTTCGCTGAAAAAACTGGCTATGATGCCTTCCTCAACAGTACAGGTTCTCGGAGCGGAGAAAGCTCTTTTCGCTCACCTGAATAAGGATGTGAAGCCACCTAAACATGGTATAATATTCCAGTACCCGCAGATAAAAGGATCGCCAAGAGACAAGAGAGGAAAGATTTCCAGAAAAGTTGCTGCAAAAGCATCGATAGCGAGCAGGATAGATCAGTTCGATGGAGAATACAAAGGAGACGAACTTAAGGAGAAACTAGAGGAAGAAATAGAGAAAGTACTTGAAGAATAGTACAGTAAAGGTTTTCAAAGTCTCTTTTTAATACTATCGATATTATTTATCTTTCTTTTCAATTCTTTTCTCTTTTCTTTCAATTCCTTTATGTCTCTACGTGTCATTTTCTGGTGTGGTGACTTTTTTCCCTTCTCGTATGGCACTATAGCTTTGTCTATTTCATTTACCCTGTCTTTGATTTCCTTTTCAGTATTTTCTATCTTTTCCTTGAATTTATCTAGCTCTTCTTCCTTTTTTCTTGCTTTGCTTAATTCACTTTCTAATCTTTCTGCTTTTTTGATGCTTTCCTTTATCTCTCTGTCATTTATTCTGCTTCTCTTCATTTCTATTACCTATTTGATGTTTTCCCGGCCTGGAGGATAGAGATATTTAAAGAGAAAATATATTAGTGATTGAATGATCTTTTAACCATTTTCAATTTCTTCCTTCCTTTCCCTTAGTTCTCTAAGTTCTTTTAGTAATTTCTCTCTTTCTCTAGCTTTTTTCTTAGCTTTTTCTCTAGTATTTCCTTTCAAGTAACTTACTTTCGATATTGATTTGTTTAGAGTTTTGACTGCCTTTTCTTTCTTCTCCATTTTTTCTTCTATTTCTTCTTTGGATAGATTTTGAAATTTCTTTTCTTTTTCACCTATTCCGAAGTTCACTTCTCCGGCCTTTTCTCTTTTTTTCGTTTGATGTTTCTTTCCCATAGTGATCAGTTAGATAAAGTTCTACATTACTTATAAATTTTTCCCCACACTATAAGTATAATATGAGTGTGGAAGAGATTACTGATGGAATTTTCAGAGTAGATGGTAAAGTAGCCACGGAGAATTTGAATCCCGGTGAAAAGGTCTACGATGAGGATTTGAAGAAAGTTGATGGGGTTGAATACAGATTTTGGAATCCTTATAAATCCAAACCTGCCGCGGCTTTTCAGAAGAGGATAAGTGATTTTCCAATAAAAGAAGGGGAGGAAGTTCTTTACCTGGGAGTCGGGGATGGGACCACTGCAAGTCATTTTTCCGATATAGTTGGTGAAGAAGGAGTTATCATAGGTGTTGATATCGCGGATAAGGCTTTTGAGAACTTCATGGATCTTTGTGAAAAAAGAGATAATTTGATTCCTGTTTTAGAAGATGCTAATAATCCTGGGATGTACAGTGAATACGTTCCTGGTGGAGATGAAGAGAGCGGGGAAGTAGATGTGATTTATCAGGATATAGCTCAGAGAGAGCAGACCGAGATATTGATCAAGAACGTGGAGAAGTACTTGAAGGATGGTGGGAAGTTCGTTTTGATGGTCAAGGCTAGAAGCATAGATGTTACTAGGCCACCTGGAGATATATTTGAAGAGCAGAAAAAGATGTTGAAGAGTAGAGGCTATAAGATAGAAGAGATCAAGAGACTAGATCCTTTTGAGAAAGATCATGCTATTATAATCGGTAGTAAAGATTAGTTTATTGATATTTTCCTGTTTCTTCGCATTCTTCTATGAATTCTTCCAATCTTTCTTGATCCGCTATACCTGTCATGTAGCAGTATTCTTCTTCAGGTGTTTTTTCAGTGTTGTACACCCATAGAGGGAGGTCTCCGGTGCCTACTCCGGCCATTATCTCGATTCCTTTTTCTGTTCTGAAATCGAATCTGTAGTTGTAGGTTTCTTGACCGGTAACATCATCCGCCATTAAGTGGTTGTTCACGCATATATCTCTTAGTGGTTCTTCTTCGAAGTCGCATATTAAGTAGAGTGTATCTTCACTGGGTCTGTATAGGTCTTCTATTGGTATGTCTCCGTTTGTTTCATTAATTAATTCTTCTGGATCTTCTGTGGTTTCGTTTTCTATTTTTTCAGAGATATCTCTTATTTCTCTGTCCAGTCTATTTATTGATGTTATCGCGACTATTGTGAGTGAGAGTAGAGCTATTATCCCTACTACTGTGACTATTGCTACTTCTTCTTTCCATTTGTTGTACCATTTTTCTTGTTTTTGTTCTAGTTCTTGTTCTAGTTCTTCCATTGATTCTTTTTCCTGGTTTTCTTCTTTGTGTACTCTTGATTTATGTATTTTCATTCCTCTTTCAGAGTCAAATTCTTCTCCGCATTCAGGGCACTTTACCATTTTTCCCACTTTTTGTTTTCAATGCTGTTCTTAGTGTTTTTGTGTTTTTTATTTGTTTTTCTTTTTCCATTTTTCTGCTTTTTCATTTGCTTTTTGTTTTAATTCTTCTTTGGTAGCTCCTGGTCCCAGTTCTTTCGATGCTTCTTCTATGAATTCTTTTTCTCTTTTCCTTGCTTTTTCATTTATTTCTTTTTTGCTTTCTAGATCGTATTTTTTAACCCAGGTTTCTTCTATTTCTCCGAGTGCTTTTTCTTTGTTTTTTTCTACTTCTTTTTTTGTTTCTTCGATTCCTTTACTTATTCCTTTTTTCTTTAGATATTTTTCTTTGTTTTTTCCAAGTTTTTCTTGGGTTTTTTCCATTATTTCTCTTTTGCTTGCATTTGGATTACTTTTGATTACGTCTTTAGCTGCTTTCATGGTTGCAGAAGCATTTTTCTTGCTTAGGTTTTCTTTTTTTCCGAGTGATCCTGATTTTCTCCATTTTTTAGCTAGTCTGTCCTTTATTTCTCCCGCTTTGGGTTTTAATTTCTTTCTTTTTTTCCTCTTTTTGACTTTTCTAGAACTCATGCTGATCCCAGTAATAGTTATGGGTGGAGCTCTTAAAAAAGTTATTGCAAATATTCTACATTATCTTCTAGGTTATCGAAATAAGAATAGTATTTTTCAAATCTTTATATCTCTTTTTTAAGATTGTTGAGGTTCTTCTGAGTTTCTTTACCCCTTGTTGTCAGCTTGTTATTCTTATCCAATATCTTTTCTTTTCTTAAATATCTTTTAACCCAAGCAGAGGTATCTCTCTTCGGATTTAATATGAATTTTGATGCACCTGTTTCTAGTAGTCTATTTATGGTTCTTTTCCTTCTTTTCGGATACAGATGGAAGAGTTTATCAGCTATAAGGTTTAGGTTAGATATTAGTTCTAATGAACCTATCCTGATTACGTATCTCTTCTCAGTTTCTCTGTAGCCATCGCTTTGGAGTCCTAGTGATTTGAAAACCTTTTTTAGTACGGTTATCTCATTATGATTTGTGCTTATTACTATATGACCACGACTTTTACTACCAGGAGCACCATCTCCTTCCATAACGCCTAGCAGGAAGTTCCAGGCGATAGTATTATCCTCGCTTTCTATAATCCTTTTGATAAGTAAAGACAGCAGTATATTGTAGATTTCTTTTGATAAGATTCTATGTTCACGAATGGAGAGGGAGCCATACTTATTTCTATTTCTTGCGTTTTTAGTATCGGTTTTAATTTCTCGAAAAGAGTCAACTGAGATACTAACCTCATCCTCCCATTTTCCAATAAGCTTTTCTTTTTTAATTCTGTTCGAGGGAGGGGAGGTATAGGTTAATTGTGTTTTCAAATCGCTGTCCTTCACTAATCTTTGATGTTTTTCTTTGTAGAATCTTGCTTGTTGAAACGTGGAGGCAGCTATCCCCCAACTATCCCCTCTTTTTGTACCATCTGCAAAAAATGCTCCTAGGTAGTAGCTTAGACTATCTAGCCGGAGATTCTTAGTTAAAGTTACAGGAACCTTCTTCCCATCAAATATCTTTATCCCTTCTTCAGTTATCACCCAGTCTAAACCCTCCAGAGCCTCTCGTAGGTCTTTATTAACTTCTTGTTTTTCAGAAGAGGGGACTAGAACGTCTTCTATTTTAAATAGACCTTCTTTTCCAGCTTTCTCCTCATCAAAGGTGATCCGATAGTCCGCTGTAGTTTCTTTTTCCCGGATATTTATAGGTTTATATACAGTTTCTTTGGTTTTTCCTATTTCTCCTTTTACTTTTATTATTTTACCTTCTTCTAGTTGAAGTTCTTCCGCTCTCTTCTTGGGAATGTATATCCTTCCGTCAGAACCGATCTTTGTGTGAAAACCATTTACCTGTTCTATCTCAACTCTGCAAGTTTTCTGGCAAAGATTATTTTCTGTTGCAATCTTTTTTGGAACATATACTCCTAACCCTCTCCACTTTCTTATTTTAGTATAGAAACTTATGGATTTATCACCATTTATATTTATTTTTACCTGTTTTCCTATCTGAAATTTCGATTCTAATCTTTCAGGTAGGCTAATGAAGCCCGCTCCTGCAGAATTAGCTTTGCATATATAGGATTCGAATGAATTTTTAACTGTTCTCATGATAATAAGTTTGTTTCTACAGCTATATAACTCTTTAGGATCCTTTAAAATCAGGTTACAGAAATTACCTTGGCCAAGTTTTTAGGCTTATCAATGGGGCAATTTCTCTCCTTAGCGATGTAGTATGATAGTAACTGACCTATTATATTGCTGCATACTGCTTTTTCTACTTTATTTCCTTCAGGTATCTTTAACTTGGTCTCTGTGGATATTGGTATTATCCTCGCTCCTTTTGATTTTACTTCTTCCTCGGTCTTGAGCATCTTGTCGTTGGTTCTAAGCGATATCACGGGTGTTTTTTCTTCTATTAGTGCGAGTGTGCCGTGTTTTAGTTCTCCTGCCATCATTCCTTCGGCGTGTATGTAGGGTATTTCCTTGAGTTTTAGCGCTATTTCTCTTGCTATTGGGTAGGTGGGTCCTTCTCCTATTATGTATATGTCTTTTTCTTCCTTCAGCTGCTTTGATAGATCTTTTATCCTTTCTTCGTTTTTCTCTATGGTTTTTTTCGACTTTATAGGTAACTTCCTCACGTTTCTTTCCTCTCCGAGGTTATTGGCTATCCTTGCAAAGGTTGTAACTTGATTTGTGAAGGTCTTTGTGCTAGCTACCGAGATTTCTTGTCCTGCGTGTATCTTCACGGAGTTTTGAGTCTTTCTGGGTATCGTGGTCTTTGGAACGTTCACTATCGACGCAGTGGTTGAGTTTTTTTCTTCAGCGTGTTGCAGTGCTTTTACCACGTCCATTGTCTCTCCGCTCTGCGATACTCCTATGGTCAGGGTATTTTTATCAGGTTTTATGTAGTTCTGGTACTCGCTCGCGATTATTGCTTGGGTTTCTTGACCTGAATCCTGTAGTAGATGTGCTCCGAATAGGGATGCATGGTAGCTGGTGCCCGAAGCGGTTATCACTGTTTTTTCGTGGTTCTTCATGAGCTGGGTGAGCCTTCCCAAGCCTTCCTCATCTTGTTTTTTCAGCAGTCTTTTTACCGCTTCGGGCTGTTCCTTTATTTCGCTGAGCATGTGGTGCTCTTCCTCCTTTTTTGTTTTCTCCTGATTCCATTCGAATTTTTCAGGTTTTCTTTTTATTTTCTGTAGGGATCCGTTGTATATTTCGTATCCTCTGGGTGTTATCAGTGCTTTTTCACCGTCTTCTAGTGCTATTGATTGATTTGTGAGGTGGGAGAAGCTGTATATGTCGCTGGAGAAGTAGTTTTCTTCTTTATCTGTATTTATCCCTATGCATAGTGGTGAGTCTTTTTTGAATCCGTATAGTTCTTTTTTTCCTTTTATTGAGATTACTACTGCGTATTCTCCTTCTATTTCTTCCTTAATTTCTTTTATTGTTTTAAGTATGTTTTCTTTGTTTCTTGTTCTCTTTTTCATTTTTTCTTCTATGAGGTGAGGTATGACTTCGGTGTCTGTTTTTGAGGTGAATACGTGTCCTTTTTCCTTTAATTTTCTTTTTATTTCGCTGTGGTTGTGTATTATTCCGTTGTGTACGGTTGCTATTTCTTCTGTGCAGTCGGTGTGTGGGTGTGCGTTTTTTTCGCTTGGTTCTCCGTGGGTGCTCCATCTTGAGTGAGCTATGACTGTTTTTGGTTTTTCTACAGGTATTTTCTCTTTTTTTATAGCTTCTTTGATCCTTCCTTTTCCTTTTTCTATTTTTATGTCTTTTTCTGTGTTTACTGCTATTCCTGCGGAGTCGTATCCTCTGTATTCTAGTCTCTTCAGCATGTTGATTGATTTTTCAGGGTTTACTTTGTCTCCGGTTATCCCTATTATTCCGCACATTTTTTTCACTTTTATTAGAGATTCTTGTTTTTCTTTCAGTGGATTTTGTTTCGAGAAGGTGGTTTGCAGGGTAATGTAAGGATTGATTGGTTTTTAAAGATGCTTAAAATAGGTTTGATACTCTTGTGAATACTTTTTTAGTTGATCAGTGTTTTGAGAGTTTTTCCGAGATTTCACAGGAGAAACTTTTTATATCTGGAACACCGATAATATAGAAATGATAGTACTGTTAAAAAACCTGTTTTAATTGATGGTTGGAGAGTATCTAGAATGGCTGAAAAAGAGGAAAAGAAGAACTACCTGGTAAAGGAATTAGGAGAAGGTGAAGATAGGCACAGGATCTTGAAAGAGACAAAGCTCTTCAAAGACCCTGAAAAATTCAAAGTAATAGCGGACAGTACTAGATGGATGGTTTTAAAATCAATATCCGGAGAATCGAAGTACCCGTCTCAGATAGCTAAGGAACTGGGTCTCAATGAACAGAAAGTGTATTACCACGTGAACCAGTTGGAAAAAGCCGGTTTGATAGAAGTGGTGAAAAGGGAGGAGAGATCAGGTTCTCTGGCTAAGTACTACAGATCAAGGGAAAGTGCTTTTTCCATAGAACTTCCGCATGGAGAGGAAAAACCATTAAGAGAACCGCTTTCAGAGCAGCCGGAACAGGTGAAGAACTTTCTCTATCCTTTTATAAAAAATGGAGAGATAAACACCAGGATAATAGTGGGTTCACCAGATCCACACGGTCCAAACCAGGTTAGAGGAAGAGATAATCATCTGGCAATACAGTTAGGGTTATTTCTAGGACAGCACGGGTCTCTAGAGAAAGGTTTCCCAACTGAACTGGATACCGAGGCAAAGGGAGATAAAAAGGGAAACATGATTCTTCTTGGTGGTCCTCTGACAAATATGTTCGTTAAGAAGATTAATGAACACCTTTTGGTGAATTTCTCAATGGATAAGTTCCCGTACCACGAGCTAAATTCAAGCAAGACAGGTGAAAAATATACTGAGAAACCTATTGGAACCATAGCGAGAACAAGAAATCCTCATGATCCGGACAACAGCATTTTAGCTCTTTCAGGTATAGGGAAATCAGGTACAAAGGCAACTTTACTAGCGCTGACACTGAAGACCGAGGAAGTTCTAGAGGATTACGATAATGAAGATAAGTGGGGCAGGGTTGTACGTGGACTTGATCTAGATGGAGATGGGAAGATAGATGATGTGGAGATATTAGAATAAGTGCCCTAGTTTTTCCTTTGCTTCTTCGGACATGTCTTCTGGACTCCAGTTGTACTCTAGATCCAGCTCCACTTCTGCTTCTTCAACTTCTTCCATTTCTTCTAGTTTTTGACCTGCTTGTCCAGCTATCTTCTGAGCCATTGGACATCCAGGTGAAGTTAGAACTATTGTAATATCTACTTTATCTTCTTCAATCTCTATGTTCTTCACGAAACCCAAAGAAACGATATCTAGACCCATGTGAGGGTCTTTGACTTCTTTGAGTTTTTCTTTGACTTCTTGTTCCATAACCATCTTTCTATTCACTTTTCAGTTTATTTAGTTATCAGAGGAAGAGATTTAATGGCCCCGCTCGGATTCGAACCAAGGACCTCTGACTATCTCCGGTAAGCGCCTGAATGTTTTGAGTCAGAACGCGCCATATAAGGTCAGCGCTCTAACCAGGCTGAGCTACGGGGCCTTAGAATTGATCCGTCAAGTTTCTTTTTTCACTTCTTTATATCTTCTTTATTTATCTTCTTTATTTAATTGCTGATGTATTATTTAAATCTCTCCTTGTTTATATTTTTCCTGCGGTTTATATTTTTTCGTTGCGTGAAGTGCCGTTACTTAAATAAGGAGAATCATTGTATAATTTAGGGGAAAGTAATTTAGGTGAATCGAGTGGATAACGAGGATCTCGATCTGGAGTTCAGGAGGAATCTCTTTCACCTTTTTCTAGGCATTTTTATAGCTATCTTTGTTCTGTTCGCTGGAAGCAGTATATCCGTGGTGTTCTTCTCCATATTACTTTTAATATGTCTTCTTTTCTCGGATCTTCTTCAAGAGCACGGTGTCCCCGGATTAAATTTCATCATAGATAAGTTCGAGAGGAGGGACCAGATTCCGGGCGAAGGAGTCATAACCTTTTTCGTGGGAGCTTTGATAGTTACTTCCATCTTTCCATCTAATATAGCTTTTATCTCGATTTTACTGGTCTCGGTGATAGATTCCTTCACAGTCCTGGTCGGCAGGAAATACGGATGGATAACCATCTGCGAAGATAAGAATCTCACTGGAACCTTTGCAGGGTTTCTAGTAGGTTTCTTATTCATCTATCCTTTTTTGGAACCTCTACATGCTTTGATAGTGGCTTTCGCCGGATCAGTTTCAGAACTGTTCTGCCCTTACGATAATATAGCGATCCAGGTAGTGACCGCGGTGATTCTCGCTATACTCATTATTTGAATTTACTTTACCTCGAATTCCTAATGATTTTAATACAGTGTATTCAAATAATATATGTCGACAATAAGATGTTGAAGAAAGCGAGTAAGTAAGTGATTCAATGAACTTCAATCTAAGCAGACCAACATTAAGCGGTTTCACGGATTTCTTAAAGAGAAACAGAATAGATATAGTCATAGTAATATTCCTATTTATATTCTCATTCGGAGTTAGAATCCTACCAAGACAGAATCTAAACGAAGCGGATCAGGAAGTAC
>CAZOFO010000015.1:0-3215 GCA_964579265.1 Microcaldota archaeon
CCAGAAGTTTATTGGGATATTGATGCTGATACAGGAGAATCTGGTTGCTGCAGAAATTTCAGAGGATTTATTCAATATAGATATTTAATTGATTTATAAATATGGAAGCACTGTTGTTTATTTTAATAATAGGTAGTATTTTGTTTTGGTCATTTTTTCACGATGAAATCGAATAGTTATGAAAACATTATATATAATCTTCTGCATGTTTGCTTTTTTTATTCAAAGCAATATTGCTGATAATAGTACATTTGATTCTGATTATCAATCTGCCTATAATGAATATATAGAATCTGTTACTAAGCAAATAAATCGTGCTACTGTATACCAAGCTGTGCCTGAACAAACAAATGAAGATAATTTTACTACGGCAAGTGGTTTTAAATTAAATAAAGAATTTGATCATTATAAATATAGAACTCTTGCTGTATCACGTGATTTATTAAATGAAGGTTTTGTAGAATACGGTGATACTGTAAAAGTCTCGGGAACAGATATTCATGATGGTAAATGGGTAGTTAGAGATACAATGAATAAACGATATGAACGAACAATTGATTTTCTAATAGATTTGGACATGCCAATTAACAAATGGAAAGATGTAGAAATTAAACTTGTATGAGACAATTAACAGTAGGCGAACTTATAAAAAGACTTCAGCAATGTAATCCGAATGCAAATATTTTTCTATCGGTTCGAGATGCTTTTGGTGCTCACTTTGAGCCGGTTACAGATGTGACCGAAGATGAGGATGAGTTATCTGGTGAAACAGAAGTTATCATACATCCAATAAACGAAGATAAACTTTAAAAATTTAACAAAAATCAACATTGAAGATGAGCCGATTAATAATTATATTGATCGGCTCTTTTCATCTAAAATAACAGAATATATGTCAAACGAATTTCGAACAAATATTGGAAAATCCATATTTGAAACTAAATATAAACATGGGCAATGTGAAACGTGGCAAGAATTATCAAAAACATTAATCGAAGATGTTTGTGAAGATAATATGCCGTTTAGTAAAAAACATCTTCTTAAAAACGCTCACTCAGAAAAGAAATTTATAGCAGGTGGTAGATACCTATATTATGCCGGTAGGCCGAATAAGTTTTTTAATAACTGTTACCTCTTGAAGGCAGAAGAAGATAGCAGAGAAGATTGGGCTAATCTTTCATGGAAGTCTGAAAGTTGTCTTACTACAGGAGGGGGAATAGGAACAGATTATTCTATTTATAGACCAAGAGGTTCAAAACTTTCAAAAACAGGAGGAGAAGCTTCAGGGCCGATTTCCAAAATGAAAATGATTAACGAAATTGGTCGTGAAGTAGTGCAGGGAGGATCGAGAAGATCAGCCATATACGGTTCACTTAACTGGAAACATGCTGATATACCAGAGTTTTTGAAAGTTAAAAACTGGTATGAACAAATGATTCCCGGTACGGATATAACTGTTGGTGAGGCTAAAGAAGCTGATTTTAACTATCATGCACCATTAGACATGACTAATATCAGTCTTAACTATGATAATGAATTCTTAGAAGAACTTTATGGTGAAGGTATAGATGGAGTTTATTATAAACTTTATGAAAGTGATCATAACCCAACTATTAAAGAAATTCCTGATACATTTATTCAAAATGTAAGACAGGCATTATCTACAGGTGAACCGGGATTTAGTTTTAACTTTTTTGATAAAGAAAATGAAACACTTAGGAACGCTTGTACAGAAGTTACAAGTGAAGATGATAGTGATGTTTGTAATTTAGGTTCTGTTAATTTAGCTGAAATTAAAGATAAAGATGAATTATATGAAGTTTGTTATTTAGCTTCGCAATTTTTATTGTGTGGAACATTAAAAGCTGATCTTCCATATGAAAAAGTATATGAAATTCGTGAAAAGAATCGCCGATTAGGACTTGGATTAATGGGTATCCACGAATGGCTTCTTCAACGTGGATATAATTATGAAGTTACAGATGAGTTACATGAGTGGTTAGATATATATCGACGCGCAAGCGAGGAGGGAGCTAATAATTTAGCTGACGAACTTGGTATTAGTAGACCTGTTGCTTATCGTGCTATTGCACCAACCGGAACTATTGCTATGCTTGCTGGTACAACTTCAGGAATTGAACCAATATTTGCTGTTGCTTATAAAAGACGTTATCTTAAAAATAACCAGTGGCATTACCAATATATGGTCGACGGTACAGCACAGGATTTAATTGATAGGTATAATGTTGATCCCAATACGATAGAATCAGCAATAGATTTGGCTAAAGACCCGGAACGAAGAATTAAGTTTCAGGCTGATATTCAAGATTATATAGACATGTCTATTTCATCCACAATCAATCTTCCTCAGTGGGGAACAGAATATAATAACGAATCACACGTTAATTCGTTTGCACATACATTAGCTAGATATGCACATCGCTTAAGAGGATTTACGTGTTATCCTAATGGTGCAAGAGGGGGACAACCTTTAACTTCAGTGTCTTATGATGAAGCGATACAAAACACAGGAAAAGAGTTTAAAGAATACACAGACGTTTGTGAAATTACGGGCAAAGGGGGCACGTGCGGTATATAAAACCCATTGCCTTTCCCATTTAAAAATTTAACCATACTAAAAACGAGGAGAAGAAAATGTTTGAATTTATAATAAATTTTCTTATGGAACTGGGAGTATTTATATTAGTAGTTGCTTTTATCGCATCACTAATATTTATATTCGGT
Organism: Microcaldota archaeon; assembly: GCA_964579265.1. Taxonomy (GTDB): domain Archaea; phylum B1Sed10-29; class B1Sed10-29; order B1Sed10-29; family B1Sed10-29; genus B1Sed10-29. The sequence continues at coordinate 2,746 of CAZOFO010000015.1, forward strand.
CACTCTGACAAAAAAGATAACATTACTGGAAAATAGGCATGATTTTTGTTGTATTTTTATCGTAACCAAAAAGAAATTAGCCTATGAATAGTGTACTTGATAGTTTAGGAATAATGTGCCCAATGGATACTGAATGCATATGCGGATCAGATTATTTAGTAGATAATGATGACCAAAATTATTATTTAACTCTGCCAATGGCAGGTGTAGATAAAAACGAAATCCGTGTAGAAAGTGAAGACGGAAGAAGGATAAGTATTACTTACGAAAAAAATAGTAAAGATTGTATCCGAACATTTGTTTTACCTGAAACCATAAATATAGATAAATCAGAAGGTGAGATGTTACACGGAATGCTTCACCTTACACTACCTATTGACAAACCTAAAGCAAGCCAAATTTCAATTAAATAAATAGTGGGGACATTTTGTCCCTACTATTAAAAATTTTACAACCGTATAACGAATAGC
>CAZOFO010000015.1:3315-14640 GCA_964579265.1 Microcaldota archaeon
CCAGCACCAGTTGAGAATATATAATTCATTGACTCATCAATATGCTCGTATCTCCTAAGCTGGTTCATAATAGGAATAACATCACCAATATCCTTAGCAATTTTTAATTCTCCCTCTCTTGCTCCTTGTTCATAGCGCTCAAATGTTGGAGAAGTAAAAGGAAGAGGTGCTGTTCGTTCACCCAAATTCCACAAATCCTCCATCATAGATACGCCAGCTGCCGGATTCCTAAGAACTCTTGCAAATTCAGGAGGAGTTGTATAGAAAGTAAGCTCTGAATAAGCTCTTCTTGCATAAAATGCAGCAAGGTAGCCCCTTCTTCTTGACTCATCGTCGTCAGCTTCTTCTGCTATATTCCTTATTAAATGAGAGGCAATCCAAGCGGTCATTATAAATCCCCATTCGATAACAGATTTACGTATATTAGCTCTTTCCATATCTGACATCTCATTCCATTTTTGAGAGAGAAGCTGAGTTGATAGCTCGTTTTTTTGATGCCATAGCTGACCCATAAAACGCAAAGATGTTACATAGTTTCCTTCTTTAAAATCTCCCAAATCTTCAGAATAAAAAGTATCAGACATGTCTCCAAACTCATCTTTTCCTTTCCATGCCTTAGATATTTTTTTAAAACCTCCTCGATAACGCTTTTTAATACCACGAACCATCCATTTTCTAAGCATCCAGACCATAGCAAAACCTATATGCCTTTGTGACATAGCTAATCTTACTGGATCATACTGTCCGTGATTATCAGCGTTAATATCTTTAATTACACCTTGAACACGTTTCTCCATTTTTGATCTTTGGTTTGGATCAGTTAGATCAAATCTTGGATAATTTTCTACTCTTTTAGCATGTTCATTTAATTGAATATAGCCACTATCATCAGCATAATAAGCGTCCAATAATGACATTGCAGCATCTCTGTCGGTAACAACATTACCATCTGTATCAATATATTCACCATTTTCATTTTGTATTTTATTATTTTCAAGAACAGCATACATTATCTGCCCATGGTTAAAATGTTCACCACTCTGATTCATAAAGTGACCGCGGTTTTTTTGAACATATTGTTGAAATTTTGTGTCTCTATACATTTGCTCTGGTAGCCCTGTGTGCTCACCGTATGTATTGAACCTTTCCGCTAATAGGTTTACTTTAGAGGTCTTACGCCTTGCGCCAATATCAGATATAATATTTTGTATATCTTTCCAGTATTCTCTACCTGCTTTACGATATTCTTTAACTGTAAAATGATCTCCTCCCCATGCAGAAGCATAATTAAGTACCCTGCCGTGAATCAAGTTTGCCCCTCCGGCTAAAAAGTTAAGCATCAACATGGTGTCACCTGTCCATTGCATCACAGACCTACCAAGTTGATTTTTGTTATACCCTAATATTTCACCTTTATCAATCATTGATTCGCCATATATATGATGATCAATCAATGATTGTAAAACCTTATAGGTATTAGATTGTTCAGCAGGTTCTAATTGTTTATCATCTTCAACTAGACCAAGAGCTTTTTTACCTTTTTGATGTGACCAATATTTCGTACTTTCGTGCTCCATTAAATCTTTGAGCATTTCAGCATCAGCTACAAGCTTTGATTTTTCTTTATGGTTAATAGACATGTGAAGATTAGACATATAAATACTAGCTAAATCAAAACTTTGCTGATTAGGCTCAAGTGTAGATCTATAGTGAACAGGGACTAATTTTTTTACACGTCCTTCTTCATCCTCTAATACTCTTGTATAGCTTTCGTCACCAGTTTCGGTTTCTTCCATTGCAGTATGACCTTCTTCAGTAGTATCTACACGCTTTTGTGTAAGATCACGAAACCCTTCTGCAAAGAATGTAGTGAAACCGGTTTCAGTAATACGATTCATAAAATCTTTATGAATAGCTGGCATCTTATAAAATAGTGCATTGTACTTATCTCTTTGCAGATGATACATATTAATGTTTTCATCAGCTTTATTTGAAAGTTCTATTAATTTATCATAAAGTTGTCGTTTAGGATCACTGTCAGGTAATTTTTGTAGTTCTTGATACTGTGGGTTTTTGTATCTTTCATGTGGAGCACTTTTATTAGCATTTAAGTGTTTATCTCTCCAACGTTGTTGAATATTATCTTTATCTTGTTGCGATAAACCTTCTTGATTTAATTCATCTTGGAGTTCCTGAACCCTATCTAAAAATTCAGATTTATATTCACTCACTAAATAGGTAGTTTCATTTCCTTCAGAATCTTTTTCAATTAACCCATCATATTTACTTCGTTGGTCAAAAGGTCTGCCATATTGCTCTTCGTATGCCTGTACAATATCGAAAAACTCTTTATGCTCATCTCTAAACTCATTCATTATATCTTGATGAACATCAAGTAAGTTTTTGCTAAATGATTGTAGTATTGGACTACTAAGAGATGTTGGGTCTTCAACCCAACTATCTAAATAACCAATATCATTTGGCATTGTTTTAAGCATCTCTTTAAAATAATCAACAGATTCTTGTTGTATTTGCTCTCTATACTCAGCAAGTTTTTCATTAACATAAGCATTTCTACGAGCAGTATATTCAGATTTACTAACAGGCTTATCATTATAAGTATATGATCCAAAAAATCCTATTGGGTTTTTATTTTGAAATTCCTTTTCAAATTTAACACGGTATTGGGCTTCAATTACTGTTGAATCTTCTGCTAATCTTCTTGCCTGAAGCTCACGAGCATGTTTAATATAGTCTGAAAATATATCTTGTCTTATAGATTCTGCTTCTTTAAGAGCTTTTAGGGTTTGTTCTGCGACCTCTCTAGATTCAGGCTCTGATAAATTTTTCAACTCTTCCCTTATTCCGTTAATAACATCAGGGATACTTTGGTAAGCTTTCATGTATTGATGATCGCGTCGAAGGTTATAAGCATTATATGTAATTTCTTCACGACTAGCCTTATCAATACGATCTGCAACATGTTCTAACTGCTGTAATGCATAATTAGCATATCCTGCAACTTCTTCAACACGTTCTTTTTCTGCTATTTGATTGACAGCCTCTTCTAAATGCTGAAGATATTCTTTATTTCCTGTTCTACGATATATCCCATTTAATCTTTTAATATCATTATGGGTTTTATTAAGAGAATTTTTAAGCTCGTCTGTCTTAATACGTTGCTGCTGAGCGTAGGGAGAAATTTCTCCTGATAGCGTAACTTCATTTATTCTGTTGTCTAATAAATCTCTTGCTAGTGACTGAGCAATATTTCTGTCAATTCCGAGAAGTTGTTTAATTCTATCAAAAATAAAATTCAACCATTCATTAAATGACGATATATCAGATTCGTTCGTAAATATTTCAGCCCCTTCTCGTCCAATGGCTGTAGCTAAAACTTCTTTCTGCAATTGTTCAGCATTAAGCTCAGGGTAATTTTCAGCTACTTCTGCATATAAACTTGAATTTTCTAATTGTTCAACACCACGTTGAATCAATGGGTTTGTCATCCCACCAAGCAAGTCAATGTAAATATGGCCAAACTCGTGGATAACCGTATCATCCATAATTTTATCAGGATTAATACGTATAACAGGCCTTTCGCCTGCATTTTGACCATCTAATTGATGATTTTCAATACTTTTATCAAGTACCACATCAGCTTTAATGGAACGGCTTAAACGATCCAGTTTTTCTGTAAAATTAGGATCATTATTATAAACTGTTGAGCGACGTTCTTTTATATATCCGGGATCAGAAGGAACCGTATTTCCATTTTCTATGAAAACACGATATGCTTCAAATTCTCCAATCTCGTTAACGAGATTATTCCATTCTGGTAAGTTCTTATTAGGGCAAATTGACATTTAGCAAATCCTCATTCTTTCTTGTACAACATTATCTGGTACTGATGTAGCACTTGGATCAGTTACATCAGGTACTGATTGGTCTGTAAGCGGTCTTTCAAAACTTGTTCTTTCTACAATATCGCCATTATTAATAGCAGATTCAACCATTTTATCTGAAATTGCATGTTCTACATTATTATCACTAATAATAGACTGCATAGCATGTGGGTTATCTTCCTGCATATTATATTCATAAATCTTGACACCACGGTGATTGTAGCCAAGCTTATTTGTTCTGCGATAAACAGGATAATAATTCATTCCTTCTGCTGTATAACGATCTCCGATATGTTCATATAACTGAATATCTTGACCTTCTTTGCGTGAAATAAATCTTGGAAATACAAGTCTTCCTTCATATCCTTCAGCAACAGCATATTGTTTAATACCTTCTTCATTTAAGATAAATGCCTGTTGGCTGCCAAGCGATGTATCACCAACCTTAACATTATTATATAATCGTTCAGCTCCAACTTGCGGCAGCCTTGGGACATATGTTTTATTATCAGCATTATGCTTATAGAATTGTGTTTCAAATCCCTCAAGATTATTCGTTTGCATATGACCCATCATGGCTTCCACATATCCGCCAAAATCTACATCTCGGTGGTGGATATAACGATTATCAATAATATCATGGAAGCTGTGCATTCCTTGTCTAAATCCACTATGATAGTAGGAAATAGTAGCAATATCTTCAGCTAATTGTCGCGTGTTTTCATCAGACCATAGATTATAAAACTCGTTTGAAAGAATATCTTTATTTCGTATTTCAGTATTATTGGTACGAATTATATCAGGGCCTTTTTGAGATGTAGTTACTTCAAAGAAATCTCTGAATAAATAAGTATTATGAAAAGGATGGTTTTCATCTTTTTGAACTTCAAATATACGTTTTGCTACACTGTTATCTCCAAAAAATAAGTCGTAAACTTCTGATTGCTTCAAATTGGCCATTGGTGATCCTGAAGCAATATATGCAAATGCTTCGTGTTTAACATTATCAGCCATTCTTACATTTCTAATAGGATATTGATTTTTAATATTTTGAAAGATATTCTCCATGGCATTTCTATAACCCGGAGTATTTTCTAAAAACAACCCATCAGTTATCTGTTGTAGCAATTGAACAGATGCTTTGTATTTTTCACCAATTGCAGTTCCATTAAACCTATTTTCAAAACCAACTATTCCATATTTATCTGATTGTAATCTTGCTAGACGATGTTCGCTTATAATAGCATCCTGAATATTTTTAGGAGTAGTTACATCTGCTTTGCTTGCCAAGATTGCATCGTTTAATTTTCCTGCATAACTATCAATATTTATAAAGCTATCTAAAACTTGCAGTTGAAATGATTGTTCACTTCCGCTCATTTGATCAACTTCACCATCTAACCATCTTTGAATAGCATCTTCCATCTTATTTTTTGGTATTTTCCAAGGGTGAACAGGCGCATAGCTATGGTTGCCAAATTCATGTCTAACATATTGCTCAGGAGTTACTAACTTGCCATTTATCTTGAGCGGTTGAGAAGAAGTACTATCTTTTATATCATGGAGTTCTTTCAATCTTCTGATAATAGGCTGACCAATAAAGCGATTTGTCCACTCTCTATCCATTCCGGTTCTACGCAACAGCTGATAAGTGTTGGCAGTAAATGGATTTACATTTGCTCTTACAATGAAATCATCTTTAGCAACATCAAGTACTGCATTAATATCCGAATTCATATTATCTGAAATGAAATAACCCTTTTCATCGGTAATACGATCAAGTCTTGTTTTTTCTTCTCTCTTAAATAACCTAAGATCATTACTTAATGTATTACCTGCCATTTGAGCAATAGCATGGTCGCGAAGATGGTTGGCTAAGATACCAATGGTTTGTCCAGCTTCTTGTTGATTTTGATGATAGTCTAATTGATATTTTGAACTAAAAAGTTCAAAATCATTAAAATCACGTCCTTTATATATTTTTTGAATATCGTTCTTTAGCCATGGGTTATCTAACGGTGTCATCATTTCAGCAAAATGATGATCAGAACTAAGAATCGACTGTTCAAGTTCTAATTTATAATTTTGTATAGCAGATTTGCTATTAACTTCAAAAGATGATTTTCCTACATTATTATCAATAAACTCATTTAGAGTTGGTACCTGAGTAGCTTTATTTTTAACCCTTTCATATTCTTTATAGTCAAAATTCTTTTTACCAAAGAACTCATACATCTCAGTTGTGAAATCTTCGCCCACGCCTTCGGTTATACTGTATCCTTCTTCGACTGCCTGTTGCTCAATTTCACTTTTCCTATCTTCTAACCTTCTGGCCAAAGCCTTGATAGGTTCATAACGATCTCTATAAATACGAGCTAAATCTTCATTTGTAGCACCTTCTTGCTCATTTACATGATGAAACTCTACTCTCTTAATTCCATCTTTAGTCATACGATAATGAGGAAGTGCTACATACATTTTATCAATATCAAAATCACTTCCTGTTTTGGTTGTAACATCAGGGTACATTACAATAGTATCTCTCATTTCTTTTGGAAGAATACCTGTAATTCTAACAGAATCAATGGAAGCTTTACCCTGATTAGGAATTCGATAAGCAATACCTTCAAGTGCTGAAGGATCGTTATTAAGATAATCCACAATCTGCTGATGATTCATATTTTCAACACCTTGTATGCGTTCAATGGCGTCATACGGAATCATAATGTCACCGGGCTTAAACTCACCATTTTCATATCTTGGTGGTTTGAGCTGATCATCAATAACCCATATAATACGATTTTGTTGATCTTGTGTAAGTGCATTGTAATCGGTTGGTTTTTGTGACATGCCCCATACCGATGCTTGAATAAATGAGCCACCTTGGTGTTTTTGATCGACTGTTCGTGAAGTAATCATAGACGAAATCACATTTTGAATTTTTTCTTTTTCGGCTATGATTGAATCAAAAGGATTATAACCACCCAAGGCATCTCTTTCAAACTGTTCGATTATGTTATCAGGAATATTTTGCTCTTTAAGCTGATCTATAACTGCATTATAAAAATTATCGAGATTTTTAGCTTGTCTTGGATTACCTTCGCTATCTTTTGCATCAAACTCTTCTAATATTTTATCAACTTCCCTACGTGTAATCTCAATATCAGCTTCCTGAAGATGTTGATAAATTGATTGTCCATTAAGGGTTCCATCAGGATGAGATTCTACATTATAGCTATTTTCAATCCCAATATTAGCATAAATGTTATGACGACGCTGCGTACCATCATTTGTTTGACCTTCTTTATGATATTTAGATGGATTTTCTTGCTGAAGTCCCCATCCTTCATTTGATAATGTTGTAGTTTGTAAAACATCTGCATCAAGATCGTTAATATTTGTTTTACCAACTTTATTGGCAGTTTCAAACATTACCTCATCTATACCCTGATCAGCCATCTTATCGTACAGCTGTTTTAATTCAGTTGTATTTTCAACTAATGATGGAAATAAAGGCATTTGAGAATATTTAAAATAACGAGGAGTCATCATGCCCGTTTGATTGTCCATCTCCATGTTATAATAAACTCCTTTAATCGGTTGCATGACCAAAGCTACATCTTCAGCAGTTTGTGTTCCATTCATTAACCTATTAAAGGAAGCATCATATTCTTTTTTCCATAAACCAAGGCCATGCATTAATTTTCTCCAACGATGTGGAGAAATATATGCTTGCGCATCTGTTTCTTCCATTTTAGAATATGCTGAAAGCAAATCACGAGCGCGATTATCATGCTCAGTATCATTAGCCCATTCAATAGGATTGCCGTCTTTATCTGTTTTCTTAACGACTCGCGGTAATGATTTTTTAAATTTCTCTAAATTCTCATTAAAAAATTCAGAAGAAGGGTCATATATTGTTGAAGCCGGGTTTGAATCACGTAAAACAGCAACTTCAAAAGTTTTACCAATATATTCATCTATCATTAATTCTTGTCGCGGTGCGATAATTTCAGGAACACGCTTCATTAAATCATGAATATCCTTGTAAAATGCAGGATCACCTGTAAATAATTTTGTAGTTTCAATATTACCTACAATATTATTAATAGTATAATCTGTTAACATTGACTGCACTGCTTGCTTAGTGCTAGATGTACGTCGCCTATAACTATTATACATATCTGAATCAAACCCAAAGTTTTTAAAATTCTCATCAACAACCTGATATCTTTGAGCATCATTTATAGATTCTTGAACTTTTTCATTAAGTTTGTTTTTAATATGTTGGCGAAGAGCACGGTTAGATTTAAGATTTACTTCATGTACAGGTTTTGGTTTTTTAGTACCTTCGTGGTATAAACCCATTTCTCTATTATCAGATACACTGATTTGGTCAGGTGATAGTGACGGCATTACAGTTATATTCTGATAATTTTTATGTATGTTTTCATCCAAATGACCAGACCTATTATTATCAATCATTGTTTGGACAGTTTTCATACGAGTAAGCTCATCTATAAGATAACCAATCATGGTTTCATATACTTCAGAAGTAAACTCGATATTGCCGTTAGCATCAATACCATTAAATGAATTAATCACAGGAATCCCTGTCATTTCAAATAATCGAGATTTATCAGCAGGTGTTAGTATCTGGATATTTCCCCTAATGGTATTAGTTACACGGTCGACAAATTTATCAGATGGCTTAGCCTGAGCGTATTTTACACCTTGATCTCCAGCATTAAGTTCTCTTATTGTCTGTTTTTGACGAACATTAAATTGTTGAAATCTACCTTCGTCTAATAAATATTCTGCGTACTTAGAATTACCGCCATAAACACTTTCTTGCACTTGTAGCAAGTATTCAGGAGATTCTTTAATCTGATTCTTAGTTTCAGTTAAGAATGAATTAAGGCTATAATTGTATTGCTTATTTCCTTCTGCTCCAAGAGACATATTTTCACCAATATGCTCATGGAATATAGATTCGGATTCTGCTAAATCTCTAATGATAGATTCATCCTGCATGAATGTTTCAATGTTACCATACTCATCTGCTTGAATAGGTTTTTTAGAATCTTTAGCTTCTTCAATTAATGTTCTCAACGAACGCTCTACCGAAGCTCTTTTCGGAGGATCAAATAATAAGGAAAGATCCCGGTAAAGCATGTTCAACAACTGACCTCTTGTTTGGTCAGGGTTTTGAATCTGCATACGATCTAGGTGATAATCTAAAGCATTTTGATTTAGATTTATACCAAGTTCTGAAAGAATAGAAGATAAATCTGAAAGCAATGATTCAGATATATCAATTTCCATGTTTTGTGTTGTGACAGAATTATAAGATCGTATCTCTTCGTCTTTAATCCTTGATCTCAAATTATTAAACTCGTTAATAAGCTGTTCCGCATTATTAACGTTGAACCTATTACCATTTTTAATAATTTGACTATTGAACAATAAATCTTGGTTCCACTTTCGGATAAGCTTGTTTTCAATAGAGTTTGTTGCACTATCGAACGACCGAATATTATTTTTGTTACCATGGCGTTCCACGGTCGTTGTAGTATAATTAACTCTTGCTTTAGATATAGCGCTAAAAAACTGTTGTTTCTTATATTCAGGCAAAGCATTTTCGCCTGTATCTTTAAGTCTGTCAGCAAGTTCATTTAGTTCGGGAATATATTTCCCTGTTTTTTCTAACTTGTCTATAATTTTAGATGCTTTGCTATCTCTTTCATAAGAAAAATTAACATTTTCTGTAGAAGTATTTGGTATATCAGATACCAGCTTACTAATAAGATTCCAAGTAGCATCGAAATCTACAAGTTCCGGCATACCCGTATCAGGATTATATTCATACTTTTTACCAAGTATATTATCCATCTCATACTGGGTTAAGTCAGACTCATGGCGAACTTTTGGGAGAGTCGCGACTAATAATTTTGCATTGGGTGTAGCACGATCTTTTCTATTAATATCAGTATGTTCAAGAACATGAGCTTCTATATCGCCTTCTAATTCACGAAGACTATATTTTTTCTGTAAGTGATCTTTAACGGCATCTACAAAATATTCAATATTATCTTTAACTTTTTCATAGCGTTCTACAAGATGTGTATCACCAAGTTCGCGTGCTTTATCTTGAGCAAACTGAGCAAAACCCCCAATGCTATTTTCATCTATAACAATATTTTGTATATCAGATAAGTCTTGTAAATTGTTCTCATTAAAAATACCGAAAGTAAACATTCGCACAAACGAATCTACTTGCTTGTGAGAAAGTCCCGGAATTTCTACTCTTCGTAATACTTTATCACTTACAAATGCTTCAGAACGAGAATCTAATGGTTGGACATCAGCAAATCTTCCTGTAGATATTTGTTCAAATATTCTATCTTTAACGCGTTGTCCACGGAATAAATCTTGAACAAACCGAAGTAAGTCCTGAAAAAACTGTTTAATTTTTCCGGTAAATGTATCTGCATATTCAGTATCTAACATGTACTGTCGAAAATCTTCAGCCAATCGTTCTTCAAGAACTTCATTATTAAGCTCTCCATATTCTTGTCTTGCTTCAGCTAATAAGTCATTGATTTCAGCTTCGCTTAAATATGTTCTGAATACAGCATGGAAAGCTTCGTGGAATTCTGTTCCTTGCTGACTTCTATTAGATGGTTGCAAGTTAGACATCATGATGCCATGGCTGTACCCAATGTTTGCCATGGCATCGGCTCCCATAACAAATGCACCATAAGCCTTTGTCCCATCATTAGATAAATTAATAAGTTTATCTACAACATGGACAGGTGTATTTGGAAGAACAGATTGTAACCAGTTTTTAGCTTGCGTTTGATCTACATATTCATAAGGTTGGGATTCACTATGCTGTGTTCTAAATCCGGGATTCTTAGGAGTAAAGTTTCTACGCTGCTTCTTTTCAGGTTTTTGAACCTGTTTTGGTTCAGCATGTTCTTGTTTTCTAAGAGCTTCTATAGCCCTTCTGTTGATTTCTGTTTCATAAGCACCTAACGTATTTTCTTCTGAAGATGCGATTTTATCATAGAATTCCTGATGATTCATCAACGAATGTTGATACTCATGTTCTAAAACAAAGTTCTCAAATTCTTGATACGTAGAAAATTCATTCTCAGGTAAAGCTTCTGCTTGACTACCATCTTTTAGTTTTCTTGGTTTTGTCCAAGCTTTTTCATCAAACTTTTTCTGTAAAAGGTCTCTATTTACAATAATTTGGTTGTTCTTTCTATCAAATTTGGCAGCGCCCTCAATTCCGGTTTGAGTACTAATATTTTTACGATCTACTACATCTAAACCTCTATATTTTTCAACACCTTGTGCCTGCTGCTGCGGGGCAACCTCTGGTGAGTCAACGGGTTGTCCCACATCCTCTCTT
>CAZOFO010000016.1:0-12825 GCA_964579265.1 Microcaldota archaeon
GAATTTTAGGATTTCTTCTTCTACTTTTTGTGGGTCGTACATCTCAATCACCATTCTCCGGTTTTTTGGTTTCTACCACGAGTCTTTCTGCGTTCTGGTCGTATGGGTCTCCTTTTTTGTTTCCGTAGACATTTATCTCTGTGAATCCTACTTTCTTCATGAGTTGTTTGAGTTCGAAGGCTGAGTAAATTCGATGTGATACGTCGAATTCTTTTTTTTCTCCGTTTTCTCTTACTACTATCCATCTGTCTTCTAGCCAGGACCAATCTTTCTTTACTTTTCTTTCTTCTATTTTAATTGCTTTTTCTCCATTTATTTCTTTTTCTTCCCAGTCTCTACCTTTAAATTTACTTGCTATTATTTCTTTCCCGGCTATTTCTATCAATAATCTTCCTCCTGGTTTTAGGGAATTATATATTTTTTTTAGTACTTTTTTGTCGTCTTCTCTGTCTTCGAAGTATCCGAAGGATGTGCATAGGTTCACTACTATGTCGAATTCTTCTTTTTCCTGGTATTTTCTCATGTCGTCTTGGATGAATTCTATTTCTAGGTTATTGTTTTTTGCTTTGCTTCTAGCTTCTTGAAGGTATTTTTCTGTTATGTCTACACCTGTTACTTCGTATCCTTTTTTTGCGAATGGTATGGAGTGTCTTCCGATTCCGCAGCATAGGTCGAGTATTTTTTGAGGTGGTTCTATCTCTAGAAGTTCTTCTATCTTTTCTACTTCTCCTTGGGCTTTTTCCATGTTTCTTTTCCCGAATAGATCGAATTGGAATGTTTCCCAGAATTCTTCGTTTTCGTGCCATTTTTTATCTGTCATCTTTATCTCCTTTAATCCTGTTGGTTTCTGATGTTATGCATTTCTTTAAGATCTTCTTTGAATGGTTCGAGTTCTTTAGGTATTTCTATGTTTTCTATTTCAGCGCTTAGAGATATGTTTTGATCTTTTTTCTCCTTCCAGATTTTGTGGTTGAAGTCTGTGATGTTTTCGGTAAGTTCCGCGTATTTTGTTTCTCTTTCTTTTTTTGTTTCTGGGAATTCTTGTTTGTGTACTGTTTCTTTGTAGAGTTTTCTATGTATTTTATCAGTGATGTGTGGGGAGATTGGAGCTATCATTTGTATTATTTCTTTTAGAACTGTGTGAAGGGTATGTAGAGTTGCTTTGTCTCCGTCGTATGCTTTTGATTTAACCATTTCTAGGTAGTGTGATGCGAATTCGTTTTGAACAAAGCTCTTTATTTTCGTGGCGGCTGGGAAAAAGTTGTATTTGTCGTATCCTTTTTTAGCTTCTTTTTTGACTTTGTTTAGTTCTCCCAGTATCCATTTGTCCGCTGGATTCAGTTCTTTGAAGTTATCTGTTTCTTTCTGCGGGAACATTGATACGAATCTTGCCGTGTTCCACAGTTTTGTGAGGAATTTCTTTGCTCCTTTTATCCTTTGTTCTGATACTTGATAGTCTTCTCCTATGTTTGCTTCGCTTGCTGCCCAGTATCTGACTGCGTCAGCTCCATGGTTTTCTAGTAGGGGTTTTGTTGGTTTGAAGTTTTCTTTGCTTTTGCTCATTTCTTCTCCTTCTTCGTTTAGTCCCATTCCGTGTATCCATACTTTTCCAAATGGTTTTTTACCGTTTAGCTGCACGTTTCTTAGTGTTGTGTAGTAGAGCCATGTTCTTATTATATCTCTTCCTTGTGGTCTGATTAGTTTATCTGGGTATATCTTTTCGTATCTCTCTTGATCTCTGTCTTGTCCTGCGACGAATAGGTTTGATATGCTGGAGTCCATCCAGGTGTCGAATACTCTTTCTTCTCCTTTGAATCCCGGTTCTTTTTCACCGCAGTGTGGGCACTGGTCTATTGGTGGTTCTTCTTTCCAGGGCTGGTGGTATTTATCTAGCTCCGGCACCACCGGTTCTCTGCATTCTTCGCAGTACCACATTGGTATTTCTGTTGCGTAGTAGTTTCTCCTTGAGATTACCCAGTCTATTGTGATTGATTCTATCCAGTCGAATAGTCTTCTTTTGTGTTGTGGTTGTAGGAATTCCATTTCTTCTGATTTTTCTTTTACTTCTTCGAGGAATTTTTTCTGGTTTAGGTACCATTCGTTCATCATTACTAGTTCTATTTTGCTTCCGCATGCTTCGCAGACTGGTTTTTTGTGCTGTATTTGCTCTTTTTCCGCTATTTTGTCTTCTCTTTCTAGATCTTCCACGATTTTTTCTCTTGCTTTTTCTACTTCCATTCCTTCGTATTTTCCTGTTTTTTCAGTCATTTTTCTTTCTTTGTCTATCGCTTTTATTGGTTCTATTTCCAGTTCTCTGAATAGTTTTACATCTGTTTTGTCTCCGTAGCTACATATCATTACCATTCCTGATCCGAATTCTGGGTCTGCTTCGTGGTGGGGTTTTATTGGAACTTCTTTATCATAGATTGGTATTTCTATGGTTTTTCCGTGCAGTTCTTTGTATCTGTCATCTTCAGGGTGGACTAGGACTGCTTGACATGCTCCAAGTAGTTCCGGTCTTGTCGTGGCTATTTCTTTTTCTTTTCCATCAGGCAGGTTAAATTTTAGGTAGTATAGAGATGTTGATCCTTCATCATAATCTAGTTCAGCATCTGCTATAGTTGTTTTGCATCCTGGACACCAGTTATTTGGTCTGTAATCTTCGTATACTAGTTCTTTATCCCATAACTTTTTGAAGGTTTTCTGGGTCAGGTGTCTGTATTCCTCTTGATCGGTCTCGTAGTATATCCCTTCATTTTCCTGGAAGCTGAGTCCGGATCTATGGAATAATTCGTTTATTAGTTTTTGAGATTCATCGAGCAGGTCTTTGCATTTTTGATTGAATTTTTCTCTGTCTATTTTTTCTTTTGGTTTCCCTATTTTTTGTTTTGCTCTTCTTTCTATTTTTATTCCGTTTCTGTCGAAGCAGTTTGGGAATAGAACTTCTTTTCCCTGCATCCTCGCTGTTCTAGCCATCATGTCTATGTATGTGTAGGATATTGCTTGTGCTGGATGCATTGGAAGTTCTTCTGTTCCTGAGGGGTATGCTGGTGGTGTGTCTATGGCGAGTATTTCTTTATCTGTATCTTTGTTGAATGAGTAGATTTCTTCCTCTTCCCATTTTTCCTGTATTCCAGGTTCGTGTTCGGGTTTCCATCTTTTTTCTTCGAGTTTTGGTTTAGACATTTGACTACCTCTAGTTGTTATTTTTTTCCCTCTCCGCTCTTTTTTATTCTGAGAAAGAGCGAAGTTAGAATAAAGGTATGACTACTAGGTCCTTTGGCAGGATTAGTTGTTTTTTCGCTTTTTCACCTGTCTTGGTTGTTATCGACGGCATCTTGATCAGTTCCTCGTTTTTCTTTAGAATCTTGTTTTTTTAAGTGTATTCTCCTTTTTAAGTTTGTGTTTTGATATTAAATTTAAATAGATGGTTTTCTTTTTTAGTAATGGTGTGGATCAAATGATTGGATTCGTTACGCTTTTTTCGATTTTCGGGGTTGATCTGACGGAATTGGTTGCGCCTATAGATACTTTTTTGATTGGTCTGGTTAGTTTAGCTTTTTCATCTATCTTCATACTTGAGTTCTATGAATTCATCTCTACTAAGGATATATTTAAGAAAGAGAGCAATTACCACAAGGCTGTGAAGTACTTTAAGGAGGATAAAGCTCGTGGAGTAGCTAACTTAGTTACTGCTTTTGAATACGTGTTTCTTTTCCCTCTTATCGTGTTTTTCTGGGCTTTTGTTTTCTTTGTAATACTCTTAATTGCTTCTGAGGCTCCTATAGTTGGTTCATTGCCTCAGATCAAGCATACTTTGATGCTTTCAGTTATGATTGTTGGAGCAGTTAGGATATGTGCTTATTATAGGAGAAAAATCGCTGAAGATCTTTCAAAGCTTCTTCCTTTGGTTTTAGTAGGTAATTTCCTTATTAGAGAGGTTCATTTGTCTTTTACAGAGGTCTTTAATAGATTTGAAGCTGTTTGGGATGCTATTTTAAATCCTGAGTTCCAGTTGTTTGCTTTGCATTACTTTATACTGCTTATCTTGATCGAGATGTTGTTGAGGGGTATTATTTATTTGAAGAGTAGGCATGATGTGGTTAAGAAGAGTGGGAAAATCGTGGAGGGGGAGGTTGAAGAAAAGGAAGATTCTGAGGGGGAGAAATGGAAGTTCCTTGAGGAAGATTAACTTTTAATTATCTTTTTAATACTCTTTTCCAATGTAAACTACTTCGTTGGCTTTTTCTCCGCAGACTATGCATTTTTCATTTGGTTCTTCGTTTTTGTGGTGTATTGTTCCACGTACTTTTGCTCCTTTTGTTTCCGATGTTAGTATTTCTGCACATCTTTTACCGTCTTTATCTATGCTGCACCAGTTTGCTCTGGCTATTTTTCCTTCTTCAACTATTTTTTTCACTTCTTCTGTTGAATCTGCATTCTCTATATTGCCTTTGAATTCTTCTTTCGCCTGTTCTTTTAGTTCTTTTCTGATCTTATCAGGTATTTCTTCTATGTATTCTTCCAGTTCTTTTTTATCTATTTCTTCTCTTTTCCCTGTGTCTCTTCTTTTGATTGTTAGTTTGTTTTCTTCTAATTCGTTTTCACCTATTTCTATTCTGATTGGTGTGCCCATCATTTCCCAGTGGTTGAATTTTTCTCCTGGTGTGGATTCCGAGTCATCTATTTCTACTCTTATATTTTTTTCTTCTAGTTTTTGTTTTATTTCTTCCGCTAATTCTTCTATTTCACTGTCTTTTCCGTGTTTTATTGGCACTATCACTACTTGTGTTGGTGCTGTTTCCCATGTTAGTCTCAGTCCTTTGTTGTCTCCGTGTGTTGCTATGTAGGCTGCGAATATTCTTCCGACTGCTGGTCCGAAGCATGTTTGCCACACGTTTTTTTCTTCTCCGTCTTTATCTTCGTATGTTACGTTGAATGCTTTTGAGAAGTTCTCTCCTAATAAATGAGTGCTAGGTATCTGTAGGAATCTTCCATCGGGCATGAATGCGTCGGCTCCGAATGTGTGCACTGCTCCTGAGAATTTGTCCCATTCCGGTCTTTTGAAGTAGTGGAATGGTACTCCTAGTTTTTCGGTAATTATCTTTTGGGCTATCTCTATGTCTTCTTCTACCTGTTTCTCCGCTTCTTCTCTATTTTTGAATGCGTCGTGTGATTCTATCCATTCGAATTCTCTGTCCCGTAGTAGAGGTCTTGTGTGTTTGGTTTCGTGTCTCCATACTGGACATCTTTGGTAGATTTTGTATGGTAGGTCTCTGTAGCTTGTTATCCATTTGCTGTACATGGTGTACATGACTGTTTCGCTAGTAGGGGTTAGTCCTAGTCTTTCTGGCAGTTCTTTTTTTCCTCCTTTTGTTATCCAGAATACTTCTGGTTCGAATCCTTCTATGTGTTCTGCTTCTTTTTGCAGTATTGATTCCGGTATTGCGTTTGGGAACCTTGCTTTCCTGTGTCCTTTTTTCTTTAGTTCTTCTTCAACCATGTTCATTATCTTGTCTTCCATGTACTCTGCATTGGGTCTGTGCGCTATGAAGCCTTTTACCGGGTATCTTTTATCGACTAGCTCTGCTTTTTTCAGTATCTCGTCGAACCATTCTGAAAAGTTCTCTTCTTTGTCGATATCGAATTTTGCCATGGAAACTCACTATTTTTATTCTTTTTGGTTTAGTTAATTGTGCTTGTTTCTTTCTCAGTATTTCTCTGATTTAAGAATTCTTTCAATCTTCATTTTTTACTCTTGTTATTTCTTTGTGATCCATTACTTTTTTAACTATCACTGTTTGTCCTTGTTCAAGTTTGTTTCTTAGTTCTTCGTCTTCTGGTTTTTCTATTTCGAAGTTTTCGTAGCTTTCCATATCCATTAGCTGTATTCTGTTACCCATGTCTGCTACTATCTGTGCTTCGTCTCTTACTACTCTTGGTATCTTTATTCTTTCATCAACTGGTTTTGTGAAGCTGTGTTTGGATCCGTCTATCACTGATTTTCCTTTTACTCTTGCTTTGGCACTTCCATGTTTACCTGCTTTGCTTTTTGATATGGAACGTATTTTACATGGTTGTTCATCTATTAATGCTACGTCTCCTTCTTTGAGATCTTTGACTTCTCCTAGTTCGTAGTTTGGCATTGTTTTACCTCCTTCAAATTTTTTCTTTGATCGTTTTTTTGTTTGGTTTTTCTTGACTCTGTTCTCTCTTTTGTTTTTTGTCCTTCTGGTTTTTATCTTTATTTACTTCTTCCTCTTCTCGATAGTTCTTTATTCCCAGGTAGTAGGAGAATATCAGTCCTATGATGGTTATTACCCAGAACTGGAAGAATCTATCCACTACTGTGTGTACCCCTGCTCCTTCGGTTGCTATTCCTGCTGAGGATATCATTATCATCCTTGTTCCTTCTATTGCTCCGAGTCCTCCTGGTAGTATGGGTACCATTCCGGCTGCTCTTGAAACGAATATTAACGAAATCAATAGTGCGGGGTTTACTTCTATTCCTATTGCTAGAAATACGAAGTAGGTTCTAGATACATCAGCTGTCCACATCAGTCCTGATGCTCCTGCTGCCTTTACCCATAGCTTTTTTTTGTTTACATATGCTCTTAGGTTTTCACTATGTTCTCTGAAGTCTTTTTTAAGTTTTTCCTGTGCTTTTTCTAACGGCTCGAATTTTTCAACTATTCTTTGGAATTTGTTCAAGAGCCACATCCCGAATCTAAGTCCAAATGTCTCTGAAGTCACGGTGTAGAATATTAGAAGAACCATTATGCTGGTGAATGCCACTAACACTATCATCAGTAGGATTATCCATAGTGGTAGGTTGAACCAGAAGAAAGATATCAGTATTGCTACTATCCCTATGAATACGAAGAATCCTAGATCAAATATTCTTTCAGCTATTATAGTTGCCAGAGAATCCTTTGACTTGCATCCTGTTTCTTTATTCAAGAAGTAGCTTCTTGCAGCTTCTCCTCCTGTTCTTGCTGAAGGAGTTAAATTAGCCACACTTATACCTGAAAAAGTGATCTGGAGAAGTTTCCATCTGGATACTTCTATATGAGTGTCATCTAATACAAATTTCCACCGGTACATCATCCCTATTACCGCTACTATTTGTAGAGAAAAAGCTAGGATCAAGTACTTGGGTTCCATAACTCTTATTACTTGTATTAGTTTCTCTCTATCCATGAATAAATATATTACAAATACTACTCCTATACCTACTGCGATAGTTGTAAACAGAAATTTCTTCAAATCCAATTTTATCACTAATCTCCTTGTTTTCCCGTTACCCTGTCTTTTTTAATCTTTACCTCTCATCTTTTCAGGGTCTTACTTTTTCCTCATTTGATATATTAGTTTTTTGTGCCTCTACCTTTTTATCTTTTATAAGGTCTTTACGAAGAGGAAGTTTTAATTACTGCTAAACATAAAATTAATTACACGGATTTAACAGGAAGGTGTGATCAGATGCTCGAGAAGGTTAAGAAAAAGATAAAAAGAAAACACGAAAAAGAAGTACCGACCGTAGCACTCTTTGTAGACGGTCCAAACATGCTTAGAAAAGAATTCGACTACGATTTATCAGAAATACAGATCAAACTAGAAGAGATAGGTATGCTTAAAATAGGAAAAGTTTACCTAGATCAATACGCTCCAGATAAGCTGATAGAAGCGGTTACAAACCAAGGATTCGAACCCACAATGATAACAACAGCTGATGTAGATGCTCCAATGGCGGCTGACGTTATGGAAGCAGTATACAACGATAATATAGATAAAATAGCAATAATGACAAGGGACTCAGATTTCCAGAGAGTACTGCTAAAAGCAAAGGAAAAAGGAAAAGACACAATAGTCATAGGAGCGGATTCAATGGCCGCTGCACTGGAAAACACAGCCGACCATACTATAAAAGTCTAGCCAGTAAAATTAATGAAAAAACCTTTGCCAAAAACATATTATAAACCAGTCTTTAAATAAGATAAATACTTCCATTAAGAACAATAACTCAAAATAAAAAAATGATCGAATTATGAAAATATCTACAGGAGAACCGGTTGAAAGATCAATAGAGATTCCAAAGATAAATCCCAGACACACCATAGAAAGCCTGATGGACGACGGATTCACCGGCTACAGCACCTTAACCATCCACGGAGAAACGGGCCTTGAAGAAGGAATAATTGTATATAAAAATGGAAAGATAATAGGATCGGAATACGCTTACTTCAAGTACAGCAAAAGATTTAAATCAGAAAAAGCACTGGAAAGAACACTAAACGCATTCAACTCAAGAAACGGAATAATGGACACTTACAAACTAACTTCACATCAGATACAACTGTTCAAAACGATGAACGAAGAATCAATACTGCAAGAGCCAATTGACAAGGAAAAACTGGAACTATCAAGTTCATTCACAACAAAATACGAAGAAGAACTAATGAAAAAGAAAACAAAGAAACTTACAAGGGAACAACTAATGAAAAAATACGGCCTAACAGGCCTGGAAACCAACGAAGACACAGGTGGACAGCTAGTGCAAAAAGCCAGACAAGAACACAGAACCCTGAAAAAGTTCCTTGAAAAAGAAAAAAGAGAAAAATAAAAGTAAAAAGAAAGAAACACAAAAAAGGAACGGGATAAAATGAGCATAAAAAACAAGCTTCTGAACATAGGCAGAAGAAAACCAAGAGAAGAAGAAATAAGAGAAAACATAAAAATAATCCATGAATTAATCCAAGAAAAACTGGAAGAAAAACTACAAGAACAGAAAACAGAAAAAGAAGAACAAAAAGAAAACATAGAAAACATTAAAAATCAATTCTACCTCGAAGCACTTGCAGTAGCTAACAAAGAAGGAGAAATAATACAAAAAGACGGAGAAAACTTCGAAGAACTACTTAAAGAGAAAAAACTCCCGAAATATATAACGGAACAATTCCCAAACACAGAACTATTCACCATAAGAAACAACGGTCAAAACAAATTAATATACAAAGAAGAAGATAAACTATACCTAATGAAAACACCCGGGACAGTATCAATGCCGGAAATAAGAAGAATAACACAAAAACTAAACAAAGATGATTAATATGGAAGAAGAAAAAACAAGAAAAATATGCGTAGCCTCTGGAAAAGGAGGAGTAGGAAAATCAATAATCACACTAAACTTAGGATTATCAATAGCTAGAACAGGAGAAGAAGTAATAATAGTTGACGCGGACATAGACATGGCTAACTTAGAGATGCTATTGGGAATGCAAGGAAGACCAATAACCCTACAAGACGTATTAAAAGACGAAGCAAACATAGAAGACGCCATCTACAATATAAGAGGAGAAGAAGCTAAACTAGTGCCAGCAGGAATATCACCCACCCAATTCGGAAGAATGGATCCGGACAAACTGGAAAGAATAACTGAAAAACTTGCAGAAAAATGCACAGTTCTAATACTAGACGCTCCAGCAGGAGTAGGAAAAGACACAATCGCATGTTTCAACGCAACAGATGAAACATACCTAGTAGTAACACCAGAAACACTATCAGCAGCAGACGCTTCAAAAACAAAGAAAATAGCGGAAAAAATGGGTTCAGAAATAAAAGGAGTAATACTAAACAGAGTTCCTGAAGAAAGATACGGAATGAACGATAAAGAGATAACCACACTTCTAAACGCACCTATAATAACCAAAATAAAAGAAGAACCAGAAATAAGAAAAGCACTAACCGAAGAAGAAGCCGTTATAAACCATCTTCCAGAGAGCGAGTTCACACAGAAGATAAAAGAACTTACAAAAGATATAGTTGGAAAAGAAACCCATATCAGAGAAAAAGAAAAAGGAATAATGGAAAAAATAAAATCCATATTCGGAGGATAAAAAACCTCAAAAAACCCTAATACCAATAAAAACAACCAATACCATAAAAACTAACAGGAAACAAAATACACAGAAACTTGAAAAACAAGGTGATTAAAATAGCAGATAGACCATTCGACTTTTTAGACCAAGCGATAGGAAAACAAGTTCTAGTAAACCTTAAAGAAGGAAAATCAGTACGGGGAAAACTCGAAGCATTCGACCAACACATGAACCTAGCAATTTCCAACGCCACGGAACTAGAAGAAGGAGAAAAAAAGCAAAAAATAGGAAGAGTAATACTAAGAGGAGACAACATCTTTTACATCTCCACATAAAAATAATTAAAACTCGAAAAAGGCTTCAATAAAGTACAGTACTAGTCAAAGAAGCATCATAATAAGCCACTGAAAACAGGTATGGGCCCGTAGATCAGTGGAAGATCATGCCCTTGGCGAATACAGAACTTATTAACTTCTCAACAGAATCCAAAGTGGGCAAGGCCGTGGGTTCAAATCCCACCGGGTCCACTTCCCAACCCCTTCTTATATAAACCCTTACTTATTTATAGAAAATAGATATAATCCAAAAAAGGAGGTGAATACTATCCACACCGGAAGAATAGTAGTACCAATATTGATTATCATAGCAGCAGTTTTCCTGGTGATATTCCCAATTAGAGATACACCAGAAGAAGTAGTAGAAGGATACTACAACCAAATGGATCGAGGAAATTTTGAAGGATCAACCCAGTACCTAGCACCAGAACATGGTTTCGAAGCAGAAATTACCTATGACGAAATGGATGCAGGAGAACTAGAGAACATGACAAGATTAGCTGAAAGCATTGACCTAGATTTCGAGATACTAGCAGAAGACGAAAACGATGAAGTAGCAACAGTAACAGTAGGAATAAAGGTGAGCGGATTTAACCCATTCACAGAAGAAGAAGTCGAAGATATAAGGGTTGAAGAACATACAGTTAGAAAACAAGACGGAGAATGGGGAATAGCAGAAACACCATCTCCATATGAAAGATACTTCGGATTCTAAAAAACCTTAATTTCCTTTAATCTTGAAAGAAAAGTTCAATCAGGTCCGAGCTAGATAGAGATATCTAGCTCCCCTAAAATTTTTTTATTTTTAAATAATTAGTCCAATTTCCCTTTGCATTTATAAACCTATCTTTCCTTTAGGAAACAAAGGAGGTGAAAAGATGAATAAAAAAATAATGATACCCTTAGTAATCGTCTTAATAGCAGTGATAGGGGTCGCTTTCCTGTTTCTCAGAGGACCAAGCGCAGATACCCCTGGAGGAGCAGTACAAGCATTCTACTATGAGATAGAAAGAGGAAACCTCGAAGAAGCCGAACAATACATAGAAGGAGAAGGTCTCGGTGCATTCGAAGTTGATGAAGATGTAGTAGACAGAAGCAGCATCGATGTGAATATACTAGAAGAAGATATAGAGAATGGAGAAGCTACAGTAGAAGCAGAAATAACAGAAGAACTAAGCGATTTAACTGAAGAAGAAGCAGAACTATACGATGCAGAAGCAGGAGAAGAACACACAGAAACAATAGAAGTGGTATTTACCTTAGAAGAACAAGACGGAGAGTGGGTAATATTAGATATGATGCCTGCAGGAATGGAAGAAGAATTAGAAGATCTTGAAGATGAATTCGATGATGAATTCGATGAAGGAGACTTCTAAGGTTTTGAATAAAAATCCTCTAAACCTTTACTATTTTTTAAATCTTTTTTACTTATTATCATCTTTAAATTTGAAAAATAAGATATTTTTACTACTCTAGATTCAAGATTAATAAGGTTATAGAAAAGTTTGAAGGTTTTTCAGAGTCTTTCCATTTTCACTGAAGTGCTTCCAGGCAGTTTAGATCCTGCTCTTTTTGCAGAATTTCTTCCTAGGTCTCTATTACTCTCTTTTACCCAGATGCTGATGATCTTCTGGTTTTTATTTGCTCTAACTGCTCTTCCACTCGGTCTTCCAAAGGATTTTCTCATTCCTTCAGAGACTCTGTCTGCTCCTGCTCCTGTTGCCATCGCGTGTTTCCTCAAGCACTGATGAGGATAGGTTCTGACTTTCAATAAATAGTTCTCCAACCCTAGTTCCTTTTCCAAAGGTTTGTTAGCATTTATTCTAGCTGCTTCAAGAGCTTCATCTCTTATCTGAACAGGTTCATCTACAACCAAGTCGAATCTTAAATCAGCTTCTTCTTTATCCATTTCTCCGATTTCAAAAGCCCTTATAACAGGGTCTCTAATTCCTTTAACGTAAGCTTTATCTGTCTTCTTACTGGCTGTTCTTGACCAAGGTCTATCGTGGTCTCTGTAAGTGTAAGCTGGTCTCTTACCCATAATGAATCACCTTGTTAATCACTTTTTATCCTCTACTTCGTATTCAAATATAGATGTAAAAAACACATCCAATTGAAGCGTATTAATTAGTGAAAATCCAAGTATTTAAACAATAGGATGGTTGTCCCTCATCTTCAAGAACACCATATTAATATATGTTATAAAAGCATAAAACAAAGTAACACGATTGACTATTTTGGAGGAAAAATAAAATGCCTGAGGAAAAGGAAGTAGATGTAGGTTTAGATGAAAACTCCAGAGCAGCTTTCAGCTACCTACTGGGATGGATATCAGGACTATTCTTTTTCTTAACTGAAGAAGAAAGCGACTACGTTAAATTCCACGCCGCACAGTCAATAACCACTTTCCTAACTCTGCATATATTACTAATAATCCTAGGATCTCTTTTCTTCACCATAAGAGGATTCTTCAACCTCACCAGTATAGTCTCAATAATCATAATCGTACTCTGGATCGTCCTGATGATAAAATCCTACGAAGGAAAAACCATCAAACTACCAATAACAGGAGAAATGGCTGAAAGTTTAGTCAAAAGATTCTAAAAAATAGA
>CAZOFO010000017.1:0-11780 GCA_964579265.1 Microcaldota archaeon
TTGTTTCTATTTTATCTATCATATTAGGGTTTATCATTTTCTTTATCTCTTCAGCTGCTTCCACTGGGTCTTTTTCTTTTTTTTCCGCATATTTGAAAGCTATAGATGTGGATAGATCTCCCATTGATGGTTCTGGTGGCTTTTCCAAGTTTTTCTTAGTTATTTCAAGGTTCGTTGCTTTTTCCAGTTCTTTCTGTATGGATTTCTTTATCTTCTCGCGGGTGTACATATGGCTCTCCTAATTGTTTAAATGGATTAATAGTTATATAGGATGTGGTTAGTTTTCAAAGGATTTGTAAAAAAGGAGGTTATAGGGTTCGATCTTCACTGATACATCGTTTCGTCGGATTCAGTATCTTCAGAGGCGGATCCGTTGTTATCCTCTTCTAATTCTTCTTCGGGTTCAGCAGGCATCTCAGGACCCATTCCTTGGTTTCCTAATTGAACCATCATTCTTTTCTTAACGTATCCTGATAAAATTATTCCAAGGAGCATCATAAGGAATACTTGGATCATGAAGAATAGTACTAGGCCTCCTCCTATTGATAGTAGAAATCCTGCGACTTTTTGCCAGAAGGTTGCTGGACCTAGCCATGACCAAAAGACTATCAGTACCCACAGAGTCAATAATCCGCTGACTAGGAGGGTTAGGGCTTTCAACCACTTTAAGTAGCGTGGAATTTGCATTGGTGAAGATAGATCATTCATATTAATTCCCTTGTTGAAGTGGAATTTGGTTTCCACCTTAAATTAAGTGCAGGTATCTATAAAAAACCTTTGAAACAAGGCACTTAAAAGGAATTGGAAAGAACTTTAAAGAAAGAGCACCTTACTAAAAACGGGAAAATTAACTAAATAGTGGTTTTTTAGATGGCTTCATTCATAGGAAAAACAGACGAAAACCTTGAATTATTAGAGGAAGATGAAACAAAAGCTTATATAGGTAGAAAGGGCTCCGTACATGAAGAGTACGGTGAAGAAGGAGCTTTATTACTAGGTAAATCAGTTGATGAAGAGAATTATGGACAATACATATATTTAGACGCTGTATCTCCTCATGTAGTAGGAATTACCGGCGCTCGAGGATCAGGAAAGTCGTATAGTTTAGGTTGTATAGCTGAAGAGCTTACATTAAGGAATCCTAATGTAGCTTCAGTTATAATAGATCCTATTGGAATCTATTGGAGCATGAAAGAACCGAACAAGGAGAATAAAGAGATAGAGATGCTCGGAGAATGGGGTCTTGATCCAAAAGGAATAGAAGAAGCAGAGATATTCATACCTAGAGGGATGAAAGACGAGGTTCCAGAGAATACTTACGACAAGCTGTTCTCGATCAGGCCTGAGGAACTCACCACGGACGACTGGTGCCTGACATTCGATATAAAGAGATTCTCACCAACCGGTTTACTGCTTGAAAAAGCAATAGAGAAAACTAGAGAGAGAAAGGGAGAAAGATACAGCATACCCGACCTCGTAGAGACCATAAAGACCGATGAGGAACTCACCAGCAAAGAAGAAGGATACACAAAAGGAACTAGAAGAGCACTAATATCCAGATTCGAAGCAGCGAAGAACTGGGGAGTCCTATCAAAAAGAGGAACCACCTTAGCACAGATAGCTCAAGAAGGGAAAGTTTCAGTCATAGATACTTCCTTCCTCGAAGAAAATGTAGCATCAATGGTCATCGGTATACTCGCCAGAAAGATACTGAACGCGAGGAAGATAGTCACGAGGAAAGCAGCCATGGGTAACTACGATCTGGACTCCATCGATGAATTAAAAGAAGTGGAGATTCCACCTACCTGGCTCTTCATAGACGAAGCTCACACCCTTGTACCTTCAGGATCATCAAAAACAGCGGCATCCGAACCACTGATAGAATACGTTAAACAAGGAAGAAGACCAGGATGCAGCCTTGTATTCGCAACACAACAACCCAGCGCAATAGACACAAAAGTATTATCACAGCTAGATGTAATGGTAAGTCACAAATTAATATTCGATCACGATATCAAAAAAGTTAGGAAAAGAACACCTACAAAAACACCTGAAGAATACAGAGAATCAAACTTCTTCAAAAACCTTCCAGTAGGAGTAGCTCTAGTAGGAGACAGATCAGAACAAACCAGCAGAGCATTCCCAATAAAAGTAAGGCCAAGATTCAGCCAGCACGAAGGAAGAGAAACACAGAGCATAGAAATGGATGAAAAGACAGATCCAGAGAAACTAAAAGAGATGGTGACAGAACTAACATACAAAAAAGTGAAAGAAACAGGAGAAATACCCCTATCAGAAGTGGAAGAGACCACTGACCTAATACAGAGAAGATACAGCACGGAAATAGACTCGGATGAAGTCATTGAAAAACTGACAACGGAAAAAAACTGTAACCTTCTAGACGGAAAACTGAAAGTACCTAGCTTTGATGAAAAACAGGATCTAGAAGTAAAAGGAAAGGAAGTAAAAGCATTCAAACCAAGGATAGGTAAAAAAGAAGCTGAAAAACTAGCAGAGCAGAAAAGAAAAAAGAAAAAACTAGGATTATTCGGAGAAGAAGAAGAAATGAAAGAACTTGAATTAGATTACAAAATAGCTTACAAAGTCGAACTCGAAAAGAAGCTGAGCAACGGATTCAAACCCCTATCAATACTTGTTGACAGCGACTACAGAGTCTACTACATGGACGGAGATCTTAAAAACACTCCATCACTAGAAAAACTACTTGGATTGAACAGGAAAAAAGTAAAAGCCCTCAACATACTGAAAAACTCGCATAACATAAAAGAATTAGTGGAAAAAATGGACGTAACAAGACAAACCATAAAAAAATACTTGGAAGAATTCAAAGAAAAAGACCTGATAAGAGAAACAGGAGACGGAAGGTACCAGACCAATATCAAGATGCCCGACAAGCTGGACGATCCTGAAGTAACCGGAATAGAATCAAAATTCGCATTTGAAACCAAAGAAAAGAACATAGAAACAAAGATGGATGAAGATAAACTAGCTTCACTTCCCTCACTCTACATGGAATGCAACCTGAAGAACGTTGAACCAATACTAATACCCGTATGGAAAGCTACTTATAAAAAAGACGGAAAGGAGAGGACAGTTGAGATACAGGCAGTATAAAATATTGAGGTTAAAATATGGAAATAGATCTGCGTCTCACAACTCTCATAGGAGTTTTGTTAATAATACTAGGAGCTCTATTCGTTCTAGCTCCAATCATAACTCGTTACATAACTATTGATGATATTCCATCCTGGCTGCTATTCGTTTATAAAAGAGGTAGTTTTTACTTTGTTACTTCCCCTATCCTGATTCTAATATTTGTAGTTCTATTTATCTGGAGAATCTTAAATAGTTTATAATTCTATATCTTTTATTCAATTCTAATCTCTTAACTATAATTATTTTTCTATTTTTTATTTCGTTTTTTATCTTTTCTTCTCCTTATGTGTCTGTCTTTTCTGTGTTTTTGTACTCCTATCCGTGTTTCAGGAGGATGAGAGGATTTACTTCCTTTTTGAAGTTCATTAATTTCTTTTTGTAGTTTTTCTGTTTCTTTAGCTAATT
The DNA here is from genome assembly GCA_964579265.1 of Microcaldota archaeon. Lineage (GTDB taxonomy): Archaea > B1Sed10-29 > B1Sed10-29 > B1Sed10-29 > B1Sed10-29 > B1Sed10-29. The sequence goes on from CAZOFO010000017.1 coordinate 3,583, forward strand.
CTTTTGCTTCTTCGTATTCTTCTGGTGCAAGGGCTTCTCCTGATAATATCTCAGTTATTTCTTCCAGTTCTTGAATACCTTCTTTTTCCAGTTTTTCCTTTTTTTCTTTTGTTTTTTCTAAATTCTCCTCAGTTTCTTTTGCTCTCTCTTTAGCAACTCTCTCTTCTTTTTTCATCTCTTTAGATATCTCATCGTATACTTCTTTTGCCTTTTCTCTTTTTTTCTCCAATTCTTCCTGGCTCATTCCTTCTATTTTTTCTTCTTTTTCAACCTCGCCCTTTAATTCTTTTTCAGTAATTTCTGATCTTTTTTCAGCTACTTCTCGCCTGTCTTTTTTCTCTCCAACTTCTTCTTTATACGTTCTCTGTGCTGTTTCGAATCTATTTATACTCTTTTCCATTTTTTTGGCTAATTCCATCTCCTTCTTTCTTTTTTGTTCTTTCAATTTCTCTAGCCTATTCTTCTTCTTTTGAAATTCCTTTTCTTTTTTAGAAGTTTGTTTTCTTTTTCTTCCTGCTCTTCTTCTTCTATTCATATGGAAAAACCTTTTGTATTGGAAACTGTTAGGATTATATAATTACTGCAAATATATAAGGGGAGGGGTGTTTAAAAGAAATTTCTCAGTTATCGGTCAATTATCTGTACATATACTTTTCTTTCTTTTCTCGGTCCATCGGTTTCTACAAAAGAGATGTCTTGCCATGTACCTAGTTTTATTTCTCCGTTTTCTATTGGTACTGTTTCGCTGCATCCTAAGAAAGTTGACATTAGGTGGGAATGAGCGTTATTATCGATGCAGTCGTGTTCGTATCCTGCATTTTTTGGAAATATATCTTTCAGTTTGTTTATTATATCCTTTTGAACGTTTGGGTCGGCTGATTCGTTTATTATTACTGCTCCGGTCGCGTGTGGAGCGTATACATGTAGAATTCCATCTTCTACATCAATTTTACCTGTTTTTTTCTTTATTTTATCGGTTAATTGTATTACTTCCATTTCTTTATTGGTTGAAAAGGTTATTTTTTTCATTTTTTTCTCCTTTTTCTTTTTTTAGCTTCTTCTCTGGTTTCTATCCCTAGTTTTTTTCTTTCTTTTTCTATTTCTTCAAATCTTTTTCTTATCTTTCTTCTTTCTTCAGGAGTTGTATTCTCTTTTATCTCTTTTATAATTTCGGATTTGGTTTTTTTAACCCCTGTGAGGTCTTTGATTGCATCTATTTTTTCTTCAACTTTTTCTATTTTATTTTTTAATTCTTTTATCTTTTTTGAATTGCTTTCTTCTTCTATTGTTTTATTTATTTCTTTCTTTTTCTCTTTGTACTCTTCCAGTTTCTCTGCAGGGTTTTTTAAAGCTTCTTCTAGTTCTTTCATGGTTTCAGTCTCTTTAGATCTCTTGGGAATGGTATTGCTTCTCTTATGTTTTCCAAGTTTAGCATTTGCTGGATTATTCTGTCGAATCCTGTTCCCATTCCTCCGTGTGGTGGCATTCCGTATTTGAATGCGTTGAGGTAGTGTTCGAAGTCCTCTGGGTTTAGTCCTTGTTCTTCTATATTTTTTATTAATTTTTGTGGTCTGTGTTCTCTTTGTCCTCCGCTGGTTATTTCTATTCCTTTGTAGTCGAGGTCGAAGGAGTGGCTGTAGTACGGTTCTTCGTCTTTTCTCATGATGTAGAATGGTTTTTCTTCAGATGGGTATTCCGTGATGTAGTATAATTCGTGTCCTTCTCTTTCCATTACTTTTCCGAGTATTTTCTCTGCTTCTGTGTCCAGGTCTTTTCCTCTTGGTATTTCTTTTCCTTCTTCTTTTAGGAGTTCTCTTGCTTTTTCGTATTTTATTCTTTTGAAAGGTGTTTCAGGGGTCTTTAGATCTATTTCTAGTTCTTCCAGGTATGGTTCGGTTTTATTTTTTACGTGTTGGATTACTTCTTTCATTGTTTCTTCCAGTGTTTTCAGAACGTCTTCTTGGCTGTCTATGAATGCCATTTCAAAGTCCCATGATGTGAATTCGGATGTGTGTCTTGTTGTGTCTGTTTTTTCTGCTCTGAAGTAGTTTCCTATTTCGTATATTCTGTCTAAGTTTGTTGCCATGAGGATCTGTTTGTATAGCTGTGGTGATTGAGCTAGATATGCTTCTTCTTCAAAGTATTCTACTGGGAAAAGGGTTGATCCTCCTTCTACTCCTTCGCTTATTATTTTTGGTGTTTGCATTTCAACGAAATCTCTTTTTTCCATGCTATTTCTTATAGCTGTTAGTGTGGAGTCTCTTATCTGGAATATTGATCCTTTTTCAGGTTTTCTAAGGTCTATGAATCTTTTATCGAGCCTTGTATCTAGTTTGCTTTCTACATCTTCCTCTAGTTCTAGTGGTAGTGGTGTTTCTGCCTTGTTGAGAACGTTTATCTCTGTTGGAGTTATCTCTACTCCTTTGTCTGTTTGGTCTGTTTTCTTTACTTCTCCTGTTATTGCTACTACTGATTCTTGTGTTATTTCTTTTGCTTTTTTGAATATTTTTTCTGGTTCTCTTTCTTTTTTTACAGTTACTTGTATTTTTCCTTGGTTATCTCTTATTTTTAAGAATATTATTTTTCCAAGATCTCTTTTAGTATCTACCCATCCTGCTATGGTGGTCTCTTCTCCTTCTGTTTCAGGTTTTATTTCTCCTGAAAACTTTTTTCTTATCATTTGATTCTTCTCCTGTAAATGCCAGTTTTTTATATGTACTTTACTTTGTATTCTTCTCCGGTTATTTTATTTATGGATTTTTCTATTTTTTCCAGGCTCATGTTGTGTTCGTTTTTCTTTTCTTTTGGTATGGTTATGTATTTTTCGGTTTCGTTTCCTGGTTTGTAGAGTTTGTTTATGCCGCATGCTCTTGCTGGTGTTGCCAGATCATTGGTTATCTGTATTAGGTCACCGTTTTTTATTACTCTTACATCTTTTCCCAGTTTATCGGATATCAGTCTTATTATTCTTCCTCCTTTTCCAATGAAGTTTGCTGGGTTTCCTTCCACTAGCGCTAGGACTATTTCCTCGTTTTCTTCTTCGAGTGTTTCTGTTTTGGCTAGTCCAACGTCTTCTGGTATTGTTTCTTTTTTTCTCAGTTTGTAGAGTATCTTGCTCAGTTCCACGTCGTTTTTATTGATTTTTCCGGATTCGAGTTTTTCCCTGCATTCGGTGCAGAGTTCTCCTTTTTCCGCGTCTTCCGTGCATATAGGTAGTTTCATGATTAGGATTAAGGTAATATTAAAATAAAAAGTAAAGGGTTGGGAAAGAGAGTAACTCCCATCAAGGTTTCCAGGTTGTAGTGGTTTAAGGGTTTCTGTGTACTGCTTTTTTTACTGTGGCGCTGTCATTCTTATGGTTATAGCGCTTACTTTGGATTCGGATCCATCGTCGTTTTCAAGTTTTTCGGTCTTTGTTGAGATGTCCTCAATGTTTATTTCGTCGAGGAACTTGTTTTTCACTATCTCTGCTACGTCTACTGCTCTGCTTATGGACTTTCCTCTTGCTTTTACTTCTACTTCATCTGCTCCTTGGTTGAACTGGGTCACTACTGCGAGAACGTAGCTCATTACGCCTTTGCTTCCTACGTAGATCACGTTGTCTTCAGCCATGTTGGTTCACCTCGTTCTTTGTGTTTTGTTTTTTGTGTTCTGTGGGCTTTCTTCTCTGTATTTATATTTTTCTTGGTTGTCTTTTAAATGTTTTTCTATTTGTATTGTTCTTACTCTTTTATTTTCTCTATTTCTGGGAATTTGTATTTTCCTGCTTCTCTGTCCACTGCTATTGCTTTTAAGGATTTTAGATTCGTTCTGTTTTTTAGTACTGGGGATAGTAGGTCTTTTTCACGTATTAGATTTACCTGTGATCCTTCTGCTAGTTTTGAGAAGGCAGGTATAACTATTATTTTTTGGTTTTCTTCGTTTGTCTCTCCGTAAAGGAAGCACGGTATCTTTTCCTTTATCCCTACTTTGTCGGTTAGGGATAGTGCAGGGTGTTCGTGTCCTATTATTAGGTATTTTGATTCATGTGTATCTATTTTTTGTTGTTCTTGGTGTCCGTGTGTGAAGGTTGTGTTTTTCATGGTGAATTGGTCTTCTAGTTCCACGTTATTGTATTTTTCCGTGGCGTAGATTAGGTAGTTGTCGTGGTTTCCTTTTACTAGAAGTATTTTTTCAACTAAGTCACTTAGGTATTCTATGAATTCTTGTATTTCTTCTCTTTCTCCTTTTGTTGTTTTTGAGAATTCGTGTTTTATGTCTCCGCAGATAACTAGTTTTTCAGGTTCTTTTTTATTTATTATTTTTTCTATTTCTTTTTTCACTTCTTTTAACTGGAATTTGGGCATTAGGAAACCTGTCTGAGCCATCAGGGATTCTAGACCTAGGTGTAGGTCTGCTATTATAACTGAATCTGTTTCAGGGTCGTATAGGGAAGGGTAGTTGTTTATTATTTCGAATCTATTGAATATCTTCATTTAGATCCTTGTTTTTTCATTGATTTATGTTTGCCAGTACTTTTTGATGTAGTTGTTGTAGTCTTTTCTTTTTATCTTCCAGTTTCATTACGTCGCTCTGACTTTGTATCACGAGGTTGTGTGCGAATGGTGAAGGTACGTCTGTTTCCATGACGTTGTAGGTTATTTCTCCTTCTTCTATTCCTTGGATTATTTCTTTTGCGTGTTTTATATCCATGTGATCTTCCATTATTTCTCTGTAGGTTTCTTTTATTATTGGGAATTCTTTTCCTGTTTTTTCTTGTATTTTTTCGCATGCTGGTAGGAGGAACTGTGTTTTCATTTGTTGTTTTCCAACGCTTTTCTTGTTTCCTTTGTAGTTTCTGATTATCATGAGTGCTCTTGACGCTACGTGTCTGAATCTTCTTTTCATTAGCTGTGTTTTTCTCACTGCGTTTTTGAGAGTTTTTCTTAGATCGGTTTCTATTGCTTCGTTGATTATTTTGTCCACGTCTATTCCTATTGGTGTCTTTAATACGAATCCGTGGTCGTCCACGACCATTCCTACGTTTGTTGTTACTTGTTTGGAGAGTATGTGTGCGAATATTCTGCACAGTGCGTCGTTTACTTTTCTTCCGTAGATGGTGTGGAAGACTATGTTTAGTCGGTTTCCTTCCTTTGTTTTGTTTTTCTCTATTAGTATTTCTTTGTCCGTTGGTATCTTGCCTGTGTACTGGTATTGTTCTATTAGGTAGGATTCTATGGATGTGACTGTGTTTTCGTTTACAGGGTAGTTTTCTCTTATCCATTTCTTGACGTTTTCATTGTTCTTGAGTTTTTTCTGGACTGTGGAGTTGAGTTTTCCTATTTTTCTTCCGAGGTCGTAGGATAGTGGTAGCATTTCGGAGTACCATGAGGGAACTGTTGGTGATCTGTTGGGTCTTGGATCCACGTATACTTTCATTCCTCTGGTGTATCTGTATTCGTATGTGTCTCCTCCGTGTACGAATATGTCTCCTTTTGTTAATCGGTCGAGGAACTCTTCGTCAAGTGTTCCTACGAATTTTTGGTTTCCTCTGGTGTGTACTCTGTATGCTGATTCGTCTGGTATGGTTCCTATGTTTGTCATGTAGATTACTCGGGTCATTTTGCCTCTTCTTCCGAATATTTTTTCTCCTTCTTCGTTTTCGTCTATCCATATTTTTCCGTAGACGTGTTGGTCTTCGAGGGAAGCGTATTCTCCTGCAACGTATTTTAGGGTCTGGGCGTAGTCTTCCTGGCTTAGATTTATGTAGTTGTAGCTTTTTTTGATGGTTGTGTAGGCTTTTTTCATGTTCCATTTTTTGTTGCAGGCCATTCCCACTGTGTGCTGTGCCAGTACATCTAGGGAGTTTTTTGGTATTCTAACTCTGTCTAGTTCGTCGTTTTCTGCGCATCTGACCATCTCGGTGCATTCTAGCGCGTCATCTCTTTCCATTACGATTATTCTTCCTTTTGCGGTATCGTGTAGTTTGTGTCCTGATCTTCCTATTCTTTGGATGGCTCTCGCTACTCCTTTTGGTGAGGATAATTGTAGGACTAGGTCTATGTTTCCTATGTCTATTCCGAGTTCTAGCGAGGTTGAAGTTACCGCCAGGTCTAAGTTTCCTTTTTTGAGGTTTTCTTCCACGTTCAGTCTTTTTTCTCTGCTCATGGAGGAGTGGTGAGCTCCTACATTTTCCTGGTAGTAATCCGGGTCTTTGTTCTTGAGGTTTTTCACGACTCTTTCTGTTGCTGCTCTGGTGTTGGTGAATATTAGTGTGGTTTCGTGATTTTTTACGAGTTTGTCTATCTGTTCGTACATCTCTTCGTTGACTTCGTTTGGTGGGGTGTGTATTAGGTCCTGTACGGGTGATTTGACGGATAGATCCATTTTTTTGGATGCTGCGACGTCTACGATCTTGCAAGGTCTTGGTTCTTTGGTTGCGATGTTTTTGTATCCTACGAGGTATTTTGCTATTTCTTTTATCGGTGCTTGTGTTGCGGATAGTCCTATTCTGGTGAATTCGTTGTTTCCTTTTTTGTCTCCGGGTTTTTCTCCTTTTCTGTCTTTTCCTTCTTCTTTGCACATTCTTTGAAGCCTTTCTAGTGATAGTGATAGGTGTGTTCCTCTTTTGTTGCTGCATAGTGAGTGTATTTCGTCCACTATGACGTATTTCAGGTCTTTGAGTTTGTCTTGAAATTTAGGTGCGTTGAGTATTATGCCTAGTGTCTCCGGCGTGGTTATAAGTATGTGTGGTGGTTTTTTCAGCATTTTTTGTCTCTGGCTGCTCGGTGTGTCTCCTGTTCTGACAAGGCTTCTTACTTCTGGTATTTCTTTTCCCATTTCTTCCGCTTTTTTCTTTATCCCTTTCAGCGGTTCTTTGAGGTTTCTCTGTATGTCGTTGTTGAGTGCTCTTAGTGGAGCTACGTAGAGGCAGTATACTTTGTCCTCGAGTTGGTCTTCATCTCCTTTTAGGAAAAGCTCGTTTAGTATGGATAGGAATGCTGACTGTGTTTTTCCACTACCAGTTGGTGAGCATATGAGTGAATTCTTTTCATTATGAATCAGGTCGAATGAGTAGCGCTGTGGAGGTGTTAGTTCGTCGAATTGTTCGTTGAACCATTTTTTTACGTATGGTTCGAACTCCTTTGGCAGTTCTTCGGATGCTTCTTCGTCTTTCATGTATCTTATTTGTTTATTTTTAGTCATTTGAATCACTTTTAAGTGATTTTTTAGTGATATTGAACCCTCTAGAAATACTGGGTTTTTGATAATGGGTTATTGAGAATTGAAAGGGATAAAGGTTTCTGCATTTATTTTTGGTTCTTTAGGGTTAATAAGATTAGTGTTCGAATTTCGTGGGGTTAAAGTGTTTTTTAGGTAGAATTCGTTTATTATTTATTAGTTCTTTCATGTTTGAATTCAGTTGATATTAGGAAGAGTGTTGCTGCTGCGAAGAGTATTAGTACTGTGATTGTGTTCTGTCCTGGTGCTGCTGCTGGTTGTTCTCTTACGTGTCTTTTTAGGTTGAGGGTTACTGAGTCTTCGTCGTCTTCGCTTCTTAGGGTTAGTGTGTATTCTATTGGTTCTTTTCTTTCGTCCCATGTGTAGCTTTTTTCTTCTTCTTCTCCATCTGGTAGAGTAATGTTTTCTTTCTGTACTAATTCTTCGTTTATTGTTAGGTTCACTTCCTGTGTATCTTCTATATCTCCTGTGTTCTCTACGGTGTAGTTGATTGTGATGGTTTCGTGTTCTCTTAGTTCATCTCCTTCTTCAGGGGATATTATTTCTACTTCGAAAAGCTCTTCTTCTAGTATAGTAATACTTATTTCCTTATAATCATCCTCACTCTCTACTATTAATCGGTATTCTCCTGATTCTTCAAATGTCCAATTAAAATGTTCCTCGTATGTTCCTCCTTCTCCTTCTAATTCTACATCTTCTGTTGTATTGCTATGGAGTAACTCACCATCATCTTCATCTACCATAGCCATGGAAGTAATATTCTGAGTACCGTTTACATCACCTTTGTTTTCTACCGTGTAGTTCAGTGTAATGTTCTCTTCTACTATATATTTATTTCCATTTTCAATGCCTGTTTCTAGAATGTATTCATCTCCATCTTCTGGATGATCTATTTCTATTTCGAAGAAAGGTGATTTTTTGGTATCGAAATTAATTATTTCTCCAGCCCCTCTTACCTCTGTTCCATCCACTGTTCC
>CAZOFO010000018.1:0-10167 GCA_964579265.1 Microcaldota archaeon
AACAATTTACAGGAGAAGATAAGTACAGACTAAGCCCACACTTCGCATGCGGAGCAGCAACCTACGTATACGTTGACCAGGAAAATAACGAACTAGTCCCAATAACCAGGTTCGTGGACGTAGAAGGACTACTAAACTACCTAGAAAAAATATCAAAAGAAATGGAAGGCGCAAGATTCAAGAAACTAGCAAAAACAAAAGCAGGAGCAAAATTACTTCTGAAAATAAGAAAATTCATAGACGAAGAAAAAGAACCAGAAGGACTAAACCTCAAAAAATATCTTAGAAAAGCAATAACAGCACAAGACTACAAAGAACTAGGAAAATTCCACTACCGATCCCTATTCATAGGATTCATGCACTTCCAAGACCCATACAACTACGACGTTGACAGAGTGGAAAGATGTGTAATACACTACGGAATGCCAGACGGAAGAGTAATACCATTCTGCTCCTTCAACGTACTTCCAGAATTATACAGAGATAAGGTCCAAAGAGAATACAGCATACCTCCAGAAGAATGGGAAGAAAGAACAGGTAAAAAACTGAAAAACGATAACTACATAAGAGACATATCCGAAGAAGAAAAAGAAAGAATTAACAAATACTACGAAGAACACCTGGAAAACCCCTTTGAAAAATACGAAGAAAGGAGAAAGGAACTGAAAAGAAAAGGGAGGATATAAAATGGCTGAAAAAGTTAAAAAATACTGGAGAGTACAGGGAAAAAAGAACGGAAAATGGAAAAACATAAGCGCAGAATGGAGAGACAGAATACCAAATAAAAAAGAAGCAAGAGATTTATTCAAAGGAGTTAAAGACAAATACGATTCTGTAAGAGTTATAAAAGTCCATGGAGATAAAAAAGAAGTTAGATGGAAAGATAAAGAACTTCTGAATCAAGAGATCCCAATAGAAACAGTTCGACAGTGATTCAAAGAAAGTGATAAAGAATGGCTAGAGAAAAAATAGGCACAGTAAAGGATTACAATGAAGAATCCTCTGGAGAAGAAGTCATTGGAGAAGTAACTTTAGAATTAACAGGGAAACTAGAAAAAAAAGATAAAATAGCTTTATTAGGACCAGTAGCGTACAAACCAGTTGAAATAAAAAGTATTGAAAAAGAAGGAGAAAAAATAAACGAAGCAGAAGAAGGAGAAATAAAAATCATAGTAAAATCTGAAGAAGAAATAAATGCTAGAGAAAACACCACGGTATACAAAATAAATTGAAATTAACTCTTCTTAGCTTTTTCACTAAGCTCTTTCCTTACTTTCTCTAATCCTTCTATCTGTTTTTCAAATTTTTCTGCTTTTTCTTGTCTACCTTTCCTCTCAGCTATCTCCTTTAATCTCTTTTTTTGACTCATCGATTTCCTCAAAGATTTACTGCCTATCTCCTTTGGCATTTTATCTATCTTATTTTTTATTTTTTCCCTACCTTCCTTTCTACTCGGATCTCCAAAGCTATCTACAGAAGGAGTTTTTTTAGTTCTCTTACCTTTCCCAATCTCTTTAACAGGAGATCTTAGTCCTTTCTTCTTTTTCTCCTCTTTTCTTTTGAAAATCTCTTTCAAACTTGGAACCATTCCTCTTCCTCCTGAATTATTTTTTCTACAACAACATTAAAATTAAAATTCGCAATATATTTAAGCTTACTGACTCCGACCCCTATGATTATATAACAAAACCACAAATAACTAAAAGAAAGCATTCTAGAATATCTTTAATTCACAGAACATAGACTAAACTAAAACAGGAGAAGTTAAAATGAAGATACTCGCAATACACTCTGATTACCTTGAATACGAGGCAAAGAAAAAAGCCATAGACAGTGCACCGGAACCTGAAAAGAAAAAAGAAAGAATAGAAGAATGTCTCACTGTATTCCAAGGATCAGAAGAATTAGACGAGGAAAACCCGGAGGAAGTAGCTGAGAAAACCGTGGATGAAATAAAAGACATCCTAGAAAAAGTTGATACAGATAAGATAGTTCTCTACCCCTTCGTACACCTAACTGAAAATCCTTCTTCACCAAACACAGCTCAAAAAATACTGGATAAAGAAGAAGAAATACTAAAAAACACAGATCTAGAAGTACATAGATCTCCTTTCGGTTGGTACAAGGCATTCAACGTCAAATGTAAAGGACATCCTTTGGCTGAGCTCTCCAGAAAGATAGTTCCGGGAAAAGAAGACAAACCAGCTAAAGAGAGAGAAGAGGAGGAAGAATTCCATAAATTTATTGTGATAGATAGGGATTTAGAAGAACATGAAATTACTCTGAAAAAACCAGAGGAAATAGAATTCCTTAATGATGATTCAAGAGAACATGATAACTTAAAAAAATACATAAATTACGAGGAACTAGGTCAACAGGTAGAAGATGAACCCCCACACATTAAACTGATGAAAAAACACGAATTAGCAGACTACTGTGAAGTAAGTGACCCAGGACATCTTAAACTACATCCAAAAGGACTGATGATAAAAGAACTTATTTTAGATTATCAGGATGACCTGGCAAGAGATTACGGTGCTTTCAAAATACAGAATCCTCTTATATACCGCCTTAACGATGAAAAAATAAATAAATTAATAGGTGATTTCAATGAAAAGATCTATTCTTGGGGTAAAGAAGACAACAAACTAGCTTTAAGACCAGCTTCTGATCCTGGTCAATTCCCATATGCTCAAAACTTAGGTATAAGTTACAAGCAACTTCCTCTAAAACAATATGAGGCTTCTCCTTGCTTTAGGAGAGAACAAAAAGGTGAATTAACCGGTTTAAGAAGAGTAAGAAATTTCTTCATGACTGATATGCATACATTTACCGCAAACGAGGAAAGAGCACAAGAAGAATTTGAAGAATTATCTCTAATATGCAAAGATATAATGAATTCAATTATAAGCAAAGGAGACTGGATAGTGACCTGGTCAGGAACTGAAGAATACTGGAAAGAAAATAAAGAATGGATAAAAAGAATAACAAAAAAAATGGATGTTCCTGCATTAGTTAGATTGTCAAGAAAAAGAACTCATTACTACGATATGAAGATTGACTATCAAGCTATCCATCCCCAAGGAACTGTTTCCGAACTATCTACAGTCCAAATGGACAGAATAAATGGGGAAAGATTCGATATAACTTATACAGGTAAAGATAACAAAAAACACCCTTGCACTATACTTCATTGCTCTACCTTCGGATCAATAGAAAGAGCATTATCCTTTATGTTGGAAGACTCGTTAAGAGAAAAACAGAATCCAATGCTACCAATATGGTTATCACCAACCCAAGTAAGATTAATACCTGTTAGTAAAGATTCTCTAGAATACGCTGGAGAAGTAGCTGAAGAACTAGAGAAGTCGAATATAAGAGTAGATATAGATGAAAGAGAAGAATCAGTAGGAAAAAGAATAAGAAAAGCAGAACAGGAATGGATACCATTAACAATAGTCATAGGCTCTGATGAAGAAGAAACAGGAAAGTTCAAACCAAGAGTAAGAAAAGAAGATGAAGAAAAAGAGATGAACCTGGAACAGATAAAAAAATACATAGAAAAACACACTGAGGAATACCCGTACCGACCTCTGCCCCTACCCAGGAAACTCAGCGAAAGACCAAAATTCAGAGGATAACTACTTCTCTCAAGATATAAGAAGTAAACCTTACCTTTAAATATACAAGCCTTCTTATCAAACAACAATAAATTTAAAAGATAACTACCTTCCACTAAATGGTGAATCTATGGGCTACCTCGATGATGTAATAGAAGAATCAAAAGAGAGAAAAGAACGAGAAAAAGAATCAAAAGAAGAAGAAAAAGACACAGAAGAGAGAACAGAACAAACAAGAAAAATTGAAGAAGAAAAACAAATAAAGGAACCAGAAGAAATAAAAGAAATAACTAAGGATGAAAAAGAAGCGAAAATAGATAAAGAAAAAATAAAAGAAATAGAAGAAGAGAAAGATGAACCTGAAGAAGAAACAGAGACAGGAGAGGTAGAAATAGAAGGAGAAAAAGAATTAATATCCTCTTATGGTGACGTAGAAATATACAGAGTAGAGGATGAACAATTACCAGTTTATAAAATACCAGTAGTTAAACCCAGAGGACCTGAAAAAAAGATAATAAACACATTAAAAGAAGCAGCAACTCGTCTAATAACTGTCTCACCTCAACAATTCCGTTCAGAAGAAAAAAGAAGACAATTCTATCTTAAGAGAATAAAAGAAATAATAGAATCAAATCCAGAACTAGGGATACCTGAAACAAAAAAAGATTTCTACTCCGAAATGGTAGTAAGAGAAATGATAGGTTACGGGGTCATAGATCCCCTTGTAAAAGATAAGAAATTGGAAGAAGTTATGGTCATCGGCCCAAATATACCTGTATACGTCCATCATAGGGACTACGACACTATGAAAACCAATGTAAAATTCGGAAGAGACCAAGGAATAAGAGAAGTAATAGATAGAATAGGTAGACAAATCGGAAGAAGAATAGATAGAAACAACCCTCTATTAGACGCTAGACTCCCGGACGGATCAAGAGTAAACGCCACAATAGAACCAATATCCCTCGAAGGATCAACCCTGACAATCAGATCATTCAGAGAAGACCCAATAAGCTTAATAGATTTAATAAAATGGAACACACTCACCCCTGAAGCAGCCGCTTACCTATGGCTAATGTCCGAAGGACTAGAAGTAAGACCTGCAAATGTACTGGTCTCCGGAGGAACTGCATCAGGAAAAACCACTACTCTAAACGTGTTATCAAGCCTCATACCTCCAAGAGAAAGAGTAATATCAATAGAACAAACAGCAGAACTTAATCTGCCTGTCGATCACTGGGTAAGATTAGAAACAAGACCACCAGGACTAGAAGGAAAAGGAGAAATATCAATGGATGCATTAGTAAAAAATTCACTAAGAATGAGACCAGACAGAGTAATAGTAGGTGAAATAAGAGGAGAAGAAGCATTCAGCCTATTCACTGCAATGAACACCGGTCACGATGGAAGCATGGGAACAGTACACGCAAATTCAGCAAAAGAAACAATAACAAGGATAACGAGCCCACCAATGGACGTTCCAATAGTAATGGCAAACGCCTTAGACTTCATAATAATACAGAAAAGACTACAACATCCGAAGAAAGGACTGATAAGAAGAATAACAAGCATATCAGAAGTACAAAAAGTCAAAGAAGATGGTTCTCCCGAAATAAACACATTATTCAAATATGACCCAACCACAGATAGACTAAAAAGAAAAAGAAAAAACTCACTATACGAAAAAGAAATAACACAGTATCTAAATATATCCGAAAAAGAACTTACTGAAGAAATAGAAAACAGAAAAGAATACTTAGAAAGACTCACAAAAGAAGATATATCTGACCAATCTAAACTAAAAGACAAGATACAAAAATACCAACCAGAATACAAAGCAGAATAGATAAAAAATATAACCAGATTAAAGTGGAGAAAAAATGGCGGACGAAATAGAAGACTTACTAGATGAAGAAGAAGAGAAAAAAGAAAGTAAAGGATCTGAAAGAGTTGACAGAGAAGCCTTGGACACTATAGTAGACCGAATGGCGGATAAATACAAAGAAGAAGGAATACTAAAAGAAGAAGAGATACCTGAAAAAACACAAGAACTAAGAAAAGTGATGAGAGGAGAAAGACAATACGGGGTTGGAGAAAAATCCGCAAGCGAACTAGAAAAGTTTGAAAATCCCTTAATAAAATTCTTCGGTAAAATATACACAGCTTTCGAAGAACCCGTGGAGAAAGTAACTGATTTCCTACAAAAATACATAGGAAGAGGACTTGAAAAGAACCTGGTATCGGCAAGAATGGACTACTCCTCAGAACAATACCTCACCTTAACCTTCCTAGCAACAATCATCGCTTCCCTAGTAGTATTCGGAGCAGGCCTAGGATTAGCAATAGTAGGGATTGGATCCGTAGTAATCTCAATATTACTCGCAGTAGTCACAGCTCCTCTAGTACTAGGTGTAATGTTACTAATACCTAGAAGCAAAGCTAAGAAAGTAGGTGAAGAAGTAGAAAAACAATTACCATTCGCACTAAGACACATGTCTATAGAAATAAGGGCAGGAGTAGGAATATATGAATCAATGAACTCAATAGCTAAAGCAAACTACGGAAGATTATCAGAAGGATTCGAATGGATATTAAGCCAAATAGAAAAAGGAGTAGCCACGGAAGACGCCTTACAAGCATGGGGAGAAAGAACAGATAGCCAGGATGTAAGAAGGGTAGTAGGTCACTTGACAAGAGCCCTAAGAACAGGAGGAAACCTTTCAGACATAATGTCAGAAATAGCAGAAGACGTATCCTTCCAAAGAAGACAGAAAATAAAAGAATTCGCAGAACAATTAAACTTAGTTGGACTATTCCTAATGATGACTACAATAGTATTCCCAGTAATGATAGCAATACTCACCACAATAGGAAGCGTACCAACGCTTCAAGAATACCTAGGATTCTTCGCAATATTCTCACCAATATTCCTAATGATAGTATTCTTCCTACTAGTCCCGCTTGGACTATTCGTATTCCTCTTCTACATAAGATCAAGCGACCCGGGGGCATTCTAACATGGATCTCACAGAAAGATGGGAAAAATATGAAAAAACAGTTGAATTCTCGGAGATAGGCATAGATGCCACCATGCTAGTTATAATAACTCTTATAGTAGCAGTAATAGCAGCTATAATAGCTTCACTATTCGACTTCGTACTCTCAATACTACTATTCTTAGTGATAACAGATATAGGGCTAGGACTACCTCTCTTCCTATCATATAGAAAAATAAAAAAGATAGAGAACGCGCTTCCAGACGTACTCCACCACATGTCAACAACCCTAAAAACAGGAGGAACAGTGGAAACAGCACTAAGAGAAGCATCCAGAGTAGACTACGGCCCAATAACCAAAGGACTAAGACAAATGCTCAGAGAAATGCAAGAAGGGTCGACATTCGAAAAATCATTCAAATCTTTTGCTAAAAGATCCAGAAGTGAACTCCTGGAAAAATCATCCACAATAATAATAGCAGCAAGAAGAAGCGGAGGAAGTTTAGTGGATACTCTATCCGCTATGAGTGAAGATATAAGATCAGTAAAAAGACTGAGATCAGAAAGAAGAACTAAAACAATGCTACAATTCATGTTCATAATAGTAGCAGGAAGCTTCATAGCCCCAGTAGTATTCGGAATAGTCAGATCAGTACTTGCAATACTAGTAGGTATTGGAGGAGAAGCAGCAGTAGAGGGAGGAGGAATAGTAGCCCAATACGGAACAATATTCAGAGTCTACCTAGTAATGCAATCAGCACTTGGAACAATAGCTGCAGTGCAAGTAAGGGAAGGAAAACTATTCAAATCAGTTATATACATCCCTATATTCGCACTAATCACCTACGTAATATACATGGTGGTATCCACCCAGTTCCTAGAAATGGTAGGAGTAGAAGGACCACAAGTCGCAGCAACACTACTACCAGCACTAATATAACTCTAAAAAATGACTTAATGTAATAAAACAGAAGACTCAACACAAGATTTAAATATATTAAACCACTTACTTGAACACACGAAATAAAACTCAAAAGATAATAAGGAGGAAATAAAATGAATATGAATGAAAAAGGTCAAGGAGCCTTGGAATACCTAATAATAATAGCAGCAGTACTAGCCATAGCAGCGATAATCGTAACGGTCTTAACAGGGGTACTAGGAGGAAGACAAGAAGCAGCACTAGTAACAGAGGCGGAAAGTGATGCAACAGCCTGCAACCAAGCACTAGTAAACAATATGGAAGAACCAGGAGAAGACGTATACGAAGACATATGTAGCGATATATGTTCTGAGGATTCTGACTGGTACCAAGAAGAAGTAGGAGCAGTAACAGGAGACGGAAACACTTTAGTAACAGACTCGGATTGGTGGGATGCTACTAAAGAAGAACCTCAGGATCTTGTAAGAGGAGCATGCATGGCAGGAATGCCAGAATGGATAGTAGAAGGATAAAATCCTTGAAAAATTACCGAAAAAAATAAGCACAGTAAAGCAGAAAAGAGCAGAGAAACATGTGGAACTACATATACCCATCTATAGCACTAGCAGTACTACTAACACTGAGCTACACCGATATCAAAGAAAGAATAGCACCAAGAGAAATAACCTACGGACTAATAATAGCAGGACTAGGACTACACACAGCACAATCAGCACTACAACAAAACCTACAACCCATCCTTTATTCTTTATTCGGAACAATAACCATGTTCGCACTAGCCTACCTAATCTACTTAATGGGAGGATGGGCAGGTGGAGACGTAAAACTATTCACAGGACTAGGAGCAATAATACCGTTCTACGGAGCAATAAGCAACATAACCTATCCAATACCTTTCCCAATACTAATACTAGCATCCTCAACAATAGCAATACTCCCATTCACCATAATCTACGCAGTCTACGAACTAATAAAAGAAAAAACCACTGAACTAAAAGAAGATATAAAGAAATCACTTCCAAAATCAATATATTCAGGATTCATATTAACAGGAGCACTCTACCTGACAACAGTAATAAATATACACCCTGGATCAGCCATACTGATAGCACCATTCATATACATAGCTAAAGAACCAGGCTACCCTGTCACAGCATTCTTATTCACTCTATCAATAATAGAAGAACCAACAGGTACTCTGAGATACTTAATGATATTTGTATCCCTATCAATCCTACTAATAACAGGAATAAAAACATACAAATCCATAAAGAAAAATGTATTAAGAGAAGAAAAACAAATAGAAGAACTTAAAGAAGGTTACATACCTGCAGAAGATGTATGGAGAAAAGAAGAATCTCAAGAACTAAAAAAAGAAGAACCAACTTTCTTTAGATTTAGAAAAGAAGGAAAAATAATAATAGATTCGAGAAGAGCAAGAGGATTAACTGAAGAAGAGATAAAAACTCTAGAAGATTCAGAAATCAACAAGATCAAAATAAAAAAGAGCCTTCCTTTCATCCCAATACTAACCCTTGGTTTCATAATCCTGCTTATAGCTGAAATATTTTTATAAAAATTCGTCCTACTCCATAAAAATAACCAAAGGTCTTTTATATCCAGAATACTTTACAATAACATAATGGAAAACAAATCCCAAGTAAGTTTAGAATACCTAATAATGCTAAGCCTCGTAATAATAATAGCTGCTATAGTGATGGTTCTAACCACTAGACTATTCACAATAGAAGACACAATAAGAGAAACCATCACAGGATTCAGAAACAGATTCCTTGGAACAACTTAAAAATTAATCACCTAAAAAACTGATAAAAAGGATAAAAATGGAAAACAAATCCCAAGTAAGCTTCGAATACCTGGTGCTAGTAGCCATCCTCATACTAATAGCTTCATTAATCGTTATAATCTCCGGACAATACATAAATACATCAGAAACAGTTAGAGA
Source organism: Microcaldota archaeon (assembly GCA_964579265.1). Taxonomy (GTDB): domain Archaea; phylum B1Sed10-29; class B1Sed10-29; order B1Sed10-29; family B1Sed10-29; genus B1Sed10-29. The sequence continues at coordinate 9,526 of CAZOFO010000018.1, forward strand.
AACCGGAGAAACATATTCAGAAAGAGCAACTGAAATGATGGAGGCTTTGAGATAAAATGAAAAAAGGACAACTAACCCTGGAATACCTGCTGATGCTCGCAGTGCTACTAATCTTGTTCACCAGTATATCCATGGAACTAATGGATTTCTCCAGCGAAGAAACACTACAAATACAAACAGAACAAATGAAAGAAATACACGGATCCACACTCATAAACAATGCTGAATCACTGTCACTACAAGCACCAGGAGCAAAACAATCAATAACAGTCACAGCCCCACCTGACTGCGGATACCAAGTAGGTGAAAATATAATTGAACTAGACTGTTCAGTTGACACTTCAAGCGAAGAATACGACGGAGACATACTAGGAGATATAGAAGATATAGAAAACGTTGAATATCTCCCTGAAGAAACTTCCGAAATCTCTGCAGGCCAAACGGACGAAATAAAAATGATGGTAAGATTCTAAAAAACCATAAAAGTGATTAAATGAGAAGAGGAGTAGTATCTTTCGAATTCATGATTCCCCTTGCTCTAGTTCTGATAGTTACCGGGGCTGTACTACCAAGCGTGATGGAAGAATCAAGAGAAACACTGGTCCAGACATCAGCCAGATCAATAATGGCATCCCAACTCAC
>CAZOFO010000019.1:0-8480 GCA_964579265.1 Microcaldota archaeon
TAGGTGGAGTATTGACGGGTAATAGGAAGGCGAAGCAAGATGCAACACCAGCAACAAAACCAAGTACGAAGGGACTTACATTTATCTTACTTGAGAGAGCTATTGCTATAGGTACAAAGGTACTGGAAGTGGCTGTGAGGCTTGAGAAGAAGGTTATGCTGAAAGCTGTTACAAGAGCCATGACAGCGATCACCATCAATAATCCTGAATTGGTGAGAAGGACTTCCAGGTAACCTGCTATTATCCCTATCAATCCTGATGCCTGTAATCCAGATCCAAGGGCCAGTCCACCTCCTATCAGTATCAGTATACCCCAGTTTATCTCTTTAGAAGCTTCCTTCCATTTCAATACACCTATACCTGGGAAAACGTACATTATGGCTATTAGAAGCGAAGCTATGTAGAGCCAGTCCTCAGGTAGAGGTAGGAAAAATCCTATTGAGTCAAGGAACCAGAGCACTACAGCTATTGCGAATAGCACGATAACGTGTTTCTGTTTTTTAGTAAGTTTTCCAACTTCATTCAATTCTTTTTTCACGTTCTCCACACCTTCTTCAGCTTTATCAACTTCAGGAGTGTAGAACCAAGTTAGAAGCTTCCATGAAACAGGTATGAGTATAATTACTATTGGAAGAGCTCTCATTACCCATCCTAAGAAAGATATGCTTATCCCTGTCATTTCATCGAGGAAACCAATAGTGATTGGAACTGGAGGAGTCCCAAGAGGAGTTGCTATACCTCCTATATTAGCGGCGAAAGCAGTACCGATCACCATTAACTTGCTAGTATTACTTCCTTTTGGATCGTCTAAAGCCTTCTTCATCACCCCTACGCCGATAGGGAGCATTATTGCTGTTGCAGCAGTATTGGAGATCCACATGGATAAGAATGCAGTAGCAACCATCACTCCAAGAACTATTTTAGTGGTCTTGTTACCCATGAAGGAAATGATCTTTAACCCTACCCTCCTATCCAAACCGTATTTCTTTAAAGAAGCAGCTATCACGAACCCTGCCAATAAGAGAGCATTTACAGGATGAGCTATATAGCTCAGAGCCTCTGAAAAAGGCATTACTCCAAACAGACCCTGCAGAAGTATTATAAGAAGAGCAGTTACAGGTATAGGTATGCATTCAGTTACCCAGAAAACCACTGCTATAAAAGCAATAGCTATCATTATCCTAGCTGGTAATGTGAACTGCGCTGGGAAAGGTAATTGAGTTATTAGAAAAGCTATTACGAAAGTCGAGATGATTATCTTCAAGTTCCTATCCATTTCCAGCATTTTCAGTTTTCAACCTCTGTTTCTCCATAACTGTTTATGAGAAATGAATCTCTTAATAAATACATTCCGGGTTCCAGGGTGATCTCTACTTCAAAACTTCGTGGTAGAATGTAGGCGGTACCTCTTCTAGTTTCTTCAGCATCCTCTTAGCATCCTCTATTCCTTCCAGATTATCCTTCTGAGATGAAGCTCCTTGAGTTTCTTCTTCTCTACGTCTTTCCTCGTGGTAAGTTGCCTGTATCACGAAACGTATTTTCAAGAAAGTCTTCAAGTGCTTTAATTCCTCTTCAGGTAATGAAAATTCATCCAGATAGGATTCAATGAACTCCAGGTAATTCTCTTTATCTTCTTCTCCATATATGTCACAGTACATCATGGTCGTGGCTAAATCGTATAGCAAGTAGTCCGGATGAGTATCTCCAAAATCCAAAACTCCCTGGAATTCACCCTCCTTGAATCTGAAGTCTTCCGGGCCTAGATCAGAATTTATCAATTGCTCTGTAAGTTCTTCCAGAGGAAGTTGATTTATTTCCCATTCAAGAGCACTGTACTGACTTTCCAAGTACTCATCTTCAGGTAACTGATCTTCCTCAAGCCTATCTAATATCCTTAAACTCTGTAAATCCTCTCTACCTGTTACTTCCAGCTCTGAGAGAGCCGAATGTATCTTACCTAGATATTCTCCATAGAAAGTAAAGAGATCATTATCCTCAGTTCGAGGTTCTCCAGGTATAAATTCCTGAAGACAGATAAAATTATCTTTATATTTACCGTAAACCTCATTTAAAGAAGAAGGAATAGGTTTAGCTGTCTCTATACCCTTGTCAACGAGTTTATCATAGATCTCAAGGATGTAATTGATATCTTTCTCTTCTTCGTAGAGAACTCTTAGAACATATTCTCCTGAATCCGTTTCAAGGTAGTAATTATCACTGTGATGACCGCTTCTAAGTTCCTCAAAGGACTTCAAACTTCCTAACTCATATCCATCTATTACGGTTTCCACGTCATCCTTATCCAGTTCCATCTCCATACCCCAGTAAATATTAGGGAACAACCCCCTTAAAAAAATGATAGGTTCAATCAAAACAAGAATGATAATATGAAGTCTGAAAAACTCTACGAACAGCTGGAAAAAGACTTTGTCGAGCCCGAGATGTGGGACGAGTGGGCAGAATACATGGACCCGATCTCCGATTACCTGACCGATCAATTCAAAGAAAGGTCGATCGGATTAGTATGCGACAACACCGATGAAATAAAAGAAGTCTACACAGCTGTCTTCCCAGAAAAAAAAGTGATGAAGGAAGTAATAGGAAAGAGCGAAGGAAATTCACTTCTATTCATGCACCACCCCTCCATATGGGACATAAATCAAGATCCACCCTTCCAACTAATGGATGAAGAACTATTGGAAAAATTCCAAGATAAACAAATATCCATATACATACTACACGTTCCTCTGGACAACTACAGCGAATACTCAACAGGCAGATCACTCGCAGAAGCACTTGAAATAAAGGTAAAGGAGCCTTTCGCGGAATACAGGGGAGGAAAATCAGGCGTAATAGGTAAAACAAAAGCAGAAACCCTTGAAGAACAGGCAAAAATACTTCAAAAAACAATAGGACACGAAGTAGGGATCTACCCATACGGAGACAAAGAGATAAAAGATCAAAAAATAGGACTAGTTACAGGAGGAGGACTAATGAAGTCAACTTTAAAAGAACTGAACGAAAGAGACATAAATACCTTTATAACCGGATTAACCGCTAGGAACGATCACTCCGAGGAAAACCACGAATACGCTGAAGAAAAAGAGATAAATCTGCTCGGTGGAACCCACTACTCCACTGAAAAATTCGCCTGTAAAAAGATTCGAGAGTACTTCGAAGAAAAGGGATTACCGGCCCGCTTCATAGAAGGAGAACCGGTAATGGAGGATTTGTAAATAAGTTTTTTAAATCACAACAATTAGAAAAACAAAGAGGTGTTGAAAATTTCGAAGAAAAAGAAAAAAGAGGAAGAAATGTTTAAAGAAAGATTTGGAAAAATGGAGCCAATAAAAAACAAACAAGGGAGCCTACCAACGGAAAAAGACAAATTAAGGAACTTGTTGAAAGGTTGGAGAGAACTGAAAAAAGAAGCAGAGAAAGAAAAACTTGAAAAATATTCAAAAGAAGAAATAGAAGAAAAGATCAAAGAAACAAAAAAGAGACTCGAGAAAACAACCTAGAAAACTCTAATCTACATTACTTACCTGAACCACGTATCTCCTATTTGGAGAAGGAGAAATTCTAATAATTAATTCTTTTTCAAGAGAGTAATACTTTCTACGATCTTCCTCATAGCTAGAAACTATCTCTTCTTTTTCAAGAAGCTCTAGATGATGCTTTGCAGTTTTCCCATCCAAACCAACTTCATCCATAATCTCGGAAACATACATATCTCTCTTTGATAATTGATGAAGTATCTCGAGCCTTGATTTCGATCCTATCAACTTCAACTTATCCATTACAAACACCTTGTAAGTAGTAAATTCCTAAGAATCTTTATATATCCCGATCTATTTAAAGTTTACCGGTGATTCAAGATGGTCGAGATAAAATCAGATACGGAAGAAAAGAAAAAAGTGGTTACAGATGGAGACATGGAGCACGAAGTGTACCTAGAAGGAGAAGATATAGCGGATTTTCTCATTAAACTAGGAGAACAGATGAAGGAAAAGGACGAAGTGACCATAGAGACAGACAAGTGGAAGATACCCTTCAAATTCAGATCACCAGTAAAGCTGGAGATCGATTTCGAAGGATACGGAGACAGAGAACTGGAGATAGAAGTAGAAATGAAAGGTAAAAAAGAAGAAAAAGCTCCAAGCGTCTCCTAAAACCACTTGTTTTTCTCTTCTATAGGACTCCGTAAAGACACCCTTCAATGAAACCTATTTATTAAAGTATTTGCACAAAATACATGATAAATATGATAAGTAAAGACTCAGATGGAAAAGATAAGAATAAAGCAGATAATAAACCCATAAAGAGATCAGGGAACACCGCATACGTTAGAGACAAGAAAGGTAAAGGTAGAACCCTAAGAATAAAAGAATAGAGAACACTGAATACATTAGAAAAAAAGAAGGATCGAAAAAATAAAATGCTAGAACTAGTCTAGTCTTTCAAGAGGTTTATCAAAGTCTTCCTTTAGTTCTTCGTATTTTTCTTTCCATTCAGGATCGAATTCTTCATGAAAAAGTTTTATTTGTTTTTCTTTCTCTATAGCGTGGTTTAATTCAGTTAAAGTTCCTTTTGATACACCGAATAGCCAAAATTGATCGCATATATCTATTGCTCTTTTACAAAATTTAATTGTATTTTCTCTACCTGGCTCTCCACCTTCAAAAAGTTCATACGGGAAGGCCTGAAAAGGATGGAAGGGTGCTTGTCCTTTTTCTTCGACTAATTCCATTATTTCATTCTTTTTATCGTTTATTCTACCCGGCGTGGCGCAGTATATCAGTTCGCATTTACCCATCTCTTCACCTTAAGATTGCGGATATTTTAGGCACTACATCCTTTGTAAAGCATTTTCCATTTATTTTTTATTCTCTTTCAACTCTTTTAAATCCTGAGAGCTCCAGGAATTCAAGATTGAACTCTTCCTGTAGTTTGTCAAGCAGTAGATTTACTCCTAAGGAGTCAGATGCGATGTGTCCTGGTGATACTATGTTTATGTTTTCTTCTTTTGCTTTTTCTATCTGTTTTTTGTTCGCGTGCATCGCTATCAGGGTATCTATGCCTGAGTTGACCATTTTTTTTATCAGTTTTTCGTTGAGTCCTGTTCCTCCTGTGAATCCGAGTACTCCTATTTTACCTGCTCTGTTTTCTTTGTTTCCTGCGTATATCTCCGGACCCATCTCTTGTTCCAGTGCCCATTCGTATTCAGGTATTTTGAGTATCTCATCTATTAGATCTTTTAAGGTGTCTGGTTCCTTGTCATCTAGATACTCCTTCATGAATTGGTAGGCGTGGTTGTCGCATGTGGTGTGCTGGGACATCAGAGGTATGTCAAGTAGTTCTGCTGCTCTTGGTGTTCTCGGGTGATTTGCTGCGTGTATTTTTTTCTTCACTTCTTCCGCTCTTGGTTTTACTATGCCTTCTGCCTGTGATACAGGTATCCCTGCTTTTTCAAGAGTATCTACCTGCATATCCATTACTCCTGGTAAACTAGCCATTGCTTTCCCTGCAGGGTGATGGGTTATAGCTCCATCTATTTCTTCTCCTTTTTCCTTTAACTTATCTATTAGAAGTAAATCCTGTGTTTCTATGTCTATCCCTACTGCGAGTTTCTGAACTTCTTTTTCTTCTCCATAGAGTATCTTTGAGTCGTTGAATGGATTTTCAAGTTTATCTTTATCGTATTTTTCTTTTTTTATTCCTTCTAGTTCTTCGTATTTCTCCTTTCTCTTTTCAAGTTTCTTCTCGATCTTTTCCTTCTCTCTTGGATCCTTTTTCATGCTTTCCTCTATAACAAATTCATGAATTTCTTTCAAAGTAGCCATCTAAATCAACCCCTAATTATCTTTTTAAACCATCCATTATTAGAAGTAGAGAAATATTTAACCTTAAGTTTTTCTTCTCTAGGAACAGTAATTATAGATATGAAGGTAGATCCGGAGAAATGCGTAAGGTGCAAGGGAACTCAAAAGCTCTGTGGAAAGAGCAAGTGTCCCTTGAAAAAAGGATTCAACCTGATGAAAGGAATAGAAGAAGTATCAAATAAAAAAGAACTGTTCGGAGAATCACAGACTATTTTTGTTGGATCCTGGAACTATCCAGAAGTATACACCGGCCCGCTGTCAACAAAGGAGCTAGTTATGGAGGACTACCCAGAGCAGTGGTACGGGCAAGAGATGAATGAAATAGTGAAACACAGGAGCAGCTTATTTAGAGGAAAACAGGCTAGAAAAGTCGATGAAGTGAAGGATCCTGAAGAAGATCTGAGGAAACTGCAGTTCATCGCAATGGCCGAACCTGAAACGGATACCGAGCTGGAGTTCAAAAAGAAACCGAAGTTCAACGTCACGTTCGACAGCAAGTCCCCTCCATTCGGACCCAGCGAGGATACGGAGAAGGTAGAGCTGGCTAGTAACCCGGACATACCTAGGATAGTGGACAAAGTAGCGGACGACGAGCTGAAAGCAAAGCAAGGAATGTGGAAACTGTACCAGAAAGGGATAAAGGTGAGCCACATATCCAAGATACTATCAGTAGGCACATTAGGTCTAGATGAAGATAAAAAAATGGTTCCAACTAGGTGGAGCATAACAGCGACCGACGACGAGATAGGGAAAAAACTCAGGGAAAAGATAAGGGACTACAGCAAGGTAAACGATTATATGATATTCGAGGAAGATTACCTGGGAAACTACTTCAAGATCCTCATTGCTCCGGGTAACTGGAGCTTCGACCTAATAGAAGCATACACAAAAGAATCGATGTGGAGTCAGGGCAAGAAGATAATGATAAGTAACCACGAGAAAAGCGAAGGAAGAACAGAATACGCAGAAGATACAGGAGGAGGATACTACTCGAGCAGGCTACCTGTCCTGGAATGGATGCACAGGAACAAGAGAAGAGGAACCGCCATAATAGTCAGAGAGATAGACAAATCGGCTCCAGTAGGGGTTTGGAAAGTTAGAGAAACCTGTAGAAAAGCACTGAAAAAGGAACCGGAGAAGTACGATACGTTGAAAAAAGCCAGAGAAGCAATGAAAGAAAAACTAAAGATAGAGGATAAATGGGAAGAAGAATCTGAGATAATTAAAGATCTGAGATCCAGGAACTTGTTGTTAAGGCATATGGAGGGAAAGGAAAGTTGATGAAGGTTATTTTGAATCGGTTTTGCTAGAGTTTATCTCTTGCTCCACTTTTTCCCTTAGTCCTCTGATTATTTCCTCTATTTTCTCACGATTCCTTAACAAATAATCTTCTGTGACGAAAAATCCTTCATAGATTATTCTATTTCTGTTTTTTCTGAACTGCTGCAAGAGCCGCCTATTAGATTCAGAGAAATCATAATTTCTAACAACCCAATTTATTAACTTCTTATGTGCTCCTTTTCCTTCCATTTTTATTCCTTCTAGACAGGAAAGTGCCTCCATTAGCTGCTTGCTTACCGAATAGTAATCTTTTAAAGCCTGTGATGGGAACTCTTCTATATCCGTTCTCTTTATTCTCCTCATTGTCTTATTTGCCATCTTTAGTAGTGATCTAGCCTTTGCTTTGTCTGGAGTGACTTCCCTCATAGAAAATCAGTATAACTATCTCTTCCTCCTTAACTCCTTTTTCCCAAAAATTGCGGGTTAAAAATAGTTAAAAGTTCTAAAAGATCTCTAGATATCCGTAGAGGACTGTGCCGTTCGCTATGTTGTTTTTTAGTTCCTCTGGATATTCAGAAAAATCAGGTTTTACGTGGAGCTGTATCTCTCTATTTAGTTTTTCTTCAAATTCAAGTATTTTCTCTCCTTCGTTGTTTTGAGTTCTCTCTTCAGCTTGGATGTAGAGATCAACATCGCTTTCTTCAGTATCTTCTCCTCTTGCTGCTGATCCGAATAGAACTATGCAATTAGGTTGGTAAGAACTTTCTAAGTGCTTTATTAAATCTATTTCATGTAATCTACGGATCATATCTACTTTTTTAAAATTTTTGTATTCTTCATTTTCCAGGTTTGATTTGTAGATTGGGTAGGTTCTTTCTCCTCTTTTTTTCTCTTCCTTTCCGACCAAGTTCTTCTCTTTAAGGGTCTTAAGATGGTTTTTTACTGATGTGTGGGATAAACTGGACTTCCTGCTTATCTCCATCAGATAGTGCTCTTTCTTAGGCTCGTCGAAGAAAATTCGAGCCACCTTCCATACACTACATTTTTGTAACATATATTACATTAATGTAATAGAAGTATATATAACTTTTCTATTTTTCGAGATTTAGGTTTTAGAGAATTTAAGATAGATACTCTTCGAGTTCCTTTATCTTAACTCTGTCCTGTTCCATTGTGTCTCTGTCTCTGACCGTTACTGTGTCGTCTTCTAGAGTGTCGTAGTCTATGGTTATGCAGTAGGGTACTCCTATTTCGTCTGCTCTTCTGTATCTTCTTCGGTTGATTGATTTTCTCTATTGGGAAATTGCCCTAACTCAA
>CAZOFO010000020.1:0-7088 GCA_964579265.1 Microcaldota archaeon
TTGGATTAGTCAACGGGTATGTGTTTGTCGTTAAGAACTAAACAGCTCTATTATCTCAGCACAGCTTTTTCTAAGGGTTTAGAGCCTGTATCGGTGTTTTTCAGAAAGATATTTAAGGGTGGGTTGTTAACTAAAGAACTACCAAGAAAAAAATGAGTAGGATAGAACCCCAGTGGGGGGTTCGGGTAAAAAACTTTCCAAAAATTTTACCGACCCTCCACAAAGGGAGATTTAACCTGATATGTAAGGGTTAGGCGAGGACTTTTAAATACTTTTCCCCTCGAAAAAACCCTTACATCAGGCAACCAACACAGGGTTTCTATCCTACTCAAAAAATTTCTTGGGCACATATATTTGAGGTAATCAAGTATGGATAACATAGATTTAACCATAGAAGATGTCGTAAATACCACAAACCTAAAAAAGAAAGGAAATGAAAAACAAGGAGCACACCCCATACACGGTTCAAATACAGGACAGAACTTTACTATAAACACCACCAACGATATGTGGCACTGCTTCCGCCACAACACCGGAGGAGATGTAATACAGTGGGTAGCAGTAAAACACGGCGTTATCTCGTGTTCTGAAGCAGACCAACCATTACAAGGTTCGGATTGGAAAAAAACTTTAGATATATTAAAAAATGAATACGGACAAGACCAGTTAAATCGAAAAAAGATAACTAATAAAAACAAAACGCAGTATTGTTTAAGTAAAACAGCTGAAAAAGCTAGAGAAATTCTTCTTAATTCGAAAGAACGCAGAATCCCTATAACTAAGAGAGAATTTGAGGAAGAGGATATAAGAGAATATGATATAGGTTTGTTTAATGATAAGTTAAAGAAATGGTTGTTAGACCATTTTGAGGAAGATACGCTTATCAATTCTGGTTTATTTAAAAAATCAAAAAAAGGTAATCTTTATTCCAACCTTTACGGAAGAATTATTATCCCTTACAAAAAAGGAGGTAATACCACCTATTTCATCGGAGAGTCTATAAATAAAGACCAAGACAGTCATAAATATAAGAAACTTTTTGAAACCAAATACAACGACCACATACCATTTCACAGGAAAAGTTACGGGAGAGATGAAGACGGTAATAAAATCATCCCTGACAAAAAAACACTGGTTATAACAGAAGGTATTTATGATGCTTTATCCGCTCATAAAGCAGGGTATTCTGTTTTATCTCCTGTAACTACTAGATTTCCTGATAAACACATCGAACCGATGTCTAGAATAGCTAAAAACTACGATAAAGTAATTTTAGCTTTTGATGGGGATGAAGCAGGGCAAAACGGGCAGAATAAAACCGCTAAAGAATTATCGAAACTAGGAGTTAACTTTCGAGTGGTTACACTAGAAGATGGGAAAGACCTAGACGACTGGACAACGGAAAACGGATACGACCTCAAACCTCTTTTCAAAGACGCACCAACATACAAAGACATAATAGCAGATAAATACAACTCTTTAGACCGGGAAGAACGGAAAAAATACTTTAGAGAAACCATCACCGAGTTAATGAAAGACAGAGATAAATTAACTACAAAAAAATTCTTAAAAAAACTGAACGGAGCGTCCGCAGAAGAGTACCTGAAAAAACTTTCAAAAGAGGTTTCAAAGAAAACAGTTAGAGAGCAGTTCCCGCCGTTCCCTTACTCCAACTATGAACTACGACAAATGAATACCTCAGAAATAGCTAACGCTTTCACAGAATATTTACATAAAAACGATTTAGCAATAACAGTGATAGCAGATAGGGAAGGGTTTAAAAGTAATACGGAGCACGATTCAGGAGCGGACATATACTTATACGACTTCAGAACAAAGAAATGGGTTAACAATGGTCGTTACATCCTACACGGATATGTTAACGAGTTCTGTAAAGAAAAACACACAAAAAATTTGATAACAACTATACTCACACAGCTCAGAGGAAAACCACCAATACCTATGAGCGAAATAGGAGTAGGAGACTATGAAGTAGTGTGCGGAAACGAAGTACTAAACTTCAAAGAACTAGACGAGGACGGATACCCTACAACAAGACCAGTGAAAAGAGACGACTACATCATAAGAAACATCCCAGTTGAATTTAACAAAGACGCAGAGTGCGAGAGATGGGATACCTTTTTAGCACAATCAGTCAACACGGACGAAGCAGAGAAAAAACTACAAGAATACGCAGGTACAATCCTTTTCAAAAAATCTCAGAAAAAATTCCAGAAAGCACTGATAATTCTAGGAAGACCAAGAACAGGTAAATCGGTGTTCATCAACACTATAAAAGAAGTAGTCGGAAGCAACACATCCAACATCTCGTTAAAATACTTTTCAGGAGAGTACAGGTTCTCAACAGCAAACCTTGAAAACAGTTATCTAAACTACTCTACGGAGACAAGTGCGGAAGCACTCGAATCTAACCACACTATAAAACAGATAACGGACGGTTCACGGGTAAGCGTTGAAAAGAAAGGTAAACAAAGATACCAGTTAGATGTAAACTGTTCTTACATCTTCGCTTGTAACATCACACCTCAACTGAACATTATAGACGAGGCTTTGTTTAGAAGATTTTTACTTGTGGAGTTCCCTAACAGAGTTTCCCGACAGAACGAAGACAGGCATTTAGAGGATAAATTATCTACTAAAAAAGCTAAAGAAGCTATTCTGAAATGGATGGTGGAAGGACTACTAAGACTGCTTGATAAAGGAAGGTTTACAGGAGAGAGAACTGCTAAAGAGGTTAAGACGGAGTGGATGGCTTACAACGATGATGTTATAGAGTTTTTGAACAAGTACACGGAGACTAAGTCTCAGTTTAGAAGGAAGTTGTCTGCTCAAGGATTAAGTGGAAGAGAAATTGAACAGAGATTTAGAAGATTAGATAATGAGTCTGAAGAGTTCGGAGCTTTTGAGACAAGTGTGGACACCTTAATGAATCTTTATAAGCATTATCAAGGTATTCGAGCAAAAGAAATAGTGGATAAAAATGTTTTCGGCAAGAAACTTAAGGCGTGGGCTCAAAACCAGATAAAAACTAAGACAAAAAGAGATAACACAGGAACAGCAGTCAGAGTTCATCAAGGCATTAGATTGATTGATAACGCAGAGGAAAATATGAGAGAGGAATTAAAGGTTGAGTTCCCTGAGATTGAGAATTATGGAGAGGAGCACGAGTATTATGCGAAGAAAAAGGTTGAGGATGAAGTGTTAACTCTTTTAGAAGATGCTTCTATTCCTTTGCCTGAACATTTTTTGGTTAAAACTTTAGGTCGGAAGCCTTTTTACTTTGGTCGGGGTGAGGTGATTGAGGCGATTGGTCGATTGAAAAAACGGGGAGAAATTATGGATTCAGAGCCTGATGTGTATGTTTTGACCTAACAATCATTGGTTTCATTTATTTGTATAGGGAAATCGGGTTTTATTTTTTCCCTGATTCCTTTGTTTTTTTCTTTTTCAAACAGTCTAACCAGAATTATTATAATCAAAAATATAAATCATTATTTAATAATAGTTTTTGACGATGGTTTTTGATAATTTTTTCGAAAACAAAAAATATTAAAACCAAAAATTAAAGAAATTTCAAAAAATTCGCCTTACCCCTTATAAAAGACGCATCTCTATAACCCGCAACACCACCTCCAAAACATAAACCAACCACCAAACCAACCTCAAAAAACCTACAAACAACAAACACAAGATAGATAGAACAAATAGAAAATAAAGCCCCCCGCCATCCTTCTAATGAAGGTCAAATATCGATGTAACGGCAGAGGGGTTTTTTCAAAAAAAATGCCGTTACAAAGCTCCGTACAAAAAACACGGAGTACAGGCTCTAATAATTTTTTAGCCGAAAACCCGCCGTTACAAGGTCTAAGCTAATAAGGATAAGAAAAACGGAGTATTTAGTAATCTTGTAACGGCAGGGGGGGGGGTACTGGAAAGTAAAGAGAAGGGGTTTATAAAGGAGAGTATATTTCTATAATTATACTGATACTATGGATGCACCTGCCGTTACACCACCCCCCAAATATTCCATTTTTTAAGCGTAGAATTGATTAAACCTTGTAACGGCAGGTTTTTAACACCTTTTGGAGCTGGGCTCTCTACCCGTTGAAAAACAGGTCGAGACTTGTAACGGCAGATTTTAAGAAAAACCCCCCCTTGCCGTTACAAATCGACAAGTATAACAGGGTTATAATCTGCGGACATTTGGGGTGAAAAAAAAAAGAAAAAAAATAACTGTAATAGACAACCATCGTACAAACTAAAAAATCGCTCAAAAATCGATGGTCTCCACATTACAGATGTAACAACCACATCGAGGAACAATCTTGTTCAACTCAGTCATATCTTTAGCCACACCGTGCTCCTCAATCAAGTCCATAACCTCGTTACACTTATCAGTAATCTCTTTCAACTTGTCTCTGTCTCTTAAAATGTATGCGGAGTTCCCTACACTGTTTGTCGGGATTTTACCTAGCCAATCGATGTCAGGGTAATGGTTCATGGAGAAGTCTTTCCTAGATATATACACGATTTGTCCGTAATCTATGTCGAATCCTTCCATATACACTTGTAGTTGGGAGAGATGTCGTTTTGTAGGTGGGTTGAACTTGTACCATCCTCCACGGGTTTTAAAGTCGTAGACAACTCCTTGCTCCATATCTACGGCGTCAGCAGTACCTATAAGTTTCACTCCGTGTTTTTCCACTGGGGGAATTTCTTTTTCAGATTTTATGTGGTCAGGCATTTCTTCAACGATTTTTTCCATCTTTAAATGAAGTAAAGAACCGATGTTAACGATTCTAAGACCTTTATCATCTATGTCGGATAGGTTACACTTGTTAAGGTATAGTTGTCGTTTACAATAACCTACGCTTGATGCGTGAAAGGTGTTGTCGTGTGGGTTAGTGTCGTGTCCTTCATAGTTGTTGTTTTGTTTTCGGAGATGGTTTACAAGTTTTTTTTGCCAGTCAATAGGTATAGGTATGTTTTTTGTCATTTTTAGCCTCTTTTGTGTTGTGTAATGGGTTTTCCAAACTTTTAAATACTTGTCAACCGTATATTGGTGTGGAGGTGTCTAAGGAAATGATTATTAAGAAGACTAAGGTTAGAGAGAATGTTCAGGGTAGTATCTCAGAAGACTTCTACCACAAGTTTGATGAAAGGGTTAAAAGGCTTTTGAGAGATGCCAAAGAAAGAGCACAACTAAATGGTCGGAAGACTTTGATGGACAAGGATGTATAAAGGAAGAAGTTTTTGAGGAGAGGGGTTTTCGAACTCTCCTGTTTTTTTCCTTTTTTTTGATTAATATTGGGTTGGATTCGGTCTTTTTCTTTTTTTCTTTTGTTTAGACCGGGATTATTTTTATAAAGTTTCTTTGTGTAATGGTGTTATAGTACGGAGGTGAAAAAATTTATGAAAAAGATTAGTTTATTCGGTAAAAGCATCCCTGTGGCAGTTGTCCTAGTGGTTTTGCTAGGAGGTACTTTCGCAGTAGGGGCTACGCTTAACTACTTCGGACAGGTTGATGGAACGCTTTCAGTAACTGGTCAAGCTGTTGAAACCGTTGGAGACCTTGATTACACGGTTGAAGACTGGTCTGGACAGGGTTTAGTGTCCACAGTCAACAATATTGACCGTGAGGTTGAGTACAGGTGGAGCACAGTTTACGACAACATAGCGGATAACAGTAGTTTGGATGACAGTTCTGCGGAACACGCAGTTTACAAAGTCCAAGACTTCCAGATGACAGGAACAGAAGAGGAAACAAGTGATGAAGATGTTGAAAATTATTCAGTAACAGCTTATCCCGGTATTGATGAAGTAACTTACAGAGTCAACTTTGAAGAAGATTGGGAAGAAATAGACCCTGCTAACGCAGATTTACAGATTTCTAACCCTCACAGTGACGAGGAAACAAATTACCACATCAAATATTCAACAGATAGCCATACCTCAGACGGAGACTACAACTGGATGTTCTATAAACCTTCAATAGAGAAGGAAGACACCGTGAAAGGTGAGGAACAGGTTTTAGAAAGAAGTGAGGTAAGAGATTTAGAGGTTAACAGTGAAGAAAACTTCTTTGAAGTTACAGTAGTTAGAGATGTAGGAGAGGAACAGTCCTTTGGAGCTATCGTTCACAATGCTCACGAGTACAGTAGCGGAAGCTACAACGGTGCTAAAACCGAAGGATTCGATTATGACGATTATGAAGCGTCTGACAACCATTTAGTTGTTGATACAACTGATTTGTTGGATAAGTCCACGACAATCGCTCCTAACGGAGAGAACAAGTACACTGTCTCAGCGTATCTAAGCAGTGCGTTTGACGCAGAAGAGTACGATTATGAGTTCGGAGTCGGGCTTGAACCTCTTAACTAACTGGAAAACTGTTTTTAGTGGTTAAGAGGCTACGGGTTACAGCGGGGAGGTTAAACTCCTCTCCTCTGTTTTTGTAAAAGGTTTTTTGAGATGAGAAGGATAAACAAATTTTTGACGGTTTTGGTTATGTTAGCGTTTGTTGTAACGACAGCGGTAGCGGTTGAAGTAACGCCTGATAGTTGGGAGAGAGAAATTAATGCGGGGGAGAGTTTTTCTAAAGAAATCAGTGTTGAGAATACAGGTAATGAACCGGTTTTAGCTAGTTTGTACACTTATGTTGACGGTGAGTTAGGCGGGGAAGGGTTCGATATTAGTTACGATTCTTCTGGTGCGTTTGTAGTGGAGGATGAGAAAACGGTTGAGATGAGTGTTGAGACTTCTACGGCTTTGAAACCGGGTAATTATAGTTTTGAAACTGTTGTTGATGATGTTGAGGTGAGTGAGGTTGTTGAGGAGGTTTATCGTGACCGTGTTAGGGTGGTTGAGGAGGAGGTTTCTAATGTCACTAATGTTACGGAGGAAAATATTTTTGTTGAATTGGATGGGTTAAGCGATGAGGAAATATTACATCTGCTGAATAACTTCTTAGAAGAGAACCAGTTGGTTTCTGAGCAGGAGATGGAGAGGCGTTTTGCTGAATTGGAGGAGCATTTCGAGTCTGAGATGAAGGAGGATGCGGAAGATTT
>CAZOFO010000020.1:7188-8396 GCA_964579265.1 Microcaldota archaeon
CCCCTAAATACACCGAAGAAGAGGTATGGGAGGTCGCACTCGCCGACAAATACTGCTAAAACAACCGTGAAAAAACCGTTAAAAACACCTTAAAAAACCGTTAAAAACACCTTAAAAAACCGATAAAAATGATAAATACCGCCGAACAAGCGTACAAAAAAGCCAAAAAACAGGACGATTTAAAGGAGACAAACACCAAAAAACTGTTCAAAGTAACCTCTGAACCCGTTAAAAATGCGGAATGTTTCCTAGACCTGCGTAACGGTTTCCAATACTACTGTTACAAAGACGGCGACACCGTTGAAGACACGGGAGATATACCCTTTTCAGTGCGTAAAGTACGGTCGTTCTATGAGTCTAGAGGTTGCCGTACACTGGACGCATTTTTCAGTCCTTCAAGGCACTGAAAAAAACAGGTTATTAAGGTTAAACCTTTTTTTAACGGGTTTGGTGCGTGGGAATCAAAAGGTTTTGAAAATGTATGGAAAAAAGATTAGAAGGAAATTATTGAAGAAGTGGGAAACTGATAGTTCGGACTCTGTTCCGGCGGGATGTACCGGGAAAAAGGGTGTTTTTCAGTGAGAGATGACAGGCATTTTAGTTGTTGCGGGAATCGGTTCTCTGAAGGGTGTAGTTGCGAGTCAAGGGGAAGGGTTGAATCTCCGCAAAAAGAGTGTTCGGAGGGTGCGAACAGTGATACTGGGAGGTCGGGAGAAGTGTGCGAGTTAGTCCCTCTTAGGGTTATTCCGAGTAATGATGGGATGGTATTGAAGAAGTCGGTTAAATATTTTGAGGATGTAAAAAGCAGGGTTTTCTCACCTTATATCGGGTATATCTTGTTGTTGTTGTCGGGTGTTTTTTTAGTGTTTTCAGGCGTGTTTTTAGGTGTGGCGGGGTTTAGGTTAGAAGTTTTGTTTCCTTTTCTTAGGGGGTTGTTGTTTTCTTTTTTGTATGTGTATTGGAAAAGGGAGCGTGAAGTGGTTTTAGAGCGTGGTAGAGAGTTAAAGCGGTTGTCGAGGTCGTTGGTTTTGGCTGAGGAGGTTGTTGTTGGTAGTGTTGGTCGTAGGGAGAGGGATGTTTTCGATGGTGGTTTTAGGGAGTTGGATGGTTGAGAGGGTTGTTTTAACCGGGTTATGGTGAGTAATTATTTTTAGGTCATTATTTTCTTTTTTTCTCGAATTTTATGAAAGGATATTTAAATGTTGGGG
>CAZOFO010000021.1:0-7962 GCA_964579265.1 Microcaldota archaeon
GCTGTTAGTGTAACTTCTGTTCCTTCTTCGTATACAGTTTGATCTGGATCAATATCCACTGATCCTTCGCCTTCTATTTCCACTGTTAGAGCATAGTTTTTAGGTTCTCCATCTGTGAATTGTGCTGTAATTTCTCTGCTTTCATTCATTATAATGTCTATTTCCTCTTGTTTTCCCTCACCTTCTGGGAAATCTCCTGTCCATTCTGTGAATTCCCAGTATTCTTCAGATGTAGCTGTAATCGTGACTTCTTCACCTTCTTCGTATATGTGCACTCCTTCTTCAGGTGAAGTCGAACCTTCACCTTCGACGTTGATGTTTAGTTCGTATTCTTGGATTTCATCATCTATTACTGCTGTTTCGTCTGGTTCTTCTGTTTCTGTATCTACTAGGAATACTAGTCCTATTCCTATTAGGATTATGATCAGAGCCGATACTGCAATTATCTTTATTTTTTGATCCATCTTTGAACCTCTTTAACTCTATGTCTAAAAACAAACTTGTTGTTTTTAAGTATTGTGTTTTTTTTTATTAATTTTTTTGTTGTTTTTAAGTATTGTGTTTTTTTTTTATTAATTTTTATTTTTGATTCTTTCTCTTGTTTTTATATTTCTTTATCATGCCTTTAAGGTTTTCTTTTTTCGGTTCGATTCTGTCTATTTCTCTGTAGTAGATTTTATTTGGTTCTTTATTTCTTTTCATTGGTTCCTGGTGGATTATATCTATTAATAGGGCTTTTTTACCTTTTTCTTTTAGTTCTTTGAATTTTTCTCTTGATTCGGTGTAGATGGTGTTCTTCATTTCTTCTTCGTTCATTGTTTTGAGTTCTCCTTGTTCCGAGGTTTCAAGGATCTTTTTTAGTTTGTTTTTTATTTTGTTTTTCTCGTGTTCAAGTTTCTTTATCTTGCTTTCGAGGTAGTTCATCTGTTTTTTTATTCCTTTCCCTGTTTTCAGGTTCTCTATTTCTCTTTCCAGTTCTTCGTTCTTTCCTTTTTTCCTTTCGAGTTTTTTTTCTAGCCTGTCTATCTTCTTTTTCAGGTTCTCTATCTCCTTCAAGTACTCTCCGTTACCACTGTGTCTCTTTCTATCTTTTTCTTCTCTTTTTTCTTTCTTTTTCTTTTTTCTTTCCATTCCAAGCAGTTTTTTTCTAACTATTTGGGAGTACTTGTCTGGATTTCTTCTTTTTATTTTATCTAGCTGGCTTCTGTAGGATTTTTGAGAATGTATAGCTGCTGCTAGAGCGTCTTTTTCGTGTTCGTTATCGATAAGATCTCTATGTTGATCGGTCAATTCGTTTTTCTTTTCTCTTGAGAGATCTTCGTTGGGAATATTTACTTCGCACTTGAACTGTGTTACTATCTCTTCGAGAGAACTTGGAAGAGGGTTTTTATCTGTTCCTATTATCATCGGGCTTCCTTTTTCTCTTATCTCCTCGATTATCTTTTCTTTAGGAAATTTCCTGCTGCTCTTGACTTCCAGAGGCTTTCCTTCCACGTCAAGGAAAGCTATGGCTGTGGTTGTGCCCGGATCTATCCCTATTATCAAAGGTTTTTTGTTCAAGTGAACACCTTTATTTATCCATATTCTGTTTATGAGGTAAAGTCCCGTGATTTTATTTGTGTTTCCAAAGCGTTATATATTTTTAGTGGCTTTTTGTAAGTGGAAACTATTTATGGAAAATCAAAGGAGATATCAAGATGAAGTTCAGGTACCTGGCTGAAAAGTTCAGAGAACTCGAGGGAACCACTAAGAGACTGGAGATGACGGATCTACTCGCCGAGATATTTGAAAAAGCCGATGCTGAAGAGATAGATAAAATAATCTACTTGATTCAAGGACAGGTGAAGCCACCGTTCAAGGGTATTGATATAGGTCTCGGGGAGAAGTACATAGAGAGAGCCGTTGCCATAGCAACAGGTTACTCACAGGAAGAAGTCAGTGAAAAGTTCAGCGATACAGGTGACCTTGGAGAAGCTGCTTCAGATCTAAAGGAAAAAGAACTTCAGCAGTCACTCGGTCAAAGAGAACTCACTGTAAAGGATGTATACGAAGGATTTATGAAGATAGCAAAAGCATCAGGAGAAGGATCGGAAGATAGAAAAATAAAGATAATGGCCGAACTGATAAACAATGCATCTCCACTCGAAGCAAAGTACATAACAAGAATACCTCTGGATAAACTAAGACTCGGTATAGGCGACCCAACGATAATGGATTCACTATCAGTAATGAAGAAAGGAGACAAATCATTAAGAGAAGATCTTCAGAGAGGATACAACCTCTGCTCTGATCTCGGTAAAGTTGCAAACACATTCATGGAAAAAGGAATAGAAGAAGTTAAAAACATAGAGGTAGAAGTATTCAACCCTATCAGACCAGCATTAGCAGAGAGATTGAAGTCAGAAGAAGAAATAATAGAAAAACACGGAAAAACCGCGGTAGAAGGGAAATACGACGGGTTCAGGCTGGAATGCCATAAAAAAGGAGACGAAGTAAAGCTTTTCAGCAGACGTCTGGACGACATGACCCACATGTTCCCGGAACTAGTCCAGGCAATAAAAGAACTGGACCAAGAAGAACTTATATTCGAAGGAGAAGCAATGAGCTACAACGAAGAAGAGGAAAGATTCAGATCATTCCAAAAAACAATGAGGAGAAGGAGAAAATACAAAGTCGATGAAATGGCGGAGAAATACCCGTTAAAACTATTCATATTCGATCTAATGTACCTGGAAGGAGAAGACTACACCAAAAAGAAGTACCTGAAGAGAAGAAAAAAACTAGAAGAAATATTCAAAACAGATGAAGAAAAAACACTCAGAATAAGCGACATGAAACTAACAGACAACCCAGAAGAACTAGAAAAACTATTCAAAGAAAAAGTAAAACAAGGACTCGAAGGAATAATAGCAAAAGACCCAGAAGCAAGCTACAAAGCAGGATCAAGAGAATGGAAATGGATAAAACTCAAAAAAAGCTATGAAGGAGAACTTACCGATACAATAGATATCTTAATAGCAGGTTACTACAAAGGAAAAGGATCAAGAACACAGTTCGGTTTCGGAGGACTCCTTGGATGCGTCTACAACAAAGAAAAAGACAGATTCGAGACCATAACAAAAGTGGGAACAGGGTTCACCGAAGAACAGATGAAGAAACTTAGCAACAAACTCGGAAAAATAAAAGTAGATAAAAAACCAGCCAGAATAAAATCCGAGATAGAGCCGGACTACTGGATAGAACCAAAATACGTAGTAACAATCAACGCTGACGAAATCACAAAAAGCCCGGAACACACATGCGGAAAAGAAGAAGGAGAAAAAGGATACGCATTAAGATTCCCTAGACTAGAAGGATGGATAAGAAAAGATAAAAAACCGGAAGACGCTACAACAGTGGAAGAAATAAAGAAAATGTATCAACTACAGGAAAAATAAAAATAAAGAAGGGAAAAAACTAAGTTCTACCCAACAGACCTACCAGTCATATATTCAACCGTTTCATCAAAAACCGTAGGTAAGCATCCTGGATCGTACGGATAGTACATCACATGTCCTCTTCCAAGAGCTCCTTTTCTTTCAGCCATCCCTATAACAGTTTTAGACTGGTTCTTTTCAGGATTGTAACCTTCCACTATGGAAATAACATCACTACCTTCTCTCAATCCTATTGGCAAGGAAGTTATTCCAGTAGCGCATTCTTCTCTTACTCCTTCTATTTCCCGGAAATCCACGTATGTTCCTACTCCTGCTCTTTCAACTATATCGTGATCTATCGTCATGAATCTCAGTGTTAGTTCCTCTTCTTCAGTACTGATTAGCTCTACAGGTTCATCGATTTCTTCACGTGAAACATCCCATCCTACTCCAATTGGGAATGTTCCTTGAAGATCTCCTACATCCCAACCAATAACAGCTGGATAATCAGGATCGTGGATCGCTGCATCTCCAATAGCAATTACTTCTCCTCCTCCTTTGATGTATTTACCTAGTTCTTCTTTAACTCTTGGTGAAAAGGATCTCTCTCCAGCAAGTATAACTAAATCAAATTCATTTAAAAGTTCTTCTCCAGTATATTCGAACATTTCCAGGTTACTGAACTCCGTTACCTGGTAATCTGCACTTTCATCAAAATGGCTTGCTAGGTAAGGAGCATCCACGTGAGTAGAGTTCTGTACTCCTTCTCCTCTTAGATCTCCTAGTACAGCCACTCTAACAGGTCCTCTGTCGAAAAGGTCTCCAAGGAAAGGTATTCCTTGAATCCAACCCATTCTACCTGCTATCACTATCCCTATGAGTATAAGGATTATTAAAGGAATAATTCCTTCCATGTACTTTTTCCATCCTTCATCTGTGGATCCGTATTCGTCCCATTCAGCCATTTTTTCACCTATTTTTTACCTTATATATTCTATAGTGTTTCTAAGCACTGAAGGTGTTTCTGCAGGGTGGTAAGCAAAGTATACTGCTTCTCCTCCTGTCCAGGAGTTTTCCACTATTCCAGGTATCTGTTTGTCCAGTCCTCCGTTCTGGATTTTTATATCGTATATCCTATTTGAGCCGTCTCTTATGTGCATCTCTGAAATTGTAAGATCTTCAATATGGTCCGGTATATTGTAGCTTGGTCCAAATTCTTCTGATACAGGGTGTTCTGGGTCTCTTGAGGATAGTGTTAGGAATGTTCCAGGGTATTCTGTTCTAACTTCTTCAGTGTCACATACCCCTGTTCCAGGGCATTCTACTGGGATGTATTCTCCCATTCCGTGTTGTGTCCATCCGTCGGATTGTGGTTCATCAGGATCTCTTGAACCCGCTACACCGTACAGCATTAGATTGGTTCCGTCGTCAAGTCTTTCCGATACGTGTGATCTGAAGCCGGATGGTAGGTCTCCTGGTTCTTCTCCTAGTTCTTCGGTAAGGAATATTATCT
This sequence comes from Microcaldota archaeon, assembly GCA_964579265.1. GTDB lineage: Archaea > B1Sed10-29 > B1Sed10-29 > B1Sed10-29 > B1Sed10-29 > B1Sed10-29. Next base: position 4,930 of record CAZOFO010000021.1, read on the forward strand.
CGTAGTCTTCTATGAATCCAGGTTCTTCTATTTCTTTGACCTCTTCCATACCCATCATTCTTACGTTAACTCCTCCTACTCCTTCTATTTCATCTCTAAGAGGTCTGTCTTCACCTACTATTAATACGTCAACTACTCTTTCTTCTCCTATTCCTGGTATAAAATCTAGCCAGCCCATTTGCCATGCTAGTACTCCTCCTACAAGTATCAATAGAATTATAGGTATTGTTAATTCGTATTTTTTCTTCCAATTGCTTTCTTCAGGGTAAGTTCCGTAATCCATATTTAATTATCCTCCTCTTAATCCGGTTGGAATTTCATTATTTTTTCATTTATTCTTAAAGCACCTGGAGTTTATAAACTTTATCCAGTTACCTTTTAATTTTCATTAAGATGCTCTCCAATCTTCCATTATATTGGGATCATGTACCTCATTAAGTTGTAGACTATTATTTTTCCCCTATCTGTTTCAGGTCTATGACCTATTTCAGGTGGGAAAGCGTAGTAAACCACGTTTCCCGGGCCAGCTATGCCTGTTGGTTGATAGGTAACTACTGCTGGTTTGTCCACGTCTCTTCCTTTGCTTAAAGTGAATATCACTTCATTACGTTCTATTCTTCTATCTGTTACTTCAGCGAAGTTTGCTTCTCCAAAGTAAAATTCAGATTCAACTAATCCTGAGGTTAGCATATGTTCTCTGGCAACAGGGTTTAAGAAAAGGTTCTCGACTTCTGGATCTCCTTTTTGCAGGTAATCTACCCCTAAGATTTTTCTAGCAAAATCGATTCCAGGGATTTTGTCTCCTGCTTCGGTCATGGATGGTCCTCTTCTCCATGGGTTAGCTCTATTACCGCATACTTCATTGGCTTTTTCCTCTATTTCTTCCAGAGTCATGTCTAGAAGCTCTTCTCCAGGCTCTAGTTCAGCTTTCATTTCGTCGATACAGTTCAGTATCTCTTCAGCATTATTTACTTCGTAGTATTTTTCACCATCTTCGTCTTCGCAGATATTTATTCCTCCGCTGATCGACTGGTTGGCTTCTATGAACCCGGATATTATTTCACCGTATTCTCTTCCGCATAGACCTGCTTTTAGATCTACAGGCTTATCCAGTTCTCCTCCTTCTCCTGTACTGATCGTTTCCCATCCTCCACACTGTTCAACTGTTTGATTATTTTGTTCCATAGTTATTTCTCTTCTTCTGTACTGGATGTAGATAGGTTCAGCCTGTTCAGGGTTACCCCTACACATGTAATCGTTTTCTCCTAAACCTGTTCCAGCATCTCCTACCCATACTAGTCTTCCTCCTTGTTGTACGTATCCTGCAAAAGCTTTTAAGGTGCTCGTGGATATGTTCTTTGGTCCTTCAACTATAACCACATCGAATGGTTCTAAAACACCTTCAGTGCGAACGGTGTCTACATGCATCCTATCAGGGAAAATTCCTTTCTCCTCGATTATGCCCTGTTCAAGAATATCTGGATCTCCTATTGCTCCTTCTCCGTAAACTATAGCTACTCTGGGCTCACCGAATATTCCGTAGTAAATTGTACAGAGTCCCGGTACTGAGTCGCATCTCATGTAGCCGAATCTAACCATCAATATGAGAAATACCAGTATCAATATAGCTATAGCTATTATATGGGGTGCTGATTTCTTTAATTTTTCAGCTGTTGTATCACTTGAATCGTACATTTCATATTCCATGCTATTCGAACCCAAGTTAACTTCTCATTCTTTTTAGTGTAAGTAATTATTTTAATTCTTACGATTTAATAGACCGTCAAGATTTATAAAGAAACAGGTATATAAAAAACTTGTTAGAGGTAGATCAAAATGAAAGGTATGAAAAGAGATACTCCATCAAGCGGTCCAAGCAGCACCGCGGGTCTGATGCGTTTCTTCGATGTATCAGGAGGAGGACCTCAAATATCTCCTCAAACAGTTATAGGAGCATCAATAGCTCTTATAGCAATAGTTCTAATCATATCAGTAATAGCTTAAATAAAGAAAATTAAATCTTTTTTAATTATTTCTCTTTAGATTCTTTTAATCATAATAAAGCAATTACTCCTAGAGAAGCTAGAGATATGACCAAAGCAGCTGTTAAAACTCCTAGAACCATAGGTAAAAAAGTTTCTCTCATATCCATACCGAAAAGCCAGGCCACTAAGGAACCAGTGTAAACACCGGAACCGGGGAGAGGAATAGCCACAAAGACATATATGCCGTAATTACCATATTTCTCTACATAAGGCTTTGATTTCTTTCTCAACTTAGATACATAGCTCTTAACTATCCACCAATCCTTGATAAAGCGCCAGAAATAATTGAAAAAGAAGAAAAGAATAGGTATCAGCAATATATTAGCCAATATAGATACCAGGATAACTAAAGCAGGGTTAAGACCAATGGCTATACCAAAAGGTATGGAACCACGGAGTTCTATCCCTGGTAAAAAGGACACTATCAAAGTCACTAAAAGATCGGTCGAAATCACGGTAATCTAAAAGTATTAAGTATAGCCAAGTATTTAATTTAGAATGGTAGAACAGAACTGAAACCAATAAAGAAAGAAAGATTGATCATATCTTGAACTAAGAAAGGTGATTTGATGAAAAAATTAAGGGGAAGTATTGAAAAAGAACTGAATGATGAAACACTCAGAAGGATCAAAGCAGCTCCAAAACCAACAAAAGTAGCTGAAGCAATCGCTGTAACAAGAGAATTCAAAGGAAAAGCACTGGACCTATCAGAAATAGCTGAAATAGCTAACATAGCCAACCCAGGAAAGGAAGAAAGATCTAAAAAAGACGAATATCCTATAAAAGAAATGAAGAAACATCCTGATCTCAGAGTACTTTCAACACCGAAAGGAAACTACATAAGATACACCGGGGACTGAAATCTCCGGGATCTCTAGAAATTTCTTCAAAGTAAAAGAGTAAACAGGAAAAGGGTCCGTGGTCTAGTGGTATGACATCACCTTGACGTGGTGAAAATCGGGAGTTCAAATCTCCCCGGACCCATTCA
>CAZOFO010000022.1:0-7769 GCA_964579265.1 Microcaldota archaeon
AGTTCTGCGGAGAATCCGTTAAAGGATGAGAATCTATGTCTAACGTTTTCTTTATCCAGGGTATCTATGGCTTGTGATCTGGCTTGTGTTGAGGATTCTTCTTTCATCCGTACTATTACTTTTACTTTTTCTTCCCCTTCTTCAAAGTTTTTTAAGATTTTTTCATCGATTTCTGGTTCTTCTAATTGACTGGTTTCTAATTCGTTTGCTATTGAGATTTCTGAAGCGTGTTCTGCTTCAATTGAAGATACTGGTGACTCTGAAGAATTGAAATCAGGTGAAAAGGAAAAAGAGATCAATAGAATACCGGTGAAAACAAGTGTTGCTGCAAACAAAATCTTCTTATTCGAATTTATATCCAAGTCGATCAACTCCTATATAATATATTCTCTTTATTATTTTATGTAGATTATTGTTGTTATGGTTTGTTGTCTTACCCTTTTTTATCAATTCTTTTTAATTAAACTAATCAGGAGAATTATCAGGAGAATTAGACGTTTTGCAAATAATTTAGATTATCCTCGGTCGAAAGAAATAGTTGCTTAACCTATCTATCTTTTTCTATGTCTTTTTTCAGTTTTTTACTCTTTTTACCTGTTTCTACTGTTTCGTAGATATGTTCTATCAGTTCTTCTGGATCGACATCCAGGTATTCTTTACACCAGTTCTTCATCTCTTTATCTATTTCCATGTTGGATGATTAAAAGAAAGGAGTGGTTTAAGGTATTTTTTCCACTTCTTTAAGTTTACTGGAGTTTATTTTCTAGATATTCTTTAGCATATTCCTTTTTTCTTCAGGCAGATTATCGTTGCTGCTGCGAAGATTATTGTTATCGAGATTATTGTTAGAGCAGTTGCTGCTGTTGGTTCTCCTGGTGTAGTCTCTATTTCATCATCTTCTTCTTCTATATCTTCTTCCTGGAAGTGTGCTGTTATTTCTTTGTTTTCATCCATTGTTACGGTTATTGTCTCTGAATCTTCTTCACCTGTTGGTACGTCTTCTGTCCAGTTCACGAATTCTTCTCCATTTATTGTTATTGCTTCTATTTTTACATCTTCATTTTCTTCATAGTAATGTGTGCCTGGTTCTGGATTCGTTGTTGAATCTCCTTCTACATTGATTGTTAAGTTGTAGTATATTATTTCTTCGTCCGTGAAGTGTGCTGTTATTTCTTTATCATCATTCATTTCTACGGTTATTTGTTCGCTTATTCCATCGTAGTCTCCTGTCCATTTATTGAAGAACCAATCTCCTTCTGGTTCTGCTGTTACGGTGACTGTTTCTCCTTCTTCATATATACCGTCACCTTGATCTATAGTTACTTCTCCATATCCTTCGATGAACACTTGTAATTCATATTCTTCTTCAGGTTCAACTATTTCGAATTCTGATGTTTCATTTTCCCATTCTACTCTGTATTCTCCTGTTCCTACCCATTCTGAAGTACCATCAGAGTATTCTGTTTGATCCCAGGTATAGGATTCATTTTCTCCCGGGGGTAGGTACTGTGGAACGGTAAGTCCCTCGTCTTGATCTTCAAAATTTATCTCTTCCCAGTTTCCGTCTTCTAATCTTTCTATCTCATCAGGCACTATTAAAGAAGTAGAAGAAAGCATGAATTCTTCGTCTCCTTGGTTCTCTATATATATCTCCACGTCTTCTTCACGTTCATACTCTGTTTTATCTGTCCATACTTCTACTTCTTTCTCCTTTTCTTCTTCCTCTATTGTGAACTGTGATGTTTCATTTTCCCATTCTACTTCGTAATTTCCAGGATCAACTTGTGTTCCTTCATCGTTTGTGTACTCCATTTGATCCCAGGTGTAACTTTCGTTATCTCCTGGTTCCAGGTCTACAGTTGCCGTTCCTACTTCGTCTTGATCATCGAAATTTATCTCTTCCCATTTTTCAGTTGTTCTGTTGTATCTTCTTATGTAATCAGGTGTAGCTGGTGTTGTAGTTGAGATGGTTATGGTTTCTTCTCCATGGTTCTCTATGTATGTTTTCACATCCTCTCCAATTGAATATTCTTCTTTATCTGTTCGTACTTCTATATTTTCACTTCTTATTGTGAAGTTTTCCTGTTCGTACCATGTTACTCTGTATTCTCCAGATCCGGCTGGAGATGGATTTCCATCTTCATCGTATTCAGTTTGGTCCCATGTGTAGGTGTAGCTTTCTTCAGGCTCCAAAAAAACGGACGCGGGCATTGTTTGTTCTCTGTAATCGAAGTTTATTTCTTCCCAAGTTCCATCTTCAAGTCTCTCTATTTCATCAGGGGTGACATGTTGGTCGTTTGAAATCTGGATTGTTTCTTCTCCTTCATTTGTGATAGTGAAGTCAATACTCTCATTGAAATCGTAGATGTCTCTCTCCATTGAAAGATCCATGTCTGCTCCAAGTCCTATGTTCATCGTTAAGGAAAGTGCGGTTATCAGTACAAAAGCTTGAACCAGTCTGCTGAAATCTACATTCATTTTTATTACTTCCTATATAACCGGGATTTACTCAATCATTTTTCTATATTAAAATAATGGAGAAGGATATTTAAGTTTATCGGTCTTGTGATCTTTTATATAAATACTTCTGTCTTTTTATTATCTGTAAATTGTTTATTTAAATACTCCTCGAATTTTCAATAGAGGAAATCTTTTCCTCTATTAGAACCAGAAGTTATTTAAAGCATTGATTAATTAATCAGTACTACTGAAACTAAACAAAGCCCTCAAAGTAACACGTAATGCACATGTAGTGTACAAAGAGACGAGGGGGATCACTCAGAGGACATAGAACAAGTGTAAAAATAAAGATACAGAACAGAGGTGAAAACACTTGTTAAGCAAAAACAAAAAAGATTCCCCGAGAATAGGATACGAAAAGGAAATGCTTGGAGAGAAGCCTAGGGGGAAAACGGACAAAGAATACGGTTTAAAATAATTAAATCCGGAATTTAACGGGGAGAAAGAGATTAAAACCTCTTCTCCTCTTTTTTATTTCTCTTCCAGATCTCCCTGACCTCGATTAAATTAAGATACTCTTACTTACAAAGAAAAGGTTTAAAATCCCACCGCTCCTTATTATAGATAACAAAGAGTAATAGTTAAATACAAACCGCGAACGGTGACCGGATGACAGATACAGCTATGGAAGAAAAAGAAAACGAAGTCAGAGCCAAAGCAAAAATAGAGAAAATAGAACTAGATAACTTCAAAAGCTTTAAAAAAGCCACTATACCATTATCCGAAGGATTCACAACAATAGTAGGTCCTAATGGTTCTGGAAAATCAAATATAATAGACGCAACAGCCTTTGCACTAGGAACCACAAAAATGAGCAATCTGAGAGCCAATGTTCTAGATGACCTAGTTAAGAAAAACTCCGACAAGGACACCGCGGAGGTAAAACTACATTTAAGAGACCATGGAGGAGAAAAACACGAAATAAAGAGAGAGATAAACGAAAAAGGATCCTCAGTATTCAGACTAAACGGAACTAGAACCACAAAGAAAAAGATAGAAGACCTACTATCCGCAATGAACGTCACGCCAGACGGACACAACATCATAATGCAGGGAGACGTAACCGAATTCATACAGAAAACACCACAAGAGAGAAGAAAAATAATAGAAGAAGTCAGCGGAATAGCAGAATACGAGGAGAAAAAAGAGAAGTCTCTCAACAAACTCGAAGACGTATCCGAAAAAATAAGTGAAGCAGAAATAATACACAGCGAAAGACAGGGAAGAGTAAAAGCACTGGAAGAAGAAAAAAACGAAGCAGAAAGATACCAAGAACTCGAAGAAAAAAGAAAAAAACACAAAGCCACACTACTCCACAAAAAACTAGAAAAAATCAAGAAAAAATACCAAGAAACACTCGCAGAAATCAACGAATCCAAAGACAAAGTAAAAAAACTTGAAAAAGAAAAAGAAAAACTAAAAGAAAAAAAACAAGAAAAACAAAGTGAAATAGACTCACTTGAACAGGAAATAATGGAAAAGAGCGAAGAAAAACAGAAAGGAATCAAAGAAGAGATACAGGAAATAAAAAACGAATTATCAGTACTCGAAGAAAAAATATCACAGAAGAAGAAAACAAAACAAGAAAACAAAGAAGAAATAAACGAACTCAACAAAAAAATAAGCGACTTAGGAAACAAAATAAACTCAAAAGAAGAAGAACTAGAGGAAATAGAGCTCGAAGAACAGGAAAAAATAAAAGAACTCAACCAAAAACAGGAAAAACTCGAAGAACTAGAAAAAGAATCAGGAGACCTAAGAGAAAAAATAAACAGATTACAAGAAGAAGTGGAAGACCTCAACGACGAAATAAACGAATTAAAAGATGAAGCAAGAGAAAAAGAATCCAAAATAAACACAGCCAACGAAAAAATCAAAATGAAGAAGAAAAACAAAGAAGAACTAAAATCAGAAGAAGAATACAAAGAAAAACACGAAAAAATAAAAAACACACTCCAAAACAAAGAAGAAGAAAAAGAAGAAATAGAAAATAAAATAGAAAATAAAAAAGAACAAATAAAAGAAAAAGAACAGGAAATAGAAGACAAAAAACAAGACCTAGAAGACAGAAAACAGGAACTAGAAGATAAAAAAGAAAAACACAATGAACTAAAATCAAAGATACAGGTAATGGAACAGATAGAAGGAGAAAACAAAGCAGTAAAAGAACTGAAAAAACAAGCCAAAAAAGAAAACCCAGAGATAAAAGGAATAATAGGAACAGTTGGAGACGTAATAGAACACGAATCAAAGTACTCCTCATCAATAGAAAGAAACCTCGGAGAAAAACTATTCTACATCCTCACCAAAACAAAAAAAGACGCATTAAACGCAATCGAGTACCTCAAAAAAGAAGAACTAGGCAAAGCAACATTCATACCCGTAGAAAACCTACCTGAAAAGAAAGAACTAGAACCAAAAGAAAAACTTAAAGGAAAAGGAACAGTAGACTACCTTAGAAACCTCGTAGATACTGACCCTGAATACAGAAAAGCAATAGACTTCCTTCTAGGAAATAAAATACTGATCGAAGAAATAAAAGATCTACCAAATATTGAAGAAACAGATCTCAACAGAGAATACGTCACTATAGAAGGAGAAAAAATAGATAAAAAAGGATTCATCACAGGAGGATACGAAAAAGAAACAGTAACCAAACAAGAAATAGATAAAGCCGAAGAACTAGGTGAAGAAGTTGAAGAACTGGAAGAAAAAACACAAAAACTGGAGAAAAATATAAAAGAGAAAGAAAAAGAACTGGAAAAACTGAAAGAAGAAAAATCAGATCTAAAAATAGATCTCAGAGGAACAAAAGCAACCGTGGACAAACTCCAAGAAAGACTGGAAGAATACGAATCAATGAAAACAGAAGCCGAAACGAAAAAAGAAGAACTACAGGAAGAGATAGATGAACTGAAAGAAGAAAAACAAGAACTAAAAGAAGAAAAAGAAGAAATCGAAGAAAAAATATCCGGAAAACTGGAAAAAAGAAGAAAAAAGAAAGAAGAACTCAAAAAACCAGAAATAAAAGAAACACAGGAAGAACTAAACGAACTGAGAAAAGAAATAAATGAATTGAAAGAAGAAAAAACACAAATATCTAATAAAAAAGAAAGAATCTCCTCAGAACTGGAAAAAGCCCTTAAACAAAAACAAAAAGAATTAAAACAAGAGAAAGAAGAACTTGAAAAAGAAAACAAAAAGACAGATGAAGAGCTCGAGAACCTGAAAGAAGAAAGAAACGGATTAACACTCACACTGAAAGAAAAAGAATCAAAAGCAAGAGAAAAAGCAGGAAGCCTGGAAGAACTATTCAGCTCAAAAGAAGAACTACAGGAAGAAAAACGGGAAATACAGGAAAAAATCGAAGAGAAAAATAACAAAATAAACGAACTAAAAGACGAGATAAACAAAGCCGAAATCAGAGAAGCACAGCTCGAAACAAAGAAAAACAACATAAAATCCGACTACGGCAGGTACAAAGACCAAGAAAAGATCAAAGACAAAAACAAAAAAGAAATGAAAGAAAAACTGGAAGAAATCAAAGAAGAATTAGAAGAAATAGGAGAAGTTAATCTCAAAGCCATAGAACAGTACAAAGAGGAAAAAGAAGAACTCGAGGAAATAAAAGAAAGAAAACAAGAACTGGAAGAAGAAAAAGAATCCATAGAAAAAATGATAGATGAACTAGAACAAAAGAAAGAAGATACATTCATGGAAACATTCAACGCAATAAACAACGAATTCTCCGAAAAATACAGAAGCTTCTACCCAGAAAAAGGAGCAGAAGCAAAACTTGAACTAGAAGATCAAGAAGAACCACTGGACTCAGGCCTACTAATAGAAGCAAAACCAGCGGGAAAAGAACTGAAAAACATAGATGCACTCAGCGGAGGAGAAAAAACCCTAACTGCACTATCATTCATATTCGCAATACAGTCACACAACCCATCACCATTCTACATACTGGACGAAATAGACGCCACACTAGACGACGAAAACAGCGAAAGAGTGGCAAAGATGGTCAAAGAATCCAGCGAAATACTACAATACATAGTAGTAACACACAACCCACCCATAACAAGAGCAAGCGACCAAGTAGTAGGAGTACACATGGACGAAGAACAAAACTCAAGCCTAATAGAAGTAAATCTAAAAGACTACTCCCAATACACAGAAGAATGAGAGAGGAAGAATAACAGCAAGGTGGAAATAATACATATAAAACTCAATCAAGTCCTTTCTCTACATCTTTTCTAACTATCCTACGAGATTCTTCATTATCAAGTAACCCAATAGACTCTAATCTACCTAGAATCCACCCCAACCATCTCGCTGCTTTCTTAGAATCATCAAATTCACTTAACTCATCCAACATCCAGAGACAGTACGAAGGGACATCATCAATATCTTTCTCAGGAGAAGAATCCGGATACTCCTCTTTTATTATCTCTTTTAATTTATCCCTGGAATGCGGGTATAGAACCATTTTCCATTCCTCTCTTTCGAAAGCTAAATGAATGAAAAAGAGCGGTGGGCTATAGCCTCCCTTCTGTACTACGGTGACATTCAACTGCGCAGGGATTCACACCCCTTGCACCAGGGGAAGGCACGTTTCAACTATGAAAACCCGGTCGTATACAGTCATCCCTTGAAGGGTTTTCAGTAGTTACGTTTCTGCTCCTTCCCTATCCCTTTCGGGATACCCACCTTCCAGCGGGAAAATCTCGGCAGATAAATTGCCGAGTGGTGGGGAGAGCTTCCTCAGGAGTTTTAATTTTGAGCCCAAAAAAGTCTCAAAACCCCGAGAGCCACCAGCCCACTACTCTCTTTAAAACAATAGTTGATGGACTACTATAAAAAAACTTGTAAAAAAATTAGAACAACGGTTAATGGAGGCGTAAAATATAAGGAAAGATGAGTAAAGACGCCATGCATGTTCTAGGAAACTGAAAGTCCCTTTTCCAGGCGATTAGTACAGGTGGGCTAAACACCTCGCCGAAGCTCGGTGCGTACACCCCCTGCCTATCAAACCCGTCTTCTACGGGAGCCTTCTTATCCATCCCATCTCAGTTGCCCGAGATGGTTAGGAATTAGTTACCTCTTTTTGAGAGAAGCTTCGGGCTTAGATGCCTTCAGCCCTTATCTTCGTGAGGCGTAGCTACCCGGCTATGCCCTATCGGACAACCGGTAAACCAGTGGCCTCGACCCATCGTTCCTCTCGTACTGAATGGACCATCCTCTCAGGT
>CAZOFO010000023.1:0-7278 GCA_964579265.1 Microcaldota archaeon
AAGGAAAAGGAGTACCAGTAGGAGTCAAACTACTGGAGGAAAAAGAAGAAGCACCGGAGAAAGTACTCTTCCCAGATCAAGATAGAGCACTTTGCCAGTACCTCAAGGAAGCTTCGGTATACCAGAAAATCAGAGGAGTAACGGAGGAAAATCTCGGAGGATGCGTGATAGGAGCCAGAGTGCTTGGGTTCAAAGAGCTACCCGAAGAGATAAAACAAGGGTGGATGGAGGGATTCGGATACTCGGAAGAGAGATACAATGAACTAGTGGAAAAAATGGAAAAATTACCCCTTGGAAAATACGAAGCAGCCGTAATAGCTCCATTAAAAGAATTCGAAGAACTCGAAATGGATCCAGAAGCAGTTATAACGATGATAAACACGGCACAGTCCTACTTACTACTTCAAGGAGTATTCGATAAAACAGGAGAAAAAACAAACGCTACAATGAACGGTCACGCAACGTGCGAAACCATAGCACCAGTACAAAAAGAAGGAAAAACATGGATATCAGTACCCTGTGGAGGAGCCAGAAGCATATCTAGCGCACAGGACGATGAGATATGGATGGGTATGACACCGGAAAAGCTGGAGAAAGCCCTGGACAGAATGGAAGAAACCAATATAAGGTATCCACCAGCGGTCAACCAGATGATAATAACCCCACCGAACCCAAAGCATCCCCTAACACCGATGATAACCACGGAAGATTAAGACAGATCCAGAAGGACAAAGGAAAGATTCGGATGAAAAAACAGTTCAGACTACTGGAATCAAAACCAGTAGAGAATTCCTACAGAAAAATGGCAGTGGACGAAGCAGTACTACTAGCAGTGGCCGAAGGAAGATCAATACCAACACTAAGATTCTACAAATGGAATAAGCCAGCAGTAGCCATAGGATACTTCCAATCAATATCGGAAGAAGTAAATACGGATAAATGTGAAGAAGATGACGTTGAAATATTCAGAAGAATGACAGGAGGAGGAGCAGTGTACAAGGATCCTGAAGGAGAACTCAACTACAGCATAATAGCGCCAGAAAACCATCCAAAGATCCCAAGAGACATAAAAAGATCATACAAAGAAATAAACAAGTGCGTGATAAATGGTCTCAAAGAAATAGGGATCAATGCAGAGCACTCGGGCCTCAACGATATAACAATCAATGGCCAGAAAATATCGGGAGCTGCCCAAACAAGGAAAAAAGGATCAGTAATGCAACACGGAACAATTCTACTGGACTTCAACCCTGATAAAATGATCAAGTACCTGAAGATAGCTCCGGAGAAATCCGAAGATAAAGTAACCTCTAACATGAAGGACAGAGTAACAACCCTGAAAAAACAAAAACCCAATCTAGACATGAATACGCTGAAAGAAGCGCTTAAAAAAGGAACAAAAGAACAATTAAACTGCCAATTTACCAAAGAAGGACTATCGGAATGGGAGAAGCAAAAATCGGATGAACTGTACCGTGAAAAATACTCCACCGAAGAGTGGAACAATAAAAGAGAATGATCACATGAAAACGATAAAACACAAAGTCCCTGACGGCAAGCTACTTAGAATAAAGCTAGAGGTACAAGAAAATGAAATAAAAGACATATCGATAACAGGAGACTTCTTCATGTACCCGGAAGAAGGTATTGAATACATAGAAAAAGCTCTAAAAGGCATCAATATAAATGAGGTAGAAGAAAAAACTAGAGAGGTAATTGCAGAAAGAAACATTGAAATAACTGGATTCTCTCCAAAGGACCTTCAAAAAGCAATAAAACCCGATTTGAACTAAATCTCACTATCCCTACTCTATTCTCTCCATTGGCCCAGGACAACTCACTTCCGCGGTCAGGCAGTTAACTAGTTTTTCCTCCATGTCTCTCCTTATTGATTCTCCGAATCCGATCCAATAATCTCCTCCGATAAAGGTCGCTGGAACTCCTCCACTAGGTGCTCCGTAACCTTTTAACATTTTCTGAAGCAGTTCTTGATTTTCTCCTTCGCTTATTTCATGTTTTTTTACTTCTACTGCATCTAATTTTTCCCATTCATCTAGATAAGGTTCCTGGTCATGGCAGTAAGGACACATCTCGCTTTTGAACCAGTATATCGTCATTTCATTGGTTATTTCTTCTTCATCTAGTTCGGATATCCTTGTGGCTGGTTCGGTTTCTCTTTCCATTACCAGTAGAGAGGCTCCTATAGCTAGTATGGCTACTATGAATGCCGACACGATCATGGTTTTTTTATCCATTTTTAACACCTCTTTTAATTTATTTTAATATTTGATCCTCATCTAAATCTTCTTGAGTGTATAAGATTGGTGTTCTGAATCTCTCGTCTTTACTGCTATCTGTATGAAGAGGTATTACTAATTCTAGTTCTTCATTCCAGTCTTCCCAGTCTATCAACATCAAATCATCTTTGTTTATGTCTTCTAGCTTTTCTTGGAATCTGAAGTTTAGCTCAGGGTATTCTTCCTGGATTTCCCCGTCCAGATATGTGTTTACTGTAATTTCATCAAGATCATCTGTAGGTATTACTCCTCCCTGGCTGCTTACAAGAGTGTGTCCCTGTTCAAGTATCTTTCCTTCCCCTTGATATTCGTTACTACGCGCTTTTCTACCTATCAGAGCTGCATCTATATTCCCTTGGTTTAGTTGTCGCAGTACCTGTCCTGAACTGTCTAATGGGATTGATTCGATTTTTTCTTGTTCGAGTGACTGTAGATGAGGTTCCATTGTGGGGCAGTATCCTATTTTATATGTTTCAAGTTGTTCTGATTCTTCTTCAAGACCCATTGATCCTGTCACTAGCCCGGTTAATCTTGTTGATCCTCCCATTGCTGTACTCGTAACTAGGTACAACCCTGATATTACAGATACTGTTCCCAATACATATATTAGATATTTTTTGTTCATTTTTACCTGTTTTTTATATCTTTTTCAGCCCATTCTCTTGCTTCTTCCGCGTTCATTAGTTCTTCTTTTTCTTCTGGTTTATCTATCTTTATCTTCATTATCCAGTTTTTGTAGGGTTCTTCGTTCAGCTTGGTTGGCTCGTCGAATATATCCTGTTTCACTTCGATTACTTCTCCTGTGAACGGGCTTGACAGGTGTCCGGACCATTTCACTGCTTCCACCGAGGCGTAGGTATCCCCTTTTTCTATTTTTTCTCCTTCTTCCGGAAGATCTATGAACACGAATTGTTTTACTTTGTCCGCTGCTGGTTTTATTATACCTACTTTGGCTTTTTCATCCTCTATATCTATCCATGAATAGTCTTTGTTGTATTTTAGGTCTTCAGGGAGTTTGTATTCGGTCATTATCTTCACCTTTTTCGAAGTTCCCGTATTTAATGTATAACTTGGCAGTTATAAGTGCTGCGGATATTGCTACCGCGAACGCTATTAGCGTCCAGCCTATGCTCTCCATTATGGTGTGGTCCACGAGCATTATTAATCCGAGCATCATCATTATTGATCCGCCTACTAGTTTCATTATTCTCCCTTTTGTTTTTCCAAAGTCTATTTTCTTCATTCTCCATACTGCGCTGAAATATATTACTAGTTCTACTGCTAGGTATATCAGTACATAGAATGCTAGGAAAACTATGTATGTAGAGGTAGTTATTGCTCTTTCAGCTATTATCTGGGACCATACCATTGGTAGTCCTGCTGTGCATGGGAGTTCCACTAGTGCTACTCCTGCTGCCATTCCAGCGGTAGCTGCAATGGTTGTTATTAAGCCTTCTTTTTTCATGACTCCACGTAGTTTTGCGAATAAACCTGGCTTGTATTTTTCAGGTATTGAGAAGGATAGTCCTTTTTTGTACCAGAAGAAGTCTTTTATACTCACTATCGCGAAGAATATAGCTATCAAGGCTACCAGTAGACGTATCCAGAATAAATGTGCTATGAAGTGAAATATTGTTAGTGCTCCTGCTATGAATAATCCATATATTGATGCTGTAACTATAAGGAAGGTCAGACCTACCAGTATTACTTTTTTCCTGCCTGCATACATCACTATTCCTAGTAGGAAAGCCAGTACCCAGAGAGAACAGGGGTTCAATCCGTCTACAAATGCTATGAGGAATGTGAATATTGCTATTGGATAAGCTTCCGCGCTCACCTCTCCTAGTAAAGGAACATCGTAGGTTTCTCTTTCCTCGAGCTCTTCTCCTGGGAAGGACTCCATTGTTTCTTGCGCTAAGGTTATTCCTGATAGTATTACAGTGCTTAGTAATAGTGCTATTACTATTTTTTTCTTTATTTCCATCTGAATCACTTTTTCATTTGAGTTTATTACTCTGTAATGGTTTAAATGAATTTGTTTCATCCGTTGAAATGGGTTTTATTTCTTCATGTGTCTAAATTTTTTCTCGAGTACTTGGGCAGCTGTTGCCACGGGATTGATTATTGAGGCTACTGCTGGGTTGTAGCATGTTTCCGATCTGGCTATTTTTTCTATACTTGTTTTTTCTTTGATTGCGAATGTTAACCAGTTCATTGTCCCTGATATGTCCGATTCTGATGCTGCCTGTGCTCCTATCAACTCTCCTTCTTCACTGGATATTAGTTTAACTGTTATTTCGGAGTCTTCTGGGTAGTAACTGGAGGTTTTTTCTCCTGTATAGGTTGCTGAGATGCACCCGGTTTCTTCAGCGTGTTCTTCCATTAGCCCGGTGCTCCCTATGCATAGTCCCGCTACGTTGCTCACAGTTGTGTTCAGTACTGGTGGGAATTCTTCTTTGGATCCGTTTATGTGTCTGGCTGTGAATTTTCCTTCTCTGAATGCTGTTGTTCCCAGGGGTGAGATTGTTCTTTCTCCAGTGACTGAGTGTTCGTTTAATGAACAGTCTCCTATAGCGTATATATCTGGGTCTTCTGTTTTTTTCTTTTTGTTCGTGACTATGGCTTTTTTTGTTTCTAGGTTTGCTTTTTCAGCTAGTTCTGTGTTTGCTCTTACTCCTGCTGCGAGTATAATTGTATCGTAACTGTATTCTTCTTTATTTGTTTTTATTTTGTTTTCTTTGATTTCTTGTATCTGTGTTGATTTTTGTATATCTAAATTAGGTCCTTCTAGATGTTCTTCTATTTTCTTAGCCATTTTTTCGTCGAATAGGTAGGGTAGTATTTTGTTTTTCCTTTCGAATACTTTTACTTCTTTATTTCTTTTTTTCATTGCTTGTGCTGCTTCTATTCCGATCATTCCTGCTCCTATGATCGCTACTTCTTCACTGTGTTTCATCTTCTCTTGAATTTTCTCCATGTCTCTGTAGTTGCATAGGTTATGGGTTTTAATTTCTTCCAGTCCTTTTATCGATGGCTTTATTGGCTTGCTTCCTGTAGCTAATACTAATTTATCGTATTCGAGTTCTCTACCGTTTTTCAGGATCACTTTTTTGTTGTCTCTGTCTATTTTCTCTGCTTTTGTTTCCAGAAGTAGTTCTATATTATTTTCTTCGTAGTCCTGTTTTTGCTTGATTAGTATATCTTTTTTGTCCGGTATTTCCCCTGATAATACGTATGGCATTGCGCATGGTGAGTATTCAGTGTTTTCTCCCTTTTCGATCACTGTTATTTCGTGTTCTTTGTTGAGTTTTCTGAGTTCGAATGCACAGGTTGTTCCTGCACTTCCTCCTCCTATTATAATTATCTTCATCTTATCCACCTATTTTTATTATCCTGAAATGATTTAAATAGGTTTGTTTCATGATTTGAGACAAGGTATAGAGATAAAAGTAGATTCCTTTATACATCCAGAATTGAGGATAAAGAAGGTTAAACACTCTAAAAGCAATTGAAAACTAAAAAATAATCTGATTTAGAGCTCTATTTTTTCGGTCCTTCCCTTATCATCCACTCTAACATTCTCTATTTTCCCTGCAGTCTTCTCTTTCTTTTCATTTCCTTTATCTTTACCCTTTTCACCTGGTTCTTTATCGGACATAGTACCAATTATCCTTTATCCAAATTCTTTAATAAATAAGTTTTCCTTAATAGGGATTTCACCTTCTCCTAATAGGAGGTATATCGTTCAGGTAAGAGATTTGAAGAATTAATTATCTATAGGTCAGCCATCACCGGTTCTCCCTCTATGAACCGAGCTGGTAATCCTTTTTCTTCGAAGTACTTACACATTTTTTTACATGCAAATTTTTCAGTGGAGTAATGTGTGCCTCCCAAGAGGTTTATCTCTTTTTCTTCAGCGTATTTGTGTAAATCTCTTGAATATTCATTTATAGCTGTCAATCCAGTTATGAATG
This sequence comes from Microcaldota archaeon, assembly GCA_964579265.1. Lineage (GTDB taxonomy): Archaea > B1Sed10-29 > B1Sed10-29 > B1Sed10-29 > B1Sed10-29 > B1Sed10-29. The sequence continues at coordinate 6,272 of CAZOFO010000023.1, forward strand.
TGTTTATTCCTTTTTTGTTCAGTTCTTTTAGTGTGGATTTCATTAATCCTCCGCCTGTAACTAATCCTATTTTTTGATTCTTTATCTCTTCTTCTCCGTATTGGTAGATCCCTACTTCGTGACCTACTGTTTTTTGAAAGATCTTTGCTTGTTCTTCAAGCGTTTTTGCTTCTGTTTTTCCTATTACGCCTGATTTTCCTCCTCTGTATTCAGCGAATGGCTGCTCTATATCTATGTTTAGTGCTTCTGCTAGTGATCTTCCTGTGGAGTACTTTCCATAGTTATCCAGGGGAACGTGAAGTATGTAGATGGATATCTTTTTATCTTTAAATTTTTTCAGTAGATCCGGATCCATTAGTTTGAACGGTGGTTCTTCTCTTATATCCCAGATTGACGGGTGGTGCATGAAAAGAAGCGACTCTCCATCAGTTTTTTCCAGCACTTCTTTCATAACTTTTTTCTCTGGAAATACCGCTGTATACACTTCGTTTACTTCGTCCGTGTTGTCACATACTAGGCCGATGGATCTCTCCTTGAACTGCTCCGTCAGGTAATCCGAGATGGATTCCATGTATTCGGCCCATTCGTCCCACATTTCGGGCTCCACGAAATCTTCCTCAAGTTCTTGGTATAATCTTTCGGCTTTCATATTTTATCTTTTCCTTGTTGGGTTGAGTTCTGGTTAGCTTGTATGTTTTCTCTTTTTTGTTACTTTTGAATCATTTGTGTTCAAATAGAATTAAATAAATAGATACGCTATTTATAATTAGGGAGATGAAGATGAGTCAAGAGGAAAAAAGAAAAGCAAGAAAGAAGAAAAGATCAGGTGAGAAAGAAGCTTCAACAGGTGAAAAGCTGGATAAAATTAATAGATTTGAGCAATGGCAAAGAGAATCAGGGATAAAGGAACTAAAAAGACAGGTAACAGATGAGATATGGATGGGTATGACCTCAGAAAAGCTTGAAAAAGCCCTGGACAGAATGGAAGAAACCAACATAAAATACCC
>CAZOFO010000024.1:0-6950 GCA_964579265.1 Microcaldota archaeon
ACCCGCCTCCGACATCCTTCTATTTCTATAAAATATCGAAAATTAGAAAAAATTAAAGATTTATATTCCTTCAGTACCTGATAAGAACAAGTGATAGGAATGGATAAAAGAGAAACCAGAGTCGAGAAACTGGACATGGGAAAAGCCAGGAAAAGGCTTCGAGAGGAAAAGGAAAAAGGATCAAGATTGATAAGCGTAACCGCGGACAAGAGAAAAAACGATCACTACATCAGCTACCACTTGGATGAAGGAGAAGATGGAAAAAGTCTCATCATAGAAGCGGAACTGGATGATAAAAAAGCTGAGAGAGTTACCGATATATTCGAGAACGCCGACCTGTACGAGAGAGAATGCAGGGAGATGTACGGAATAGACTTCGGAGAAGAAATGAGGAACCTTTTCCTACCCGAAGGAGTCGAAGAGCCGAGCAGAGAAAAACTCGAAAAGGCAATGGAAGAGAAAGAAGAGGAGGGAAAATAGATGCACGACACGAAGATACCGCTAGGACCCTACCACCCGCTAACAGAAGAGCCAGAGCAGCTCAAGATATACGTGAAAGATAAAAAGGTAGTGGACACCGAGTTCTTCCTCGGATACAACCACAGAGGAATAGAGAATATATCCGAGAACAAGAAATACGACGAAGTGCTCTACATAGTGGAAAGAATATGCGGAATATGTTCAAACGCTCACAACTCAGCTTTCTCAAAAGCAGTTGAAAGAGCAGCAGGACTGGAGGCTACCGAAAGAGCCAAGAGAATAAGAAGCATCGTAGCGGAACTAGAGAGAATACAGAGCAACATGCTTTGGTTCGGAACCCAGTCACACTTCCTTGAACACGACGACCTGTTCAAGGAAACGATGGAATACAGGGAAAAAGCTCTGGATCTACTGGAAAAGATATCTGGTAGGAGACTTCACTACGGACTAGCGGATTTCGGCGGAGTAAAAGATGACATAAACAAAGAAACACAGCAAAAATTGAAGAAAAAAATAAATAAACTTAGAGAAAGAACAGAGGAAATCTATAAAGAGACAATGAGTAGAGAAGACTATGCAGAAAGATTAAACGGCGTGGCAGAACTAAGCAAAAAGAGAGCAAGAGAACTCGGAGTAGTAGGACCGGTTGCCAGAGCATCAGGACTGGAGAGAGATGCTAGAAAAGTAAACGAATACGACGCTTATCCTCTGATAGACTTCGAAGTAAAGACCAAGAAAGGATGCGACGCGCTAGCCAGGACGGAAGTAAGGCTAGAAGAGATAATAGAAGGCACCAGAATCATAGATAGACTACTTGACCTGCCCGATCAAGAGGTAAAAGGAGTAGATGAAATTGAGATAGATGAAGAAGGAAGAACAACAGCAAAAATAGAGGCTCCGAGAGGAGAGAACTTCCACTATCTCCACGCGGGAAAGAATAGGCCAAAAAGACTGAGCATAAGACCCCCAACCTACGCTAACTTCATGGCAATACCCGAGATGACGATAGAGGAGAGAATAAAAGAGGCTCCCCTAGCAGTAATATCAATAGATCCCTGCTTCAGCTGCACTGATAGAGCTCTAATAGTGAATACCGAAACCGGTGAAGAAGAACTTCAGGATTTCCATGACTTACTGTAAAAAAATAGAGAGTGAAAGATATGGAAAAAAAAGATAACAAACAAGAAAATAAAAAATGCAGAATCTACTACCTTGACGCCGGAGGATGTAATGGCTGCTACCTTGAATTAATAGCAACAGTCTACTCAAAATACGATCCTGATGACATAGATATAGATAAAGTTGGATCAGCGGGACAGGCAGACATAGTAATCGTAACCGGACCGGTGAACTGGAAGAACAAGGAAGAGGTTCTCGAAAAGATAGATAGAGCTCCGGAGCCGAAGAGATTGATGGTTACGGGAAGCTGCACTATATCCGAAGGAGCTTTCCTGGGATCCAAAAACATATCCGGACCTGTAGATGAACTTAGAGAAGCAGATTTATACATTCCAGGATGCCCTGTGAGCCCGGAATCCATGATGGATGGATTAAAACAATTAGTAGATGAAATAAAAGAAGAATTAGAAGAAGGAGGCGCAGATATAGAGGAAAGTAAAGGTATAAACCTCGAGAGACAGGAAGATTTCAGAGGAGAACACATTCATGACAAAGAAAGATGTATATACTGTGGTAAATGCGCTGAGAAATGCCCTTCAGCATCCATAATAGTGGAAAAAGAAAAAGAAGAATGGAAAGTAGATCTAGGTAGATGCCTTTTCTGCGGAAGATGTAAAGAAGTGTGCCCAGTTGACGCTATCTCTTTCTCAAACAACTTCGAGATGGCTGAGAAGGATAGAGAAGAACTTTGGAGCAAGGGAAATCCGGGTAAAGGCACGTAATGAAAACTAATATTATTTTATCTCTTTCAATAACTTTTTCTTTAGTTTTTCTTTAGCATCCTTGATCTCTGAGGATAATCCTCCACCATAGCCCATCTTGATTGGTTTTGCACCAACTAAATAAGTTTTATCCGGGTTAATCTTCTTCTGTATTATAGATATAGGTAACCTATGAGTAGATATGGGTTTTTCAGTTTCTTTTAATTCATCTAGCTCTTTGAATAAAATTTCTCCTGGTGAGAGACAAGGTACTTTTAATGCATCTACGATGTAAAGTTCTTCTGGCTCTTCAGGAATCTTACCTATAAAAGAAACTGGTGCTGAACCGCATTCAATTAATTTAACATTGTTCATATCCTTAAACCGGTTTTCCAATTCTCTAGCAATTTTCACGCCTAGAGAATCGTCTTCTCTTAATTCATTTCCTATTCCCAATACGACTTTCATATGAGTTTTTAAATACCTAGTGACTAATATAATTGATTAAGATGTGTTTGGCAAGACCCGGAAAAGTAGTTGAAGTAAAGGAAAACTCCGTTATACTAGATTATGGAAACGAAAAAAGAGAAGCAAATACGGATTACATGGAACCAGAAAAAGGAGAGTATGTAATAGTCAATTCCAAGCAAGTTATACAAAAAATTAGCGAAGAAGAAGTTAAAAGATCAATAAATTCAACTTTGAGATGAAAAAAAGAGCTGAAATGGATTCAGATAAATATATAGGTTTCAAAGATAGAAAATCAAAGGTTCTTTTTCTCAAATATGCCTTACCTTGCTCCGAAAATGAGGAAGAACTACTGAAGACAATAGAGAAGGATAGAGAACCCGAAGAAAATCTAGAGGACTCCTTCTCAATGGCGGTGAATATGCTGAGGATTACGGCTAATGAAAAAAACAAGGAAAAGATAGATGAAGAGACTATAAGAGAATATTTCTGGTTCAAACACGCGGAAATATTGAAGGAAAATAATCCAGAGAAAAAGAAAGAAGAAATAAGTGAATGCTTGGTTCTACCCGGGAAGATAATTGATGAGAAAAAAGGAAAAAACAGGACTAAGGTAAAATTAATTAACAGCGAGAGAAGAGAAGTTAATTCTAAACTACTTGACAAAGGTAATGAAGGTTCTTGGGTAGTAATTCATAGAGATTATGCTTCAGAAGGGATAAATGAAGAGGATAAAGAAGAGATAAGAAAGTTTTTAGAAGGATTAGATTTGATTTGATTCTCTTATTAGGAACAGTTCCAAAGTCCTTTTCTGCGACTGTAAGCCTCTGCTTCCGATTCTAAATAATCTACTTTCCTTTGGAAATCTGATTTAGTATATACTCTTGCGTAACCTTCTTCAATTAGTTCTCTGGTGAAGTCTCTTCCATTAATTTCTATGTATGCTAGAGTTCTGTTGTAGTATCCTTTTTTACCTCTCTCCGGATCGTAGACTAATTTTACTTCCTCTCCTCCTATATTTTCTTCAGTGTAGTTAGAAGCCTTTTCAGCCCAGAGAGCAAGACAGCTCTGGTTCTCTATACCTCTGTAGTCCTCAGGGTAATTGTATTGATTAAGCTCCGGAGTATCCATCCCAAGGAATCTAACAGTTTTCAATTCCCCATCTATCCTTATTTCAGCAGTATCTCCGTCAATAACTCTTTCCACTATTCCTATTTCCGAAGTTTTTTCATTTTCTTCAGGAACTTCTCCTAACGGACCTCCTAAATATAGGAAAGCAGAAAAAACCATGAATAGAATCCCTATTATTACTTTTTCTTTTATCTCGCTCATATTATCACTTTATATAGTTTAATCCCAGTTCTTCAGCTAGATCCCAAGCTTTTTTTGCTTCCGATCTTTTCAGAGATCTGTTTATATCAGGGTGTTCTCTAGATTTATAGGAAGGTCTGTACTGATTCATTATATTCACTATTACGTCTTCTTGGTAGTTTTGAGATATGTATTCCAGTATTGGTTTGGTGCAGCATTCAAAGTGATTTGGAAGAACTAGGTGCCTTATAACTAGTTCTGAATCTTGTTTTGCTAGATCGTGGTTCCTTTTAATTATTTCCCAGTAATTTTTTACTTCGCTGAGTTTCTCTCCGCATTCATTGTTCCCGTATTTCCAGTCGGACAGATATATATCGATCGTGTTTCTAAGTATATCCATTGTTTTTTCACTCATATAGAAGTTGCTGTTCCATACTACAGGAACTTCAATTTCTGATTTTTTCAGAGCTTTTAATATAAATGGTAGGTTGGGTGTGGGATCTCCTCCGACAAAATTCACGTTCTTGCAGTTGCTGGCTTTTTCAATGAAATCTGCAAGTTCTTCTACAGTTATTTCCTTTCCACTAGTTCTCCATTGACTTATTCTGGAGTTCTGGCAGTACTGGCAGTGGAGGTTACAGCCCATGAAGAAAATTGTGTAGCTAGGTACTAGGAATTTTTCCTCTCCCATGTGGCTGAATGCTGTGGAGAGAACAGGTTTGTTTTTAACCCCGCAGTACCCTTTTTCCTTCTGTATTCTATCTACTTCGCATTTTCTTTCGCATAGATTACATTTTTTCAGAGATTCTTGTGCTCTATCTATTTTTTCTTGTAGTTTTTCTTTTTCTAGATTTTTTATCTTAGGTTCTCTTGATCCTCTTACTGTTTCTAAGTATCTTTTTATAGCTTTTTCTTTCAATTAAATCCCCGAATCAAATTTATAATTAGTTAAGGAAATTTTTAAAGGCTGTAGTCCCAGTCTCCTTTTTGTTCTTCTCTGATTCTGATAGTGGTTTCTCTCGGGTCTTTTGATTCGTATATTACGCTTCCTATTGATTCGAAGTTTCTGTCTTCTTTCAGGCAGTCTCCTGGGGACATGTCTCCTTTTTCGAACCCATCACATATTACTATTTTTTCTTCTGTGTATTTGTTCGCTCTTTTTAAATCTTCTGAATGGTTTCCTGCCACGCTAACTCCATCTACATCTAGATCTTCTGCTAGTTCAGCTGTTTTCTTGAAGGACTTCTGCATGAACTCGCTTTTTTGTTCGTGAGGCAGACTGAGTGTTACTATTGTTCCTGATCTTGGGAACTCGTCCCTAATCGCTTTTATTGGCTCTTTACCTATGAATCCTGGTATTGTGATTGCTTGGAATCCTGCTTCGTATAGTTCGCTCGCCATCCATAGAACATTTCTATCTATATCACAGAGATTGTAATCTGCTATGAAAGATACATCAAGTCTCTTTATTATTTTTTCCATCCCTAATATCCCTACTGCATCTCCGAATGATCTGTTAACTTTTACTGCTGCTATCAAATCATCTATATCCTCTATCACATCTATAGCTGTCTGCATCATCGTATCTTGATCTAGTTCTCCGTGTAAAGGGAAAGATATATCTAGATCAAAGATTAAGTGTGTCTTCTTTTTCTGTGCTTCTTCCATCAATCTGTTCTTGAATCGGATAAGATCCACCTTTAGAAGTTTTTTATCTAATATTTTTTAAGTAGTTGGAGATTTAATAATCTACTTGTTTTCAAGTTTTTTATATAGGAATACCTATAATACCCTTGAGCTTAGGAGCATTTTTTAACCTGTAATGATTTCAAGCCTTGGTAGCTCAGCGGTAGAGCGGGTGCCTTGTAAGAACCCTTTTTCGAAAAAAAGGGTTTCATCCCAAAAACCAGAGGGTTCTGAGATAGCACCAGGCCGAGGGTTCAAATCCCTTCCAAGGCTTGCATAATCCTTCCAATAAATTTAAATATAATCAATGCAATAATAGTGGATACAGGAGGAGGTTAATATGTTTAGAAAAAATAAAAAAGGAGAAAAAGACGAAGGCTGGAAAGACATGTATAATAAGATGGGTGTAGATACTAAGTCTCACGAATAAAAGTTTTCAAAGTCTTTTAATTTTTTAAATAGTAGAAAAAGATAGTTTTTCTTCTAGTTCTTTAATTTTTTCTACACTCGTTCTAGTCACTGGTTTCTCCGGTCCTAATACATCGCAGATTTCCGGCCCGGTCGATATTTCGTAAGTATCTAGTTCCCTTGCTTTTTCTATTATTTCTTCTTTATCCATACCTATCAAAGGCCTTATTACAGGTATCTCTACTGCTTCGTCTATTACTTTGAGGTTCCAAGGTGTTTGACTGGAGACCTGGCTCATTGCTTCTCCAGTAACCAGAAAATCTATATCTTTTTCTTCGGTTATTTTTTCCGCTTTTCTCAGCATCAGTCTTTTGCTTAGAACAAAGTAATATCTTCTGTTCACTTCTTCAGATATCTTTATCAGGTCATCCGCTATATCTCTGATTATTAATCTATCTAGATCTATTTTTTGTTTTATTTCCCTACATTTTTCTTCTTCTTCTCCTCTGGTAGCTGGTTTGACTGTGTAATGAATCGCGGTTACTTTATGGTCTTTTTCTTTTATCATTCCGCCTGCTACGGCGCTGTCTATCCCTCCGCTGAGGAGTAAGAGTGCTTCAGTCATTTTATCTTTGTTTAAATACTTATTTTTTAACTATTATAGATAAGTTTTTTATAGTTGAATAGTTATATTTTAGGTTGGTGATTTAAATGAAC
>CAZOFO010000025.1:0-5269 GCA_964579265.1 Microcaldota archaeon
CCTACGACCCAAGAGGACTTAGAGGAATGTCACTAACCTATTCACAAGGACCAAGATACGGATGTCACTTAAAATCCTGGACAGCAGGACAGGAACTAGGGCAAAAAACTGAAGAAAGAACCTCACCTGAAGGAAAACCAGAAATCTCCTACAAAACAATGATAGAAAGAGTGATAACCGACTCCACATCAGTATGCTCCTTTGTAGGATCATATTCAAAAGAAGACTACGCGGAAATATACAGCAAGATGCTAGACAAAGAAATAACAGCAGAATACCTCGAAGAAAGAGCACACGAGATACAGAAACTGGAGAGGAAAATTGACAAAGAGAGAGGCGTAGATAAGGGAAAAGATAGACTTCCAAAAAGAGTCCTGGAAGAACCGGTCGAGATAGAGAAGAAAAAAGTGAAAATTGGAGAAGAAGAATTGAAAGCAATGAACGAAAAACTCTACGAACTCAGAGAAATATAAAAATAAAGAAGCATTAGAGAGCTGAATCAGAATGCCATGGATAGAACTAGTAATATTAGCCCTTCTACTATTCACAGTAGCCAACCTAATCGATAAATTCGTGATGACGGAAGAACTAACAGATCCAATACTAGGAACAACGATAGTAAGCTTTATATCCTTCATAATCCTAATAATTACACCCTTAGCTTTAGATAGAGCAACAATAGATCTAGAAATATCTATAATAGGCATAACAACAGGTTTCATTGCTTCCACAGGACTCTGGTTTTACTTCAAATCACTAGTAAAGGAAGAAGCATCTAGAGTAATACCTATACTAGGGATAGTTCCTTTAATAGTTCTTCCCTTCGGCTACATATTATTCGAAGAAACATTCACCCAATGGAAATATCTAGGAATATTCCTAGTTATAATAGGATCCATAGTACTCTCTCTGGAAAGAAAAACCATAGAAAATAAACTAAACAAACTCATGGTATTCATATTCATAGCCGCAGTATTCTTCGCCTTTAGAAACGTATTAATAAAACTAGGAACACAGCAAGTAGGAATATGGTCCGTTCTAATGTGGGTAGGGATAGGACAGGGAATAACCTCAGTACTATTAACCGTAAAACATCATCCACACATTAAAGGAAAAACTAAAAAAGGAATAAGACACCTCATCATCTCAGGAACGTTCTCATCAATAGCAATGGTAGCACTATACGCAGCAATATCAACCGGACCAGTATCCCTAGTATCTTCATTAATGGCTCTGCAACCTGCCGTTATATTCATCCTAGCAACCCTCATAACAATACTTCACCCTAGCTTCATAAGAGAAAAACTCACCAAACCAGCAATAATACAAAAAACCATATCCATAACAATGCTAGTAGCTGGAGGAATACTAATCACGATATTCTAAAAGAGGAGAAATATGAAAAAAGAAAAGAAAATACAAAAAACACAGAAAAAGAAAAACTACGAAGAAAGATTGAAAGACATAGAAAAAGGAATAGAAAACCTAGAAAGAAAACTCAACATAGACAAAAAACTAACACCAAGACAAGAAAGAGAAGAACCAACCTCATTTGAAAGATATATGGTTCATAAAAAACAAAAAATGAAAGAAGAAGGAAAAAACGAAGAAGAAATAAACAGAAAACTAGCTAGAGAAGAAGAATGGAGAAACAAGATGAAAAAAGAAGCAAAAAAATTAGAGAGAAAATATCCTAAGATGGAGGAAAAAATAGAATTAAACGAGATTAAAAAAGGAAAAATATACCACGAACTCAGAACAATGCATCTCAGTAGAAAAGAAATAAAGGAGACACTACAAGAAATAAGCAAAAAAGGAATAAAAAATACTTTAGAGAGAAAAAGAACAGAAAAAATAAGAGAAAAAATAAAAGAATTAGAAAAGAAAAAAGAAGAAATAGAAAAACTTAATAAAACACTAGAAAAAAACAAGAAAAGAGAAACAGAAACAGAAAAGATAAAAAAGAAAATATTAAGCAGAATAGAACAATTCAGATTAATAGAGGAACAAGCAAAGATACTCGTAAACCCAAAAACTGGAAAAAAAGAAAATAGACAAAAATTCATGGATATAGAAATGGAAAACCCCTTCAAAAAAGAATAAGAAAAAGCAAAAAACACTTAATAAATACTGCAGAAAAACAAACAAAGAGCTAAATAGATGATAAAAATGGACCCGGAACAAATCAACAAAAAAGATAAATCAATGAAAGAAATAAAAACCACTTTAGAAGACATAGAAAACTTTAGAAAAGGAAATTATAGAGAGATAGCATCAAAGAAAGGCATCAACAAAGAGAAACTAAAAGAACTAACAGAAAAAACCGGAGCAAGCAAGATAACAATAACAGAAACCCTAGGGGAAGACCTACTAAAGGAAAAAGAAGAATAAAACCAGAAAAGAGGATCTCAAATGAAGCTAAAAGTAGGAGAAATAGATCCATTCTCCAGTCTAGCCTATCCTCAAAAATCTTCAATCGTTATCTATCTACAAGGCTGTAACTTCAGATGCCCATGGTGCTGGAACAGAGAATACCTAGACCCAATAGCAGGGAAAGATAAAGAAATAGAAGAAGTAATCCAAGAAGTAAAAGAAGATCCATCAGATACAGAAGCAGTTGTAATAGATGGTGGAGAACCGACCAAACAACCTAGAGCACTTCAAGAACTATGTGAAAGGCTTAAAGAAGACGGATACAAAGTACAGATAAATACTAACGGATCTAATCCGGACGTAATAGAAGAGCTAGGAATGAAAAAAAATGTAGATAGAGTCGCATTAGATGTTAAAGCACCACCTGATTTCCAAAGGAGATACAGTAAAATAATAGGTAGGAAAATAAAGAAAAAACATTTAAAAGGAGTGAAACAAGTATTAAGGATAAGCAATGTATTCGAATTTGAACTAGAACCTAGAACCACAGTTATACCAGGATTAACTGATAACAAACACTGGATAGGTAAAACAGCAAAAACAATAGGAATATACGCAGACTTACATGTACTTCAAGCATTCACACCGACAAAAGGAACATTAAAACAAGAATACCAAGAAGAAAAAAGAATAAACAGAGAAAAACTACTAGAATTAGCTGAAGAATCTAAAAAATACGTAAAAAATGTAAGAATAAGGACACAGGAAACAGGGACAGAGCAAATAGTCTAAAAAATGATAAAAATGGATATGGAGAAACTTAAAAGAGAAATTAAGAAAAAAGCGAACAAAAATCCGGAAGAGCACTACCCCACAGAAACCCTGAAAGAAAAAGGATACAGAAGAAAAAAATGCGCGGAGTGCGGAGAATACTTCTGGACTGTAGAAGAAAGAGAAACTTGTGATGAACCAGAATGCACAGGAGGATACAGCTTCATAAACAATCCACCAGGGAACAAAGAAGATATGGACTACGTGGAAACCTGGAAAAGCTTTGAAAAACACATGGAGAAAAAAGGATACACTTCAATAAAAAGATATCCTGTTGTCGCAAGATGGAAAGAAGATTCATACTGGACAAATGCATCTATATACAACTTTCAACCACATGTAGTATCAGGAGAAGTCGAACCACCAGCAAACCCTCTAATAGTACCACAAATGTGCATGAGATTCAACGACATAGACAACGTGGGAATCACCGGAAGACACAACACCTCATTCGTCATGACAGGACAACATGCATTCAAGAAACCGAGCGAATTCAATCAACAGAAATACTTCAAGGACTACTTCACATGGTTCACAGACACACTGGAAATCCCGAAAAAGGAATTAACAATACACGAAGACCAATGGGGAGGCGGAGGAAACCTAGGAGTATCAATGGAGATATTCTCAAGAAGCCTGGAACTAGGCAACCAAGTCTACATGAATCATAAAATAAAAGAAAATGGTTACGAACCGCTGGATATCCAAGTACTGGATATGGGGATGGGACACGCAAGGATACCATGGCTACTGACAGGAAAACACACCATATACCAAGTAGAGTTTCCAACAGTATGCGAACACTTATTCAAAAAAACAGGGATAAAAGAAACTCAAAAATACAAAGAATTTTTATCCTACTCCGGAACAATGGACATGGAAGAAGTGAACAACATAGAGAAAAAATGGGGAGAAATAGCTGAAAAAATCAATACGGACAAAGAAGAACTCAAAAAACAAGTAACACAGATATCAAACCTCTACTCAATAGGAGATCACCTGAGAACACTACTATTCGCGATAACCGACGGAGCACTACCAAGCAACATATCAGGAGGATACGATCTAAGAACACTATACAGAAGAATCCACGACTACAAAAACAAACACGGATGGGACATAGACTTCATGAACATAGCTGAAAAACACGCAGAATACCTTGAACCAATGTTCCCGGAAACCCAGCAAAACCTGGAAGAACTGAACGAGATACTAAACCACGAAGAAAAAAAATACAGAAAAACAATCAAAAAATCAAAGAAACACATAGAAAAAGCAATAGAAAAAGAAAAACTAACACCAGAAGAAATAGTAGAACTATACGACACTAAAGGAATATCCCCGGAAACACTGAAACAAGAAGCAAAGAAAAAAGGAAAAAAGATAGAGATACCGTCCGACCTATACGCCAGGATAGCCGAAAAACACTCAAAAGAAGAGAAAGAAGAACAACAAAAAACTCAGCTAAAAGGAGATGTGTCCAAATACCCAAACACCGAGACCCTATACCACGAGGAAAACCTGGAATTCAAGGGAAAATTCAAATTCGAATCCAAAGTACTGGGAAACGAAAAGATAAACGGAGAAAACTACGTAGTTCTAGATAAAACAGCATTTTACCCTGAATCAGGAGGACAAGAACCCGACCATGGAGAGATAAACGGATCAAAAGTTGAAGACGTACAGAAAAAAGAAGGAGTAATCCTGCATAAGACAACTGAAAAGATAGAGAAAGGAAAAAAAGTAAAAGGAAAAATAGATAAAAAAAGAAGAGAAGATCTAACCAAACACCATACAGCCACACACATAATAAACGGAGCAGCCAGAAAAATATTGGGAGAACACGTGTGGCAAGCAGGAGCAAAAAAATACAAAGACAGAGCAAGGATAGATCTAACACACTACGAAATACCAAACAAGGAACAAGTTAAAGAGATAGAGAAAAAAGCAAACAAAGCTATAGGAAAAAAGATAGAGATAGAAAAGAAGATCATGAGCAAAAGAGAAGCAGAAGAAAAACACGGATTCAGAATATACCAAGGAGGATACGTACCCGGAAACAAAG
>CAZOFO010000026.1:0-5003 GCA_964579265.1 Microcaldota archaeon
CGTCTTCTTCATCTATATCTACATCAGGATTCGTTATTCTCTTTCCCTTCCAGTCAGCTTCTTTTGAGGCTTTGAAGTACTTTTCGGCATCTTCCCAGTAAATTGATTCGGTTTTTCCATGTTCTTCGCATTCCTTTCTCATCTTAACTTGGTTATCCTCCACATATAGAACTGCTGGAATCCTCATTTCGCTGAATTTCTCTTCTTCAACGCATTCCGGACAGAGGGAAACTGTCACTCGGAAAGGATCTTCTTTTGATTCATTTGAAAGCTCTTTAACCATTTCTTTTACTTCAGACTCATCTAAGTCAGCGTTTTTGCTTACTGAAACTTTTCCCTCTGCTGTATCTATCAATCTGTCCCTTGGATAAAGCTTTTCTCTTCTTACCTCTGTCATATAATCACTCTTCAGTTCGAAGTACCGAATTTGTGAGGCGAATCAAGCCTCTACTAAGTATTTTATATGAAGAGATTTAAAAACATATTGTTGTTAATACCACAACAAGATTTTTATTAAGAAACATCTCAAAAAAAGACATGTGAAAAATGATTAAAAATGGATTCAAACCTCATCGAAAATCTACAAACTTTTGACCTTTCAGAATACGAATCAAAAGCCTACACCGCACTAGTTTCAGCTGGAACAACATCCACAGTAACTAAATTATCTCAGATCTGCGACGTGCCAAGATCAAATCTTTACTCGGTTTTAGAAAGGCTCAACAACAAAGGATTTGTTGAAACTCAAGGAGGAAGACCACAATTATTCAAAGCAGTTGAACCTGATAAAGTATTGAAGGAAATTGAGGAAAAAAAGAAAAAAGAACTTGAAAAAGCCAAAGAAAAAGCTATGGATAAACTAGAAAGCTTGAAAGGAGAAGAAGACACGGAAACTATCCCTGCACTAGTATGGGGAATAAAAGGATACGAATCCGTTATAAACAAGATGAAAGAGATGGTGAACAGAGCAAAAAAGAATATATTGATAACAACACCTGATTCAGATATATTAAACGAAGAAATATACGAAGAACTTAAAGAAGCTAACGAAAGAGGAGTAAAAATAAAAATATCCATAGAAAAAAACGAAGAAATAGAAAAACTAAAAGAAATAGCATTAGTAAGAACTAGAGAAAAAATACATGGAATAGACATCGTTTCAGATGAATCAGAAGTACTACTAGCTCCAAAGCTACCGGCAGTAGGAGCATGGCTCGACAACGAACAAATGGCTCTTCACGTTAAGAATTTCCTGGAAGTACTATGGAAAGATTCAAAAATACTGAAAGAAAATAGAGAGTAATAAGAATTAGATAGGTGGTTAAAAATGAAACAAATCAAACTCGAACTCGAAAATGAACCGGGAGAACTAGCTAAAATAAGTACAGAACTCGGTAAAGTAGGAGTAAATATGGAAAGTCTATTTGGAAAAGCCCTAAATGAAAAAGGAATACTACATTTCGTAACGGAAAACCCTGAAACAGCCAAAGAAACACTTGAAGGAATAGGTTATACACCGGAAATAACAGAATTAATGAAGATAAAACTTCTGGATAGACCAGGAGAATTTGGAAAAGTAACAAGAAAACTCGCACACAATAACGTGAACATAAACTCCGTATACGTACTTGGAGAAAAAGAAGGAGAAATAGAAATAGCTCTACATCCAGAAAACTTCTCAAAAGCAGAAAAAATACTTGAAAAATACATGTAAAGAAAAAAAGATAGAATGACTAAATGTAGCAAATGTAGTGAAAATACAGCAGTAATTAATCTCAGGTACATGGGAGAAAAATACTGTGCAAACTGCTTCACTCAGCTGTACGAGAAAAGAATTAGAAAATCAATCAGAAAACACGAAATGATAGACAGAAAAGAAAAAATAGGAGTAGCAGTTTCAGGAGGAAAAGATTCATTGGCCCTAGCTCATTTTTTAGATAAAAACTACGATGACCTAGTATTGATAGCAGTAGATGAAGGAATAAAAGGATACAGAGATAAATCCATAGAAAAAGTGAAAAAATTTGCTGAAAAAAGAGACTCCGAACTACAAATATATAGCCAAGAAGAGGAATACGGAGCTAATATGGATCAGATAACGGATGAAAAGAATGAAGAAGACGCATGTAGTTACTGTGGGGTTTTTAGAAGACAGATTTTGAACAAAGCTGCAAGAGAACTAAGCTGTGATAAAATCGCTACAGGTCACAATCTAGATGATGAAACACAGACAATACTTATGAATATTTTTAGAGGAGAACCAGAAAGATTAGCTAGGATGGGCCCAGTAACAGGTTTTAAAGATCATGAAAAGTTCATTCCAAGGATAAAACCAATCAGAAAATGTTCTGAAAAAGAAAACACAGTTTACGCGATGATTAACAACATCGATTTTGAAAGTGAAGAATGTCCCTATGCAAATTCTAGTTATAGAAACAAAACTAGGGAATATATAGGGGAAATGGAGAAGGATCATCCTGGAACCAGGTTCTCCATCCTATCGAGCTACGATAAGATCCTCGAACCGTTGAAGGAACACTACAAGGGAAAATCAGGAGAGATTAAAGAATGCGATGAATGCGGAGAACCAAGCAGCACCGATCTATGTAAATCGTGTAGGATGAGACAGAAAATATAAAATTAAATAAAAAATCTGGATAGAATTCGAATATTAGAAAAATTTCCTATTAGTATAGATTGATTCAATTCATTTATCTATTTTATCTTCTAATATCTTTGAAACGGTTTCTCCTTCTACTTTTCCACCGTATTCACTCATTATCTGACCCATTATCACTTTGAATGCTCTATGTTTGTTTTCTTCAACTAGTTCCTTATTTTCTTCGATCTTCTTCTCAATCTTCTCCTCCACTTCTTCTTCAGAAATCTTACTTAATCCTTCTTCTTCTATTACCTTATCTATCGATCTTTCTGGATCCTTCGATTTTGCCTTTATGATTTTCTCTAGAGCATCTTTTGAGAATTTCCCTTCTTCTAGAGCTTTAAATATCTCTATATAATTTTCTTGTTCTATTTTCCCAGTATCTAAATTTTCAATTTCTTTCATAGTACTAGTAAATGTAGTGGCAATAGTGGTTGGATCCACGTTGGTTTCTTGGATTATTCTTCTTATGTTGTTAATATGAGGTGACTTTAGAGACTGTTTTGCAAGTTCACTACTAATTCCTTTTTCCTCAAGTTCCTCAGTTATCTGCTCCGGTTCTGGAGGAGTTTTATTCTCTATTTCTCTTTTCTCTTCTTCACTTACTTTTATTGTAGGTATGTCTGTCTCTGGATACATCCTTCTTTCAGATCCAAGTGGTCTTAGGTACTTTGTCTTGGCTTCTTCAACTGATTTCCTGGTTTCTGGGGGAACTCCTTCTTTTGCTTTCTTTATTCTTTTTTCAAGTTCTTTTAGAACTTTCTTAGCTTTTTCTAAATCTTCAGAAGCTATTAAGAGGATTGAATCTTCTTCCGATAAGTTATTTTCTTCTCTTATTTTCTGTATATTTCCTTTTATTCCGTATTTGCTGAGATCTTCGTCTGTATGTATTACTCCTGGTATCCCTAGAGTCTCAGCAATATTTGCTAGTTCAGTACCGAACCTGTGGTCGGGTAAGAGTTCTTTGCCTAGTATACCTTTGAATTTAGGCACTACATATCCGTAGATTCCTCCTCCTTTCCCTATCGCTTTTTTCATGAATCCTGGAGAATTTTCTTCGAAGTATTGAGTGAAGTTTTGAATTGAAAGATTTATCTCATTTATTTTTCTTTTTTCTAATTCCTCTTTTATCTCCAGTAGTTTGAGCTGTCTCTTTATCTCGTTCTTTATTATTTCCTCTAGTTGGTCTATTTCCTGAATTCCTTTTATCTCAACTCTGTTTCCTTGTTTTATGGAGAGATTTAGATCTTGTCTGATTGTGCCTAGTCCTCTTTTGACTTTCCCCGTGGTTCTTAGCATTGTTCCTATCCTTAGTGCTGTTTCTTTGATTTCTTCAGGTGTTCCTTTTATTATTCCTGTGGCTATTTCCACTAGAGGTATTCCAAGTCGGTCCAGTCTGTAGTTCTTTTTTCCTTTTGTTTCTCCGATTATCCCTGCGGATTCTTCTTCAAGGAAAACTCCGTCTATATCTATTTCAAGTGGTTTTTTTATATGTCCGTTGTCCCCTATCATAGCGGTTCTCTGGAATCCGGTGGTGTTGGAGCCGTCTACTACTGTTTTCCTCATGAAATTTATCTCGTCGAATATATCGCAGTTCAGCATCTTGGCTATAATTAGCGAAAGTTCGAAAGCTTCTTCATCTACAGGGTGAGGTGGTTCAGAGTCGGTTTCCACGAGACAAGTAGATTCTCTGTAGGTGTTGTATATGAATTGTTTTTCTTTGATAGCTTCTTTTGCTGCAGCTGGATCCATTTTTCCCAGTTCGCTTCTTGAAGGTCTCAGGTATCTTGTTATTTGTTTTTCTGGTTCTTCTGGTTTTTCAGTCATTTTCGAATTACAGCTACAGAATAGTTTATCTGTATCAAGTCTTTGATGGAATTCTAGACCTGCTTTGAGTTCTAATTCTTCGTAGTTTAATTTCTCTTCGTTCATGTAATCCTTAATTGATTTTTATTTTCCCAGTTTTTTAAGGAGTCGATCTATTTTTTTATAAAGTGATTCGAGATCTGAATTATTTTCTATAGTGTATTCAGCCATTTCTATTGTTTTGTCAGCTCCTTTTTGTTTTCGATCTCTCTCATCTCTTTTAAAGAATTTTTTCTTTTCATCGGGTTCATCTTCGCTTCTTCTTTTGAATCTTTTTTCTGGTTCTGCTTTTATCTCTATTAAGTGAAATTCTCCTGGTTTTTCTTCTATATATTCCACTTCTTCCGGTGATAGGAATCCGTTCATAACTATTTTTTCCCATTTCTTATTTTCTATAATTTCATATAGTTCCTTTGCTAATCCTGCTCTTCCTTTTTCTTTTCTTAGTTCGTCTCCTTCTTTTGATAGGTTGTGT
>CAZOFO010000027.1:0-4464 GCA_964579265.1 Microcaldota archaeon
CAGAAAAGCTTGAAAAAGCCCTGGACAGAATGGAAGAAACCAACATAAAATACCCACCGGCAGTTAACCAAATGATAGTAACAGAACCAAACCCAGAACACCCATTGACATCAATGATAACCACTGAAGACTAAGAAAGACCCGGGAAATAGGGAAAGATCCAAATGAAGAACCATTTCAGGATACTGGAATCAAAACCAGTGGAAGACTCCTACAGAAAAATGGCAGTGGACGAAGCAGTACTAAAAGAAGTAGCCGAAGGAAACTCAAAACCAACACTTAGATTCTATCAATGGAACAAACCAGCCGTGGCAATAGGCTACTTCCAGTCAGTAAAAAAAGAAGTAGATATAGAGAGATGCAGAGAAAACGAAGTTGAGATATTCCGGAGAATAACAGGGGGAGGAGCAGTATACAAAGATCCAAAAGGAGAATTGAATTACAGCGTAATAGTACCTGAAAAACTAGAAGAAATACCCAGAGATATACAAAAATCGTATAGAAAGATAAATCAATTCGTGATAAATGCATTGGAAAACCTCGGGATAAATGCAGAGCACTCAGGAATAAACGATATTGTCATAGACAAACAGAAGATCTCGGGAAGTGCACAAACGAGAAAGAAAGGAGCAGTACTGCAACATGGAACACTTTTATTGGATTTCGATCCTGAAAAAATGGTTAAATACCTCAAAATATCTTCAGAAAAATCAAAAGATAAAACAACATCAAAAATACAAGACAGAGTAACCACCCTCAAACAAAGAAAACCCGGACTAAAGATGAAAGAACTTAAAGAAGAACTAAAAAAGAGCTTTGAAAAAGAATTCCACGCCGAATTAATCAAAGAAGGACTCAGCAATAGAGAAAAAGAAAGATCAAATAAACTGTATAAAGAGAAGTATTCAACGGACAAATGGAACTTCAAAAGATAGGATGATAGTATGGAAACATTGGAGTACAAAGTACCAGATGGAAAACTTCTTCAAGCCAAAGTAAAGATCGAAGAAGAAACAATAAAAGACATAGAAATAACAGGAGACTTCTTTATACATCCTGAAGAAAGTATTAAAGATATAGAAGAATCATTAAAAGGAAAAAAGACAGATGAAGTAGAGAAAAGAATAGAGGACTTTATTGAATCAAAAGATATCGAGATAGTAGGTTTTAAACCAAAGGATGTGGAGGAAATGATAAAGAAAAAATATTGATTTCTTCCAGAGTCTGTCTAAAATAAATGCAAAAACTTAAATTTAATTATTCTTACAAAAATAGTAGGGAGGTGGATCAATTGTTCAACACCAAAAAATGCGTATACGAGAAGGAAGATAAAGGGATGAGTAAGGAAGGTAAAAAAGCTATTAAGGAACTTACTGATTCAGGAAGACTTTAATTTATCTATGTTAACCCCTTGGAACAAAAAAACGGAGGTGATTTAGTGATAAAAGATAAAGACAAGGATAACCAGGATAAGAGGAACACGAGAGAAAAAATTAAAAAGAGACATCAGCACAGCGGGGATAAATACGGAAAATGAAAAATTGCAAAAAAATCCAAAATATATAAATTATGCAACACATAACTCTGTTGGTGGATTAGATGATAAAAAAAGATAAAAATAAAAAGAGTGGAAAAAACGGTAACAAAATAGAAGATGAAGAAAGTAAACTAACTGATAAGAAGGGTAATACAACGATAAGAGATACTAGCTGCCGTTAAAATTTTCTTTTTTTTATTTTTTTCAATATTTCTATTTTCATAGGTTCTTTATAGTCCTTAGGAAAGTTTTTCTATTATTTTTTCTGCTTTTTTCTGACTTATATCATCTTCTTCAATCATTCTTCTAGCTACTTTTCCTATTTCTTCTTTTCTTGCTCCCGCTTGTTTGGCTATGTTCTTCGCGTGCAGTTTCATGTGTCCTTTTTGTATTCCTTCTGTTGCAAGTGCTTTTAATGCCGATAGGTTCTGAATCAGTCCTACAGCCCCAACTACTTCAGCTAGTTCCTGTGCTGAATCTACATCTAGTATATTGAGAGAGGTTTCCGCTATTGGATGTACTGAAGTTATTCCTCCTACTGTACCAAGAGCTATTGGAACCTCTATTCTTCCTTTCAGTTTTTCTTTTTCTATTCGCCATTCTGTGATTGGTTTGTATCCGTTTTTGGCTGCGTAGGAATGTGCTCCTGCTTCTAGTGCTCTAAAATCGTTTCCTGTGGCTATGCAGACCGCGTCCATCCCGTTCATCACTCCTTTGTTGTGGGTGGCTGCTCTGTATGGATCCGCTTCTGCAAATTCGTAGGCGTCGACTATTGCTTTTGCTACTTCTTTTCCCGTTGTTTCTTCTTTTTCAAGTTTTTTGAATGGTATTTCCGCTTTTGCTTCGACCATTCTTTTGTCAGATAGGTTTGAAAGTATTCTTAGGTTGGTTTCTGCATTTGTTATTTCTTCTATTAGGGGTGATACTGATTCGCACATTGTGTTGACGGTGTTGGCTCCCATTGCGTCTCTTACGTCTATTAATAGGTGTATTACTGCTGATTTTTCTTTATCTATATTTCTCACTTCTAGGTCCTTGGCTCCTCCTCCGAGTTCGATTAGTTTTGTGTCTCTTTCATTTGCCTTTTTGATTATTTTGTCTTTGTTTTCAAGTATTTTTTTCTTTGTCTCTTTGAAGTCTTTCATGTTATTTAGTTGTATTTGACCTATCATTACAGGTGGGGTTGAGGTTGCTTTGATCCCGTTTCCTCCGCGTGTTAGTTTTGCTCCGTAGGAGCATGCTGCTACTACGGAGGATTCTTCGGTGACCATTGGAACTAGGTAGTCTTTTCCATTGACTTTTAAGTTGGTGGCTATTCCAAGTGGGAGTTCGTGGTTGGATACTACGTTTTCGATCATTGAGTTAGAGTCTTCTTCTTTCAGTGTTCCGAATTTTTTCAGTTTCTCCATTTGTTCTTTTGATAGATCTGTTTTTTCCTTGATTATTTTTCTTCTTTCTTCCGGGCTTTTTTTGTGAAATCCGTGTACTCTACTATTCATGTTGATTACCTCTTCTTCTTAAACAGATCTCTTTGTATTAATTATTAACCTTCGTTGATCATGGTAACAAAGTATTTTTCAGAATTAATATTCTAGGATGTGCTAAGAGATCAAAAAAGTTAAGCAGAGAAAGATATTAAGAATTTTATTTGAATATTCTTTTCCACCAGGGTAATCTTTCTTTTTTTATTCTGTTTACTTCTTGAATTAACATCTCTCTTTGGGCTTTTGGTTCTATCCTAGATCTTCTTTCTGCTTTCTTTCTATCTCCTTCTCCTCTTAATGCATCCATTAGCATCTGGTTTGTTTTTTGTTGTTCTCTTTCAAGTCTTTCTTCTAAGTTTTCTAGCCTTTTCATATCCTCTTCTTTTATTAAACCTTTTTCTTCCATTTTTTGAAGCTCTTCTAAAGCATTTTTAAATTCTTTAGCTTCTTTTTCTCTTTTTTTCCGTTCATATTCTTTCTTTTCTTTTTCAGTGAAGTGTCCTGTCCTCTTTAATCTTGATAGTCTTTCCATTGCTTCTGATGTTGTTTCTTTTACTCCGCTTTCTTTCAGGAATTTTTCTAATCTTTTTTTTCTTTCTTTTGCTTTTCTATCTCTTTCTTTTGCTTTTGATCTAAAACCCATTTTTGATCACATTTAACCGAAGTGATTAAGGATTTATAAATGTTTCTGTTTTATGGGTTTATTAGGTTGTATCTTTACTCATCTATGGAGTCTAGATGAGAACTATGTTCAGGGTGAGTTGAAGTAAAAATATCTATTGTATAGAAGGATAGATCTGTTTGTTACATCTTTTCCTCTATCTTTTTTTCGTATTTTTTCTTGAGTTCTTCTTTGAAGGTTTTTTCATTAAAATTTAGAACCGTTGAAATTTGTCGGGATGCATCCCTGAAGTCTGTTATTAAGTTATATTTACTATGATCTTTATCTGAGGTTTTCTTCGCCATATCGAAATCTATTACTTTTAATTTTGGTTTTCCTTCTTTTTTTTGAACTATCAGGTTGTTTAATGTTATATCGTTATGTGAAACTCCTTTTTTAGTCATTTCTGCAAGTATATCTGCCATTTGATTTGCTAATTCTTCCTTATTCTCTTTTAAGGCTTTTTCCATTTCTTTGTCTTTGACTGCTTCTTTCAGAGTTTTTCCTTCGACATTTTCCAGTCCTACTTTTTCTTTTCTGTATCCGTATATGTTTTGGAATTTTTCCTCTCCCAGCATGGCTGCTTGTGGTATTATCTCTTTTCCTTCCTTTTCTTTTTCGTATATTTGAGGTACTTTCCCTGGTAATTCTTCCTCTGCTTTTTTTCTTTTTTCTTTTGCTTTCTGATATTTTTTCCAGAGTTCTTTTTTCTCTTCTGTGTCTAGGAGTCCTTTTTCTCTTTTAACTTGTTTTTTTATCTTGTTTAGGATCTCCGGTTCTTT
>CAZOFO010000028.1:0-4121 GCA_964579265.1 Microcaldota archaeon
TGGCGGATGTATGTCTCTGCGGAGTACCAATGAGATGGGTATTGATTATACTAACCTCTCTAGGAATACTAGTAGGGATGTTCACCTATTACTACCTAATGGATTCATTCAAAGAAGAGAAAGAAGACCTAACAAAAGGAGCAGAAAAAACATTGAATCTTCTTGAAAATGAAAGCAAGAAAATAATGCAGGAGATAGTGGAACAAGATGGAGAGATCTACCAGAACGAAATAGTGAAGAATACAGGTCTAGACAGGGTGAAAGTATCCAGAAAACTATCACAACTAGAAGAAAAAGGAATAATAGAGAAAGAAAAGTCAGGAGTAAGTAATATAGTTAAGCTGAAGGAACCTTACAAATCATTATATGTTTAAACCATATGAAAAGATACTTAAAGAAATAATGAAAGTTATTAAGAAAGTGGAAAATAAAAAACTGAATTAACACCCTCTGAAAACACAGGTTTCGCTCACTGAAACAAATTTTTATAAACTATTACACTCAAATTGAAAAGAGAGGAAAAAACATGATTAAAAAATTAATACCTTTACTACTGATAGGAATCCTTCTAATAGGAATAGGATGTATAGGAAACGACGACGATGAAGAAGATTTAGACCTAGATGTAGATGAAATAAAAGGAGAAGTAACAATATACTACTTCTGGGGTGAAGGTTGCCCAGTATGTGAGGAAAAAGAACCTTTCATACAACAATTAAAAGAACACGAAAACATAAAAGTTGAAAAACACGAACTACCAGGAAAACCAGGTTTATACGAAGATATAGCAGAAGCTTACGGTCTACAAGAAATGGAGATGGGAGCAGTACCAGCAACATTCATAGGAGAAGAATACTGGGTAGGATACAGCGAAGACATACACAGAGAAGAAATAAGAAAGATAGAAGAATGTCTAGAAACAGGAGAATGCATAAACCCTAAAGAAAAATGAAATAATATAGGTGGATAAAATGAATAAAAAAATTATATCATTGGTATTACTAGGAGTTCTCTTAATAGGAATCGGTTGTATAGGACCATTCGCAGAAGAAGAACAAGAAGAGGAAAACGGAATAACAGACGAAGAAGCATCATACAATCTAACAATCAATACTGAAGGAGAAGGAGAGACAACACCAGAATCAGGTATCCATACTTACGAGGAAGGAGAAGAAGTCACCGTAACAGCAGAACCAAAAGAAGACTGGGAATTCAACGAATGGACAGGTGATAAAGAATCAACAGAATCCTCTATCACAATAAAAATGGATGAAAATAAAGATTTAACAGCACATTTCACAGAAGAAATAAACTACTACACCCTAACTACCAATGTAGAAGGAGAGGGGGATGTAGAAATAGATCCCGATCAAGATGAATACAAAGAAGGAACAAAAGTAAAAATAGAAGCGATTTCAGAGGAAGATTGGTATCTTGATGAATGGACAGGAGATTACAATAGTACCCTAATAGAAACAGAAATAGAGATGAATGAAGACAAAGAAATAACAGCAAACTTCAAAGAAGGAAAAGGATATGAACTAAAAATATCGCCATTACAAAACCCTGATTTCGGGAACTTAAACCCAGAACCAGGAGTACACATATACGGAGAAGGAACAGAAGTAACACTAACAGCAGAAAGAGGGATAGCACCTGAGTTTTTCGGTTGGTCAGGAGAAAATCGAGAAGAAGTAAAAGACCCAAATTCAACCAATACCTCTATCGTAATGGAAGACAATTACCAGATCAAAGCAAGTTTTGGTGGAGAACCAGTATCTCCTTCAAAACTAGAAATAAAAGTAGAAGGAGAAGGCACTACGGAACCAGAGCCAGGAACACACAGATACGAGGGAGAACACATGTACGATGACAAAGGTAGAATGATCAATGAAACAGTTAAAGCAATACCAGAAGCAGGATGGAAATTTGAAAAATGGACAGGCGACCAGATAGAAAACAAAACACAGGAAAAAATAAACATAACAAGATACGGAGAAATGGAAATCACAGCACACTTCAAAGAAGATGATTCAGTAAATATTTACTACTTCTGGGGCGACGGATGCCCAGCATGCGCTGAACAGGAACCTATAATGGATTCAATAGAAGAAGAATATGGAGAAAAAATTCAAATGGAAAGATTTGAAGTTTACTACAGCGAACAAAATTCAAAACTATTCCAGGAGACTCTAAACGCCTATGAAGTACCTTCAGATGAAGCAGGGTTCGTACCAACAACATTCATAGGAGAAGAATACTTGATAGGAGTAGTAGAAGAAGAATTAAAAAATGAAATAGACCAATGCCTTGAAACAGGAGAATGCGAAAGCCCAGCGGAAGAAATATTGGATTAATAGAACTATTTTACCAGTACCCATTTGACCTGTAAATCTTTATTTCAAATTATGAAACAAATCTTTATAAATCTTTACAGTTTCCTATTAACTGGTAAAAATGAGTGAAAAGAACACACGGGGAAACAAAAAAATTCTAAAAATAACTCTTTCAATACTACTGATACTTTTAGCTCTATCCATATTCTCCCCGATGATAACAGCGGAAACAAATACAGAAGAAGAACTGCCTGAAGGACAAGAAGAACTTGGAATGGAAAACGAAGTAATAAACCTACCTATATTCGGAGAGATAAAACTAGAAGAAATGTCCCTACCAGTACTAACCTTCCTAATAGCATTTGTAGACGGATTCAACCCCTGTTCACTCTGGCTAATAACATTTCTACTAAGCATCGTTATATACACAGGTTCAAGGAAAAAAGTATTAGCAGTAGGACTCACATTCCTCTTCGTAACAGCAGCAGTATACGGACTATTCATAATGGGAGTATTCACAATATTCTCATACATGGCTCACATATTCTGGATACAGTTAATAGTAGGAATATTCGCTCTAACATTCGCTATAGTTAATATAAAAGACTTCTTCTGGTACAAAAAAGGAATATCATTCACAATACCCGAAAGATTCAAACCAAAAATAATCAAAGATATAAGAGGAGTGATGAAACACGACAACACCTTGGTAATGATGGGTGCAACCGCACTGATGGCAGCAGGAGTAGCACTAATGGAACTACCTTGCACTGCAGGATTCCCCGTTATCTGGACTGGAACACTCGCGGAACAAGGAATACATACAATGACAGGAGCATTCATAGGCCTCCTACTAATATACCTAATCACCTATCTACTAGTAGAACTAGGAATATTCGGATCAATAGTCGCTACAATGAGAA
Source organism: Microcaldota archaeon (assembly GCA_964579265.1). GTDB lineage: Archaea > B1Sed10-29 > B1Sed10-29 > B1Sed10-29 > B1Sed10-29 > B1Sed10-29. Next base: position 3,260 of record CAZOFO010000028.1, read on the forward strand.
AAACCAAGCTAGAGGAAAAACACGGAAGAACACTAAAACTACTGGGAGGAATGCTAATGCTATTCCTAGGACTAGCAATAATATTTACCCCAGAAGCACTTGAAAGCATCACATCCACACTCTACCTATTCGGAGGAGCCATAGGATCCACAATACTCATCAGCCTAGCCCACAAATACAAAACAGGGTCGGATGACGGAGAATGCAAAGCCTGCAGACTAGACGTGGATGTCGAAGATGTAAAACCGGAGGAAAAAAGTAAGAACCAGAAAGAAGATAAACAAAACGAAGAAAGTGAATCAGATGACTGAAGAATTCCCGGAAGACCTAAAATACAACAAAGACTACACCTGGATCAAAGAAGGAAATGAAGAAAAAGTTTCACTAGGAATCATAAAACCCGCTGCAGATAGAATACAGAAATTCGTGTTCATAGACCTGCCAGAGAAAGGAGAAAAAATAGAAAAAGGAGAAACCTACACATCTCTGGAAGCGATGAAATGGTCAGGACACCTATCCAGCCCAGTAACAGGAGAAATAACTGATGTAAATAAAGAACTTTTCCAGGAACCCAAAAAGATAAACAAAGACCCGTACGGAGAATGGATAGCGAAGATAAAGATCAAAGATAAAGAAGAATTAGAAAAACTAATGAATCCCGAAGAAGCCAGAGAATGGTGGAAAGAAAAAGGAAAGAAACAGAAATAGCTTCCATCAAACTAAACTAAAGATAAAAAACTCAAAAAAGGTGATGAAAAATGACTATAGATTACGGAGAAACTCAAGAAAGATACCTAGACCTCGTGAAAGGAAAAGGAGTACCAGTAGGAGTCAAACTACTGGAGGAAAAAGAAGAAGCACC
>CAZOFO010000029.1:0-4105 GCA_964579265.1 Microcaldota archaeon
AAGATCGTTTCCTTCGCAAGGAAAAGGCCGTGGGTTCAAATCCCACCGGGTCCATCAAAACTTTCAAAAAATCCGTCCAGAGAAAAAATCAATATTCCGAGGAAATCAAAATGACTGAAAAACAAAACATAGAAATAAAAGCCCGATACGAGAAACACGAATACGCTGAAAAAGTCCTTGAAGAAAAAGGAGCTAGGAAGGAAGGTCTAGACATGCAAAAAGACACCTACTTCAATGTAAAAAACGGTAGGTTAAAGATCAGAGAAGGAAAAATAGAAAACTCCCTCGTTTACTACCAAAGAGAAGATAAAGAAGATCCAAAGACATCCGATGTATCTATATGTGATCTTGAAAACCCGGAAGAAGTGAAAAGAGTCTTAAAAAATTGTTTAGGAGTCAAAGTAATTGTTGAAAAGGAAAGAGAGATACACTGGCTGGAAAATGTAAAAGTACATCTTGATAGAGTCGAGAATCTCGGTAAATTCATTGAATTCGAACTAATGAAAGATAAAAAAGGATCCTATGACACAGAGGAAGATTTGGAAAATCTCATGGATGAATTTGAAGTTGACAGAAGTAGATTGATAGATAAATCGTACAGCGACATGGTCTAGAAAAAACTATATTGTTTTATTTCTTTACTTCTCCTGTTTCATTGTACCATAGGTAAAGATCCAGTTCACCTGGCTCAAGATTTACTTTTCCAGCAAATTCATTGAAATCTTTTTCTATATCCAAGTATCTTTTTCTAGTGAGCGTCTTAGGTATCTCTATCAATTTATTATCTTCCATGCATCTCAATATGTGTCTATCCAAGATAGCTAGATCCAGGTATCCTACATTCCTGAGGAAGTGACTTCCTTCCTTGTATCCTATTCCTTTTATATTCTCTACTAACCATTCTCTTTTTTCAAATGAATCTTCAAGAGAAATCAATGTATCTTTTAAATTATTTTTGTATTGCTGAGCTAGAGATATGTATTCTGCCCTACGGTTATAAAACCTGTAGCCTTTTTCTTCAAGCACTTCACTGATTTTTTCTTCACTGAATTTTCTGAACCCATGGTTCTCCTTCATATATCTCTGTATCTTTATACCCATATCTGCCGATGAATTAGCTGTGAGTATGCAGAAACAGAGTTCGTCAAACCATTCTTCATTACTGCCTTTTTTTAGTTCCTTGAATTCCTCTATCCTCTGGTCTATTTTATCTTTGATTTGAGATTTCTTTAATTCCTTTACTTTTTCTTCCAGATTACATTTATCCTTCAATCTATTCACCTTTCGGTCTCTATTATTTTTTGTGTTCTCCTGGTTAATAGTTATTGACAGGTAAAATCTCACCAGGAGCTGATGGAAAAACCATTCTAGTAAATGCTATTGAACCAGTAACTATCGATTTAAATGAGTTAAGCAATAGATCTGCATGTGGTGTTGTTCCTAGTTTGGTTTATCCTGTTCCTTTAGGAGAGACTTCATGGCTCTGTTTTTGATAATGGGTTAATTGTTGGGTGGGAGCATGAAAAATTTGGATAATATGTTTTTATGATTTTTTACATTTCTTCTATTATTTCTTTTATTCTTTCTTTTTCTAGTTCTAGTTGTTCTGCTTGTTCTAGTATTTCTGATTTTATTTGTTCTTCTGGCATTCCTTTTTCTTTGAGTTTTGTTATCAGGTATTTAAGTTTGTCTTCTGGTTTGATCTCTGGTTCTTCTTCCTCTCCTTCGGGTTCTTCTTCGGTTTCTTCTACTACTTGTTCGGTTTTTTCTGGTTCTTTCTCTATCTCTTCTTTTGGTTCTTCTATTTCTTTTTCTTCTTTTATTTCCTCTTCTTCTAGTTCTTCTTCCTCCATTTCCTCTCCTATCTTGTAGGAAGTTACTACTTTTTCTTCTTCCAGTTCCTCTTCTCCTTCTTCAGTTTCTTCTTCTATCTCTTCTTCTTTTTCTTCTTTTTCGTCAACCTCTTCTTCTATTTCTACTTCTTTTGGTTCTTCTATTTCTTTTTCTTCTGTTTCTTCTTCCTCTTCAGTTTCCTCTTCTAGTTCTTCTTCTTCTTCTGTTTCTTCTTCTATTTCCTCTTCTTCTTTTCCATGTGTTTTTGTTTTGTGTATTTTCATTCCTTTTTTGGAGCTGAATTCTTTTCCGCATACTGGGCAGGTGTTTTCTTTGATTTCTTCTGGTTCTTCTTTCTCCTCTGTCTCAATTTCTTTTTCCTCTTTTTCTTCTTCTATTTTATATGTTGAGACTGTTTCCTCTTCTTCTTTTTCCTTTTCTTTTATTCTTTCCATTAGTTTTTCTCTTCTTCTTTTTCTTCCAGGTTCTTCTTTTGTTGGTGGTGTTGGTTCTTGGTCCCATCTTCTTTTTAGAACTATTACAAGTATTATCATTATTGCTATTACTACCATTATAGTTGCTACCATTGGTATGGATGTGAGTAATGCACCTACTTCTTCTGGTTCTCTTTCTTGGAAAATTGCTGTTATTTCTTTGTCTTCGTTCATTGTTATTGTGATTTCTTCTTCCGTGCCTGTGTGGTCTCCTGTCCATTCTTGGAAGTACCAGTTTTCATCTGGTATTGCTTTTATTTCTACTATTTCTCCTTCTTCATGAGTGTATGTTCCTTCTATTGGTATTGTGTCTCCTTGTCCTTCGATGTTGATTGTTAATTCGTATTCTTCTTCTGGTTCTGGTTCTTCTACTTCTATTTGAAGTTCTGGTTGTGTGAATTCTTCTTCACTTGTGTCTCCTAGTGCTGTGTAGGTTATTTCTTTTGTTTCTTCAGGTTCCAGTGTGAGGTACCATTTCGCTATTAGGCTACTTTCTATTATTTCATCTGGTTCTGGATTGAATTCTATTTCTTCCTCTGTCTCAGCTATTCCTGATGGTATTATCTCTGTTAGGGTTATGTTAGCTTCTTTTTCTTCTTTGTTTATTATTTCTATTGTGTATCTTGTTTCTTCTTGTTCTTTGTGTGTTTCTATGTATTTCTTTGCTTTTGTTTCTTCTATTTCTGGTCTTGTTATCTCTACTGTTGCTGTGTGATCGTATTCAAAGTCATTATCTCCTTCTAAATCTATCTCTATGTAGTATTCTCCTGGTTTTACGTTTTTATATGCTGGTGTTACTTCTATATTTATTTCTTCTCTGGAATCTGTATCTATGTCTACTTCTGATGGTTTTGTTATGTTTAGGTGGTTGTAGTCTCCTATTTGCGTGGCTTCTATGTGGTCCACTGTTCCGTCTGCATCACCTTCATTCTCTATTTCTATTGTTATCTGTCTTGTTTCATTGTACTCTATTTCTATTCTTTCGGTTACTGCTTTCATTGATAGGTCAGGGTGAGAGATTGGTGGTGGTGAGGGTGCTCCTCCACCGTTTCCGTTTCCATTGTCATCGTCATCGTCTTCTTCTTCGTATATCAACCAAGTTCCTGATCCTTCTACTTGCCATGATAGGAATGGGTAACCGTCGGTTGGATCGTGGCTGCTTGTTGTGCTTATATTCCAGTTGGAGAAGGTGTCTATATCTTTCATTTCACTTGTTGTCTTTCCTGTTCCTCCGTCGCTTTCTTCTTGTCCGCTTGTTTCTGTGTCCCAGTATGAGTTATTTACTTTTTCTATATTTTGTCCTATTAGTCCTCCTGTTGTGTCGTCATCTTCTCCTGTTATCTGTCCTTTAGAGTAGGTTATGTTTATTTTTCCTTCGTTGTATCCTGTTATCCCTCCTATTTCTTCTTCTCCTATTACTTCGATTGTGGTGTATGTGTTTTCTATGATTCCATTGTTTTTTCCTGTTATTCCTCCTATTGAGTTTGTACCGTTTACGGTTCCTGTGGTGTATGTGTTTTCTATGGTTCCATTGTTTTTTCCTGTTATTCCTCCTGCGGTACTGTTGCTTTTTATCTCTACTTCAGTGATCCCTGTATCTTTGATAGTTCCATTGTTGTAGCTGAATAATCCTACTAGGTTTTCTTCTGTTCTATTTATTTTTAATCCAGTTATTTCGTGTCCTTGTCCATCGAAGGAACCGGTGAATAGATTATCTTTATCTCCTATTGGTTCCCATCCTTTTCCGTTGTCTACTAATCTTGTTTCGTTGTCTTTTA
>CAZOFO010000030.1:0-4030 GCA_964579265.1 Microcaldota archaeon
CATACATTCAATTAGTCTTTTTATCATCTTATGCCCCACATCCTATACACAGTCCACAGCGGCTGCACTTATACCCATCAAACTTGTTGTTGCAATTAAAACACATTTGGTTCATTCTATCCCTCTATATTATTCTTTTAGCGACGTAGTCTTGGTTCTTAGTCTGACTCACGTAGACACCAGCACGGACATTTACTCCTATGTTCTCGTAATATTCTTTAGCTCTCTTTAGTTGCTTGTGAGCCTTCATAAGATTCTTATTACTGTGTCTGCCCTTAACCTCGTACAGTATTAGAGACTTATCCTGGGTGTATCTTACACCGTCTATCTCCCCCTCCTTATAGAATACATTGGGAGTTGTGTCTGCCCCATACCGACCTGCTATGTCGCTAATAAGTCTTTCTAATAGTGAGTCATGTCTTTTTAAGCCTTCGTTCATTCGTCAACACTACTCTTTCCGTTTATAGTGTTTAGTAGCTGTACTTGTTCTGTGGAGTATAACGCCCCGTTTGTTTGTGTCCAATTACCAAACCCATTCGTGTACTCAAGGTCTAAAGGTGTACTTGTTCCCACCTTATAAGTATCTCTAATAATAAAACTACTGTGTGTATGTCCCGTCACACTCTTACCCAGTGCGTTCTCTATACTTCTTACTGAACTACGACCACCTTTGTTCTTCTCGTGACCGTGCATAGCGAGTTCAAACCCTCTCATCTGATAACTACTGTCTGGTTCCAAAAATTTAATATTGGGTGATAAATTACTAACAAGCTTTAGTCCTGCTTCAAGGGGGTTTTTCCCTTCCAAAGCCTCTGCGAAGAGTAGTGCTCCTATTTTAGAGTTTCCCTTATCTTTTAAAAATTCGCCTTCGTCTAACCATCTATAAAGTCTATCATCGTGATTACTGTAAACAACATTAATATTTCCTCTTAACCCCTCTGCTGTTGCGTATTCATTTAGAACGTCAGCAGTGTGTTTTAACTCCTTCTCCAGGTTTAAGCCCTGTTTGTCGTATGCTCTCTGTGTTTGAATATAGTGTTCTTTAATCCAGTGATTGATACTATACCCATCAAATACATCATGTAAGAATAAGTGTTTGGGTTGTAACTTCTCTATCTGTTTAAACGTATTCTCCTTGTGTTTAGGGTCTAACTCCTGTGCGTGTAAATCCCCAACTATTAAAGCTTCTGTTTTAGGTGTTGGGTTGTGTGTATTTGGTGTATAACTACCTGTCAAATCATTAAACTTACCATTCTTCCTAGCTTTTATGTGCCTGAAGTGAAAGTGTTTGTCATCTTCAACTTCTACATATACAAAACCATAAGTGTGGTCGTTACGAGCTATTTCATTAATCCTTCCCCTGTCATTGTAATTTGGTAATGTAACTGTACCAGTGGTGGTTAATGCTTTAGGAAAACTCTTCTTATGGTTACTAACATAAGAAAGTGCTTGTTTGGGACTTCCAAAGATAAGGCTTCTGTCGTCTCTTGCAAAGTGTTGAACACCAGTCAGTGGATTTATTTGGTTACTTCTTACTTGTAAGTTCTGTAACTTTAAATTACTATTGATTATTTCTTTACCAGTAATTATCTCGTATTGCTGTAAGTCGGGGTGTAGTTCATCCTCACTTATATTCTTACCACTCGTTGGCATTATTTTAATGTTTGCTTCTCTATTATCTGCAAACCGTTGCATACTTTTCCACACTTTATCGTTTAGACCTGCGTTGTATTGTGCGCTTGTTACTATAAATCTTTGTACCTTATCTTCCAATCCCATCTTCTTCCTCCTTAAAGTTAGTCGTTCCTTCAGCAGGTCAAGTTTTCGTATTTTCATTAAGTCGTCACCAGTCAGTTATATTATTTTTATAAACTTCTAATCCATCTCTTTATCTTCTTAATTTTAGTTCTGTACTGCTCTTCTGTCACTTCTTGTTTGGCGTTCCACAACCAAGTAGCAGACTTCTCTAAAACTAAGAGGACAATTGGAATTACTAATCTTTTCCATCCCATTTTTTATACCTCCCTGTAGCTTTCTAATGCTGAGTACCCGGTACCTCTGAAACTTCTATCGGGTCTTGCGAATCCCCATAGTCTTTGGTAAAGGTTATTATATCTTATCGGTGTTTTTAACCATGTTCTTGAGAAACTTCCAGCCAAGTCATAGGTGCTTTCTATTACATACCATTCCCCATCATCGTGTAACCAGATGTTGAAGGCGTGTCCTCCTTCTCCTAAGACATTACTTGCTGTTAATTTTAGTCTCCATTTATGTTCTTGTAGTCCTTTTATGTCAAATATATCTCTTATTAACATGTGCATTACAAGTGCGAGGGAATCACAATCACCTCTTCTGCTTTTTATGCTCACATCAACAGGAGCCCAATACTCTCTCATATTATATTCTTGTAAGTCAGTTCTGTAAGTCCAGTTTCTTCTAATGCGGAAGTATTGTTTTACCCTTTCAATTACTTCTTTTGGTGCGGGCTTTTCCATATTATATCTTTCTATAATCTCTTCACTCAGTTCTCTTAATACTTTCTTCCCGTCCCTCTTATCGAACCTAAATGCGTGCTTAACGTCCTCATTACCTTTGGCTCTGAAGTTATAATTCCAAGCCTGTTGAGGGAACTTGTTTTCGTACCAAGATTTAACGTCTAGAATATCTACTTTCTCTTTATGTATCATCTCTTGTATAGTGTCTTTAGCAGCTTGTTTTTCCGTTTTTAGGTCTTTTATTTCATTTTTTAGGTCTGCTATTATCTTACTCTGTACATCTGCTACTTCCTCTAAAACTTCTGTTTCTTTTTTATAATATTGTTCTAGTTCATAATAGCCTACTAAATTCCTTATAAATTTTAATATTGGGTTTGTCATTTTATTTTTCCTCTTTAATTAGCTTTTTCACTATTTTTATAGCAGCCAACATAAACTTTAATGTATCCTCGTCTAAAGTGCGTATGGAATTACCATTCCGATAATCCAAATCTATATATGGCGGGGTCTCATCGTCCCCGTCATCGGAGTTTAAGAAACATCTCACTTTAATTGAGCCTTCTATTCCGTTGGGGTCACTAAATATAAATTCTCTGTAGTTTGAATCTAATTTTGGTTTCATTTTATCACATCCTTTCAATTTTTTGCTCCTATCTCAACTAATAAGTTATTAACATAGTTGAGTGTGAAGTTGTACTCTTTGTTCATGTGGCTCTCTACTTTTATTTCCACATCTTTTCTCTGCATTTTAAATCCGCCAGTCCTTTTGTACCAGTTCCACACATTCTCTGTTAGTTGTTCCTTTTCTAATTTATCTTTCCACAGGTGGATTAGTAAGACCATAGCTCGTTCTCTTCCATCATTATACTTTTTAAACTTCTCAGCATCCATTATTAGTTGTACTTCTTCTGTCTTGGCTAAGTCGGTTAGGTCTACTTTTGGTAGGGTGTCCAAGTATTTAAGTTTTTCGGTATATTGATTTATAATTTCTGGTTTTATCTTACTCAAAGAAGGGTAGTCTTTGTGTTCCTTAACTAAGGATTTATAATTCATTGTTTTTTCATGTATTCCACCCTCTGCCCTGATTAGATGATTAGAACTACAGACCTGCAAGTCTGGTTGTGGCAGGTCTCTAGTGTAGTGTTTTATAAACTCTTTCTTTAGGTGGTAAGAGTTTTCATAATTAGGTATGTCTAGTAAGACGTGAACGTGAAATGATTTATTACCCGAATGCCACATGCTTGGCTTCAACCCATCGTCTATTAACCTTCTATAAATGATGTTAGCGTAGCCTTCATTCCTTGTGTCTTTCTCATCAATATCATACTCAAATATAACTTCGTTTTTAAGAACTATTCTGTGATTGTATCGTTTGTGATTGCTAAAGTTTTTACCTAGATAGAAAGCCCTGTCATCCCAGTAACTATTCTCTGATGGGTGGTACACAAGTAGTATATCCTCTTGTAGTTCGTTGTAATAGTTTAAATAGCTGGTTAGTCCTTTCTTTCTTAGTTTCACGTTTACACCTCTTTTTT
>CAZOFO010000031.1:0-1736 GCA_964579265.1 Microcaldota archaeon
ATGACATCACCTTGACGTGGTGGAAATCGGGAGTTCAAATCTCCCCGGACCCATTCAACACAGCGAACTAATTCTTTGGAATCATTCAAAAAGTGAAGATAATTAAAGAGACTTAAAAATCTTTAGAAGATTGAAAAAACACCGAAAGAAACCAAGGAAACTATAGCTGCAGAAGTAATAACACCCAACGACATTGGAACTATAGCTCTCTTCAAATCTATTCCAAAAAGCCAAGAAGCTAAGTAACCAGTGTAAACACCAGAACCAGGAACAGGAATCGCAACAAAAGCAAACATTCCGTAGTGACCGTATTTTTCAACGTAAGGTCTAGCTTTATCCCTCAACCTAGATACATATCTACTAACTATCCTCCAATCCTTTACAAATCTCCAAAAACAGTTTAATCCAAAGAATAAGACAGGTATAAGAAGTATATTAGCTATGACAGATACAGCGATAACAGTAGAAGAACTTAATCCAAGGCCAATACCCAGAGGTATGGATCCACGGAAAGAAATCCCAGGGATGAAAGCTACTGCTATAACTTTTAACAAGTAAATTGAAATCACCTTTTTCCAAGTACTCCGAGATTATCATCTGTCCTTTGAAATTCTCCAATTCTTATTATATGGATCATTATATATTAATATAATTTTCCAAACTATCTCTATAGAGTAATATCTTTTATCTCGTTTAGTGTAATGATCCGTAGGTTTTTATATTTTTTCCAATATACAGGAGAAAAGATATATAACTTTATTCATTAAGAATAATTGATGCACATGTCAAGGAAGAAAAAAGGATCCAGAAAAGCAGGAAAGGAGAAAGAAACTCTCGAAGAAAAAATAGAAAGAATAGCAAAAGAAGAGTTCGAGAAGATAGAGAAAGTTGCCGAAAGAAGAGCTGAAAAGAACGATAAATTGCTTAAAGACGTTGACAGGATAGTGATGCCTGACGAAGCTAGAAAGATAGCTTCACAGGAAAAAGAAGCCGGTGGAAAACTGGATATATACAAAGTAGAGAAAGGAGAAGAAAAGATAGCGATCGTGAAACCAAGGATAGAAGAAGAATACACGAAGAAAAGAGAAAAAGAAAAAGTCAGGTTCAATCTTGATAAAATGGAAAGCATAAATCCTTTCGAATTCAAGGAAAAAAAAGAAACTGGATTAGGAACTGTTCACACCCACCCAGGTTCCTCTAGCAAGCTATCAAAAGCCGATAAAGAGAATGTAGCCCTATCAGGAGCACCTGCACTAGCAATATCGGACAAAGAAAAAGAAGGACACATGGCTTACTTATCTAAAAAAGAAGGTTTGAAGGAAGTGAAAGTTGATTCAGTACCGAAAAAAGAGATAAAGAAACTTCTAAAGAAAAGAGATTAGTCATTAGAAAAAAACCAATAGAATTTTGCGAAAAACTTTTATTCCAACGCTTCATTAAATACTAATGAGGATAAAATGTCCAAGAAAAAAAGAAAGAAAAGAAAAGGAGGAGAAGGCACGGAGATAGTGACAGGTTTTGAACAACACGCCAAACCAACCTTGAAAAGAAAAAAAGGAGAACTAGAAAAATCCGACCTAATTATCAAAGAGATGCCGAAGGAAAAAGCAACAGAACTAAAAAAAGCAAAAACAAAGGAAGAGATAAAGGAAGCAGCAAAAGGCAAAGGAAAACAAGAAGTAAGAGAAAAAGAATTCGAATACCTGAAAGAGAAAGAAAAAGAATTCACAGGAATA
>CAZOFO010000031.1:1836-3915 GCA_964579265.1 Microcaldota archaeon
AAGAGAAAAAGAATTCGAATACCTGAAAGAGAAAGAAAAAGAATTCACAGGAATAGAAGCAAAAGAAGAAGAGATAAAAGAAAGATTTAAAGAAAAATTTGATAGAAAACCAAAAAATGGACCGGAAGACGGAATGAGGAAAGAAAAAATAAGAGAAGAGATAAGAGCAGAAAAAATAACAGAAGAATTAAAAGAAATGAAAGAAAAAGGAGAACTAGAGGGAAAAAGAATATTCATACAATCAGGAATGATACACAGTCCAACGATCTACAAAGAACTGAAAGAATTCGCGGAAAAAGAAGGAATAAACATACGTAGAAAGCACTTCAGAAGAAAAGACTTAAAAGAAAGAGGGATGGACGAGAAATACAGAGAACTTTACCCTCCACTACTACAGTACCAGAGAATGATGAAACACGAAACACCTGGATATCAAAGCATAAAAGAACTCAAAAAAGCAAAAGAATCAGAAAAAGGAGTGGACGAGTACTACAAAGAAAAATATTCAAATAAAGATAAAAACTGGAAAAAAGCAAAGGAAGAAGCAATCGAAGGAGCAGAAAAAGCAAAAGAAAAACTTTCAGAGATAGACGAAGCAGAAAAAGCCTATCAAGCAGCCAAAGAAAGCTGGAAAAAAGAACTGATGAAAAAAGGGAAAACAGAAGAAGAAGCAGAATACGAAGCAAGTCTAGATGTATTGACAAAGATGTGGAAAGCGAGGAAAAAGGACCTGAGAGAAAAAGAAGGATAGAAGAAAAAAAAGAGAGAATCCCTACTTATATGCATTTTTCCTATGGATAATTGTTCGAAAGAATAATACTTTTTCGCTAATATCAAAGAACGCTCTGTAGTCTCCTATTCTCAATCTCCATGTATTTCCATCTGATATAAATTTGGTGTTATTATGTGTCCTTGGATCTAGATTGTAGTCATTAAGTTGCTTCTTGAACCCCGCCAGCTTCTCTTTAACTCTCTCCTGAATTTCTTTTGGCAAATTGGAAAAATCTTTTTGAAACTGCGGCTTAAGAACGAACCTGTAACCTGTATTAGAGTATTTCATTGAGCTCTTTTCCTCCTTCTTCTCCTCTTGCTTTCCTGATTTTCTTTTTAGCCTCTTCAGATAATTTTTTCTCCTCAACATTCCTTAGAAGGGTCCTTAGAAACTCTCCTTTTGAAGTGTAGTTTCCTTTTTCCATATTTCTTTCAATCATCTTTACCTGTTCCTCTGTGGCTCTGAAGCTGATTGTCTTTGTGGCCATTGCAACACCCCCTATGTACTTTTTATTACTTAAGTTTACAATAGTATATATAGTTTGGGGATGTATAGATTGAATTAATTTCTCAGATTCTCCTTTATCTTATTTTTTCTAATCTTTTGAGTTAATCAGAGTTAGAAAATAGAATCAAATTTCCTTTACGAAAATATCTGCGGAGCAGGTGCACGGAGGTTCCCCGCACAAGGAACAACTGTACCCTTTATCCAAGCTATCTTCCTTCCAGTACTCCTCTAATTCTTTTATTTTTTCGAATCCAAATTTTTCCATTATACCTGATATAGCTGCTTCTCCTTCCTTTATCCATCCTAAAGTATAAGCTAAATTGATTTTTTCTTTTTCCAGTTTATCCAGAACTTTTCTGTTGAGCTCTGTTCCAACTCCCCTGTGCTGATATTTTTTCTTAACTGAACCTGCTTTTATCGCTCCAGCTTTTTCAGCATCTTTTAGCCTAGGAGGATAATCTTTTCTTGGAATATTAAGGTATTCATCTATTTTCACTCTCTCTTGAATTTCGAAGTTCAAGTAACCTATAACTTCTCCTCCTTTAACAGCTATGAAGCTGTAGAGATCACTTTCATCATCCAGAGCTCTTTCCAGTTCCTCTTGATCTACATAATCTTTACCTAACTGATCTCCAGCTATCTCCATAACCTGAGAGATAAATCTATCTTCAAGAGGCTGGATATCGTAATCTAGATGTTCCTCCGAGCTGAATCTATCTTTTATTTTCTCAGCAAATTCTTTTGCACGTTCTAGATCTTTTTCATTTGGCCTTTTTTTGTGTATTCCACCAATCAGCTTG
>CAZOFO010000032.1:0-3796 GCA_964579265.1 Microcaldota archaeon
TCATTAGCTAATCGAACTCAGGATGAGTTCATAGATTTGGAAGCCTTATTTCGACTGCTGACGAATCTTAGATGTATCAATTTGTTATTTAGCAAATTATTTTAGTATCCAGTTTTCACAATATAACAGCACAATTTTAAGCTGTAATTTGCAAATTTATCAAATTATCTCGGTTTAAATATAATGTATTTTCAAATTACTATGGGAATTAAAACTAATATATTCAAAGGGAAATTAAAAAAGGCAGCATGCCCGTATGGAAACTTTCAAAACAGACGATGCTGCCGATATTAGAGAATTTATCTAGTTTTTCTAGCATAAACTTTTCTGGGATAAAAAGAAAAACCATTAGATACTAAAAAGTAATCTATACCGTCATGCTCTATTCTCATTTTTGTCCAACCTAAAGCTGTCATTACTTCTACACAGTCCCCACAAGTTAGCTCTAGCTCATCACTAACCCCGTATCTACCAGTATCTTGTTTTTCTAAATAACCTTCCATTGTTTTAACCTCCCATTAATTTATTCTTCAAAATACTTTTGAAACTTCCGATAAGCTGGGTAATCAAAAAATGATTGGTAAATATTTTCGTGAAGCTCAGGAAAGGGTGTTAGTTCTTCTTGGGGTGTTAATTTATTTACCTGTTTGCGAAGCTCTACAATTTTTTTCTCAAGCTCACATGTATAGTCAAACAATGCCCTGATAAGTTCAAAGGCTTCAATCTCTTCTTCAAAAGCAAAGAGACAATCGGTACAGGGCTCTTCCTCTTTATCTCTTCTTATCCTAAAAACCATCAGATCACATCCCAATCTCTTCACCTGCTTGGCGCACTATATCATCCTCGATTAGATCCTTTTTTGCCTGTGCCCCCAAGAGTAGACAGTGTACACAAAGATTATTTAACACCCTAGGCCAGCCGTGAGAAATAGAAACCAAGGCTTCAATGGCTCTTTCGCTGAAGATAGGATGATTAGCTCCTGCAGCATTCAGATTATGCTCAATATAGCCTTTAACTTCTTCTTTTTCCAATGGGTCCAAACAGTATCGCATAATAATGCGTTGATTTAAAGGCTGTGCCTGGGATATCTCGAGCCTTTGCATTAATGTAGGTAGTCCTGATAAAATTAAAACGAAAGGATTTAAAGAATCAACGTAGAAATTAAATAGCAAAGCCAAATCAGTGAGCATTTTTGCCGGGGCCAGGTGCATTTCATCCAGGATAAAAACAGGGGTTATCTTTTTATCCCGGTACAAAGAAAGCACCCTTTTCTGGAACTGTTTAAACAGATCCACCTTGCGATAGGCGGGCTCTTCATTTAAGCCCCCGACAAGGCCCCGGTAAAAATCCATAACTGTACCGGTAGAAAGTGGATAGTAAATGATTTTGTAAAGAGAAGGGTTTAATTTATCACTAAAAGTTTTTAATACAAAGGTTTTACCAGAGCCGGGCTCGCCTGCCAAAAGTCCCATCCCACGGGCTTTAACAAGATAGTTTAGGCGAGCCCTTGCTTCTTTAAAGCTATTTGATTCAAAAACAGTATCATTCTCCTTGGAAAAAGGAGTTTTGCTCAAGGAGTAGAATGCTTCATACATAAGAATCCTCCTCCCGGTTTAGTTTCGTAAAAGACAATTTCCGTTTTTCTCTTTTAACTCTGGCATTATCGGCTAAATTGACTGCCTTGACATCTGCTACTGGCCTACCTTCTTCGAAAATCAGCACTTTTTTGAGTTCTTCATCGAACCGAAGTTCCACTTTTTGACCTATATAGGCAGGTGGTACTTCGAAGAGCTGATTGTTAAGGGAAATGGTTCCGTCATGGCGTACCTTGCGGGTTTTACGCTTCAAAAACAATAGTTTAAGTGTATCAGGGTCTTCTACCATCTTCACCTGGCTCATTTGGGAAAGATATTTATCCAGGGGCGTCATTCCTAAAGCAGAATGAACTCTACGGTGATATTCCTGTTCTAACCACTGCCAGAAAAATTTGTTTAACTCATTCAGGTTGTTTATCTTTTTTTCTCTTAGCAGTGGGAAAAAACGCATTTTAACTCCGCCGAAAAATTTTTCAATTTTCCCTTTTGCTGCGCCATCTTGCACTGGTGTGTGTGCTATGCTAATACCAAGAGATGCACAAGCCAGTTGGAACTGATCGGAACGAAAAATCTTACCGTTGTCGGCGTAAACTATCTTGGGTATGCCTCTTCTTAAGAGGGCTTGTTCAAAAACTTTCATGAGGTCTTCGGTATTTTCAGTAAAAGAAAACCTGGCCGCTGGCACTAGGCGACTACAATCATCAATAAAAGCTATGAGAGAAGTGGGTTTCTTTTTAGACCCTTCTTTCAAGTATATCCCTGATGTCGCATCTGTTTGCCAGAGAATATTTACTGTTTCGTAAGCAAATCGCTTCCTTTCAGGTTCTTTTCGTTTTTGTTTTCCAACCAGATCATGTTTTTTTAGAAGGCGGTGTATGGTTGCATAAGAAAAGTCACATTTCTTGATGATACCTTCTTGCACCAACTTCTCGTAGAACAGGGTTACTGGCATGTCTTCTCTTAATCGTCTTTCTTCTAGAACTTTTTCTTGCAGACTACAGGGGACACTGCGGTTTTTACCCCTGTCAGAGCGAGGCTTTGGTTTTAGTCCTTCAAAGCCATGTTTTCTGTAGAACCGGAGCCATTCTTTCACAGCCTTTGGAGTGTACTCTTTAGGACCCCAGTAGGGTACTTGATGTATCTGAGCGCAGACCTTTTCCAAATACTCCTTTTGAGAATCCACCTGGCCGTTCAAAATAGGCGCAATTAGCCCGTATCTAAACAGCGCAATGTTTTCCCGGTCTTTTTCCTGCATATTTTCCCTCCTTCTAGAGATTTTTTTAGGCTGAACTTGCTTCTAAATCCATTGTAAATTAGTAAGGAGGGAGCCTCTACGCAAAAGTTATGTGGTTTAAGCAGAACTTTTCTTACAGAAAAATTCATGGTAAAATTAATTTGCCATAAAATTGCGGTGGAAATGTTTTTGAAATCTTCTGGCGAAGGTTTTTGCTTTAGGGAAAGCAGTGCGAATCATTTCCAGCAATTTTATGGCTTTTTCTTTGGCTAATATTTCTTCTAAAAAGCCACATTCACGGAAAAAAGCTTCTATCCGGTTTAAGTTATTAAAGTATCTTTTTAGATAAAATTGCAGTAACTGGTGATAAATTTTTCTTTTGGGTTTTATTAAATGATTTCGGAGGGCTTGCATAACAAATGCTAGAGCGTATTGGTAGTAAGGGAGTAAAAAGTCTGGCAGGATAGAAATAGTTATCTTGCAGGAGGGGCATTTATACCTGCAGATGGGGATACGAAAGCTACGTCTCAAAAACAAGGCATTACGCCAATAGTAACCAAGTTTGGGGAATGGCCCGGGGTATGAGCACGAAGGACAATTCTCGACCTCTGGGAAATCATTATCCATTCCTCTGTTGTTGTACTCTAAAGGTGAGATCCCAAAATCATGTATTAACTGCATAAAAAACCTCCTCCCTTGATAATTTGATTAAATTTTATCAAATTCTAGAGGAGAAGTTATTACTTTTGAGGAACTTTATTTTGAAAAATTTATACGGGATAATGAGGTAATAAAGTGCTAATTAACAGTGTTAAAGATTACAAAAAACAAGGGCTTCTGTCTCAGGTGACTCTTAAGCCAGTGGAATTTATTAGACGATTTCTTATGCACACACTTCCTAAGGGGTTTGTGAGAATCAGGCACTATGGCATTTTAAGTAACCGTTCAAAAAAAGTTAAGCTGGCCA
>CAZOFO010000033.1:0-2817 GCA_964579265.1 Microcaldota archaeon
TACACCAAAGCGGAGGAGGAACAGGATTCAGCTTCTCAAGACTAAGACCAAAAGGAGATGTAGTAAACTCAACCAACGGAGTAGCATCAGGACCAGTGAGCTTCATGAAAGTATTCGACAGCTCCACAGAAATAATAAAACAAGGAGGAAAAAGAAGAGGAGCAAACATGGGAGTACTGAGAGTGGACCACCCTGACATACTGAACTTCATAACAGCCAAATCCCAGAAAGACGAACTACAGAACTTCAACATCTCCGTAGCAATGACGGAAGAATTCATGGAAAAGGTCGAAGAGGAAGAAAACTACGACCTAACCAACCCGAAAGACGGAGAAGTAATGAACCGTCTCAACGCGGAAAGAGTATTCGACCTAATAGCAACACTGGCCTGGAACTCAGGAGACCCAGGAATAATCTTCCTAGACAGAATAAACGAAGAAAACCCAACTCCTGATGTAGGAGATATCGAATCGACAAATCCTTGCGGCGAACAGCCTTTATTACCGTACGAAGCCTGTAACCTAGGTTCGATAAAGCTATCGAACCACGTGAAGGAAAATGAAGACGGAGAAACAGAGATAGACTGGGAAAAATTAGAAGAAACAACCCACAAGGCAGTGAGATTCCTAGATAACGTGATAGACAGAAGCGAATATCCATTAGAAAGAATAGAAGAAATGGTCAAGAGAAACAGGAAAATAGGCCTAGGGGTAATGGGATTCGCGGACATGCTGATAAAACTGGGAATACAGTACGATTCCAAAGAAGGAATAGAAACAGGAAGAAAAGTAATGAAATTCATCAACGAAGAAGCAAAAAAAGCATCAGCAGAACTCGCTGAAGAAAGAGAACCATTCCCAGGATACGAAACAAGCATCTACGGACAGGATCCAGAAGAACCAAAACTGAGAAACGCCACAAGAACAACTATAGCACCAACCGGAACGATAAGCATAATATCGAACTGTACAGGCGGAATAGAACCGATGTTCGCCATAAACTACATAAGAAACATAATGGACAACACCAGGATGATAGAGACGAACGACCTGTTCGAAAAAGAAGCAAGAGAAAGAGGAATCTACAGCAAAAACCTCATGGCAAAAGTAGCAAAACAAGGAGGATGCCAAAACATAGAAGAAATACCCGAAGACATGAAAAAGAAATACAGAACAGCACACAACATAGAACCGGAATGGCACGTTAGGATGCAAGCTGCATTCCAAGAAAACGTGGATAATGCTGTTTCAAAAACAATAAACTTCCCAAAAGACGCCTCAATAGAAGACTTCAAAGAAGCATACAAACTAGCCTACAAAGAAGGATGCAAAGGAATAACAGTCTACAGATACGGATCACTATCCGACCAACCAATGAATATAGACGAAATAGAAACAGATGCAGAAACAGCAGGCGAATACGTTGAAAGTAAAATAAAAGAATTCGAAGAGTACGAAGAAAAACAGAAAAGAAAAACAAAAAGAGAAAAAAGAAGAAACGAAGGAAAAATAGATCTAAAAGAGATAGAAGAAGAAGCAATGCAAGTGGACCAGCAATTCTCCCCTGACTGCCCAGATGGAACCTGCAAAATCTAAAACCCAAAAAATAAAATTCCCGAGAGGAAGGCTCACCCACCCTCTCTTTTTCTTTTTTATCCAAATATAGATCTTTTCAAAAACCTTTTTATTAACCTCCTACCAAATTTAAAGTATGGAAGAAAACAATCCTGATAAAAAAAGCAATATATACACAAAAGAAGGAGACAAAGGAAAAACCAAAATAAACAAAGGAAAAAAAATCGGAAAAGAAGACCCACTGGTAAAAGCATGGGGAGCACTGGACGAACTGGAAGCAAAAATAGGTCACCTAAGAGCCATGATCGACAACTCAAAAATAAAACACGAATTAAAAACCATACAAACACACCTACATATCATCATGGCACAAATAAAGAACCAGGGAAACGAAAGAGAAAATCCAGAGATAAAGGAAAAACACATCGAGATGATAGAACAAAAAATAGACAACTACACCAAGAGACTACCTGAAATAAAGAAATTCATATACACCTCAGGAGCAAGAGAATCAACATACGCTCAAGTAACCCGTACAACAGCAAGAAAAGTAGAAATAAGAATAGTAGAACTCGACAAAAAGAAAGATCTGCCTGAAGAGATAAAGAAATACACAAACAGATTAAGCGACTACTTATTCACCGTAGCAAGATACTTAAACTACGACCAAGGATTCGGAGACGAATACGTGGAATACGGCTAACAAAAACTTAAAGGCGGTTAAAATGAAAGAATGCCTATTCTGCCAGATAATAGAAGGAGAAAAACCAAGCCATAAAATATATGAAGATAAGAAAACCTACGCTTTCCTTGATATCAATCCTAAAAACAAAGGACATACACTCGTAATACCTAAAAAACACAGAGAAACATTCCTAGATCTTAAAGAAAAAGAGATAAACAACTTATTCCAAAAAGTACAGAAGATAGCCAAAGCAGTTAAGAAAGCAACCAACGCAGAAGGGTTCAATATAATTCAAAATAATAAAAAAGCAGCGGGACAGATAATTGATCACGTTCATGTCCACATAATCCCAAGATATACTGAAGATAACATAGAATTGAAATGGAGCCACGAACCTGAAGAGGGAGAATTCGAAGAAATGAAAGAAGAGATAAAAAAAGAACTTTAGTTACTCCCGGATAATTCTTTAAGTAAAAATTACTCAAGGGCCCGTAGATCAGTGGAAGATCGTTTCCTTCGCAAGGAAAAGGCCGTGGGTTCAAATCCCACCGGGTCCAT
>CAZOFO010000034.1:0-2713 GCA_964579265.1 Microcaldota archaeon
CAGTATATTTAATAGCATTATCTAAAAAGTTTTGTACTACTATTTGAATTTTTTCTGCATCAATTTTAACTTTTGGGAACTTGTCTTTAATTTTATTTACGCTGAATTCAAGATTATCCTTTTCCTTAAACGTCTCTTCGTACTCTTTTATGGTAGGCTTTATAGCTTCGTAAATATCCATAACTTCCGGCTCGTAAACATATCTACCTTCTTCAATTCTACTTACATTAAGCAAGTCATTCACCAGATTTACCATTCTTTCATTTGCTCGATAGGCTTTTCTTATTAGAGTTTCTTCATCTTCATCTAATTTTCCTTTCTCTTCCGCAGCCTCTTCTAAAAAGGTCTCCAGGGTCCATTTTATGCCTGAAAGAGGAGTTCTAAGTTGATGAGCAGCAACGGACACGAATTCACTCTTAATTCTTTCTACTCTCTTTTCTCTGGTAATATCATGAACATGAACAAGAGTTCCAAGGTTTTCCTCATCTTCAGTTATTTTAGTAGTTGTCACTTCTAAGTAAAAATCTTCCTCTAATTGCAACTCCTCCCTAAACAAATCACCTATGGAGCCTTCTTTTTCTTCATTCTCTATAAACTCTACGAGCGGTTTAAGAGTAGGGAAGGTGGCTAATTCGTCCAAATCTCTATGAGTTACATCTCTTGCTTTTATGTCGAAAAACTCTTCCGCTTTAGGGTTAACAATGGTTAAATAATTTTCCTCATTGAAAAAGAGCATTCCATCTATAAAATTCTCAATTATAGCTACCGTTTTAGTTCTTTCTTTTTCTGCTTCTTTGTATGATTTATCAACATCTTCCAAAATATTTAAAAGAGCGGACCTGGAATCTTCCATCTGCTGCGCCTTCTTTTCCAATTCTTTAGTTTTTTCCTTTAATTTGTTCTCCATCTCTTTTCTTAACTCTCTTCGCTTGGATATGTCAACAATAGAAATAAAAAGCTTGTCTTCTTCCACTATTCCTGAAAGCTTCACGGGGACGGTTTTTTCCTTTTTTGTGATTAAAGTAACCTCTTTACCTTCAAAATACTTCTCCTTTTTCAGATCAACTAAAAAATCATCAACCTCTTCTTTTTCCATTATAAAATCAGCCAAGCTTTTATTTACTTTTTCATACCCACTCAAATCCAAAAACTGATCATTTGTTCTTAAAACAACCCCTTCTTTATTTACAACACAAACCGGAACGGGGCAATGCATGCAGCCATTCTCTTCTGTATTATTATTTTTGTTATTCTTCTTCGTCATCCCCTTTTTGTTTATCTTCTTTACTTGTATTATTTTGTAATTCCGATAATTTTTCTTCTAGCTTTCTAATTCTTTTTTTGAGCTTTTTCTTATCTCTTTTCAGCTCCACCATTCTAAGCTCTCTTCCTGTGGCAAGTCGATTAAATCTTTCCAACTCTTTAACCTTTTCTTCCATCTCCTTTTCAATCTTTTTAGCTCGTGTTAAGTCAGATATAGCTATAAAAACACTCGGCCCTCCTCCGGAAACTCTCTTTTCACTGAAAACTATTACCGGTATTTCACCATTTTTTCCTTGAACTTTCATTTCTTTGTCTTTTACTTCTTTAAGGAGAACTTCATCTGCATCTTCACCGAAAAGCTTTTCCAAATTATCGTCTATTAATTCATGGGATTTGTAGCCGAGAATTTTTTCCATCTGCTCATTCACTTCCAAAATATAGCCTTCTGAATCTACAAAGCAAACTGCCAGAGGTAAGAAAGAAAGAAATTCATCAAAATAATTTTCACATTTTTCAGACATATTCTTAATCTTTTAGATCTTTTATCTTTTTTTCTAATCTGTCAATCTCTTCCCTTAACTCTTTGTTTTTTTCTTTTAAGTTAATCATTTTCTTTTCTCTTCCCACTGTTAATTTATGAAACTTCTCTAATTCTTCCACTTTCCTTTCGAGCTCTTCTGTTCTAGCTTCAACTTTTTCTTCCAAAGTGTCTGTCATCTTCTCAAGTTCTTTAGTTCTAGCCTTGACTCTTATCTCCAAAACCTTTTTAGCTTCTTCTAACTCTCTACGACTTCTTTTCAATCTTTCAACCATCTTATTGAATTCATCTCCTATCTCCTCAATCTCATCACCAGTCTTTATTTCTATTTTTTGACTTAAACTTCCCTCCGTCATTTTCTTTATCGCCTTTCTTAACTCAAGTAAAGGAAAAATAGCCTTTTCAGTTAAGGCAAGAGATAAAAATATAGAAATTAATACCGCAGCAAGCAAAATAGCTGAAGCTCTGACAAAAGCAGGAACCAGAAAAGCGGTTACTTCCGCCATGTTTATTCCCATTATTGCCGTCCATGTTTTTCCATCAGTTCCGCTTACTGGTTTAGCAATGAGCTTCACCCTTCTTCCGTCATATTGAGCAATCCGAGATTTGAACTCATTGGCACCTACAAATCTGTCATCAATTTGCCTGCCTTTAAAAACATCTTCATCTGCATAATAAGCTCTGCCATCTTCATCAACCACCCATAAAAAATTAACATTTTCACTTTTCTGCACATTATCAAGCATACTTTTCGAGAGGACTCCCTCTTCTTCACGTGAAGAAGATTGTATGAAAGATAAAAGAGTCTTTTTTTCTCTTATTACAGAATCCTCAAAAACTTGAACCTGCCCCATAAGGCTTAAAGCAGAGACCAAAGTAACTGCAATAAAAGAGACTAAAACTATTGCACCA
>CAZOFO010000035.1:0-2424 GCA_964579265.1 Microcaldota archaeon
CTTCTTTTATGTAGAGTGCTCCAATGCCTTTTGGTCCGTGTATTTTATGTGAATTTACAGTCAAGAGATCTATATCTTGTTTTTTTACATTTAATTCTGTTTTTGTGTAGCTCTGGCATGCGTCGGAGTGGAAGTAAGTGTTTTTGTTGTAGTCATGGGTTATTTCAGCTAGATCTTCCAGATCTTGTATTGTTCCTACTTCATTGTTTCCGTGTATAATGGAAACTAGAGTTGTTTCATCCTTTATCTCTTCTTTAAGTTTTTCTTGGTTGACGAATCCTTCTTCATCCACATCTAGGTATGTTATTTCGAATCCTTGTTTTTCCAGCCACTTTGCTGATTGGAGAACTGCGTCGTGTTCTATTTTAGTGGTTATTATGTGTTTTCCTTTTTCTTTGTTTTTGAATGCGGTTCCTTTTAGTGCCAGGTTGTCGGACTCTGTTCCTCCTGAAGTGAATATTATTTCTTTTTTATTCGCGTTTAGTGTATCAGCTATTGTTCTTTTGGCTTTGTTCACGGCTGTTTTTGCTTCCTTTCCTTTTTTATGTAGTGAGGAAGGGTTTCCGTATTTTTCGGTGAAGTAAGGTTTCATTTCTTCGAATACTTCTTCATCTACTTTGGTTGTAGCTCCATTGTCTAGATATACTTCCATGTTTTCTTTCATTTTATTGACCTCATTTACTCTTTTTCTTTCTATATGGACATTCTGAAAGGCAGTATTTGGCTCTGTGTTTTTCAGCTGCTTTTAAAGCAGGTTTTACTGTTTCTGAAAGAGAGTATATTCTTTTTCTTCCTTCTGTTTTTGATTTTATCAGCCTGCATTCTTTCAGTTGTTTTAAGTGGTGTGATACTGCGCTCTGCTCCATCTTTATATCTTCTGCTATTTCAGTAACTGATTTTGGTTCCTTCTGTAGAGATTTGATTATTTGGAATCTGGTTTTATTTCCGAGGTTTTTGAAAAAACCTTCGTATGGACCTTCACTCATATGAATATTTATTCATATGGATACTTATAAAGATTAGGTAAAATCTCTCATGAGCTGGAGGAGATAATTAATCATTACGGACTATGATTCTCCTTCTTGTTTTAATCCTGCTTCCTTAGTATTTGATTTTTTATATTCTCCGGTCTCTTTAACTTCCATTTTTTCTTTAACTGCATATCTGAATCCTACTAGCATATATGCGATTATATAACCTATTAAAAAGATTATAAGGAAGAGAGTAAATCCTAGTAGCATCATGCTATCTCTTCCCATTTCCCAAAGCTCTATCTTATTTGCATATAAAGTTATCGATATAGAAAGCACTAGAGAAATCGTTGCTATTACTGTAAATAACTTGAGCCATCTTTTGGTTCTATTTCTCACCTAATCACTTTTTTAATAAAGACCCTATAGCTGATCCAGCGGCTTCTGAGGCCGATGAACTACTATTTCCTGAGTCAGATCCTCCTATATGTTTTCCTATTACTCCTGCTAGTTCTTCTATTGGCATTGATTGTATCCATACTCTTCCAGGTCCTTCTATTGTAGCTACGAATAGTCCTTTTCCACCGAAGAATATGTTCTTCACTCCTTTTATTCTGTCCACTGAGTATTCCATATGATCATCAAATGCTGCTAGACAACCTGTATCTATCCTTAATTTTTCGTCTTCTTTTAGATCTATTTTTTCTATCTCTCCCCCTACATTCAAGAAAGTCTGTCCAGGTCCATCTAATCTAACCAGTACTATTCCTTCTCCTCCTAAGAAACCTGCTCCGATGTTTTTAGTGAAACTCATATCAAGAGTACCTTCTTTAGAGCATAGAAAAGCTTCTTTTTGAGCTATTATAGTTTCGTCTTCATCTAGATCTAAAGGAATTATCTTGCCTGGAAATTTAGAGGCAAAAGTAATCAATCCGCTTCCTCCTTTAGCTTCATAATCAACAAGGAAGAATGATTGTCCCGCAAGAGTTCTTTTTAGAGAAGATCCTACTCCTCCTTTTGCTTTTGTATCCATATTTATATTATCACTCATGTACATCATTTTACCAGACTCAGAAGTTATAACTTCACCTGGCTCTATCTCGGTGCTGAGAAACTGCATTGTGGTTCCTTTCAGTTGCCATTTCATATATAAAACCTCCTTTTTCGAAATTTGTTAGCTTGATTAACAAAGAGAACAATCCTTTAAATAAATTAATTCTAAAGGATAATAAAGAAGAAAATCTTCTTTTTTCCAGGAAAAAAGTTAAATCCCTGGGAATAAATAATAACTAAGAAGTTAAGTAATAGTGTTGTAAAGAATAAAAAATGAAATAAAAGTCGGAGTAGCTCAGCCTGGTTAGAGCGCTAGACTCATAACCTAGAGGTCGCGGGTTCGAGACCCGCCTCCGACATCCTTCTATTTCTATAAAATATCGAAAATTAGAAAAAATTA
>CAZOFO010000036.1:0-2299 GCA_964579265.1 Microcaldota archaeon
GTCAAAAGTCCAAACTTCGTCGCCGGAGGGGTCTATTTTTCTAACTGTTTCATCATGAGCACCAGAATAAACATAACCGTCAGAGTCTACGGCTACACTCATTACACTACTTCCATCATGACCGTCAAAAGTCCAAACTTCGTCGCCGGAGGGGTCTATTTTTCTAATTGTGTTATCAAAAGAACCACCAGAATAAACATAACCGTCAGAGTCTACGGCGACACTAAAAACAGAACTTGTATGACCGGTAAAAATCCAAACTTCGTCGCCGGAGGGGTCTATTTTTCCAACTCTGTTATCATTTGCAGAAAAATAAACATAACCGTCAGAGTCTACGGCAACATCGTTAACAGTACTTCCATGGTCAAAAGTCCAAACTTCGCCGCCGGAGGGGCCTATTTTTCTAACTGTGTTATCATCAGAACCAGAATAAACATAACCGTCAGAGTCTACGGCTACACCATTTACATGATGAGTATGACCGTCAAAAGTCCAAACTTCGTCGCCGGAGGGGTCTATTTTTCTAACTGTTTCATCACGAGTACCAGAATAAATATGATAAGCTTCGGCGTGCGCTTCCTGAATAGCCAAAAATCCGGCCATAACAAAAAAACCGCAAAAAATCAAGGCCTTGACGGCCGTTATAAGAGTTTTATTTTTTTTATCCGGTCTATTCATAGCAATTTGAAAGATTTAAAAGTTCCAAAAATTAAAAGCAAAATAATCGCGCCTCCAATCACTCCGGTCAATGTTTCCCAATATGGCAAGGCCTCCAAAATATCAAAAGCGCCGTCGGCAAAATTCAAGGCCTCGGCTTCCGGTGTTTCAAAAGCAACACTAAAAAAACCGCGTGCCATTTCGGCAATCGCGGTAAACGGCGCAATAATAAAGCTAAAAATAGACTGAACGCTGGCAAATAAAAAAGAAAAGAGGAGGCCAACGTCGTGGATTAAGTGCTGGACGCCTGATAACATTTTCTTAACCTCTTAATAATTTTATTAATACACCGATAACAATAACTCCAATCATAACGCCAAAAACAAGCGTTAAAATCGGCATAAAATCAGAAAAGATCATTTGCGCATATTCTATAACCTCCCCCACTTCCTCGGTTCCTATATCAATTAATTGAGGGGTTTCTGCGTGAGTAAAATTTAACATAATAAGTTAATTAATTAACTATCCCCGGAGGCGGTAGCGCCTGCCTCCAGAGGCAATTAATTAACGCCTACCCGGTAATTATCCCTTTTATTCTGCGTGCTACGTAAAAGGCAAGGGGGATACCTATGGCAACGGCCAAAAGTGGCCAAACTTGATAGAGCAAATCCCCGGCATAGTCCAAAATCTCCGGCACGTCAATCGCTTGTCCAATGGCGTCAAACGCTGGCCCATTCGTTTCCGCTGAAACTAAAAGCTGATCAAACATAATTTTTAAAATTAACTAATAATTATTAAATTATAACGTCAATCTTTTGAAAAGTCAAAAACCTCCGTCAAACAAAGGTAGAAAACCGGAGGCTTTTGGCCAGTCAAAAAATAAACTTCGTTATAATGTAAACTAAACACTCAAAAACTATATAAACAATCAAAAAACTGAAAAGGGTTTCGGCCAATCCCTCCATTAAAAAATTAAATGCTAAATTTGCTAAATCCATATTAAAAGAATACTTTAACAATTCCGGTTATTAATTCGGCCATTATTCTGGCCACCACTCCGATTATTAACAAAGATGTTAAAAAAGTGTGTAAATCCATTTTATTATTTCCAAAATCTAACAAAACGCGGGATTAAACGCCTCTCAATTAAATCAATAAAAAGCAAGATTATAATAAATAAGCCAATTGCGCCAATCAAAAAATCCCCGGTCGTTATTTCCTCCCGGTAAAAGAGGCTCATCTCGTTCTTTTCAATTACGGAGTGGCCGGCCGTTTCCGGAGTTTCGCACTCAAAATCTTTAAAAATAACCGTGCTTTCTGTTTTTAGATCTGTAGTCTCATTTAACGGCTTTAATTCATTGTTTTCGGTGTCAATTACTTGCGGATTGTAAAACTCGCATTTTTTCATTTTTTTGTCGCGCGTTAAAACGCGCGCGTGTGATCTTTATAATTTCGCGCCTGCCTGCGCCTGCGCGTTCGCCCGTGCTTTCGGCCTCAACCTATGGCCTACGGGTCGAAACTTCTAAAAAAATCGCTCTAAACGGCTACCTCGCGGTCGCAATTTCTGTTAATCTCATTAAAACGCTAAAAATTAACGGTATAATGTAAAAATAGAAAATTAAAGCGCCGACGGCCAAAATTT
>CAZOFO010000037.1:0-2161 GCA_964579265.1 Microcaldota archaeon
GATAGGTACCTGATTCCCCATTCCTTTGCCCAGTCCTCTATACCAGC
This sequence comes from Microcaldota archaeon, assembly GCA_964579265.1. Classification (GTDB taxonomy): domain Archaea; phylum B1Sed10-29; class B1Sed10-29; order B1Sed10-29; family B1Sed10-29; genus B1Sed10-29. The sequence goes on from CAZOFO010000037.1 coordinate 48, forward strand.
GTCCTTCGCCACTATCCCTCCATCCAGTTCCTTTGCCAGAAGCAATATAGATAGATCTTCCTTTGAGTCAAGTATACCCTGTCTCAATGCTCTTCTATACTTGTCTCTAAGGTCGCTTATTATCTCCGAAGCAGGTTCGGGTTCCTCTTCAGTTCTCTTCACCGCTTTCTCAGCTTCTCTTAATCCTTTATTTATGTTCTGTCTAACTTCCCCCACGTATTGATAAATAAAATCAGCAGGTACTCTTAACTCGGTTTTATTCGGTGATTTCTGTATCAGCCATGAATTGAGTTTATTGATCTGTTCCTGAGGAATATCTTTTTTCTTCAGCATCTTCTCCGTTTCATCCCATACAGAGGGAGGAACGTAACATCTTATGTTCGCTTCCTTACCTTTAGCTATCAAGTCTATCATTTCATTTATATTCTCGTTTATCTCTTCGCTGGAGTCACCTATCGCTGTGAAAGCGGAGGTATCTATCACGAATTTCTGAGTATCGAAAGCCATTATTGAATCACCTTTATCAAATTTCATTTACATAAAGAACTTTTCCTTTAAATCACTTTTTTCAAACAACGTAGAAATGAATATTACTTACAAAATATTATTAACGAGAAAAGTATTAAGTAAATAGGGATCTGGTGCTCATGGTCAAGAAAAGTAAAAAAAATACAGGTAAAGAGAAAAAAGGTTCAAGTAACAGAAAGAAGAATGAAAAACCAGAAATACAGAACAAAGAACTTCGTAAAACCTCTAAAAAAGTCATAGAAAAAGGAGAAATTACTCCAGAAAAAGTAAGAGAACTGATTGATAAATACAAAAAACTTAAAAACGAAGGAAAACTTAGTAAAAAAGATATAAAAGCTTCTAGAAATCTATTCAGAGCTTTAGAAAACTCTTTAGAAGAAAAAAGAGAAGAAATGAAGAAATTAAAGATAAAATATAAAGAAAGAAAAAAAGAAGTAAATGGGAAAACAATAAAAATACCTTCAAGAGCAGAATCCGGTTTAGAAAAAGAAGCAAAGGAGAGGATGGAGGAACTATACGAGAAAATGAAAAAAGGAGAAACAGGAAAATTCTCCACAATGGACGAACTTGAAGAAGAGTATCTCAAAGCTAAACAGAGATACAATAAAGCCAGTGAAAAAGAAAATAAGAAAACAGAGAAAAAGGAAACAAAGTCAAAACGGAAAAAATCGTTCTGGGAAAAACTCAAGATCTGGAAATAAAAAAGACTATTGAATATTATTTACAAAATGTTTTTAATCAGAAGTTACCTAAATAAACTAGAGTAGTGATACCCATGTCCAGCGTGAAAAAAGGAAACAAAAATAAAAGAAAGAAGAGTTCAGGAGTAAAAAAACAGAGTAACAGACCAACCATACAGAACAAAAAACTCCGTGAAGTTTCCAAAGAAATCTTTAACAAAGAAAAAGTTACTAAAGAAGAATTAAAAGAATTCAGAGACAGATACAAATGGCTTAAAGCCAAAGGAGAACTCACAAGACAGGACATAGAAGCAGTGAAAAATATATCTAAAACTTTCAAAAAACTTCGAGAAGAAGGCAAAATCAAAGGCAAAGAATCCAAGAACTCAATCAGTAGAAAAGAATGGGAGAAGGCTGAGGGGGAACTGGGAAAGATAGGTTCTACCTGGGAAGAAGAGATTGAGATATCCGACATAAACAACAAGGCTCTTAGAGAGAAAACAGAGAAACTTAAAAACGGAGAGATAGGTCTAGATGAATTTAGAAAAAAATACCAAGAAATAAAGAAAGAAGCTGCTGAAAAAAAAGGTATTGAGAAGGAAAAAGCATTTACGGAAAAAGACGTGGAAGCATCCATGAAAGTCTACAAGGCTAAACTTGAAGAGAGAAATAAGAAAAAATCCTAAATACTTTTCTACTCCTGCATTACTTGTAGTGCCTAAGATCTCTACAGTTCTCAAATTTCCTTTATCCGGAACTTCTTTAAATTAATCCATCCTTAAATTTTAACATGTCAGAAGAAAAGGATAACAAAGAGAAAAACAAGGCACTCAAGACCATTGCGAAAGGCGGTGGAATAGTATTTCTCGGTTTAATCTTTGCTAAGTTCTTTGGTTATCTCTTCAG
>CAZOFO010000038.1:0-2063 GCA_964579265.1 Microcaldota archaeon
CTCCACCATCTGTACTTAATTCAAAACCTCTTTCGTTTTCTACTTCATCTTGTGTATTTATTTCAAATTCCTTCTCGGAACCTTCATCTAAAGAACCTGTAATATCAATGTCTTTTTCACTACTGCTTTCGTCTTCTGCATCTAATATAATATCTTTCTCGCTTGTGTCTTGGGTTTTACCAGTTAACTCAATATCTTTACTATCGGTATCTTCTGTCTTTCCGTGAAGCTCTATATCTTTTTCTGAGCTATCATCTTTACTTCCAACCAATTCAAAGTCCTTTTCAGATGTGTCTGAATCTTTACCTATAAGTTCTATGTTCTTTTCTGAGTTGTCTTGTTCTTTACCAGTAAGCTCAAAGTTCTTCTGGGAGGTTTCAGTATCTATTCCGTGGAGATTTATTCTTTTATGTGATTCTTCAGCTCCGTCTGTTAGTATCTCAAAGTCATTCTCACCAACTCCCTCTCCCTCTGTGTCCATTTCAAAGCCTTTTTCTGATGTAGAATCTTCCTTACCTGTAATATCTACATCTCTTTCTGATGTCTTTTCTTCTTCAGCTTCTAATAAAAAGTCCCTATTGCTTTCTGACCCACTTACCCCTTCTAATTCTATATTCTTTTCACTATCGCTATCTATCTTTCCTTTAAGTTCAAGGTCTTTCTCATTATTATCTTCTTGTTCTCCTACTAACTCAAAATCCCGAGAGTTATCTGCTTCGCTCTCACCTATAAGTTTAAAATCTTTTTGAGAGTTATCGCTTTCTTGCCCTTGTAGTTTAAAATCCCTTTGTGATGTTTCGTCTAATTTACCAGTAATCTCTACCTCTCTTTCATTCTCTGTTGTATCTATTCCGTGGAGATTTATTCTTTTATGTGATTCTTCAGCTCCGTCTGTTAGTATCTCAAAGTCATTCTCACCAACACCTTCGCCTTGCGTGTTTATTTCAATATCTCGTTCAGAGTTTGAGTCCAATTTTCCTGTAAGCTCAATATCCTTTTCACTTTGGTCAGTTTGCTTTCCGTGTAACTCAAAGTCTTTGTCTTTCTGGCTTGTATCTTTACCAGTTAAATCTAAACTTCTCTCATTACTACTATCTTCGTTTCCAGTTAATTCTAAATCTTTTTCGGAACTATCAGCTTGTTCTCCTATCAATTCTATATCCTTCTCATTGCTTGTTTCTTTCTCTCCTGTAAGAGATATGTTTTTCTCGCTATTACTATCTTCCTTTCCTGTTATTTCAAAGTTCTTTTCGTCATTCTCATCTATGCCTCCTGTTAGTTCAAAATCTTTTTCATTACTTAAATCTTCTGTTGCGTTTAACTCTATTCTTCTGTGAGATTCGCTGGAGTTTTCAGTTAAGAGTTCGAAGTCATTTTCTCCTACCCCTTCTCCTTGAGTATTTATCTCAATTTCTTTTTCGGAGTTGTCATCTATTTTACCAGTTAGCTCAAAATCCTTTTCAGAATTATCTTCTGCCTTTCCCTCTAATGTTATATCTCTTTCGCTATTTGAATCTACCTTACCAGTTATTTCAAAGTTCTTCTCAGAGTTGGCATCTTCTTTACCTGTTTCTCCTTCTAGTTCAAAGTCTTTCTCGCTGTTTGCTTCCTTTTGCATTGTGAAACTTTCCGTAGTAAATACATTCTCACAATCATCACTTGCTGTACAACTTCCCAATGTAATACTATCTTCTGCAATATAATCAGATTTAGTCGCTGTATAATAAAGGGTTGTGTCTCCACTTGAAGCATAATAGTTACCTCTTCCTACTCCATTTGTGTCTATTTCTCCCACTAATGTTGTTCTTCCTGAATCGCTGTATATTTTTATATTTACATCTGCTACATCATTTGCTTCCTTGAATACTATATGTGGATAAGAACATTCTCCCCAAGTTGGGTTTGTTCCTGCATTTCCAAAGTTATCTGGCTCACTTTCTACTCCTGGAACACACCATTCTGAAAGGTCTTGGTTGAAGGAGGAGTCTTGGAACATAAAGGCCATATACGTCACACTACTCGTGTCCCAGTTTCCTATGTCTTGGTTGAAGGAAGAGTCGGAG
>CAZOFO010000039.1:0-1840 GCA_964579265.1 Microcaldota archaeon
AGTACAAGCCAAATCCAAGTACAACGAAGAATATCTCTATCAGTAAGAATATCGATACCACTTGTTTCTCTGTGAAGTCTCCGAGGGACATGATAAAGTGGTTCAAAGATTCTATCTTGTCATTAACGGGCTTAAGAGTTCCTCTATCTGTTAGTTTCCCTAGGCTGCTCGCCTGGAACTTCTGACTAGCCTTTACAAATGCCTCTACTATCCAAGGAATAAAGACAATTATTCCAAATGCCTCTATGTTACCTACTATCACTACCGATGCTATAGAGGCTCCGGTGAAATATGTAAGTGAATCTCCTGGTAATATACTTGCTGGAGCCCAGTTGTATCTTTCGAAAGCTAATAGAGCAGCTGCAGAAATGATAGCTAATGCAGCAGCTTCAATCTGATTAATCATTAATGAGAATGTTCCAAGTCCAAGTAGAGCTATGAATCCCATACCTGCTTCCAGTCCGTTCTGCCCCGCGAGCATATTGGTGGCGTTGGCCACACAGATGACACCAATAGGAACTAGGATTAATGGGTAGATCAATCCTACTTCGATTGCACCTATGAAAGGGATATGTAGTGTGGATTGGCTTGCAGTGACAATTATTAGTGGGATTGCGGCGGGAAGAACCATTATTGATTTTGAGAATTGGCTTAATCCTTTTCTTATCTGCTCCGTACCAGTTTTAGCTACATGTTTCTCGTCTACCACGTAGATATCGTCCAGAAACCCTACTAAAGTCACTGTCTGAATGGTTAAAGCTGCTCCTATCATCAATTTTATATTTAGTTCAAAAGGTGCTAGGAATACTGCGAGGATGAGGAAAATCATTAGTCCTATGAAGGTGGCTAGTGCGGGTAAGGTGCCTCCTCCTGAAGCTATCCTCGGTTCTTCTTCTTTCTGCTTGTCTATCCCGTGTATACCTATGGAGTAAAGGTATTTCTTTATCTTAGGGTAAGAGAAGAAAACAGTGTATATAGAAATTAATGAAGCGATCAGTATTATAGGAATTTCCATTGGCATCTGCCTCGGTTCTTTATCCTACTGGTTCCTTTGGAAGTTCTTCAGGTTGTTCAGGTGTTACGTGTCTTCTTTGAGTGAAGTCCGTGAATTCGCTTGGATGAGGTATTTCATCCATGTCTTTGACTTCGTATACAACTAACCATTCGTTTTCGTAGACTTTTTCAACGTGGTTCAGAGAATCGTCTCCAAAGAACATTCTGTGAGCGAATGTGTGCATGGTTGGTGTTCTTCTGGTTGCTCCTCCCTGGAAGAATGCTTCTCCGCAAGCTATTCCTGGCATGTAAAGCGTTTTTCCTTGACTGTCTTCTCTTGCAAAGAGGTTTGTATCCAGTCCTTCTTCTGCTAGTTGTTCGTGGTAGTAACCTGGGTAGTCTGCTTCCTTTATCCTTTCCCATTCGTGCTCTGGTAGTCTTACTCCACCACAATCTATTACGGTTGTCATTTCTTCTCCTAGCCCCATCTCATCTTCTACTTCTTCACATGGTAGCGTTTGCATGCATGGCATAAGTCCTTCTCTTGTGTAGTCTGGTTGCGCTATAGTTAGGAGCGCGTTCCATTTCCCACCGGTTCTACCTCCCACTATTTCTTTATCTATCACTATGTAATCTGTGTGAAGTGGTTTTAGTAGTGATAGTGATTCTTTTTCAGCTCTGTCCAGTGCTTCTTGACTTGTATCGCATTCGTAGTGTATTTCAGGTATCTGCTGTTGCTGTGGATCCTGCATTGCTTCTTCTATCTCTAGTTCACATTCTGGTGAATGCGTAAATGAACTTGCGACCGAATATATAGGGGAAGCTGGAGTGTGAATGTTGTCTAGGC
>CAZOFO010000040.1:0-1767 GCA_964579265.1 Microcaldota archaeon
GTTTATGCGTGGGGATCCAATGGTTCCGGACAACTTGGAGACGGAACAACTACTAATAGACGTTCACCAATTCAAGTAGGAGGGGTATTAGAAGGGAAAGAAATAGTTTCTGTTTCAACAGGAAATGAACATTCTCTTGCACTTGATTCAAATGGTAATGTTTATGCGTGGGGATGGAATGCTGACGGACGACTCGGAGACGGAACAACTACTGATAGACATTCACCAATTCAAATTAGTGAAGGAAGTATATTAGAAGGAAAAGACATAACTTCTGTTTCAGCAGGAATGAATCATTCTCTTGCACTTGACTCCGATGGAAAGGTTTATGCGTGGGGATGGAATGATTATGGACAACTAGGAGATGGAACAACTACTGATAGACATTCACCAACCAAAATAGATTTTAATTTAAAGTAGAAGTTTAAAAAAGACAATTCTATGGATTGTCTTTTTATTTTTGTTTTTTTAGAATAATATTAAACAAATTTAAGTATTATCTTTTATATATAAAAAAGGACACTTAATTTCAAAAAGGAGGGGTTAAAAATGGCTTTAAATACAAGAATTACTGAGTTTCAACTGTATAATAAAACTAAGCTCGTTTTATTATCAAGTGGAAAAATTATACATAAACGTAAAAATGATAGTTTGGAAGTTAGCATACAAGAGTTAAACAATTTTATACCTTGTATAACAAAAGTAAGAATTTATAAGGAGAATTCTGTAGATCAAGAAATATTAAGGAAATTAAATACTAAGAATATAATAAATATTTATGAAAGACTAAAAAATCCTAATCCTATATCATTAGGAGTAAACCATTCTTTAATGTTGAAAGATGGAGAAGTTTTTTCTTTTGGAGAGAATATTTTGGGAAAACTCGGAGATGGAACAACTGCTGATAGATGTTCACCAATTCAAGTAGGAGGGGTATTAGAAGGGAAAGAAATAGTTTCTGTTTCAGCAGGATATAAACATTCTCTTGCCCTTGATTCTGATAGAAAGGTTTATGCGTGGGGATGGAGTGGTTATGGACAACTTGGAGATGGAACAACTTTCGATAGGCATTCCCCAATTCAAGTTAGTGAAGGAAGCATATTAGAAGGAAAAGACATAATTTCTGTTTCAGCAGGATCCTCTCATTCTCTTGCCCTTGATTCTGATGGTAATATATATGCATGGGGATATAATGATCACGGACAACTTGGAGATGGAACAACTACTGAAAAATACTCACCAATTCAAGTAGGAGGTGCATTAGTAGGAAAAGAAATAATTTCTATTTTAGGAGGAACATATCATTCCCTTGCTCTTGACTCAGATGGTAAGGTTTATGCGTGGGGATACAATAGTTATGGACAACTTGGAGATGGAACAACTACTAATAGACATTCACCAATTCGAATAGGTGGAGTACTAGAAGGAAAAGACATAATTTCTTTTTCAGCAGGATTAAGTTATTCCCTTGCTCTTGACTCAGATGGTAATATATATGCATGGGGATACAATGGTCAAGGACAACTTGGAGATGGAACAACTGTTGAAAAATACTCACCAATTCGAATAGGTGGAGCATTAGAAGGGAAAGAAATAGTCTCTGTTTCAGCAGGATATAAACATTCTCTTGCCCTTGATTCTGATAGAAAGGTTTATGCGTGGGGATGGAATAACAGAGGACAACTTGGAGACGGGACAACTACTAGTAGACATTCACCAATTCAAATAGGAGGTGCATTAGTAGGAAAAGACATAACTTCTGTTTCA
>CAZOFO010000041.1:0-1737 GCA_964579265.1 Microcaldota archaeon
GATGGTCCCGCGTTCATCGGTGCGACCTTCGACGGCGCCGGCCGCACGGCCGACAACGTGAAGGCGGTAACGTGGCTGACCCTGGACATCGAAGAGACATCGGGGACCGTCGACGGGCTGCAAGGTCCGCTGACAGGCTTTCGCCGAATCGTCTACTCGACACGTTCGCACGGTGTCCCCGGCAAGTGGAGCCCTGAACAACCCCGGTTCCGAGTGCTGGCGCCGTACTCCCGGCCGGTGACGCCGGCGGAACACCGCGCCATTTTCTCGCACGTCTACGAACTGTTGGACGGTGCGCCCGACCCGGCGACCAAAGATCCCGGCCGACTCCAGTTCACCCCGAGGGCGCCGCACCCTGACGCACAGCGGGAACCGTTCTTCGACACCTTCGGCGATCTGCCCGAACTGAATCCCGACGCACTCCCCGACGGGGACGGCGGCACGGTGGCCGTCGGCGAGCTGGTCGAAGCGAGCAACACCGACACGGCCGAACGCTCCCCGAACTACCGCACGCCCGACAACCTCGCCGACAGTTGGATACCGGACGCCCTAGAGGCCATCGACCCCGACGTCGGTTATGAGACGTGGCGCAACATCGGGACTGCGCTTCGCAGTACGTTCGGCGACGATGCGTTAGAACTGTTCATCCAGTGGAGTAGCGGGGGCGACGAGTACGACGGGCCGTTGGTCTGCCGGAGCTACTGGCAATCGTTCCCCGAGACTCCCCCGGATAGCGTCGACGGGGGGGCGGTGACCTTGGGGACGATCTGGCACCACGCCAAACAGGCGGACTGGACGCCGCCCGAAGACGCCTATCAGGGCAGGACACGGCCGGGGCCGGAGATGCTCGACCCCTACGACGGCGCCGAACCGATTGACCTGGACACCGGCCGCGCCCGTCTGGCCGAACACGTCACGGAGTTGTTGGACGCTGACACCGGCCGGATGTTCATCGTCGCCGACCCCGGCTCCGGCAAGACTTACGTCGGCCTCGACGCCATCATTGATACGTTCCAACGCGGCGAAACGGCCCGTTACATGTCTCTGACCAACGACGTTCTGAAGGAGAAGCAAGCCGACTTGCTGGAGCGCGCCCGGCAACGTGAGGGCGTCGACTTCAACGCCGTGGCCGATGCCATCACCACCGAACCGAAACGCACCGAGAAAAAATGCAAACGGTTCGACGTCTACCGGGCCGCCGAACGGGCCGCCGAAGGGGGCGGGGCGCGGTTCTGCCATTCCTGCGAGCTGCACCCCGACAACATGCCCGACAAGTCCCGACAGTGTAAGTTCATTCACCAACGGCGCGAACAGCGGGGCGGGGCCATCCAGTTCACCACGCACCACCTGGAGACGTTGAAGCGGGGCCGGCCGATAGGCCACGAAGACGACGAACGGGGCGAACAGATCGCATGGTCGCAGATCCTTCGGACGTTCATCGAAGCCGAACACCTTGCCATCTTCGACGACGAACCGGCGCGGTTCCATCCGGTCGCACGTCGCACCCCGAAGCTATGGCGCCTGGAGGCCCGCCGGCGAGACGCCGGAGCGTGGCCCCCCGAACTGCTCGAAGGCGTCCACTACACCACCGAAGACGGCGAACACCGGGAGCGGTACAAGCCGACGGCCGAAGGCAGGCGGACGATCCTTCGATGGTTGGCGGACTGCGCCGGCGGCGCGGTGTCGACGGCCGGCGACCCCGACCGGGACGCACTGTTTCACTACTACCGGACGCAA